>NZ_JAVTSU010000006.1:0-326076 GCF_032678605.1 Pedobacter miscanthi
AGGGTTTTCTTCGTTTATAACCGTTCTATTTTTCTCAGAACCATTAAAAGCACAGGATAACATTGATTAAATTTATTAAGGGCGTACATTGGTTTTCTCCACCAGATGGCACTGATTTGCGTAGAAGCACTTCCATCATCCGTTTTACATCTTCCATTATAATTCCATCCCGGGTTAATTAGCCCTGATGGAAGCGCTATCCCTTTTGATAAAAGCTAATTTGTTTTATGGTGTTATAAGTTCCAAAAGAATTAAGCATACAGCAGGACAGGAGCCAACCTATAAGTACAGAAACTGCGCTCCAAGAAAAATGCAATACTTTTAAAAACTCAATTGTAAAGACTAACTACTTATTTCTGCAGAACACAGTTCCATCATTCTTTTGCATTATACTTCCATCCCAGGATAGGAACCTGGCCCATTATACACAGAAAACTGCGCTCCAAAAAAATGAAGAGGTTGCATTAAGAATATTGTAATGAATGGTTTAAGCGTTTGCTTCTTCTTTGACGGCCAATTGACCACAAGCTGCATCAATATCTTTACCACGGCTACGGCGGATATTGGTATTAATTCCCTGACTTTTCAAATAATTCGAAAAAGCATCAATCTTATCGCCTTCTGCATTGGTGAAATCAGCAAAAGAAATTGGGTTATATTCGATCAGGTTCACTTTGCAAGGAATATGTTTGCAGAATTTAGCTAAATCCATGGCATCCGAAATCTCATCATTAAAATGATTAAAAACAATGTATTCGTAAGTTACCGGATTTTTAGTTTTAGCAAAATAATATTTAAGGGCATCTGCCAACGCTTTTAGAGAATTAGCCTCATTAATGGGCATAATTTCATTACGTTTTTTATCGTCAGCGGCATGCAGTGAAAGCGCAAGATTGAATTTAGCACCATCATCACCCAATTTTTTAATCATCTTGGCAATTCCTGCAGTAGATACAGTAATGCGCTTATAGCTCATGTTTAGACCATCAGGAGCAGTTATACGTTCGATAGACTTTAATACGTTTGCATAATTTAACAGCGGTTCACCCATGCCCATATACACGATATTGGTAAGGGGATTATCATAGTTTTGCTTAGCCTGTTTGTCGATCAATACCACCTGATCATAAATCTCATCGGCGTTTAAATTACGCTTACGATCCATGTAACCGGTTGCACAAAATTTACAGGTTAAACTGCAGCCTACCTGAGAACTCACGCAAGCCGTCATACGGTCTTCCAAAGGGATTAAAACTCCTTCAACAATATTGCCGTCGGCTAACCTGAAAGTATTTTTAATGGTATGATCGTTACTGAACTGAGAGTTGTTAACCTGCACAGCATTAATGGTAAAGGATTCATCCAAAGCCTTACGAAGATCTTTAGATAAATTACTCATTTGCTCGAAATCCGTAGCCGATTTTTCCCAAAGCCACTGGTAAATCTGCTTGGCCCTAAATGCAGGCTGTTGCATTGCTACAAGGTGTTGTTGCAATTGGGGAAGATCTAATGCACGAATATCGGTTTTTTTTGCTGCTACCATTTGTTGCAAAGGTACTTAAAAAAGGTAGAAGGTTAAAAGGTGGAGGGTATAAGGTATGTAGATAGTGCCAAATTTTACAATTTGTTAGCTTATCTTCCTCTGCCTCTTGTATTTGGCTTGCCTGCAGACTTCCCTTTTGCCGGTCTGGAATTTCTGTTACCACTATTACTTTTAGCACCGGGTTTTGAGCCTGAATGAGCTCCTGGTTTTTTGCCTGAAGATTTTTGACCTAATGGTTTTGGTTTGAAAGCCTTTTTAGGTTGTTCTTCCCGAAGCTCAGGAATTTCTTCCCAGGCGTTTGGTTTTTTCTTAGCTGTAGGTTTTGGTTTGGATTTAGCCTCTGAAGATGAATTTTCTACACTTTTGGTGATGCTTTTCATTTCTTCTTCGGTAAGTTCCCTAAACTCTCCGGTTGGAATACCTTTAAGACTGATATTCATAATCCGCGTACGCTCGAGTTTGGCTACCTCATAACCAAAATGTTCGCACATTCTGCGGATCTGCCTGTTTAAGCCTTGAATTAAGATAATATTGAAAACAAAGGTACTCACCTGGCGTACCTTACATTTACGTGTATTTACACCTAAGATTGGTACACCGTTACTCATCTCGAAAATAAAATCTTCGGTGATGGGTTTATTAACGGTAACCAGGTACTCTTTTTCGTGTTTATTCCCTGCCCTTAAAATTTTATTTACGATATCGCCGTTATTGGTCAGGAAAATTAAGCCTGATGAATCTTTATCCAATCGGCCAATCGGAAATATCCTTTCGCTGTGGTTTACATAATCCACAATATTATCACGTACGCTTCCCTCTGTAGTGCTGGTAATTCCGACAGGTTTGTTAAAGGCTAGCAGAATGAAGTTACTCTCTTCTCTTGGTTCGATATTATGGCCATTAACCATCACTTTATCACCTGCAAAAACCTGATCGCCTACCTTTGCCCTTTTTCCATTGATAAAAACAGTACCCTTTTCGATATAACGATCTGCTTCACGGCGTGAACATAATCCACTTTCGCTGATAAATTTATTTAAACGGGTTGCAGAGTTATTGTTCATGCTGCAATTTTACGGAAATAATTGTGTTATTCATTGTTCATAGTGGCAACAAATGATTGGATGGTACTTTTAAGCTTAGTTAAAGTTTCATTGTCAGTAATTATAGCAACAGTACTGATCTTAGCTTTTGCAAATGAGATAAGCTGGGAAAATGCCTTAGCTTCGAGTACTGTTAAAACATCAATGATGGATTGGTAAGCTTTTTCGCCTTGGGTTGAAGCGACTAGTGCTAAAACAGGTTTCCCTGAAAATGATGCTGAACTTACCGTCCAATCGAGCAGGTTTTTTAATGAACCCGGTAAACCCATGGCATACTCTGGTGTAGAAATAATGATTCCATTTGCTTGTTGGATAGCAGATCGAAGTTCATTAATAAGCTTTGGTGGGTTCTCCAGATCTAAATCAGGATTAAAATGAGGGAGGTCTGAGATGGAAGGAAAGTTGGTTATTTCGAAATCTTTTCCTAAAAGCTGGCCGGCGGCCGTAATATAAAGTGCGTTGGTTGATAAAGCTTTTGTACTGCCCGAAATTGCGACTATCTTTTTCATTGTTAAAAGTAACAAAGAACAGATGGATTATAAAGCGTAACGGGTAATCGGGCTGTCATTTCAAATGAACCATCGAAACGCACCAGGTTTCAACGGTCCATTTAAATATCATTAAGAACTAAAAATTCTGATCATCGGCACTTGGGCCATAACTTCCGGGGATTGGAATATTCAATAACCTCAAATAAACGCCTAATTGTGCACGGTGATGGGTAGTTTGGCTAAGGGAATGGCGGATGGTTTCATATTTGGAATAATCTGCCAACACCTGTTTGCCCATACTTAATACCCAACGTCCGCTTAAATTATCTTCAGTAGCTTTTTCTAAATCAGCTTTTCCTTCTACGTAATTTTCTTCCAAAATTTTAACCAGGTCATCTGCGCTTTCAACAGGAGCCTCTGTGTAAGGTGCTGTTTCAAAATCCAGTCCATCTGTAGTTAAAGCCAATGAAACCCAGCGGGGAAGGTCGGCAATGTGAACGGTAAGCGATTTCATTTTCATGCTTTTTTCGTGCGGTGCCCAGTCAAATTTATCTGCCGGTACCAGCGCCAGGAATTTTTTTGTGGTATTAAATTCGGCTTCAAACTCTTTCAATAATAATTTAATGATATCCATATTTTTTTGTTTTGTTTTTTCTGCGGTGTGTAATTCCATAAGTAATAAATCAGCGATGCTCATGATTTTTGATGTTTGTTTACACAAAGAAAATACAGGCCGCTGACAACCCTATGGCAGTGTAAAAAAAATATTTAATTAAGAGATGTTTTATTAAAAAAAATGAATGTATTGTTTTGATAATGAATGCATTAATGGTAAGTATTGAAAACAAGAAATCTGAAAAAGTAGTAAAAGCTGTGCTTGATGCCTTGGGGTCGAATACAAAGTTGCATCTAATATTAAAACAAAAAGAACTAAATATGGCTGAACAATCAATGTATAATCGCTTCTTTTGAGCAAATAACTTCACCTGGAAGGAAAAGTAGAACTTCGCGATGCCAAGATTTTTTAGATGAGCTTTAAGGTTAAAACAATTTATTTTATTGAAATTTACCTTAAAAGTGAACATTCATCTGTAAATACTGAAGATGTGATACAACGTTTGAAAGATGCAGGAATTATAGAATTCTAGTAGTTTACCGGTAGCAAATGCATATAATCACTTAAAGGCATGTGTTCTGTTTTTCTGAAAGGAATGCCCAGGTTTTTTAAACAAACAATCCTGATCAGGTTAAAATCGCGATATTCATTACGGTAGTGGCACCAGGCAATTAAATGCCAGCTAAAAGCATAAAAAATTAAGCCAATGGGTTCAACTTCTCTTTTGCTGGCCTCCCCTTTATTATTTTTATAATCGATTTCAATGAGGTGTTTTTCGGCAATAGCGTGTTGAATAAGGGACAAATATCCAAAGTTGAAACTCATTCTTTCCGGAATTTGCAATTTGATATGCTGGTTTAGAGTTTCCAGTTTTTCTTTCTGACCTGTTTTTAACACTGCTTTTACCTTGGTCAGTGCAGCAGAATAATGAGCACGGATAGAGTTATCCGCAAAACCATTTACCAGGCTTTCTACCAGCAATAATGCATTGGCTTCTTCCATATTAAAAGAAACCGGGGGTAAAAAATAGCCCTGAACCAGATAATAGCCTTTGTGTTGCTCAAAACTTACGGGGATACCCTGTTCGCAAAGCGCTTTAACATCACGATAAACCGTACGTATGCTCATATTAAACCTTTCAGCAATCTTTTCTGCTGTAATGTATTTTTTGGATTGGAGTAGGGTCAAAATTCCGAAAAGGCGGTCGATACGGTTCATGTTTGGTTTTTTTTAGGCGTTGATAAAATTAAAGCTTTTTAACCAATTTTCTTGTGGTACGTTATTTGTAAAAGATAAATAGATATCAATTCTAAACGATAAACCGTTATGATAATGGTTTAAGGTAATAATCTGAATTAAATGGCGGCCGTTATTCAAAAGCGTTTCTTCCGGGCAATAAAAAGTAAGGTAATTATAGGTTTTCTGTTCGCCTGTTTTGCGCTGATATTGGCATGGGGTATCAGTAAATTTGCTTTTACCAGGATGCTGAATACCGTAGAAGAGATTTCGGCACCAAATGATCGTTTAAGGATTGTTAACGATCTTTCGCATAAAATTGCCAGATTGGACCAGCTCCAGCGCGACGAAGCTTTTAATAAACAAGGTACTTATAGTTTTCTAAAAGAATCGCGTAAGTTAAGATCAAGTCTGGACACCCTCCGTAAATTATACCGGGGCGATTCTGCACAGCTGGCCAGGATAAAATCGATTAAAGATCTACTTTCAGACCGCGATAAACAGTTTGTCAACTACCTTAAAGTTAGAGAAACGCTGGTAAATACAAAGTCATTTTCTGATGAAGTGCAGAAACTAAACGAACTGGTGGCTATAAGGGCAAGGCAAACCGATAGTGCGGTATTAACTACTGAAACCACCACTTCAACCACTACAGTTGCACCCGAAGAAGAGCAAAAATCGCGGGGTTTTTTAAGTAAACTCTTTGGCAAGAAAAAATCTGATGTTTACAAAATTATAAACGAAGAATTTAAAGTTAAACGCGATACTTTAAATGCAAAGGCTGAAGATAGTATTATGAAAAGCATGACGGGTTCGCTAAAAAACATCGAACTGGAACAACGTCAGAAAAGCCAGAAATTTTTAAAACGTGAGGCAGATTTATCAACTGCAAGTAATGCTTTAACAGCTAAAATGCTGCAGATTTTACGCGAGGTAGAAGGCGAAGCCGTGGCCCAGGTTGATTTAAATGGGATTCAGGCCAAAGAAGTGGTTAACGATGGCATTACGCAGATCACCACCATTATCATTATCTTCTTTTTACTGACGGTAATTTTGCTCTACCTGATTATGGCAGATATTACTAAAAGTAATAAATACAGAAAGGCTTTAGAGCTGGCAAAAGATGAGGCTGAGTATCATGGCAAAGCGAAGCAGCGTTTTCTATCAAACATGAGTCACGAGATCAGAACACCGTTACAATCTATATTAGGTTATGCCGAATTGATTACCCAGCAAGATGTGCCCAATAAAAAAGATGTTGATGCCATTTATCAGTCTTCAATCCATTTACTTCAGATCGTGAATGAAGTATTGGATTATAACCGGATTATTTCGGGCGAGTTTAGTTTCAATAACCAGGTATTTAATATTAAAAAAGCTTTGGATGAAGTGGTTTCGGTGATGCGGCCATTGGCAGAACAGAAGTCGCTCCAGTTAAATGCAGCATTTGATCTGGCTAACCTGGAGTTTGTAAAGGGCGATGCTTTCAGGTTAAAGCAGATTTTATTCAATTTGTTGGGCAATGCGGTAAAATTTACCTTAAAAGGTGAAATCAGCCTGTCCGTTTCCTATAAAAAACAAGGTGAAGATTTACATTTTCATTTCACCATAAAAGATACGGGAATTGGTTTTGATGAAAAAGATATCCCAAAAATATTTAATGAATTTGAGCAGATAGAATCTCCTGAAAAATATATCATTAATCAAACAGGTACAGGTTTGGGCTTGCCAATTGTTAAATCGCTGATCGAAACGCAGGGCGGGCGTATTTATGTTAAAAGTAAGCCTGGCATTGGTACCACTTTTAATATTTATATGAAATATGAAAATACAACTGAACGTGTAAATGATGCTTTGGATTTAGAACATTACGCCATTGTTAATCCTGGTTCTGTATGGGTAATTGATGATGATAAGCTGATTCTTGACCTATGCGGAATGATTTTCCAAAAAAATAAAATCCCTTTCAGGAGTTTTACCCAGGTTTCCGATATTTTACATACCGAACCCGAACCCGACTTAAAATACGTTCTGGTTGATATGCGCATGCCCGAAATGACCGGTTTCGAACTTTGTCATTTGTTAAAAAAGAAACTGCCGCACAACATTAAATTCTATGCCATTACCGCACAGGTTTTACCCGAAGAACGCGAAATGGTTTTAAGTGAAGGTTTTGATGGTTTGATTATGAAACCGTTCAGGGCGGTTGATATTCTTTCTATTTTTGATAAAACTGAGATTTTATCAGAACAGCCAGAATTTGATTTTTCATCGATCGAAAAAATGACCTTTGGCGATCAGCAAATGCTTGAAAAAATCCTGAACCGTTTTAAACAGGATTCCATTGATGATGCTGCATCGCTTAAGGAACATATCAACGATAATGATCAGGATAAAAGCAGGTTATTGGTTCACCGCTTAGCAGGTCGTACAGCGCAAATGGGTTCTAAAACTTTAGCCAATGCTTTCCGTACCTTAGAAATAGAAATTGCCGAAAAGGGTTTAACTGATCATGCAAAAGCAGAAGTGTTGGTACAGATTAAAAAATTAGATGGCCTAATTGCTTTTATTGAGCAAATGGATTACGCCAGTGCCGAATAGTTATTCGATCCCGTAACGTTCCATTTTAGCATAAAGCGTTTTACGGTCGATATTTAAAATTTTAGCGGCTTTTGATTTGTTGTGTCTAACTTTAATCAAAGTTTCCGTAATTAATGTTTTTTCGTTTTGTTCATTTACCGCTTTCAGATCCGATGAATTACCCGGTGCTGATTGGTGTTGAACCGAAATCATCATTTCATCAGGCAGGGCTTCGATCTGGGCAACATCGCCAGGGCTTAATAAAACCATACGTTTAATTACATTGCTCAGTTCGCGCAAATTACCCGGCCAATCGTAACTCAGTAATAATGATTTCGCTTCTGCAGATACACTCTTCACGTTTCGCTCTAAATCGCGGTTGGATAATTGTATAAAGTGGTTGATAAACAATTCTAAATCTCCACCCCGATCGCGTAATGGTGGAAGCTGGATTTTAAATTCATTTAAACGGTGATACAGATCTTCCCTAAATTCGCCCTGTTGCATGCTATTGGCCAAATCATCGTTGGTAGCCGTAACAATCCTTACATTAACTGGAATTTGCTTGGTACTGCCCAAAGGCTGAATTACCCTTTCCTGTAAAGCACGGAGTAGTTTAATTTGTACCTCATAACTCAGGTTCCCAACTTCATCCAGAAACAATGTTCCTCCATTGGCGGCTTCAAACTGGCCTTTTTTATCATTCAATGCACCTGTGAAAGCACCCTTAACATGTCCGAATAATTCACTCGCAGCTAAATCTTTCGATAAAGCACCACAATCTATCGCAACAAAAGGTTTATCTGCACGTTTACTTTGCTGGTGTAGTGTTCTGGCTGCAAATTCTTTTCCCGTTCCGCTTTCGCCCTGTATAATTACCGACATATCAGTAGGTGCAACCAGGTTAATATGACCGTATAATTTATCGGCAATAGCACTTTTGCCTTTAATAAAATCGCTGTTTGTTTCTTTAGTTTCGACGCTTTTTAAATCCTTTTTAGCTAAAGAATTTTTAATTACCATTAATAATTCGTCGGGATTAACTGGTTTGGTGATATAATCAAAAGCACCTAACTGAATTGATTTTACCGCTGTGCGCACATCATTAAAACTCGTCATGATGATTACCGGGATAGAAAGGCCCAGATCGCGGATATGGGTAAGCACTTCAAAGCCTGTACCGTCAGGAAGGCGGTAATCAATCAACAATAAATCATATTCGCTATTTTCAACTTGTTTAAAAGATTGCTTTACATGGGTCACAAGGGTAACTTCATGACCGTTTTTTGTTAAAAAACCTTCAAGCAATTGAGCAAATGTGGTATCGTCTTCTAAAATCAGGATTCTCGCCATTTAACAAAAATAAGAAAAGCCGGACATAATCCGGCTTTCTTTGTAATAGGTAGATGTAATATTTGGGTTTTTATTGTACGGGCTTACCGTCTTTATCAATTTTAACCGAACCAGTTTCTGCTTCTTTTTTAACATTGATTAAGTAGTATTCCTTTGTTCCTTCTTTAACAGACCATGCTTCAGTAGCAGTCCAACCTTTATAAGCATCAGATTTTAATGCGGTGGTTACTGGGGCCGGTAATTCTTCTAATTTAACCGGAGTTTTTACTGCGCTATCCTGAACTGCAACAATTGCAGCGTTTTTAATTGTATTTACTTCACTTGCCTGTACTGCTGAGAATCCTGCAAAAGCTAAGAACGCAGCTGATAAAATTAATTTTTTCATTTTGTTTATTTTTTAGTTATGCGCAGCCCTAAGGGCCGCGCTAATATGTTAATTATGCCTTTATAGCGTATTTATTTGAGATTATTGAACTGGTTTACCGTCTTTATCAATTTTAACTGAACCAGTTTCTGCTTCTTTTTTAACGTTGATTAAATAATACTCTTTAGTACCTTCTTTAACCGACCAGGCTTCAGTAGCGGTCCAACCTTTATATGCATCAGATTTTAATGCGGTGGTTACTGGAGCAGGAAGCTCTTCTAATTTTACCGGAGTTTTTACTGCACTATCCTGAACTGCAACAATTGCAGCGTTTTTGATTGTATTTACTTCACTTGCTTGTACTGCTGTGAATCCTGCGAATGCTAATGTAGCGGCTAAAATGATCTTTTTCATGATATTGTGTTTTAAAATATGATTGGTAACTTTCGTTACTGTTAAATACTTGTTAATTATGAAGCGCTAAGGCTATTGATATTATTGAACTGGTTTACCGTCTTTATCGATTTTTACCGAACCGGTTTCCGCTTCTTTTTTGATGTTAATTAAATAATACTCTTTGGTACCTTCTTTAACCGACCAGGCTTCAGTAGCGGTCCAGCCTTTATAAGCGTCAGATTTTAATGCGGTTGTTACTGGCTCAGGTAATTCTTCCAATTTAACTGGAGTTTTCACTGCGCTATCTTGAACTGCAACAATTGCAGTAGTTTTAAAATCTTTTACTTCACTTGCCTGTACTGCTGAGAATCCTGCGAATGCTAATACTGTAGCTGCTAAAACGAATTTTTTCATGGTATATATTTTAAAATTAATTTGTGTAACAATACTTGCTAATGTTTCATAATGATGCCAAACGCGTATTTTTATTTAAGATATTGATTTACAGTGCTTTGTTGTTATGCCAAGATTTTAATATTGTGGAATTTCTCCACAACTTGTGGTGAATGACTACAAGTTTTGCAGATATTTCTGGTTGAATAAATGCCATAATGCAGTGTGCCGTTAGATGTTCCCATCTGAAGGGTAAAGATTTTACCATAATTGCAACAGTTTATCTAATAAATATAAATTGTCATCCTTGAACCTGTCGGAGGACCTATTTTAAGTTACCCATTAAGTATTTCGATTATTTGTTCCGATTTTTCGGGAAGCTCAGCGTTAAAAATTTGAATAAGTATTAATCACGGGATCGGATAAAAATATCAGGCAGTACAAAAAAAATAAATTTCAATTTTTGAAAAAAGAAGATTTTTTTCTATCATTGCAGCCCGATTAAAAGCCTCCTTAGCTCAGCTGGTAGAGCAACTGACTTGTAATCAGTAGGTCATTGGTTCGATTCCGATAGGAGGCTCTTTTCTTTCCCCTTGTTTCCAATTTCTCAGGAAAAATTAAAAATCATTTTATTTTCAAAAATAAGCCAGGCCTGGAAAAATATTTTTTTACCTCCTCTTATTCCGCTAATTTGCAACATGCTAAAATACTTTTCAGCCGACTGGATTTTTCCTGTTGCCTCGGCTCCGGTTAAAAATGGGGCGGTGGCTGTGCGTCCGGATGGTGAAATTGTTGGAATCTTAACCGAAGAAGAGATTGCCAACCTTGGGCAGGATATTATAAAAAATAAAGGCGCTATTGTTCCGGGTTTTATCAATGCTCATTGCCATTTGGAGCTTTCGCATATGCTGGGGCAAATTCCCGAGCAAACTGGGCTTGTAGAATTTGTGCAAAGCATTATTAAAAGCAGGCAAGGAGATGCGGAGCAGATTAAAGCGGCCATGTACGATGCCGACCAAAAGATGTTCGAAAACGGCATTGTGGCGGTTGGTGATATTTCAAACCAGGTTTTTTCCAAAGAGATAAAAGAAAACAGTAATATCCATTACCACACTTTTATAGAAGCAATGGGGTTTAATCCCGAACGCGCAGCTGCTATAATGGATTACGTTAAAGAAATTAAGCAGGATTTTGAGCCTCTGCCTGCTTCTATTGTTCCCCACGCCCCTTATTCGGTATCTCCTGAACTGTTTGAACGCATAAGGGAAGAAGCAGCAAAAGATAATGCCCTTATTAGTGTGCATAATCAGGAAACGAACAATGAAAATGCTTTTTTCGAAAATAAAACAGGAGGATTTTTAGAGCTGTACAAATTTTTGGGGCTGGATATTTCCTTTTTCGAACCTACAAATAAAACATCATTACAATCGTGGTTACCTTATATTAAAGAACAAAAGACTTTATTAGTACACAATACGGTTTCAAGCAAAGCCGATATTACATTTGCAAAAGCTCAAAATCCGAATTTATACTGGTGCCTTTGTCCGCAGGCCAATTTATACATTGAAAATGCTTTACCCGATGTTGGTTTATTAATAAATGAAAAAGTGAAAATTACCTTGGGTACCGATAGTTTGGCGAGTAACCATCAGCTTAATATCCTGTCGGAAATGATCACCTTGCAGCAACACAAACAGGTAGATTTTGAAAAACTGTTGAGTTGGGCAACCATAAACGGGGCCGAATTTTTAGCTGTCGATCAACAACTTGGAACAATAGAAGCGGGTAAAAAACCAGGATTGAACCTCATCCAGTTATCTGCTGATTTTATAATAGAAAGTGATCAGGTTAGAAAACTGATCTAATGCTAAAAAAGATGAAAATAGCCATATTGGATGATTATCAGGATGCAGTTAGAAGACTTGCATGTTTTGATTTATTACAGCAGCAGGAAGTTGTTATTCTTAACAAAACCGAGAAAGACCCTAATGCTTTGGCCGAAAAAATAAAAGATGTGGAAGCATTGGTTTTAATCAGGGAAAGAACTGTCATTACGGGTGATTTACTTTCTAGATTGCCCACTTTAAAATTGATTAGCCAAACCGGGAAAATATCCAATCATTTAGATTTAAATGCCTGTACTAAATATAAAGTGGCCGTAGCCGAAGGTATTGGCTCCCCAATTGCCCCTGCCGAATTAACCTGGATTTTGTTGATGAATGTTTTAAGACAAATTCCTAGTGCTATAGCAGGAATGAAAAAAGGGGATTGGCAGATAAATTTGGGAGAAAGTGTGAGCGGAAAAATCATCGGGATTTGGGGTTACGGAAAAATCGGTAAACTAATTGCCGGTTATGCAAAAGCTTTTGGTGCAAAGGTTTTGGTATGGGGCAGTGAACAATCGAGATTAAACGCCGTAAATGATGGCTTTGAGGCTGCAGAAAGTAAAATGCATTTTTTTAAAACTGCAGATGTGGTTTCGCTTCATCTCCGTTTGAATAATGAAACAACGGGAATCGTAAAGCAGGAAGATTTAAGTTTAATGAAAACATCATCGGTGCTGATCAATACTTCACGTGCAGAACTTATTGAAAAAGGAAGCCTTGTTAAAGCCTTAAAAGCTGGCAGACCTGGGTTTGCCGGTTTAGATGTTTATGAAAGCGAGCCTGTTTACAATACCAGTTTCGAACTGCTCAATATGCCGAATGTAGTTTGTACACCGCACCTCGGTTATGTAGAAAAGAATAGTTACGAACTGTATTTTAGTAAAGCCTTCGAAAACATTATCAATTACATTAACGGAAAGCCTACAAATATTGCCAACCCTGAAATACTTTAAATATGAACCCGATCTGCAAACTTTTCAATATTAAATACCCAATTATCCAGGCCGGTATGGTTTGGTGCAGCGGCTGGAAATTGGCTTCAGCGGTTTCTAACGCAGGCGGTTTGGGTATTATCGGTGCGGGTTCTATGTACCCCGAAGTTTTAAGAACACACATTCAAAAATGTAAGCTGGCTACCGATAAACCTTTCGCGGTTAATGTACCCTTGCTTTACCCCAATATTGAGGAAATTATCGATGTGGTGATAAGGGAAGGGGTAAAGATTGTATTTTCTTCTGCGGGTAACCCAGCCACCTGGACCAGTACACTAAAAGAAAAAGGAATTACCGTTGTCCATGTGATTGCGAATACAAAATTTGCATTAAAAGCGCAGGAAGCTGGAGTAGATGCCATTGTTGCCGAAGGTTTTGAAGCAGGTGGGCACAATGGGAGAGAGGAAACCACTACGATGTGTTTGATCCCGGTGATTAAAGAAGCTGTGCAGATTCCAGTAATTGCTGCCGGCGGGATAGGAAGCGGAAAAGCGATGTTGGCCGCCTTTGCATTAGGGGCAGATGCTGTTCAAATTGGTTCGGCTTTTGCCGTTGCCGAAGAATCATCAGCCCATCCGGCCTTTAAAAATAAAATTATTTCTGCCGTTGAAGGTGATACCAAACTGGCCATGAAAAAGCTGGTTCCGGTAAGGTTATTAAAAAACGAATTTGCCGATGCCGTTTCTATAGCTGAGGCGGAAGGGGCCGATAGAAGCCGCTTAATGGAACTATTAGGCCGTGCAAGGGCAAAAATGGGGATGTTTGAGGGCGATATGGAAAACGGAGAACTCGAAATCGGTCAGGTTTCTGCGATGCTTAGGGAAATTAAACCTGCTAAAACCATTCTTGAAGAAATTTGGCTTGAATTTAGATCAGAACTGCAAAAATTTAACAGTTTGCATAATGAATTGAATTTTTAAACACAATTGCTTTGTTAACTTTACAACATTAAAACATTTCAACCTTACAATAATAAATGAAGCATCTTAATATAATCATTACCGGTAAAGTGCAGGGCGTCGGTTTTAGAGAAACCACAAAAATTATTGCCAACCAAATGATGGTAAATGGTTTTGTAAGAAACGAAAAAGACGGATCGGTTTACATCGAAGCAGAAGGAGAAGACATTTTTCTGGAAGAATTTGTAAACTGGTGCAACGAAGGCCCCGATCGCTCTCGGGTAGAAAATGTTTCGGTAAGCGATGGCGAAGTAAAAAACTATCGTAATTTTGAAATCTTAAGAAAATAAATTGCTGAATTGTTTGATTGCTATATTGTTCCGTTAACGGCGCTTATCTCAATACGCAATACTCAAATCTCATATTAGATGTCTGTATATAAAAAGTTTCTTGGGCAAACCATGATTTATGGTATCAGTACCATTTTTTCGCGGTTGTTCAATTTTATATTAACGCCTGTTTACACGGGGGTTTTTGCTCCCGGTGTTTATGGAGTTTTTACCAAAATGTTCAGTTACGTATCCATCATCAATCCCATACTGGCTTTTGGGATGGAAACCACTTTTTTCAGGTATTTAAATAAACATGAAGATAAAAAGCAGGAAGTATACAACAACAGCTTTTTGGTAATTGCTTTTATATCTACCCTGTTTTTAATCACTGCATTAATTTTTTCTGATTATTTGGCCAGGTATACCTTAGATGGAAGTATGGCAGAATTGGCTGCTCAAAAATCTTACGTACATTATTTCGCGTGGATTTTATTTGTTGATGCCATCAGTGTAATTCCATTTGCCAAATTAAGGGCCGATGGAAAACCATTTAAATATAGCTTAATCAAGTTTCTGAACATTGGTACTTTTGTGGCTTTAAATTTGGCATTTATTTATGTTATCCCATTCCTGATCAAACATGATATCCTTAGCGGATGGTTCACTTCCTGGTATAAAGGCCGTTGGGTAGGTTATGTGTTTGTAGCCAATTTAATTGCGAGTGTGGTTACCTTGCTCATGCTTATCCCACAGTTTTTAGAAATTCAGTTTAAGTTTAATAAAAGTTTGTTCAATAATATGCTGGGCTATAGCTGGCCGGTTTTGGTAGCCAATTTGTCGTTTATCATTAACGAAAATCTGGATAAAATTTTATTGGGAAAATATTTGCCAGAAAGCATTGCCAATCATGATGTGGGTATTTACGGAGCCGTTTGTAAACTGGCCATTTTCATTAGTATTTTTAATACCGCTTTCAGGTTAGGCGCAGAACCATTTTTCTTTAGTCATGCTAAAAATGCCAATGCAAAACAAACCTATGCAAACATATTATATTACTTTGTACTCGCCTTATCCATCCTTTTTGTAGGCTTAACGGCCAATATCGAAATCATCAAATACTTTATCAATTCGAGGTATTGGGTGGGCTTAAATGCAGTTCCATTTTTGTTGTTCGGTTATGTTTGCCTGGGTATTTATATGAATTTATCGGTATGGTACAGGTTATCAGATCAAACGCGGTATGGCTTATATATTTCCTTGGTAGGAGCCGTTTTTACCATCATTATGAATATCTTGCTTATTCCTAAATTTAGTTACATGGGCTCGGCCTGGGTATCAATGTTTGCGTATTTCATCATTATGGTCATTTCTTATTTATTGGGCCAAAAACATTACCCCATACCCTATAAACTTAAAGCCATGAGTATATATATAGTGGTATCAATCGTGATGGTATACTTATCTTTTTGGGTATTTAAACGGAATATTTATATCGGAAACGGCATTTTAGCGCTATTTCTCTTCGGAATATTCTATTTTGAGAAGAATAATGTAATGAAAATGCTAAAAAAGGGTTAAAAATATGGGCTCATAGTTTATGGTCAATAGCCATCAACCATGAGCTATCAAACCATGATCCATCAACCTAAACATTCAACTATAAAATGGAAATAAAAATCATCAATACCTCCGAACATCCGCTACCTCAGTACGAAACTGCCCATGCAGCTGGTATGGATCTCCGGGCGGCAATAACGGAAGAAATTATATTGAAACCTTTGCAACGGCTATTGGTGGCCACGGGTTTGTTTATCGAACTGCCTGTTGGTTACGAGGCGCAGATCAGGCCAAGAAGCGGACTCGCTTATAAACATGGCATTAGTATTGTAAATTCTCCGGGTACAATTGATGCCGATTACCGTGGGGAAATAAAAGTTTTATTGGTAAATTTATCAGATACAGCTTTTAAAATCGTTAACGGCGATAGGATTGCACAAATGGTTGTAGCCAAACACGAAACCGTGAGCTGGCAACCGGTTACGGCACTGGGAGAAACAGCGCGTGGTGACGGTGGTTACGGCCATACTGGGAAGTAACTTTGGCGTTAATTTTTGGATGGATAAAATGATATGAAGTATAAAATACATTTTCTTATCGGGGCTACTTTAATAGGTTTTCAGGCTTATGGTCAAAGCGTAGTTGCACCGGCGACCAACCGCGATAGCAATATGGTAAAACAATTGTTTTTTGCCGGTCTGCGTGAGAAAATGTCTGAAAACTATGTTGTGGCCTCAACCAATTTTAATAAAATTGTTGGTTTAGATCCGAATAACCATGCGGCCTATTTTGAACTGGCCAACGCCAATCTCCGTTTGGATAAACTTACCGAAGCCGAGCAGAATATAAAACAGGCCATTAAATTAAATGCTGAAAATTTATGGTACTGGCGCTTGCTTGGCGAAGTATATAAACGCAACAATAAAATGCCCGAACTGATCGAGGTATTTAATCAGTTGATCCGTCTCGATCCCGAAAATGATGCCTATTATTTTGATAAGGCCAATGCACAGTTTTTAGGCAACCAGCTTGATGCTGCAAAAAAGACTTATGATGAAATTCAGGTTAAATTCGGCGATTCAAGAGACCTTACAAATGCCAGAAAACGTTTCCAGGCAAACGGAAGTGCAACCGAAAGCGATATTGTTAAATTGCTGGAGGGTAACCAGGCTGATGTAAAAAATTACCTTTATGCTGCAGGTTTGCTTTTACAAAAAGGAAATGATCCGGAAGCACTAAAAGTGCTGGTTAAAGCGCAGCAGTTAGAACCTAATAATTTTGAAGTGAATCTTGCCCTGGCAGATATTCACCGCAGACAGAAAAATGATGATGCCGCTTTCGCTGCTTTAAAACTGGCTTTCGAGAGTGCCGAAATGCCCTTGACCGAAAAAGTTAAAATCATTGCGGCACTTTTCCCAAAACTGAGTCAACCTGTGGTTGCCAAAAATGTAACCGAACTGAGTAAGTTGGTTGCCGAAAAAAATCCAACGGATGCGAAGGCTTTGGCGCTTTATGGCGATGTGCTTTATCAGCAAAATAACCTAAAGGAAGCTTTGGCCCAATACCAGGCCGCTCTAAAACTTAACGAACAGGTGTATGCGGTTTGGGAGCAGGTTATCAATATTCAAACATTACTTGGGCATTACCAAGACGCGATAAAAGTTGGAGATGAAGCGCTTACCATTTATCCAAACCAAGCCAGTTTGTATTATTATATGGCCTACGCACAATACAAAACCGGTAAATATGAGCCTGCACAAAGCAATTTAAAAACCTCGCTACAACTCGATGTGGAGAACAAAAGCCTGCAGGCGCAGATTTATGCCCTGCAAGGTGATATCTACATCAACCAGAATAATTTTTCGGCAGCTAAAACCGCATTCGAAAAAGCCATTTCTTTGGAGCCGGATAATTTCCTCATCATGAATAATTATGCTTATTATTTAGCGTTAAGAAATGATGATTTAGTGAAAGCCGCAAAATATGCTGAAACGGCAGCCAATGCAATGCCTAATAATCCGTCCATTACCGATACATATGCCTTCATTTTGTTTAAACAGCAAAAATATGATCTGGCAAAAACGTGGATAGAAAAAGCTTTGCAAAACAATAGCAATAAAAACGGTGTTTATCTGGAGCGCTATGGCGATATACTTTTTATGAAGGGTGAAAAAGATGAAGCAGTAATCCAATGGCAAAAAGCAAAAGAAGCCGGAAACGAATCAGCAGTATTAATTAAAAAGATCAATGAAAAAAAATATTTTAAATAGCGTACTCCTGTTAGGAGCAGTGGTTTTTGTTTCGGCCTGTAAGCCTAAAAAAGAAATTGTGGTGGCTCCGCCCACCAAAACAGAAACTAAAACGGATAATTCCAAATCGGAAGCCCTAACGTTATTAAATAGCAAACAACTTAAATTTAATACCCTCTCCTTAAAAGCTAAGGCAACCCTGGATATTGCCGGCGATGTGAATGATGTAACCATGAATTTCAGAATGAAAGACAAGGAAACCATTTGGGTTAGTATTACCGCTTTAGGTGGCGCATATGAGCCGGCAAGAGCATTAATTACGCCAGACAGTATTAAAATTATGAACAGGGCAAAAAGCGAATACCTGAAAAAGCCTTTTAACTATATTTATAATTTCACCAATAAGCAGGTTAATTTTAACACTTTACAGGCCATTTTAACGGGTAATGCCATGGGCGAATTTTTAACCCAGCAATCGGATGTGAAACAGGAAAATGGCGTTTGGGTAGTTTCGGGAAGTAAAGCTGAACTGGATTATAAATTGCTTTTTAATACCCTTTTTAAAGTTGCCGAAACTAATTTAAATGATAGTAAAAACGGTCAGGCCTTAAAAGTTACCTATACCGATTATCAAAAATTAAATGAATCTTTATTCCCTAGTGCATTACAGATTAAAACGCTTTCTAAAGCGAAAAAGATAAACATTGATTTACAGTTTGTGAAAATTGATGGCAATGTTCCTGTCGATTTTCCGTTTAGTGTACCAAAGAGGTTTAAGGTGGTAAACTAAGCTTAAAAATTACATTAATTATTATCTATAAATGGTTTGCCAGGGTTAACTACTACTACAGTAGCGTACCTTTGGCAAACTTTGCTATATATGAAGATTGGGTGAAGACGGTTCTGTAATAAGTGATTATGACTTTAGTATCTCGATTTTAATATTTTTTACTGTAAAATTTTTATACTTTTGGCTTAATGAAGTTACAAAAACTGCTATTTATCCTTTTTTTAAGCGTGTTAACCCTTTCGGCTGTTGCACAAACTGAAAGTCAGCTCAGAAGGAAAAAAGAAGCTATACAACGTGAAATTGAACAGCTTCAAAAGAATTTGAATAAAACTGCAAGTGGTAAAAAACTTACCTTACAGCAGATTAATACCATAAATGCCCAGATCCGGTTGCGCCAGGATAAAATCGGAACAATCAACTCTGAAATTAAAAATCTGGATAACCAAATCTCTCAGAACACAAATACCGTACATACATTGCAGGGTCAGTTAGGCGATCTTAAAAAAGAGTATGCAGGCATGATCCGTTTTGCACAGCGAAACAGGAACTCGTACGATAAAATGATGTTTATTTTTGCCTCGAAAGATTTTAACCAGGCTTATAAAAGAATAAAATATTTACAACAGTTTAGCCAGTACAGAAAGAAACAGGCTGGTTATATTGAAAATACACAACAGGATCTTAATGGCAAGATCAAAGTGCTGGATAAAACACTTAGAGAAAAAAGCGACCTGTTGAAAGAGCAGGAAAGAGAACGTGAGCGTTTAGGTAAAGATAAAAGTGAGCAGTCTGTTGTATTAAATAAACTGAGTAAAGACGAAAAGCAGTTTAAACAGGATATCAATACCCGTAAAAAACAGCAGGCACAGATAGACAGAGCCATTAGTGCAGCCATTCAGCGGGCTATTGAAGAGGCCAGAAGGAAAGCGGCGGAAGAAGCCAGAAGAAAAGCAGCAGAAGAAGCGAGAATAGCTGCGGCTAAAGCCAAAGCAGAAAATAAACCTGCACCTACTGCGCCAACTGCACCTGCAGCTAAAGCAAAATCGACCGGGGAGTTGTTAACCGCAACACCAGAAGCCGCCAGGTTATCGGCAGGATTTGAAAATAACCGCGGAAGATTACCTTGGCCGGTTGCTACAGGAACCATAACCGAAAGATTTGGTTTGCATAAGGTAGACCAGGCAAGTTATACCAACGATGGAGTAGATATTACGACTAGTGATGGGGCAACCGTTAGGGCGGTGTTTGCAGGTAAGGTAGCCGCTGTACAGGTATTTATGGGCAGAACAGTGGTGTTAATTAACCATGGCGAATATTTTACCGTTTACCAGAACTTAAGGTCGGTAAGTGTGAGTGTAGGGAATGATGTAGATACAAAGCAGGCAATAGGTGTGGTAGCCAATACAGGAGACGACGCTATCCTGAAATTCCAGATCAGAAGGGGCCAGGCCGCTTTAAATCCTGAAGCCTGGATTAGTAAGTAGAATTTTTTTAAAATGTTTATATTTGTATAAATTATATTAGTGATGTATCAAGGCACGTTATTAGAGTTTTTAAACATGGGTGGATCGGAGATCATACTCATTTTAGTGGTAGTTTTATTGTTGTTCGGTGGTAAAAAACTTCCTGAGCTGGCAAGAGGACTTGGAAAAGGGATCAGAGAGTTTAAAGACGCATCTGATGGTGTTAAGCGTGAAATTCATAGAAACATCAATGCTATGGATTTAGATAAAGAAGAAGCAGAAGAAACAGCGGTAAACCATAGTCAACGCCACCACCCAACAGAAGAAACAACTGTTGATGAAAAGGTTGAGGCAAGCGTACCAGGTATTGATCTGGCCAAGCCTACTGACGAAAAAATTGTAGCAGACAATCATAAAGTTTAAACAAAAAAGTTATGTTAAATACAACAATAGCAGCAATGCTTGGAACACCAGAAATTATCATTATCGCGGTAGTGGTTTTGTTATTATTTGGTGGTAAAAAAATCCCTGAACTAATGAGAGGTTTAGGTAAAGGTGTTAAAGAATTTAAAGATGGAAAAGATGGTGTTGATGGTGATCAGGTAGATCCATCTAACCGCGATAAAACCGTTTAATTGCATTAATTTTTAGTTTTGAAGAAATACAGCGCTCTAAAAGAGATTCAGGCACTCATTTCGCAAAAGCAATTAACTTTACCCGATTTACTGGCTTATTATTTTAAGCAGATTAAAGATAAAGAACACCTCAATGCATTTAACGAGGTGTTTTTTTATTCGGCCGAAGTTCAGGCAAAAGCGATACAGCAAAAAATAGAAGAAGGTACTGCAGGTAAACTTGCAGGCATGGTGATTGGCATTAAAGATAATATCTGTTACAAAGATCATATCGTTACCGCATCTTCAAAAATGCTCGAAGGCTTTGTTTCCCCATATTCATCAACCGTTGTTGAACGTTTATTACAGGAAGATGCCATCATTATCGGCCGTTTAAATTGTGATGAGTTTGCGATGGGCGGCTCTAACGAAACTTCTTTTTATGGTGCTGTTAAAAATGCAGCAAATCCCGATCTTGTTCCCGGTGGATCTTCTGGCGGTTCGGCTGTGGCTGTTCAGGCCGATATGTGCCTGGCTGCGCTGGGTACCGATACCGGTGGTTCAGTGAGGCAACCTGCAGCTTTTTGCGGTCAGATTGGTTTAAAACCTACTTATGGCCGTATTTCGAGGTATGGCGTGATTGCTTATGCCTCTTCATTTGATCAGGTTGGCCCAATTACTTCATCAGTAGAAGATGCAGCCCTGCTTTTGCAGATTCTGGCTGGTGCTGATGAGCACGATTCGACCGTTTCACCTTTATCCGTTCCGGATTATCCCGCTCATTTAAATGAGCATACAAAGCAGAAAATAGCAGTTTTAAGCGAAACAATCGAAAGCGAAGCCCTTGATCCCGAAATTAAGTTGGCTATTTTAGCTTCCATTGAGAAATTAAAAGCAGATGGACATACTGTGGAATATGTGTCTTTTGATCTTTTAGATTACCTGGTTCCTGCTTATTATATTTTAACGACTGCCGAAGCCTCTTCAAACCTTTCGCGTTACGATGGTGTGCATTACGGCCACCGCAATACCGAAGCGAAATCGTTAAACGAATTGTATAAATTATCCCGTGCCGAAGGTTTTGGGGAGGAAGTAAAACGCCGGATCCTTTTAGGTACCTTTGTTTTAAGTGCCGGATATTACGATGCTTATTATCAAAAAGCACAGCAGGTGCGCCGCCTCATCAGGGAAAAAATGGATGCTTTATTTCAGGATTATGATTTAATCTTATCTCCTGTAGCACCAACAGCAGCCTTTAAAATCGGCGATAACGTGCAGGATGCACTGGTGATGTACATGGCCGATATTTTTACGGTGCTTCCATCTTTAAGCGGAAATCCGGCTATTGCTTTGCCTTTGGGCAATAACAAAGCCAATTTGCCGTTAAGTATTCAATTTACAGCCAAACATTTTGAGGAAGATAAGCTTCTGGCTTTTTCTCAGGCATTTTTATCATAGTTTTATCGTCATTGTGAAGTACGAAGCGATTTTGATGCAAAAAAGCATTATAGTTAAGTATGGCAATGATATTTCATTAGTTGTTTCCTAGGCATCGTTTAGGAGATTAGCAGGTTCTTACGCTAGTTCCTTATATGGGAAAGAAAAAGGAATCTGCATAAAGGTTTGTGAGGACATAAACCAGGCTTAATGAAAATTTGAACCAAATAGCCCATGATTAAAAAATTACTTTTTGCTTCAATTTGTGCTTGCTTAGGATACATTTCTTCCGCTTCCGCGCAACAAACCCTTAAACTCGATAGTCTCCCAAAGGTACACAACAACATCTTTATCAACACCGATACCGTAGCTGTACCAGTAGTTTCTGAAAACCCTTTAACCATGGGACAGAACTTTATCTACAAACTCAGGCTCGATTCTATCGCTAAAACCGTTCCGCTTCCTTACAACGAATACGTTCAACAGTATATCGATATCTACGCCAAACGTAAGGATATGTTTGGCAAAATGATCGGCCTATCAAGCTATTATTTCCCGATTTTTGATAAGGCACTAAAAGATTATAACATTCCACAGGAAATAAAATATTTAACTATCGTAGAATCTCAGATGAATCCGCATGCTATTTCGCGTGTGGGTGCAACAGGCATTTGGCAGTTTATGTTTGGCACAGGTAAAGCCTATGGCCTTAAGATGGATAATTTCGTTGATGAACGTAAAGATCCGATCCAGGCCAGTTACGCTGCTGCAGCTTATTTCAGAGATGCCTTTGAAGAACTTGGCGATTGGCTTCTGGCCATTGCAGCTTATAACTGTGGCAAAGGCAATGTAAACCGGGCGATTGACAAAGCAGGCTCGAGAGATTTTTGGGTCATCAGACAATTTTTGCCTAAAGAAACCAGAAATTATGTGCCGGCTTTTATCGCGGCTGTTTATGTGATGAATTATTCAGGCAAACACCAGATTACGGCACAAGCTTCGAACATGTTCCTCAAAACAGATACCGTTCAAACCACCCGTTTTGTTTCTTTATCCACTTTAGCCAAAGTGCTGAATATTGAAGAAGAAGCCATGATGGCTTTAAACCCATCGTATAAGAAAAAGATTGTAAACGGTACCGATGATGAACCCAAGCGTATTGTAATGCCTAAATTAAGGGATGTGGATTATGCGGGTATTTACGATGTGTTAAACAACCAGGAAGTAGACGTAAGTATGAAGGTTGTTGCAGCCAGTACCGATGATGTTAGGGATTTAAGAAAGAATAAAACAAAAACAGTAGCTACATCTGCTGTAGTTTACCATAAAGTTACTGCAGGACAGAATCTTACTGCCGTTGCCGATAAATATGGTGTTGAAGTGCAGGATCTTCGGGTTTGGAATGGACTGAAAAGCAAAGCCATTGTACCAGGACAAAAGCTGAAAATTTATGCTAAAAACCGTACTCCGCTAAAAGCACCATCATCATTTTTGAGTTATAAAGTTAAAACCGGCGATACCTTATCCGAAATTGCAGAAAAGTTTAACGGTGCTACCGTTCAAAGCATCCGCAGGGATAACCGTTTATCAAAAGCAGGCTTGCAAGTGGGTATGGTTTTGAAGATTAGCAAGGGGTAGAATATAATTCTTGCCTTGCTGCATCACTCCATCGGTCGTAATCTCGACCGTAGTGGAGTGATCTATGAAAGATTATTCACAGATCTCTCCATTCGTTGCACTTCAGTCGAGATGACGGTGTACGCATAACAACAATGCTTTCTTGCGGAATAGGATTCGCATTTCAATACTATTTCAATTCTCCTAACTGTTCCGGTTATCGGTAAAGTATCAGCATTTTACAGATTAAGCCCTTATGTCTTATTTAACTTTTTTGAAGGGTATTTTATTTTAAGCCTCATAAAAAGAATTGTACCTTTGCACCGTCACTAATAAGTTACTTAATGAGTAATACGAATAGAAAGCAAGATGCGTTGGATTACCACTCGCAAGGCCGTCCGGGAAAGATACAGGTAGTACCTACCAAACCTACAACATCGCAAAGGGATTTAACCCTGGCATACTCTCCGGGAGTTGCAGAGCCATGTTTAAAAATAGCAAACAATAAAGAAGATGTTTATAAATATACCGCAAAAGGTAATTTAGTAGCTGTTATCAGTAATGGAACGGCTGTTTTAGGCCTGGGCAATATTGGTCCAGAGGCTGGTAAGCCGGTAATGGAAGGTAAAGGCCTTTTATTTAAAATATTTTCAGATATCGATGTATTCGATTTAGAGCTGGATACCGAAAATGTTGATGATTTTGTGAAAATCGTTAAAGCCCTGGAGCCAACTTTCGGGGGGATCAACCTCGAAGATATCAAAGCACCGGAGTGTTTCGAAATTGAGCGGCGGTTAAAACAGGAGATGAATATCCCTGTAATGCACGATGACCAGCACGGAACAGCCATTATTTCTGGTGCGGCATTATTAAATGCCTGCGAAATCCAGAAAAAGAAAATAGATAAAATTCAGGTGGTGGTAAGTGGTGCGGGCGCTGCGGCTGTTTCCTGCTCTAAAATGTACCTGAGTTTAGGGGTTAAAAAAGAGAATTTGGTGATGTTCGATATCAATGGTTTAATTGATATTCACCGTACTGATCTGGATGATATCCGGATGAGTTTTGCGACCACCAGAAAAGATATTGCCAATATTGGAGAAGCCATGAAAGGTGCTGATGTTTTCATCGGACTTTCGGCTGCAAATGTAATTTCTCCTGAAATGTTAACGGGTATGGCCAAAAACCCTATTGTTTTTGCCATGGCCAATCCAGATCCCGAAATTGCTTACGAGCTGGCCATTAAAACCCGTAAAGATCTCATCATGGCTACCGGCCGTTCCGATTATCCTAACCAGGTGAACAATGTGTTGGGTTTCCCTTACATTTTCCGTGGAGCATTGGATGTTAGGGCAACCAGCATTAACGAAGCCATGAAAATTGCTGCGGTAAAAGCCATTGCAGAGCTGGCTAAAAAATCAGTTCCTGAAGCTGTTAACTTAGCCTATAATGCCCGTAACCTTAAATTTGGTAAAGATTATATTATTCCAAAACCAGTTGATTTCAGGTTAATTACCGAGGTTTCTACTGCTGTGGCCAAAGCTGCCATAGAAAGCGGCGTCGCCCGGAAAATCATTACCGATTGGGATGCCTACAACGAAGAATTAAGAAAACGTTTAGGTTTGGATGATGCCATTATGAGGGCCGTAACCACTAAAGCCAAAATGGCGCCTAAAAGAGTGGTATTCGCAGAGGCTGATAACTATAAAATCTTAAAAGCTGCACAGATCGTAAAAGATGAGAATATCGCGATTCCAATCCTTTTGGGCAACAGAGAAAAAATACAAGCCATTATTGATGAACACGCTTTAGAACTGGAAGGTGTTGAGATTATTGATCAGATGCAGAATCCGGATAAAACCAAACAATATGCCGAAGCACTTTTCAATAAACGCCAGCGTAAAGGAGTTTCTTCTATGCGGGATGCAACCAAACTATTGAGAGACCGTAACTATTACGGTGCTTCGATGGTGGAGTTTGGTGAGGCTGATGCAATGATTTCGGGCTTAACTAAAAACTATGCGGCTACTATTAAACCAGCTCTACAGGTAATCGGTGTAAAACCAGGCGTTAAACGGGTGGCAGGCATGTATATGATGATGACCAAAAAAGGTCCGGTTTTCTTTGGCGATACTACGGTAAATGTAGATCCAACCGCAGAAGAACTGGTAGATATTACCTTATTGATCGATAAATCGGTAAAACAATTTAACATTAAACCACGTATTGCGCTTTTATCTTATTCAAACTTTGGCTCAAACGATGGTATAACCCCAAATAAAGTAAGGGAAACGGTTAAACTATTGCATAAAAACCACCCGGAAATTGTGGTAGATGGTGAGATGCAGGGAAATTTTGCAATTAATAATGAGTTGCTAAAAGATAACTTTCCTTTTAGTACATTAGCTGATGCTCCGGCAAATACCCTGGTGTTCCCAAATCTTGAGTCAGGAAACATTGCATACAAATTGTTACAAGAGCTTGGTGGCGCAGAAGCGGTTGGACCAATCCTTTTAGGACTGAATAAACCTGTTCATATTGTTCAATTAGGCAGTTCGGTACGCGAAATTGTAAATATGGTTACCATTGCTGTTGTAGATGTGCAGGCAAAAGAAGAAATTGAAACATCGAAACGAAAAGGTATATTTGGAAAAACAACTAAAAAGTAGAATTGCATGTACGCCTATATTGATGGTAAATTGACATTCAAAAACCCAGCTTACGTTGTGGTTGAAGCCGGAGGCATAGGCTATCATATTAACATTTCTTTAAATACATACAGCGCTTTGGGCGATGCAGAAAGGTGTAAACTCTACACCTGGCTGCATGTAAAAGAAGATGCACACACATTATACGGCTTCGCTGATGAGGGCGAACGCCGTTTATTTTTACATTTAATATCAGTATCAGGAATTGGACCGAATACAGGCAGAATGATGTTATCATCTATCACACCTGTAGAAATCCAGACCGCAATTGTTAAAGCAGATTTACCTCTTATTCAGAGAATTAAAGGTATTGGTGCGAAAACGGCACAACGCCTGGTTTTAGAGTTGCAGGATAAACTGAAAAAAGAAGGGGCGGATTCATTAATTTCTATGCCTCAGCACAATACTGTTAAAGATGAAGCGTTATCTGCATTGGTAATGCTAGGATTTGCCAAACAAACCGCCGAAAAAACTATAGACCAGATATTAAAAGTGACAGAGGGAACACTTTCGGTAGAGCAACTAATTAAACAAGCTTTAAAAACCTTATAGACAAACTGCCTTTGAAGAGAATATCTACATTTCTGTTTCTCATCCCACTTTTCTTAATTGCTTCTCAAAACGCTTTTTCCCAAGTTGTTCCAAGCAAAGCGGATACCATTACGCCAAAAAATAACTTCGGACTTAAGGAAAAAGAGCGTCTGGGGCTTAGTCCGGCCGTTAATCCTTTTTATCCGGCACCAAATAACCTGAAGCGCGTTGTAGAATACGATGCCAAAAACAAACGTTATGTGGTTAAAGAAATTATTGGCGATCGGTTCGTTTTAAATACCCAGTATTTAACCATCGGTGAGTATGAACGGCTGGTAAACAGCGAAATAAAACGTGGCAATTGGCGCAGTATTTCAAATGCCGAGGTAAGCGATTACCGCAGTACAGGCATTATTCCTCAAATCCAGGTAAACAGTAAAGCCTTCGAAAAATTATTTGGCGGAACCACCATCGATATCCAACCGCGTGGAGAAGCCGAACTTACTTTTTTAGGCCGGATAAATAAAAATGAAAACCCACTTTTTAACGAAAGACAAAGGGTGCAGACCAATTTCGATTTTAATCAAAGGATCCAGATGGACCTTGTTGGAAATATCGGAACAAAATTAAAAATCAAAAGCAACTACAATACAGAGGCACAATTCGATTTCGAAAACCAGATTAAGCTGGATTATACCGGCGGAGCAGATGATATTATTCAGAAAATTGAGGCGGGTAACGTAAGTTTACCTTTAAATACCTCGTTAATTACCGGAACACAAGCACTTTTCGGTATTAAAACACAATTAAAATTTGGCCGCTTAAATGTAACCAGTGTTTATACCCAGCAAAAATCGCAGTCGAGAGAAATTAAAATTACCAATGGGGCCCAGCAAAACACCACAACGGTAAGTATCGATAGTTATGAGGCCAATAAGCATTATTTCTTATCGCAATATTTCAGGAACAATTACAATAAAAACCTGGCTAACGCACCAATTATCACCTCTCCGATCCAGATTACCAAAATTGAGGTTTGGATTACCAACAAAGCCGGTAATACGACCGATTCACGCGATGTATTGGGTTTATTGGATTTAGGTGAAAATGCTCCTTTTACCAATACTTTAATTACAGGTGGTACTTCTGGTTTGCCAGCAGGAACTACCGCAACTGGTTTTCCTCAACAATCGAACAATTTAATTGCGCAACTAAATAGCTATCAGGGCGGGGCGGCAAGACAAACAAACTCCAATGCCATTATTTCATTCTTCCAGGCGAATGGTGCTACCGATAACTTTGCCAAATTAACTTATGCAAGGAAATTAACCGAACGCGAGTTTACTTTTCAACCGCAATTGGGTTATTTATCATTAAACAATCCTTTAAATGCCGATGAGGTTTTGACTGTAGCTTACCGCTATACTTATAACGGTGTAGAGTATCAGGTGGGTGAGTTTTCTACCGATATTCCTTTTGACGCTACGAACCCGAAGGTACTTTATACTAAATTATTAAAAAACGAAACCACTAAAATCAAACTTCCTACCTGGGATTTGATGATGAAAAACATCTATTCTATCGGGGGGTATCAGATCAGCAGTCAGAATTTTAAACTGGATATTTACCGCATCGATAACGAAACCGGTGTAGATAATCCGGTGATGACCGAAGGACAAAACACCGCAAACAAACAATGGATTGCCTTAACTGAATTTGACCGTTTAAATCAACAAAACGAACGTAGACCTGATGGTGTTTTCGATTTTGTGGCGGCAAATAACGCTTTTGGTTCTTATTCTACTGCCAGTAATGCCAATCAGGCAAGTTTGTTTGGTACAGGTAGTAACGGGCAAACTTCGTTGGTAACCAATACCAATTCAGGTTACATCACCATCGACCCTGCAAATGGAAGAATTATTTTTCCGGTAATTGAGCCGTTTGGTAAAGATTTAGCCGCAAGGTTTTTACCAAGCGAGCAGAACCTGATCAATAAATACGCTTTTACTGCACTTTACGATTCAACACAAACCATTGCCAAGCAATTATTCCAGAATCAGAACAGGTACGTAATTAAGGTAAATTACCAATCTGATATTTCTTCTGAATTTAGCTTAAACGCCATCAACGTTCCCGAAGGATCGGTAAAGGTTTTTGCCGGAACAATGCCATTAACCGAAGGAGTAGATTTTACGGTTGATTATCAGGGTGGTCGTGTAAGTATTATTAACCAGGCACTTTTAATCTCTGGTCAGCCAATTCGGATTACCACAGAAAACAATGAACTCTTTGGCCTGCAGCAAAGATCACTTTTTGGTACCCGTTTAGATTATCGGGTAAACAATAAACTAAACCTGGGAGGTACCATCATGAACCTCACCGAAAAACCATTAACCCAAAAGGTAAACCTTGGTGAAGAACCCATTTCGAACACCATCTGGGGTGCAGATATTAATTATAGCTCACCATCAAGATTTTTAACCAAACTGGTTGATAAACTTCCGTTCATTTCAACCAAAGCACCATCAAGTGTAACTTTTTACGGCGAGTTTGCACAATTAATTCCTGGTCACCCAAGGGCGCTCAATTTTGCGGGAAGTAAAAACGGCGTAAGTTATCTGGATGATTTCGAGGCATCAAGATCGGTAATTGATTTAAAAAGTGCCATTGCATGGCAACTGTCTGGCACGCCACAGCTTTTCAACGAATCGAACCGTTCCAACGATTTATCCTACGGATATAACCGTGCAAGAATTGCCTTTTATAATATCGACCCTACTTTTTATAACTCTGCAGCTTCTACCACGCCAGCCAATATCAGAAACAACCGAAATGAACTTTCTAACCACTATGTAAGGGAAGTAATTGAGCAGGAGGTTTTTCCTTTTAAAGAAACGGCAACCGGACAGGCTTTAAATATTACCACACTTGATGTAGCGTATTACCCAACCGTTAGGGGGCCATACAATTTCCGTACTACCGATTTTAAACCTGATGGATCATTATTGCAGCCTAAAAATAATTGGGGTGGTTTTCAGCGGAAAATCGAAACCAACGATTTTGAAGCTTTAAATGTTGGTTTTATTGAACTTTGGGTAATGGATCCTTTTATCTATAAACCAAATTCTACTGGTGGTGATATGTATTTCAACTTAGGAAATATCTCTGAGGATATCCTTAAGGATGGAAGAAAATCACTCGAAAACGGTTTGCCGGCTACAAACGATCCAAGTAAATACGAGGAAACTGTTTGGGGCCGTGTACCAAGATTGCAACCTGTTGTACAGGCCTTCGATAACAATCCCGATTCGCGCCGGGCACAGGATGTAGGTTTAGACGGATTATCAGATGCAGATGAAAAAATAAAATTTAATGCAGCAATTACGCAAATTAAAGGGCAGCTGAATGCCACTGCGGCAGCAGCAATTGATGCCGATCCATCATCAGATAATTATACTTATTTCAGAGGGCCAGCTTTAGATCAGATCAATGCCGGTATCCTTAAACGTTACGAAAAATATAACGGAACAGAGGGAAACTCTAAAACTTCGCAACAATCGCAGGCAGAGCTTGGATTGGAGAATTCAGCTTCTACTTCGTTGCCGGATGGTGAAGATATTAACCGCGATAATAACATGACCCAAAGTGATGAATACTTTCAATATAAAGTTTCTATCCGCCCGGGTGATTTAAATGTTGGTCAGAATTTCATTACCGATAAGGTAACTTCACAGGTAAAACTGGCCAATGGAAATACACAGGCCGTTACCTGGTACCAGTTCAGAATTCCAATCGGACAATATCAAGACAAAATTGGTGGCATTCAGGATTTTAAATCAATCCGTTTTTTCAGGATGTTCATGACCAATTTCGCTGATACTGCTGTATTGCGTTTTGCAAAATTACAACTGATCCGTGGCGAATGGAGGGAGTATAATGCCTCTAACGTTGCCGCTCAGGTAATTGTTGATCCGTCTTTACCGGCTTTAACTCCCGATAATTCTACCATTGAAGTATCAACTGTAAATATTGAAGAAAACGGGAAACGTTCTCCAATTCCTTATGTTACACCTCCAGGCATTTTACGTGAGCGTGATTACAGCAATTACCGTGGCGATACCAGGTTAAATGAGCAATCGTTATCTGTTACCGTGAAATCGTTAAGAGATGGTTATGGCAGGGCAGCGTTTAAAACCGCATATAGTGATTTTAGGTCTTACAAACATTTAGAAATGTTTGTGCACGCAGAGGCCGTTAACAATCAGCTTTTAAATGATAACGATGTTTCGGCTTTCTTAAGGATCGGAACCGATAACCAGGATAACTATTACGAATATGTAATGCCATTAAAGGTTACCAATCCCGGAACCAGCGATCCTGATGCCATTTGGCCTGAAGCCAATAGAATGGATATTGATTTAACCCTTTTCCAAAATGCTAAACTGGCCCGTAACGTGGCTAAAATGGCAAATGGCCAACCTTGGCCAACCAATATTCCTTTTACCTATACCGATGGAGCTAGAACCATTGTGGTAAAAGGCCAACCTGATATGAGTAAGGTGAGGGTTTACATGGTGGGGATTAAAAACCCATTACGTGCGGCAAACGATGATGGTATCCGTGATGATGGACAGGATAAAAGTGCATTGGTTTGGTTTAACGAATTAAGGTTAACCGAATTTGATGAGAGAGGTGGCTGGGCTGCAACTGGAAGGTTGAATTTAAAACTGGCAGATTTTGCCGACGTAAATATTTCAGGAAGTAAATCTACCGTGGGTTTTGGTTCTATCGATTCAAAGGTGAGCGAAAGAAACCGTGCTGATAATGTATTGTTGGATGTTTCTTCGGCTATGGAATTAGGTAAATTCCTGCCACAAAAATCAGGAGTAAAAATCCCAATGTTTGTGAGTTATTCAAAACAGGTTTCTACACCACAGTACAATCCGCGAACTCCGGATATTGAATTGAAAAATGCTTTAAACCAGTCAACCAAAGCACAAAAAGATTCGATCTTAAATTTTGCACAGGATTATACTGTCAGGAGGGGGATTAACTTTACCAACGTAAGGAAAGATCGCGTAAATACCAGTAAACCGGTTCACCTTTGGGATATTGAAAATTTTGCGGCAAGTTATGCTTATACGCAGTATAACCATCGTGATTTTATTAACCAAAGCAGTATTCAGAATACTTACAGGGCATCATTACAGTACAGTTATTCTAAAGAAGCCAAAACCATAGCGCCTTTCGAGAAGATCATTAAATCGAATATGCTGGCTTTATTAAGGGATTTTAACTTTAGTATTTTCCCAAGTGCCATTAATTTTAGGATCGATGTAGACCGTTTATATTCAGAAAATACATTAAGAAACAACGATCCGAACAATACCATCGGGCTTTACCGAAACGGTTATGGTACTACCTTTAACAAAAACTTTACCATGAGCAGGGTTTATGGTATTGCATGGAACCTAACCCGTTCTTTACAGTTAGACTTTAACGCTACAAACTATTCAATTATCGACGAACCTGATGGAAGAATTGAAGGCTTAAAACGAGATACCGTTTGGCAGAATTTAAAACGTTTAGGTCGTACTACAGATTATAACCACAATTTAAATGTAACCTATAATTTGCCGATTGATAAAATTCCGGGTTTAAACTGGGTTACTGTTAAAACCCGTTATGGTACCAATTTTAACTGGCAAACCGAGCCGCTTTCTACCCTGCGTGATCCAAATATTAACTTAGGTAATACGGTGCAGAACAGCAGGACCATTCAGGTAAACCCTACGCTGAACTTAACTACTTTATACAATAAATTTGGCTTTATCCGCAATACGGGTAACGACCAGAGCAGCAGCGGGGCGAAGAAATTTTTCATCAATATATTAACGAGTTTAAAAAACGTTAATGCCAGTTATGTACAAACGAAGGGTATTTTCTTGCCGGGTTACCTGCCAACTACCAAATATTTTGGTATCGATAATGCAACGGGGGCGCCAGGTTTAGGTTTTGCTTTTGGTAGTCAGCGCGATATTCGCGAAATGGCACTCAACAATGGCTGGTTAACTACCGATACCCTGCAGAATCAATTGTATGTAAATACCTTAAGAGAAGATTTTCAGCTTACCGGACAAATAGAGCCATTTAAAGATCTTCGGATTACCTTAAAGGCCAATAAGGCCCAAACACGGAATTTCTCTACCAATTTCAGGTATGTGGCAAGCGTATCCTCTTTTGAGAATTTAAGTGCCATTACCACTGGCGATTATAGCATTTCGTATATTGCTATCGGTACTGCTTTTAAAGAGAATAACTCGAGCACGGTTTCAAGCCTGTTTAACCAGTTTATGTCCAACCGGATCATTATTTCGAGGAGATTAGGCGCTCAAAATCCTAATTCATCTGGTCTTAATGGAGGTTATGCTGATGGATATAGTAAAGAAAGTCAGGATGTAATTATTTCTGCTTTTATGGCTGCTTATTCTGGTAAGGATGCAGGCAAATCAAAAATGAATGCTTTTCCTAAAATACCACTTCCAAACTGGAATTTAACCTATAGTGGCTTAACCAGTATTCCATTTATTGCCGATAAATTTTCATCTGTAGATATCAGGCATGGTTACCGTTCTGCGTATAACATCAATGGCTTTAATTCATTATTACGCTATCAGGAAACTAACGGCGCTTCGAGCAGCAGGGATGTGAACAATAACTTCCTGCCAGAATATCAGTTTGCCCAGGTAACCGTTTCAGAGTATTTTGCACCATTAGTAGGGGTAGATACCAGGTTTAAAAATAACCTGACCGCTTCTTTCGAACTAAACCGTTCGAGGTTATTAGGTTTGAGTTTATCAAATAGCCAGTTGGCGCAGCTGTCAGAAAATAATATGGTATTAGGTTTGGGCTACCGCACCAATAAATTCCGCTTCCCTTTTGGTTGGTTTAAAAGCCTGAAAATGGATAACAACATGGACTTTAAACTCGATGTGGCTATCCGCGATAATAAAACCGTGATTTACCGTGCGGATATTACCGAGGCAGAAGTTTCATCAGGCGCTAAAAATATTAGCCTTAGGCCAAGTGTAGATTACGTGTTAAACCAGAAATTTAACATCAAATTGTTTTACGATTCGAACATTACAAAACCTTATACCTCGCAAACTTTTAATACTTCATTCAGCAATTTCGGTTTTAGTTTAAGGTTTACGTTGAATTAATGGATAGACTGATTGCAAATTTTCATTTTGACGAATTAAGTAATTTAATTGATTGTAATGAAACGCTACTTAAATACTCCCTATTACTCGTTATTAGTACCTTTAGAAAAGACACAGGCTTGAATAATTTCACATTTAATAAACCAGTTAAATTGATTAAACATTCAAGGTTATATCCCTAAAGTTAATTTTCTAACCATTGCGATTAGCCAAACTAAATTGTATTTTTGGTGCGTAAACGTAGAAATTTTTTTTAGTGCTTTACTTTTACCTTTGCTAGCCTAATGAAATAATAAAATAAACAACTTATATTCAAATACTTACAAAACAATGAATTTTCCATCAGAATTAAAATACACTAAAGACCACGAGTGGGTTAGAGTTGAAGGTAACGAAGCTTTTATCGGTGTTACCGATTTCGCTCAGCGCGAATTAGGCGATATTGTTTATGTTGATATCAACACTGTAGGGAGCGAAGTGGCAAAAGAAGAAGTTTTTGGTACCGTAGAAGCCGTTAAAACTGTATCTGATTTATACATGCCGGTTACCGGAACAGTATTAGAAGTTAACGCCGATTTAAACGATAATCCGGAATTGGTTAACTCTGATCCTTACGGACAAGGCTGGATGGTAAAAGTATCTTTAGCTGATTTAGCTGAGATTGAAGGTTTGTTAACAGCAGAAGCTTACCAGGAATTGGTAGGAGCTTAATCCTAATATTTTGTACAAAACACTAAAACATCAAAAATGGGCCGTTCTTTGGACCATCATTGTTTTAGTGTTTTGTAATATGCACATTTCCGATTCCGTTGGAAAAAGTGGCTTTTTCTTCGAAGGTTTTGATAAGATGACCCATATGGGTTTTTTCTTTGTGTTATCAATCTTGCTTTTCTTTGGCAAAATAAAATATCAGCACACTTACGCTTTCAGAACTTTAACCATTTTTAAAATTTTGCTCATCAATGCAATAATTGGTGGTGGAATAGAGTTACTACAATGGAAAGTTTTTACCTATCGCTCGGCAGAGTGGTGGGATTTTGGTTGTGATATGTTGGGTGCATGCATGGCTGTTTTTAGTTATGTTTTACTTCATAAATTAAACTTCAACGAAACCACTATTGAAAAACAAAATAACTCCTATGAAAGCAAAATTTAGCATCATCTGTGTAGTGGTGGCCATCAGTTTAAGTGGGTGTAGTATCTTTAAAAAGGATTGTCACTGCCCAAAAGTGTACTATAAAAGTTATCCTTCACAACGGAAATAATTCCCCTTTTTTACCTTACTTTTCTAATCCGGCAACCTTGCCAATGGGCTGTATTTAAAATGTTACCAAGCTTTTAACACACCTTAACAAACCTTTAGGCTTTTCTATAGTCTGATAGCTTAGTTTTATATTATAATATCTAATTTTTTTTGATGAAAAGAAACGTTCAGAGGGCAATATTTGTGGTGCTCCTATTTTGTGGTTATATCGCTCAGGCTCAAAACACTGGTTCTATAAGTGGTAAAGTAATTAATGCTAAAGATAAAAAACCAGTTGATTTTGCTACCGTAGCAGTTAAGAGCTTGAAAGATTCGAGCGTTGTCGCTTCTGGGCAAACCAATCCTGATGGAAGTTTTAGCTTTAAAGCGATAGCCCCGGGTAAATATAGAATTTACGCTGCCTTTTTAGGTTTAAAAACTGCAACTAAAGATATTGAGGTAGCTAAAGCTGCTGTAAATGCTGGAGATATTGCCATGAGCGATGATGGTGTTGATTTAAATACCGTTAACGTTACAGCAACTATTCCGATTGTAGTGAAGAAAGATACTTTGGAATTTGATGCCAAATCGATCAAAGTACGTGAAAACGCTGTGGTAGAAGACCTTTTGAAAAAAATACCAGGCGTGGAAGTTGCAAAAGATGGTAGCGTTAAGGCCCAGGGTGAAACCATTACGAAAGTAAAAGTAGATGGGAAAGAGTTTTTTGGCAACGATCCTTTATTGGCTACCAAAAACCTTCCTGCTGATATGGTCGATAAAATCCAGGTAATTGACGAGCTTTCTGAGCAGGCTCAGTTTACTGGTATTGATGATGGAACAAGAAATAAGATCCTGAACATCACCACCAAAAATGGAATGAAACATGGTTATTTCGGCAACAGTACAGCAGGTTATGGTTCTAACGATCGTTATGATGCCAGTTTGAACGTAAATAAATTTGATGACGACAGACAGATCAGTTTTATCGGCCAGTTTAATAACGTAAACAAACAGAACTTTGGCCAGGGCGGCGGTGTAGGTAATGGTTTTGGTGGCGGCGGTGGTCGTGGTGGAGGCGGCGGCGGAAGTAGCTCAGGTGGTGGCGGTGGTGGTATCACCAATACGAATGCTGCAGGATTAAACTTTGCCGATACCTATAAAGATGGTACACAGTTTCAGGCCAGTTATTTCTTTAATAAAGCAACTTCCGACATTATCCAGAACTCCAACACCCAAAATCTTGCCGGGGCTACCAATAACATTGCTGAAGCTATAAATAATACTTCTGACAGGATTAACCACCGTTTCAATTTCATGGTTGATACCAAGATAAATCCATCTTTATCGATTAAAATACAGCCGAACTTGGCCTATACCGAAACCGATGGAAATAATTTGAATAGTTATACCAGAACGCTTAGCGATGGCTCAACCGTTGGTTCGCAAAGTAACACCACAACTTCTGCTACACCTACCGTTAGCAATAATTTATTGATTCGAAAAAGCTTTAAACGAAGAGGCCGAACGCTATCATTGAATGTGAATACCAGCATAAACGATAATGATGGTACAAACCTAAACTATAGGAACGACAAAATTACGGAAGGTATAGCAACAAGAGATACCATTACCAATCAATTGAATAATACCAATAGCCATTCGATAAGTAATACCACAAGGGCGGTGTATACCGAGCCATTAAACAAAACTTTGAGTGTGGAGCTTAATTATCAGAACAGTTATTCGAATAGCGATTCGCATAGAGATGTGTTTAATTACAATCCCTTAACCCTGCAATACGATCTGGTAGATAATACTTTTTCAAATATTTATAACAACCGTACCTTAACCAACGCGGCAGGTGTTAGCTTAACTACTACCGAGAAAAAATACAACTGGAATATTGGTGTAGCGGCACAACAAACCAACAGGATAAATACCAATTTAACCACTGGTTTAAAGCGTACGCAGAATTTTATCAATATTACCCCTTCGGCACAGTTCAGGTATAACTTTAGCAACCGTAAACGTTTGTTCATCAACTACCGCGGTTCTACCTCGCAACCGAGTATTGATCAGATCCAGCCGATTCCGGATAATACCAACTCTCAAACGCGTTATGTGGGTAATCCGGCCTTAAAACCTTCTTTCAATAACCAGTTGAGGATCAACTTTAATAACTTTAATATCGAAAATGGCCGGTTTTTCTTTGCAGGCTTAAACCTTACCCAAACATTTAATGCCATTGGGAATACTGTTGTTCCTTTGTCAGGAGGTGTTCAGCAAGTAAGTTATATTAACGTTGATGGTGTTTATGCCGGTAATGCCAACGCAACATGGTCTCTGCCTTTAATGGCAGAGCGTAAGTTAACGCTGAATATTTCTGGAAACGGATCATATAACAGAAATGTGAATTTTATTGCAGAACAAGGAAATGCCGATCTGGTAAAAAATGTAACCAATAGTTATACCATTTCAAACGGATATAAACTGGTTACCAATGTTGAAAAATTCGATTTAACAGGAGGTATAACTGGTAGCTATACCAATTCTACGTTTTCTGCCAGGCCAGCATCTAATACGCAGTATTACACCATTAACCCAAGTTTTGATGTGAGTTATGTATTGCCAGCCAATATCAGGTTAGCAATCGATATCGATTATTTCAGAAACTTTGGAGGCGGCGATCAATTTAATCAGGAATATACCATTCTTAATCCTTACATCAGCCGTCAGTTTTTTAAAAACAGGGGAACTTTCAAGTTTTCTGTAAATGATGCACTTAACCAGAACACTGGCGTAAGTAGAACCGCCACAGGTACTTCAATTGTCGATTTAACATCCAATGTATTAAAACGTTATTACATGTTGTCGTTTACTTATTCTTTAACCCGCATTGGTGGTCGGAATATGAGTGGCGATATGCAGATGCCTGGTCAACGAGGTAACGGTGGCGGAGGTGGCGGCGGTCGCCAAAGGATGTAATCTTTTGCTGTAATCAAAATAGATTTGTCATCCTAAGCTTGTAGAAGGACCTATTAATACCCTTGTCAGTGGCTTATTAACCACCAATTAATACGATAACATAAAGTCCTGGTTTTTAATCAGGACTTTTTTTGTGGTGTGAGGTGTTGCCATCTAATAGTTCTGGCACTATGTTATCGGCTGGTATCTCCACTATCCAGGGGGCCAAGAGATGATTCATCTCTATGTATTTCAAATGTTACCTTCTCAAAAATAAACCTTTATCACTGTCGGTAGTCTTTATCTCAACCAATCAAACTAACCGAATGAAACAAATTTTTACGCTTTTTCTTATTTTATCATCATTTTATGTTTACGCTCAAAAAACTGGCTCAGTGAGTGGAAGGGTAATCCAGTCGAAAGATAAAAAACCGATCGATTATGCCTCAATTGCCGTTAAAAACCTTAGCGATTCGAGCATGGTTGGTGCAGTGAGTACAACCGAAGATGGAAAATTTGTTTTCAAAAACCTAAAACCCGGTAATTATAAATTATACGCTGCATTTTTAGGTTTAAAAAACACCACAAGAGATTTTACCATTACCGCCGATAAAACGGATGTAGCTTTGGGTGATATTGTTTTAGAAGGTGGGGCGATAGATCTTCAAACGGTTGATATTAAGGCTGAAATTCCGCCGATTGTGGTGAAAAAAGATACACTTGAATTTAACGCCAGTTCTTTTAAGGTAGTAGAAAATGCTGTGGTAGAAGATTTATTAAAAAAACTGCCCGGCGTAGAAGTTGATAAAGCAGGAACCGTAAAAGCACAGGGCGAAACCATTACGAAAGTAAAAGTTGATGGTAAAGAGTTTTTCGGTAATGATCCTTTACTGGCTACCAAAAACCTTCCGGCAGATATGATCGATAAAATCCAGATTATCGACGAACTTTCCGATCAGGCACAATTTACCGGTATTGATGATGGCTCGCGCACCAAGATCATCAACATTACCACCCGAAAAGATAAGAAAAACGGTTATTTCGGGAACAGCACCGGAGGTTATGGTTCAAACGATCGTTACGATGTGAATGCGAACATCAACCATTTTAACCAGGATAAACGACTGAGCGTAATTGCACAGTTTAATAACGTAAACAAGCAGAATTTTGGCGGCGGCCTGGGAGGCGGAAACGGAGGCAGTAATGGAGGCCGTGGTGGAATTACCGATACCAAAGCCGGAGGGTTTAATTTTTCGGATGAATACGCCGATCAAACTGAAGTTAGCCTGAGTTATTTTGTTAATAAATCTGATAACCTTATTTTATCGAATAGTGTAAGGCAAAATTTATTGGGTAACGAAACCACGGTTTTTAATAACAATCAGGTCAATAATTCCAATCGGTTAAATCACCGCTTAAACTTTATGGTAGATACTAAGATTGATTCCTTAACCTCATTAAAATTACAACCCAATTTAAGTTATACCGATAACGAGAGTTTAAACAATAGCGACTATACCCGTGATTTTAATAAATATATGATTACCGGGAAGCAATCGTTAAAAAATCACAATACTGCGCCCGCTATCAGCAATAATATTTTATTACGTAAAAAATTTATGCGAAGGGGCAGAACGTTATCTTTAAACTTCAATACCAACATTAACAATAACGACGCGGATAATTACAATACCAACCCTGAAACACGTAAAGAAAACGGGATAGAAACAAAAAAAATAACCGATCAGTTTAACGACCAGGAAAGTGAGTCGATCAGTCAGAATACACGGTTGGTATACACCGAGCCTCTGGATAAAACCTTAAGCCTGGAGTTTAATTATCAGAATGGCTATAACCACAATACATCCGATCGTTTTACCTACAATTTTAATCCACTTACCCTGAAATACGATTTATTGGACACAACCTTTAGCAATGCTTACGAAAATACCATTTTAACCAATTCTGCAGGTTTCAGTTTTAACAAGATGGCTAAAAAGTACAATTGGAATGTAGGGATGGCTGTTCAAAATACAGATAGAACCAACAACAACATTAGTGGTGGATTTGTGCTCAAACAAAATGTATTCAATTATACCCCTTCGGCCATGTTCAGGTATAATTTTAGCAATAGCAAACGTTTGGTGTTTAATTACAGGGGAAGCACCAACCAGCCTACCATCCAGCAGTTGCAACCCATCCGGAATAATACCAATACACAAAGTATTCCGGTTGGAAACCCGGATCTGAAGCCCGAATTCAACAATACCCTCCGCGTAGCTTATAATACCTTTACCGTAGGAAAAAACCGATCATTATTTGTGAATTTAAACTTTACCCAAACCACTAACCGGATTGCAAACAGCAGCCGTTTGATTGAGAGTGGACCTGATCAGGGAAAGCTTGCAGTTACTCCGGTGAACGTAAATGGCGTTTATTCAGGATCGGTTTCATCTTCATTAAGCTTGCCGATTATGGCCGAAAACAAATTAAACTTCCATATCAATGTGAGTGGTAATTACGATCGGGATGTAAACTTTACCAATTCCCTGAAAAACATCACCAATAGCTGGTCTATCACCAACGGTTACCGTTTGGTGTCTAATTTAGATAAACTCGATTTAACTGCAGGTGTAAATGGCTCCATTAACCGGGCAACTTATTCTGTACAGCCAAATTCCAATACCCGTTTTTATACTTTCAGTCCCAATATCAGTGTGAGTTACCTGTTTCCCGGCAATATCCGTTGGGCTATTGATGCCGATTACAACCAAAATACCGGCAGGGGAGAAGGCTTTGATACACACTTTACTTTAGTGAACTCCTATATCAGTAAACAGTTTTTCAAAAACCGGGGAACTTTTAAAGCCGCTGTAAACGATTTACTGAACGAAAACCAGGGGGTTAGCCGTACAGCCAACAACAATACTATACAGGATTTGAGCTACAATGTATTGCAGCGCTATTTCATGTTTTCCTTTACCTATTCCCTAAACCGAATGGGTGGTAAAAACCGCATTAGAGGCGGCGAAGAAGGCGGTCGAAACCGTGGTGGTAACGGCGGTGGTGGCTTTGGTGGGGGCAGACAGCGGAACTAAATCATTTGAAGGTAAACCTGTATCATTTATAGCTTTCATAATACCTTGTTATTTGGAATAAATCTAAAGAAAGGCTAACTTGCGCCAAATTTAGCACATGAAGCTGTCGCACCTAAAAGTTGGAGAAAAAGGAACAATTGTAGCTTTTACAGATTTAGATATGTCTGTAAAGTTAATGGAGATGGGCTGTTTGCCGGGCGAGGTGGTAGAAGTTGAGCGTTTTGCTCCACTGGGCGACCCGATGGCGATTCGTGTTGCTGGTTATCAGCTTTGTTTGCGTAAAAGCGAAGCAGATGTTATTATCATACAATAAATAAGCTGGGTTTGGATATTAAAGTTGCGTTAGTTGGTAATCCCAATACAGGTAAATCTACTTTATTTAACCGTTTAACAGGGTTAAATCAGAAAATCGGTAATTTTCCAGGTATCACTGTCGATAAGAAAACAGGTTTTACAAAATTTGCCGGAGGTAAAGAAGCCGAGATCATCGATTTGCCGGGAACCTATAGCTTATATCCAAAAAGTAGCGACGAAAGTATTGTTTTTCAGGTGCTTGCTGATAAAAATAACAGCAGCCATCCTGATGTTATCGTGCTTATTGCCGATGCCTCCAACCTAAAACGGAATATGCTTTTATATTCTCAGGTGGCAGATTTGGGCATTCCAATGATTTTGGCTTTAAACATGATCGATCTTTCTGCAAAACAAGGGATTGAAATTGATCTGGATAAACTTGCAGAAAAACTTGGCATCCAGGTGGTTTCCATCTCAGCAAGGAACAACATCGGTATCGATAAATTAAAACAGGCCATTGCCAATACCAATAAAATTGCTACCCAGTTTCAGGATGTTGATGTAAATTTCTTGGCGCCTGAAGCCATTAATGCCATCAAATCGAAACTGAATTCGGATAACGATTATTATGCCCTGCAGGTTTTGCACCAGCATGAACATTTAACCTTTTTTACCGAACAAGAGCAGGAAGAAATTGAGAAAATAGAGCAATCGCATCATTTCGAATCTTCAAAAATTCAGGCTGCCGAAACCATTGCCAGATACAAACACCTCAGTACCATATTATCTGATGTAGTCGTTGACAACGGAACGGAGAATAAATTTTCTTTCAGTGATAAATTAGATGGAATCCTGACCCATAAGGTATGGGGATTTGCCATATTCTTGTTGATCCTCTTTGTTATTTTTAATGCCATTTTTGCCTGGTCATCCTATCCAATGGACTTAATTGAGAGCGGATTTGGTTTAATCACCAGCACTGGGCACGAATACCTGCCTGCTGGTATGCTAACCGATCTTGTTTTGGATGGTGTAATTGCAGGTTTGGGTGGTATTTTCGTATTTATTCCACAAATTGCCATTCTTTTTGCCTTTATATCCATTCTCGAAGATACCGGTTACATGGCCCGCGTTACCTTTATGATGGATAAAGTGATGAGCAAAGTGGGCCTTAACGGAAAATCGGTAGTGCCGATGATCGGTGGTTTAGCCTGTGCTGTTCCTTCTATTATGGCCGCCAGGAACATTGAAAACTGGAAAGACAGGATGATTACTATTATGGTAACCCCGCTAGTAAGCTGTTCAGCAAGACTTCCGGTTTATATTTTGATTATATCTTTGATTATTCCTTCAAAAACAGTTTTAGGTGTTTTTAATATGCAGGGTTTAGCCTTAATGGTGATGTACCTTGTGGGGATTGTTGCTGCGGTACTGGTTGCCTGGGTGATGAAATTCATTATCAAAACCAAAGAAAGATCATACTTTATCATGGAATTGCCGGTTTACCGTATGCCAAGATGGAAAAATGTGTTTTATACCATGTACGAAAAATCGAAAACCTTTGTTTTTGAAGCCGGTAAAGTAATTATTGCCATTTCTATTATTCTTTGGGTAATGGCCTCATTCGGACCGGGAAACCGTTTTGAAAACATCGATAAAAAATACGAAACCGCACTGGCTGATACCACTAAAAATACCGATCACATTAAAACTTTGGTAGCTACTGAGAAATTGGAAAACTCTTACGTCGGGATTCTTGGTCATGCCATTGAGCCTGCCATCCGTCCGCTGGGTTACGATTGGAAAATCGGGATCGGTTTAATTACCTCTTTTGCTGCCCGTGAAGCCTTTGTGGGTACCATGGCTACCATTTACAGTGTTGATGGTGGCGATGAAGATACCAGCACGATCAGGGAGCGTATGTCGGCCTCTAAAAACAGCCGTACCGGCTTGCCTGTTTATACTTTTGCTACCGGTATTTCGCTGATGCTTTTTTATGCTTTTGCCATGCAATGTATGAGCACGGTAGCCATTGTTTACCGCGAAACCAAAGGCTGGAAATGGCCGGTAATCCAATTGGCTTACATGACGGCTATGGCTTATATTGCGGCGTTAGTTGCTTATCAGTTATTGAAATAGATACTAATAAAGAAACTACCTTTTCCTATTTGTCACCCTGAGCGGAGTCGAATGGTAGGTCATTAGGTTCTGGAGAGCAGTACCTGTAATCCTATTTTAGCTTCCACCCCGCTTTGCCTTTTATCCCGATGAAAAATCGGGATGCTCACTCCAATCGGGTCTGGGCGGCCAATATTATGCTACTATTAATGGTTAGGGTGCTAATCTGTACAGTTGTTTATGGTGAAATTGTTATTAATACACGAACCTTTGTTTCTAAACCCGGTAGCAGCGGTTCCGATTTAAGCATTGTTATTATTGTTTTTTGGTATGCTTGCTTGTTTCACAGGTTTCATCGGAATTAGCGGATAACGGGACTGCTGTTCCCGAAATCCTGCTGAACGGTCATTTTCAAATAAAACCGCTAATTTTTTTACCATTTGAGGTATATAAGTTCATTTAAGTACGGGCATTTTAAATACACTTGACTTTAGTCTTTCCGCTTTGGTCTTTCTGCTTAACTCCGCATTAGTCCCTCGTTTTATCCCAATTCAATCTGCCGCTTAATACTCTCTTCTAACGAGATTAAAGTCTCTGTCCGCTGGATACCGTTCACGGCCTGGATTTCTTCATTTAAAACATGGCGTAAATGATTGGTATCCCTGCAGATAATTTTGGCAAACATGCTGTAAGCACCCGTGGTGTAATGGAGTTCTACCACCTCTTTAATTTTGCTCAGCTGTGCAACCGCATCTTTGTACTGGATTCCTTTTTCGAGATAGATACCCAAAAAGGCACAAATATCGTAACCGGCCTTCTGTGGATCGATAATTAAGTGAGAGCCTTTTATAATGCCCATTTCCTGTAATTTCTTCATCCTAACGTGTATCGTTCCGCCCGAAACAATCAGATCTTTAGCGATTTCTGTATAGGGTTTAGTTGCATCCTGCATCAATTGCTTTAATATATCGATGTCGAGGTTGTCAATTTCTAAATTGGAATTGTCTTTTTTAAGCATATTTTTGAATTATGATAAGCGAATTTACAAATATTTATCAATATTATAAAAATAAAATTAAATGTTTAAAATATTTGCAAGGTATTGGATGTTCCTTTACATTTGTATCAAGCAATTAACAAAAAGGAAACGTTCTTTCAAAATTGTTTAACAAAAATGTAGGGTGGTGAAACAGGCAGACACACCTCCTTGTCTCGGTGGCGGAGAATAATGGGAATATACCTCACGGTACTAACCACTCTTTGAAGGTTCGATTCCTTCCCCTACAGCGACTTAGTCCTAAGTCAAGAGTCCATAGTCTTTAATAGACTTATGACTGCAGACTTTGGACTAATGATTATAATGTTGGGTGGTGAAATTGGCAGACACGCCTCCTTGTCTCGGTGGTGGGGAATAATGGGACAAACGCAGTTTATTGGGTTGACCACAAATTAATTTTTTGAACTGTAGCTAACTACCCCTTGAAGGTTCGACTCCTTCCCCAACAGCATTTTTTATGAATAATAAGTTAGTTAATTGAGCAATCCTGGATAGGTTGCTCTTTTTCTTTTTAAGGCTTTTACATTTTTGTAGATATATGCCTATATTACCGGTTCAATTTATTCTAACCTTTGTAATGCCAGTAATGAAAAAACGCGTATCCATAAAAGATATCGCCAAACAATTAAATATTTCCATTACAACCGTATCGTTCGTAATTAATGGAAAAGCGCGAGAGAAAAACATCAGCGAATCGCTTACCAAAAAAGTTTTAGACCTTGTTGCTGAATTAAACTATCAGCCCAATGCGCTTGCCACCAGCTTAAGAACAGGCAAAACAAAAATTATTGGTTTCCTGGTTGATGATATTTCCGAACCTTTTTTTGCGGGCATAGCGCGCCGCATTGATGAGGTTGCATCTAGTTTAGGTTACAAAATTCTTTTTAGCAGTACCCGTAACGATACTGAGAAGGCCATAGAGTTGTTGCAGATTTTTAAAGACAGGCATGTGGATGGTTATATTATGGCATTACCCGAGGGTTTGGAAGAAGAGGTTAAAAAACTGATTCAAACAGATGCTCCTGTTGTTTTGTTCGACCGTTATGTGCAGGATGTAAAAACTGACTATGTTATTATTGATAACAAAAACAGCACTTTCGATGCCACCGAACACCTGATTAACAATGGTTATAAAAACATAGGTTTTGTTACGATAGATACCGCTCAGCAACAAATGGTTGATCGTTTAACCGGTTATGAAACGGCTGTTGAAAAACATAAACTTAAAGCTATTGTAAAAAAAATCAGCTACGTCAATTCTGCTGAATCAATCAAAGAAATGGCAAAATTCTTTAAAAAAGAAAAACAGCTTGATGCGGTAATTTTTGCGGCCAACTATATTTGTTTAGATGGTTTAAGGACTTTTAGAAAAGAAGGTATTCACATTCATAAAGATCTGGCTGTAGTATCTTTTGATGATTTTGAGATCCTGGAGTTCTGCGATCCGCCTGTTACAGCCATTGCACAGCCACTTGAGGCTATTGCAGAGAATGTCATGAAGATTCTGCTGAACAAGCTTAAAAAAGCTGGCAGAAACATCGAAAATACCCAGGTATCGCTTCCTACTATATTGAATGTAAGGGCGTCGAGCTCAAAAAAATAACATAAAAAAAGGGAATAGATTCAGATCCATTCCCTCTATAATGATTTTTAATGCAGATTAAACTGTCATTACATCTTTTTCTTTAGCTTCTGCGTGTTTATCAACTTTAATGATATAGGCATCAGTTAATTTTTGCACTTCGCCCTCTCCGGTTTTAATCTCATCGTCAGAAACGCTTTCGCCTTTTAATTTTTGGATTTTGGTGTTGGCATCTTTACGAATGTTACGCACAGTAACGCGGCCTCTTTCGGCTTCTTCCTTCACTTTTTTAACCAGGTCTTTTCTGCGTTCTTCTGTTAAAGGAGGTACCACCAAACGGATCACAATCCCATCATTTTGAGGATTGATCCCAATGTTGGCTACCTGGATAGCTTTTTCGATTACCGTTAAAAGTGATTTTTCCCAGGGTTGGATCACAATTGTTCTTGCATCAGGTGTATTGATGCTTGATACTTGCGATAATGCTGTTGAAGCACCATAATAATCAACAAATATACCATCCAACATTCCAGCTGATGCTTTACCAGCTCTTATTTTAGTTAATTCAGCTTCACAATGATCGATCGCTTTATCCATTGCAGATTGCGCATCCATTAATTGTAATTGTATGAGGTCGTTCATAATCGTGTGTATTTCTACAAAAATAATATTTTTTTTAAATCCTTACTTTACCAATGTTCCAATAGGATCGCCATTGGCAATTTTCATGAAATTACCATGTTTATTCATATCAAACACAATAATCGGAAGTTGGTTTTCTTCGCAAAGGGTAAAAGCCGTCATATCCATTACATTAAGGCCTTTATCATACACTTCTCTGAAAGAAATTTCTCCGTATTTGGTAGCTAACGGATCTTTTTCAGGATCAGCTGTATAAATTCCGTCAACACGTGTTCCTTTTAAAACAACATCGGCTTTAATTTCAATTGCACGCAAAGCAGCTGCAGAATCGGTGGTGAAATATGGATTCCCGGTACCCGCACCAAAAATAACTACGCGGCCTTTTTCAAGGTGACGAACAGCTCTTCTACGGATAAATGGTTCGCAAATCTGCTCCATTTTAATGGCGGTAAGCAAACGGGTTTTAATACCAACCTTTTCTAAGGCATCTTGCAAAGCCATAGAGTTGATAACAGTTGCCAACATGCCCATATAATCAGCCTGAGCCCTGTCCATCCCACTTTTTTCGGCGCTTAGGCCCCTAAAAATATTTCCTCCGCCAATTACGATAGCGATTTCTAATCCTTTATCGTGTACTGCTTTAATATCTTCTGCATATTGCTTAACACGATCATTATCGATACCGTATTGTTTATCGCCCATTAGCGATTCTCCGCTAAGCTTTAGTAGGATGCGCTTGTATTTCATGACCTCAAAAATATTAACATTTTTTTAATACCTGGCTATGCTTTTTAATAATTGATGTAAATATTTAAATAGAAATAGTGGTTTAAAGCAAAAGGGTAAATTTTTTAAATATAAATATTCAGATCACAACACTTTTAGTAGTCGAAATATACTAAATCAATGCTAATTAATCGTTAAGCGCTTACCTTGCTCCGGGAAAATTAATTTTAACCCTTTTACATTCGCTGAAACCAATTGTTGTTTTACTTTTTTTGCTGTTTCATGAGGAGGCTTCGTATGGGTAATAATGAAAGAAACTTTTTTAAATGCTTTTTCATTTGTTAAAGCCTCCAGTTTAGACATTTCGTTATAGAAAAGTTTTGGCGTTAAGTGCCCGAACAATTGCTTGTCGGGCTGTTCGTTCGGAAAAGAGACCTCTAAAAAAATAGCTTTTAATTCGCCTGCGCTTATTAATGGAGCAATATCTTGCCAAAGCTTGGCGAGTTTATCTGATTTTTCGATTTCATCCGCTCCGGTATCTCCCAAATAAAGTATATAACTATCGTTATGGCTGATCAGGAAAGCAGTGCTTTTGTAAGGATTGCCATGGCTCAGCTCAAAAGCCTTTACCTTCATGTCTGTTCCATCAAGCGGATAGGTATTGCTCTCTAGTAAAGGGAAATAAGTATACTTTTTTAGCTGTGGTTTTTCGCCTTCGTTGGCAAAATTTGCCCAGGCATCCCAGGTAAAATATTTATCCCTTAAAATATTGAGCACGGAGGGTAAACCGTATATGTTTTTTGCGGCATCTGCCGGAGAATTGATAATTAAACCTGCTACGTGATCTAAATGTGCATGAGAAATCAAATACCCCTTGATCTGCTTACGCTGAATTTCTTCGCTGATCCCTTTCAGCGATTTCAGGTCGATTGCCTTTTGGATGCCTGCATTTATGGTGCCGGCATCGAGACATACATATTTCTCGCTTCCTTTTGGAGCAATCATGTAGGACGATAAATTGCTTTCATCGTCGCCACCCTTAACGCCAAGTGGGATAATGGTAAAGGACTTATTTGTATCCTGTGCCCACAGATTAGCGGCATAAATGGAAAAGAAAATAATCGCCGGGAGTACTTTTTTTAACATCCTGTAAAAATTATACTGTTTCACCTTTAAAAATGACCTCTTTTAAATTTAATTCGTCATCAAGCACCACTAAATTTGCCTGCTCGCCGGTTGCTATGTTTGCGGTGAGGTTTTCGATCCCGATTAATTTGGCAGGATAAATTGTTGCCATTTTAACCGCATCATTTAAACTGATGTTACAATATGATACACAGTTTTTAACGGCTTCTAACATGGTAAGCGATGAACCTGAAAGCGTACCATCAGGCATTACATATTTATTCCCTTTTTGGATGTGCTGATATGGACCGGTAGAGCAGGCCGTAACCGCATCAGTAATCAGGAATAAGCGTTCTTTTAATAGTTTATGCGCAAATTTAACCACTTCGAAATCGAGATGTTGTCCATCAACGATAATGCTGGCCATCGCCTTATGGTGACTGAAAACGGCGGTTGGTATACCAGGTTCGCGATGGTGGATCGGGCTCATGGCATTAAACAGGTGTGTGGTGGTTTGGATGCCGTTGTTATATGCTTTTGTGGCTTCTTCGAAAGTTGCATTGCTATGGCCTAATGAAACGACCACACCGTTATCTAACAGATATTCGATTACCTCATCATCCTGAAGTTCGGGCGCAATGGTCATCATTTTGATCACGCCATCACCAAAATCGATTAGCTTTTTAATTTCATCTAATAAAGCTTTACGTACAAAAGCAGGCACATGTGCACCTAAACGTTGTGGGTTTAAAAATGGCCCTTCTAAATGTAATCCCAGGCAGTTTTTTGCTGATGAACGGTGTTCTTTAGCTACTTTAATACACTCGTTAAAAACCTCAGGAGAATTTGTGGCCATACAGGCCAAAAAGCCTGTAGTTCCTTTTTTTAGCAAATCATCTTCCATTATAGTCAAAGATTCGATACTTGGATCGGCAGAAAATAACCGGTCACCTGCGCCATAAATTTGTAAATCTATAAAACCTGGCACAACGAATGATTCGCTGTTTTCTTTATCATTACTTTCTTTAATATTTGAAATAAGGGCACCATCGATTGCGATGTCCAGGTTTTTTTTTAAATCGTTGCCCTGAAAATAGGAGGTGTTGGAAATTACTTTAGGCATATCAAACGTTTGAGTAAATTTAATCTTACACAGCCAAAGTTAAATATTGTGGCTATATATTTGGACAATAAGATAAAATAACCAAATGAATGAAAATCAGCCCAATAGAAGAAGTTTTTTAAAGGCCGGACTAACACTGAGTGCCGCTACACTAGTGGCGCCATCAATGGCAATTGCAGATTTACCTGCTGGTGAAGAGGGATTTAAAATTGCAGTGGGGCCTTATCTTCAGACGAATTTTAATCATGCAATGACCATTCTTTGGTTAACGAATAAAAATGCTGCGGGTTGGGTAGAATATGGCGAACAAGCCGATCAGTTAAATCAAAAGGCTTATGGGAAAGCAGAATTGGGACTGATGCAGGCCAATAGTAAGCTCAATGCCGTAACACTTTATAACCTAAAACCCGGAGTAAAATATTATTATAAAATTGTTTCAAAAGAGATCAAAGATTTTCAGCCTTATAAATTAACGTATGGTGAAACCCTGAGTAGTGCTGTTGAGACATTTGTTAATACAGCTGAAAGGAAGGATGAAGTTTCGTTTTTAATGTTGAACGACACGCACGACCGACCTGAATCTATTCCTCATTTGTTGGGATTGGTTCCTGATAAGAAGCAGGATTTTATCTTTTTTAATGGCGACATCTTCGATTACCAAACGGATGAAAAACAGATTATTGAACATATGCTTAAACCCTGCGTCGATAATTTTGCCAAAAATACACCATTTATTTATGTAAGGGGCAACCACGAAACCCGCGGTAAATTTGCACGCGAATTTCCGCAGTATTACATGCATGTTGGTTATGCCGCTTTTTCTTTGGGGCCCGTGCGTTTTGTAATTTTAGATACCGGAGAGGACAAAGAAGATGCCCATCCGGTTTATGCTGGTATTGTAAATTTTGATGATTATCGTATTCAGCAGGCACAGTGGCTTAAATCGGAAATAAACTCGAAAGAATTTAAAAAAGCAGCATTCAGGATTGTAATGATGCACATCCCACCACGTTTCTCTGGCGATGCGCATGGACCAAAACACTGTACAGAACTATTTGAACCTTTATTAAATCAAGGGAAAGTTGATTTGGTGTTAAGCGGCCATACTCATAAGTACATGGTGCACCAGCCTGATAAAAACTTAAATCATTACCCTTTAATTATTGGTGGCGGACCTAAAACTGGCACAAGAACGATCACGAAGATAAAGGCAGATAAAAGTAAGGTAACGGTGAGTATGCTTGATGATTCGGGAAAGGAAGTAGGGGCTTATACTGCTATGAGGAAGTAGATAGCTATGACGTAAAATGATCCATTAGTATTAGGATCGAATTTAAGAAAGGGACATTATTTAGAACGCTTATATATTGCATTCAGTTCGGACATGAAATGTTCAGCATCAACTTTTGTTCTGATGACCTTACCAAGACTGTCCTCGTTGAGGACTGCTCTAGAAACCGGTGTTGCAGTGGTATGTGATACTTTTGCAGCCTTTTTCAGATCTTGAATTTTATTTTGAATATGCTGATTCATAGTACAAATATAATAAAAAATTGATAAACGAATATAAAGCCTATTTTAGTTTGAACATATATTATCTATAAAGGTCACGGTTTTCTCTCTCATAGTCAAATAGTTCCGGACGAGGTTTCGAGTAAGGATTACCGTCCTCATGTGCTTCATACTGGCCACTACGGAATATTCTTACATACCAGTCAACACCAATTGCCAGGAAATAATCATCAAGATATACTCGGTTGTGCTTAAACATGCGGTGATAAAGCCTAGCCCTTAAGTCATTTGATCCATCAATACCAATTGTAAGATGATTATTAGAATCAAGAAAGGCAAGAGCTAAAAATAGTAATGTTGAAAATACTTTGTTTATGTCTGAATGATGCAAATTAACATCGTCCTTAAAACTACCATTATTATTGGTGGACCGAAGCCTAAATTATATACATCTGGCAGTAGAGGGTCTGGGTGTTTGGAAATCTTTACAAATATCTGTTGAACATTTCCATCACTTTGTAGAGCATTAAATTTCATTTCAGTTAAATCTTCTGCAATGAAAGTTGGAGGATAAGTCTGCTCAAAATTGATGGCTATCTGCATGTTAGAAAAAGTTTAGCTCCTACAAAGAAATAAAACCAGTAGTAAGATTGTAGTTTGTATAACATTAATCATTCTAATAATTGTCTTTGGTAATCTCATCTTAGATCAAATGTACTTATTGTTTATTAATGATTTTAAGGTTTTAACCAAGCTTTAATTATGGAAATGAAAATTGACCTGCCATAAAACTAATTCCAGTAGATGGAACGCTTATTGGTGGCCTAAGTTAAATTATAAAATATTCTCCTTATTAGACTCTAAAATACCTTAGGATGGCGAAGACTAATTTTGATGCAAAAAAAAAGCCCCAATTTCTTGGAGCTTTTTTTAAATATGTTTTTTAGCGCTTATGCACCTAATTGTACACGTTTGAAAGCAGATACTGTTAAACCTTTAGAAGTGTTATCTAAGAATTTACGAACATCTACTGAGCTATCTTTAACAAACTCCTGGTTTAATAAAGTGCTGTCTTTGTAGAATTTGTTCAATTTACCAGCAGCAATTTTTTCAACCATTTCTTCTGGTTTGCCTTCTTGACGGATAACGTCTTTAGCAATCTCGATTTCACGCTCAATAGTAGCAGGATCAACACCGTCTTTATCAACAGCAATTGGACTCATTGCAGCAATTTGCATTGCAACATCTTTACCAGCTTCAGTAATATCTACGCCATTAGCACCTTCAAATACCACTAAAACGCCCATTTTACCATTAGAATGGATATAAGAAACGATTTTTTCACCAGATATATTTGCATACTCTTGAATAACGATTTTCTCTCCGATTTTACCAGTTAGTTCAGTTATGGTTTCAGCAACTGTACGTCCATCTTCCAAAGTAATCGCTGATAATTCTTCAGTTGTAGCAGGATTGTTGGCAACTGCTGCAGCTAAAACTGCTTGAGCCAGGTTACGGAAATCTTCAACTTTAGAAACTGGCTCAGTTTCGCAAGCTAAAGCAACTAATTTACCGTTTGTTCCATCAGCTGAAACAGCGATTGATACCAGGCCTTCAGAAGTAGCATTACCAGAACGAGCGGCAGATACTTTTTGACCTTTTTTGCGCAATAAATCAACAGCTGCTTCGAAATCGCCGTTAGCTTCAACTAAAGCTTTTTTGCAATCCATCATACCAGCACCAGTTTGTTGGCGTAGTTTATTTACATCTGCGGCAGTAATTTGTACTGTAGACATTTTATTTCCTTTTTTAAAGTTTACAATCTTGTTATAACAATTACAGGTTACAAGTTACAAGCGCCAAGTTAAACTCATGTTAAGCCAACTTAAAACCTGAAACCAGTAACCTGCAATTAAAAAATATTACTATTCTTCTGTTTTAGTTTCTTCTGATGCTGACGCTTCAACTTCTGCCTCAGCAGCTTTTTTACGTCTTGGCTCTTTTGCTTCTGGAGCATCAGCTGCTGCTTTAGCCGCTACTGCTTCTTTTTCAGCCTCATCATCTTTTTCGCGTTTACGTTCATCTAAACCTTCTTCAATCGCTTTGATAATTACATCAGTAATTAAAGAGATAGATTTTGTAGCATCATCATTCGCCGGGATAGGGAAATCGATGTTAGAAGGATCAGAGTTGGTATCAACCATCGCAAAAGTTGGGATGTTCAATTTTAACGCTTCAGTTACTGCGATGTGCTCTTTCTTAACATCAATTAAGAATAAAGCTGCAGGTAAACGGTTTAAATCAGCAATACCACCTAAAAGTGATTCTAATTTAATACGCTCACGCTGAATCATTAAACGCTCTTTTTTAGATAAGATCGCATAAGTACCGTCTTTAGTCATTTTATCGATGTTAGACATCTTTTTGATTGACTTGCGAACAGTAGCAAAGTTAGTTAACATACCACCTAACCAACGTTCAGTTACGAAAGGCATGTTTACTTTTTTAGCTTGTTCAGCTACGATTCCTTTTGCTTGTTTCTTTGTAGAAACGAATAATACTTTACGTCCTGATTTTACGATTTGTTTAATCGCAGCCGCAGCTTCTTCAGTTTTAGTTAAAGTTTTATTTAAATCTATAATGTGAATTCCATTACGCTCCATGAAAATGTAAGGAGCCATTTTTGGATTCCATTTACGGGTAAGGTGACCAAAGTGTACACCTGCATCCAATAAGTCTTGATAAGTTGTTCTTGCCATTGTGTTTGCCTCCTGTGATTAACGTTTACTGAATTGGAATTTCTTACGGGCTTTAGCACGTCCTGGTTTTTTACGCTCAACCATACGGTTATCACGTGTCATTAAACCTTTAGCACGTAAAGCAGGTTTTTTCTCCGCATCTAGTTCAACAATCGCTTTAGCAATAGCCAAACGAACAGCTTCTGCTTGTCCTTTTACTCCGCCACCTTGTACGTTTACCGTAATATCATAGCGGCCAGTAAGTTCAGAAACCTCTAAACTTTGGTTTACGATATATTGCAAAGGTAAAGTTGGGAAATATACTTTGTGATCTTTACCGTTAACGGTAATTGCGCCAGCACCATCTTTTAAGTAGATACGTGCAACAGCTGTTTTTCTTCTTCCTGAAGTGTTAGTAACTGACATTTCTTAAAGTTTAATGGTTTTTGGAGATTGAGCTGCATGAGGGTGAGTTTCACCTGCATACACAAAAAGATTGGTGTAAAGTTTTTTACCCAATTTAGTTTTCGGTAACATACCACGTACCGCTTTCTCGATTACACGTTGAGGGTGTTTCGCCATTAACTCCTTAGGAGAAATAAAACGTTGACCACCTGGATAACCAGTATAAGAAACATATTGCTTTTCGCTGAATTTGTTTCCTGTCAATTTAACCTTGTCTGCATTGATAACAATTACGTTATCGCCGCAATCTACGTGTGGGGTGTACTCAGGCTTGTTTTTACCACGGATGATCATAGCGATCTTCGATGACAAGCGCCCCAAAATCTCGCCTTGCGCATCAACAACAATCCACTGTTTGTTAACAGTTTTCGCATTGGCCGAGACAGTTTTGTAACTTAACGTATTCACTTGCTTGTATTTAATTTATTAAACAATTTATTATTCCCATTAAATTTGGGACTGCAAAGATAGATAGAAAACTTTTATTATCAAATAGTTGATTGAAAAAAGTTTGGGATAATATAGTTTGATAAAATCGTTATGTTGATCCGATAGTTCTCAAATTTATATCATAAAGTATTTTGGTTGTGGCTTTGGAAAGCTGAACTGGCAGTTTTTTACTTAAAGTTTTGTAATAATGAAAATCAGTGCCATCTGTGCATATTGAATCTTTTTGATGAAAAAATGATATTTTAGACGAAAATTAATCTCTTAACTGTTTATAGATGAAATATACTTTTTATACTTTACTTTGTTTAGGTACATTATTATTCTCCTGTAATAAAAGCATCTCGGAAGATGATGTAAAAAGTGATGACAAGAGTTGTAAAATAGTTTCAATACAAAGAAAAGTCGTGGGCTATGATGGAATGAATAGTGCCGCGATAAGCTATAATGAAGATAATACGATAAAAAGTATAATTTCGACTTCCGATAGCTCATTTAAAAGTTTTACAGTTATTTATGCGGTAAATAAAGTTACCTTGAAAACCAGATACTACGGTGACTATACCTATAATCTGGATTCAAAAAAGCGGGTTGTATCAGCAACTTTTGGCGAGTATGGAAACAAATTTGAATATCTGTATAATACCGATGGATTTATTTCAGAAATAGTTGAAGTTGATAGATCATCGGGTTTCAGAACAACTTTTAATCTGTTCTACGCCAAAGGGAATTTAATAAAGGTTACTTTCAAAGAGATATATGGTGATGAAACAACAATTGATTTTGTTTATGATGAGGGGCAAGGCGCGGCGGTTTTGCTAGAATATACCGATCCATTATATTATATTGGGACTTACTCAGGAGAACATTACGTTATTCCTGGTGTTTTTGGTGAAACAAGCAAGAATCTGTTAACATCAGCGATATCTACGCGGCGTAGTCCAAATGGATATATAGGGCGAGAAGCTTATTCTTTAAGCTATAAAAAAGATGGGGAAAAAAGAATAAGTTCTATAGAATTAACTGCGCCTTATTTGTCTGAAAAATCAACGTACAATTTTATCTATGATTGTAAATAGTCACAAATCATCAGGCATAAAGCCAATCCTTTTTCTTGGACCGATTTTTTGATCAATTAATTTGTCCAGATAGGTAAAAACCAGTTCGATGTTTTTATCCTGATTGCTTACTTTTTGTTTAATTTCCTCGATTTCTAGTTTAAGTTCGCCACTATCCATAATAAATTGACGGATACGGGAGAAAATCCTAACGATCTGGATATTTACCTGAATGGCTTGTTTGCTATTTAATACACTCGAAAGCATTAATATGCCGTGTTCCGTAAAAACAAAAGGTAGTTTTCTTCTTCCGCCCCAACTTGAAGTCGCATTTTGCGACTTCAAGTTTAACCACTCTTCATCTGTGAGTTGAAACATGAAATCTTCAGGAAACCGATCAGGGTTTCTCCCAACCTGCTCATTAAGGCGTTTCGTTTCCACACCATAAAGCTCGGCCAGGTCGCTATCGAGCATTACTTTAAGGCCTCTTAGCTCATAAATTTTATTAACTACAATATTGTCAGGGATGATAGAAAGCACTTGTTTCGCTGTCATATCATTTTGGATTTAAACTCCAAGATACAAAAAAAGGAGCTTATTTATACTAACATTGAATTTATCATTTTTTTAATCTTTTCCTCGCGTTCTTCATAATTCCCACTAATCAGAATGTAATCGATATTCCGCTTTTCGAGTTCGGACTTAAAGAGATTAAACATTTCTAAGCGCCTGTCTCCAAAATCGCGGAGGTGATCGGCCACCCATTCTACATCAATATCCAGCAGGAAATACAAATCGTACCTGATTTCTTTTTCCAGATGATTAAGGATATTCGGAACTTCGTTTAAATAGTATTGTGAGTATATTTTTGTGGTAATTAAATCGGTATCACAAAAAACGATTTTATTGGCGGCCTCGGTTTTTTCTTTTACCCTTGCTGTTTGCGCTTTCCCGATTTTAATAATATCATCAACAGTAATATCATTATTGGTAATTAATTCGCGTGCAACTTCTGGAACAAAAACGGTATGATAATGTAAGGCCATTTTTTCGGCCATGGTCGATTTTCCTGTACTTTCCGGACCGTAGAAGCAAATTCTCTTTACAAAATATGGCCTTACCTCTGCTGGTATAAATTTCCAATATTTAAATGGGTGGTTTCTGATCAGTGTAGCAGAAACGGGCGTGGATTTTCTGGGTTCATCAAACAGGATATGTTCAGCCTGTAGATTAAGGGCGAAAGGTGCCCCATAAAATTCGGAACTGAATAGTATATCGATTTTTGGATAAACTTCCCGCATTTTAATCGCCCAGATATTTGTCCGTTCGTTTAAAGGCAGATTTTCATCATCAAAATCATCGGTAATAATTGCTGGTTTAATGCCGGGTTGATCTTTAAAAATCTCCCTGATCCATTTAAAACGCAAAACAGGGTCAATTTTATCTTCAGGCGTAAAACTCATGGATACAATCAGCTCATCGCAATGTGTTGCCGCAAAATTGATCAAGGCGATATGTCCTTTATGGATCGGCATAAACTTGCCGATTACTAAACCTCTTTTCATGCAGTTTTAGAATAGTCCTTGTATTCTTTGATCCAGTGCCATAAGGCAAAAGCAGCAATAACGGTAAAAACCAGGTATTCTACACCCATAAACTTAATGCCTTTCAAAAAGTATAAGTAGGTGGCCACAACATCAATAATTAACCAGATAATCCAGCATTCTACCCTTTTCTGAATCATTAAAAAAGTGGTGATTACACTCATTACAAAAATAAATGAATCAACAAAAGGATAAGCACTAGGTAAATTGAAAAGTAGTGGGAACCAGTTGTGTAGCTGACTGGCCAATGTACCCATTAATAAGGTTCCTATAATGCCCATAACCAATAGCATTAAAAACTGCCTTAAAGGCATAAAGCTTATTTTGAGTTCTTTATTTTTATCTTCTTCACCGGGTTTTGGATTTTTCCACCGCCACCAGCCCATAATGTTGGTTACAAAAAAGAAAACCATCAAAAACATATCGGGGTAAAGCTGATTTTGATAATACAAAAAGGCGGATAAAAAGACATTCACAATGCCGGCGGGCCAACTCCAAACACTGGCTTTTGCCGAAAGAATTACCGAAACAATCCCGGTAATTACCGCAGAAAATTCCAAATAACTCATTTTATAGCCAAGAACCGTGAAAAATATACTATGGGCATCAAAAAAATCCATCTTTTCCTTTTTGAAGATCTATAAAAAGCTAATGTAAATAATTTATTTACTGCTAAGGGTTTTTCGATTGGCAAACAATCCAAAAATGTAGCTGTTATAAGAATATCTATTGGCTTAGCGCCGTATTTATTAACCAGCAGATTTCTTGTATGCAATATATCGACCAGCTTTTCGGTTATCCAATTCCTTTGTTTTTTAAGAACCTGATTATCGGTTTAATAGCAATTTTGTTAGGGATTTTAATCAAATTCATGATCCACAAAACTTTTATCCTGCTTTCGCGTTGGTGGGATTTTATTGTTATAAAATCGACCATTAAACATTTAAGAAGACCTGTTGCTGTTTTTATCCCGCTATTATTGTTAAATTTCTCGCTAACGCTGATGGAGATGCCTGCTGCATTCAGGTTACCAATTACAAAATCATTAGAAATTGCCTTAACCATTACTTTTGCTTTAATATTAGTCCGTTTAATTAATGTTTTGGAAGATTATTTCTATCTGAAATACGATCTGAATAAAGAAAATAACCTCAAAGAGCGTAAAATCCGTACACAACTTCAATTTGTGAGAAAATTTATTGTCTCGCTCATCATTTTAATTACAGCAGCCATTATTTTGTTGAGTTTTGAGAGTATGCGCAAAATAGGTGCAGGCTTGCTCACAGGGGTTGGTATAGGTGGAATTATTATTGGTTTTGCCGCACAAAAATCACTGGGAAATTTATTGGCAGGTTTTCAGATTGCTTTTACACAACCCATCAGGATTGACGATGTTTTGATTGTAGAAGGCGAGTGGGGAAAGGTTGAAGAAATAACTTTAACCTATGTGGTGGTAAATATCTGGGATCAGCGACGTTTAATTTTGCCGATTACGTATTTTATCGAAAAACCTTTTCAAAACTGGACAAGAGTTTCGGCCGACTTATTAGGGACTGTTTTTTTATACCTCGATTATACTATTCCTATTGAACCAATGCGGCAGGAATTAACAAGACTTTTGAATGCAAATCTGCTTTGGGATAAAAGGGTAAATGTTGTGCAGGTTACGGATAGCACAAGAGATGGTGCAATTGAAGTGCGTTTTTTAATGAGTGCCTCCAACTCCTCCAGGGCTTTCGATTTAAGGTGTTACGTTAGGGAAGCGATGATTGCTTTTATCCAAACCAATTATCCCGAAAGTTTGCCAAAGAAAAGATTGGAGTTTAGGGATATGGAAAAACTGTAGTGATAAAGCGGGTTTTTCCATTTTGTGAGGACAAAGGCCGGGGAAGGAAAAAGTCGTCATTTCGAGCGTAGTGGAGAAATCTAAAAGTACATGCTTAATAGATTTCTCCATTTCGTTGCACTTCAGTCGAAATGACGGTCTTTTTGTTTACTTAAACATGCCTTTCAGCTTGGCTAATTTTTCTTGTAGATCGCCATCAGCGTCTTTTGGCTCATTGCGTGGTTTAAAGTTTTGTTTGTTGTTGTTCGGTTTATAGTCTTGCTTTGGTTTTTGCTCCCTGGGCTCCCGGGTACGGACTTCGGGCTTCGGACTAACCTCAGTTTTCATTGATAGCGAAATTCTTTTACGTGCCACATCAATTTCCATCACGGTAACTTCTACCTTTTGATGCACTTTTACGACATCATTTGGGTTAGCAATAAAACGGTTAGCCAATTGGCTGGTATGCACCAATCCATCTTGATGAACACCTATATCAACAAAGGCACCGAAATTGGTAATATTGGTTACAATACCTGGTAGTTTCATTCCGGTTCTTAAATCAGCAATTTCATTTACACCATCGGTAAAGCTAAAAGCTTCAAACTGTTCACGTGGATCGCGGCCAGGTTTTGCCAGTTCTTTTAAAATATCATTAAGGGTTGGTAAACCGATTTCGTCGGTTACATATTGTTGCGGCTTGATTTGTTTTTGCAGTTGTGTATCTTTCATCAGGGCAGAAACGGTGGTTCCAAGGTCTTTAGCCATTTTATCTACCACCGCGTAACGCTCAGGGTGAACGCCACTGGTATCCAAAGCATTTTCGGCATTGCGGATGCGTAAGAAACCTGCAGCCTGTTCGTAAGCTTTATCGCCTAAACGTGGCACTTTTTTCAAACTTTCGCGATTTTTAAACGCACCATGGGTATTTCTGTAATCAACAATGTTTTGCGCCAAAGTTGGCCCTAAACCTGATACATAGGCCAAAATTTGTTTAGAAGCGGTATTTAGCTCAACACCAACAGCATTTACAGCGCTGATAACCGTATCATCTAAACTTGCCTGTAATTTATTCTGATCCACATCGTGCTGGTACTGACCAACACCAATAGATTTTGGATCAATTTTAACTAATTCGGCCAATGGATCCATTAAACGGCGACCGATTGAAACGGCACCACGAACGGTAATATCCTGTGTTGGGAATTCTTCCCTCGCCACCTCTGATGCGGAATAAATCGATGCACCACTTTCGTTAACCATTACAATGGTGATGTGAGGTAAATTTAATGCACGTACAAAAGCTTCGGTTTCCCTTCCTGCAGTTCCATTACCAATGGCAATGGCTTCAACTTCATATTTTTCGCAAAGCTGTTGAATGGTGAATTCGGCATTTTTTACATTGCCTTGTCCGGTATGCGGGTAAATAGCTGTGTTTTCTAATAATTGGCCCTGTTTATCTAAGCAAACAACTTTACAACCGGTACGGAAACCAGGGTCGATGGCCAGTACATTTTTTTGGCCCATTGGCGCCGCCAATAACAACTGGCGTGCATTTTCGGCAAAAACGCGGATGGCTTCTTCATCAGCTTTTTGTTTGGTAAAAACACGGAGTTCCGTTTCCATTGCTGGCTCTAATAAACGTTTGTAACCATCTTCTAAAGCCTGCTGAACTTGTTTTGAAGCAGCGTTATTACCTAAAATAAACTGATTTTCTAAAATAGCGAGGGCATCTTCCGCCGGTGGCAGTGCATCTAACCTTAAAATCAGTTCTTTTTCTCCACGGCGCATAGCTAAAACACGGTGCGATGCGGCTGTTTTAACCGGTTCGTTCCATTCAAAGTAATCTTTGTATTTGATCCCTTCTTCTTCTTTTCCTTTGATTACTTCAGATTTAAAAGCAGCTTTTTCCTGAAAATAAGTACGCATTTTGGTGCGGGCTTCTGCATTTTCAGAAATCATTTCAGCAATGATATCCCTGGCACCTGCCAAAGCATCATCAAGAGAATTTACACCTTTTTCGGTATCGATAAATTTGTCTGCTTCTGTATTCAGATCAAAACTGGTTTGATCAAAAATCTGCAGGGCTAAAGGTTCTAAACCTTTTTCTTTTGCAACCGAAGCGCGTGTTTTACGTTTCGGTTTATAAGGCAGGTAAATATCTTCTAAAAGCGAAATGGTTTCTGCTTCGTTAATTTGTTTTTCGAGTTCAGGCGTTAGCTTGCCGAGTTCGGTCATCGATTTTAAAATCGCTTCGCGGCGTTTATCCAGGTCGCGCAATTGCAAAACCCTATCGCGGATTGCCGCTACCTCAACTTCATCTAAACTGCCGGTTACCTCTTTACGGTAACGGGAAATAAATGGTACTGTTGCACCTTCATCCAATAGGTTTACGGTTGCGGTTACTTGTTTTTCTGCAACTTTTAATTCGGCTGCAATTAATTTATGGTGGCTTAACATATCCTAAAGGGTAAAATTAAAGGAAGCAAAGCTAATGAGGATTTATGGGATTTAAAGATTTTTAAAATGAAGTTTTCCACTGAAATTTGTGAGTAAGTTTTTGAGAAAAATAGTGTCACATCACTTTCTTCACTTTCTCTAAATCTCTTTCCGTTTTAAACTTTGTGATCCTGGTAATCAAATCTAAAGGCAGTGGCTTATCCAAAGGAAACTGAACAGCACCTTTGCTCCATTTATAATCGGTAAATTCATTTTTAAAGGTTTCAATGCCCGAGCTGGTTGGGTAAAAGCCAATGTGTTTGGCATAACCGGCAAAGTAAACCAGTACGGTGTTTTGTTTAAAGGCCGGCATACCATAACTGATGACTTCTTTTGCTGTTGGTACCGTTTTATGGATGGTTTCGCGGACTTGTTGTAATAGCTTTTGCGTTTCTATTGGGAAATTGGCGATATATTCGTCGATGTTTTCTGGTTTGGACTGCTCCATAACTGATGGTTTTGTAAGTTAAATTTACAAAATTTCTCAAAAAACTATTCACTGATCTGGATATCGTATTTGTGTAATAGCCCTGCCAATCCGGATTTAGAAAACCTTGCCTTTTTGATCCTGTTGTTATCCGGATCTATGGAATAATTGTAAGCTGTTCTGAAATCTGCTTTTTCGAGAATAGTCCTGTCGAAAGTGGCACTCAGTAGATCGCAGTTATCGAAAGTAGCATTGCTTAAATCGCTTTCTGAAAAATCGACTTCATGTAATTGCGAGGTTTTAAAAGCCGTTTTCTTCAGCTTTAATTTATAAAAAGAAGAATGATCCAGTTTGCAGTTGGTAAAACTGAATGCCAAACCGAAATCGTTACAGTTCTCGAACCTCAATCCAAGCATTTTGCAATCCTGAAATTCTACATCAATTAGCGACGTTTTAGTTAAACTGGCCAAACTTAAATTGCAGGAAATAAATGCACAGTCTAAAAATTTAACGCCACTTAAATCTGAACTGGAAAAATTGCAGTTGATGAATTTACAATTTTCATATGCTGCTTTTGGGAGTGGGCGTAAGGTAAAATCGGTTTTTTCGAATGTTTGGTCGGCTATGTAATTGTCGGGCATATAAGGAATTTATTTTACGACGAATATAAAAATTTAGTGTGGTTTTTTGGCTCTGAGCAGGAAACTGAATTGTGTTTCTTATACAGACAGGGGTTAACTAAACCAGACAGAAATGGAAATACTTTTTGGTTGCAGCAACCTTGAATATGCTGTCATGCTGAGGCTCGAAGCATCTGTTTCATAAGTGGTAGATGCTTCGAGCCTCAGCATGACAAGCTTATCCAAAAAGATTGCAATGAATGGCGGGGCTGATGAAACCGAAGGATTACTGAACATAAATTTAGGAATATTTGCCACGGAAACACAGAGGACACGGAAAAGGGGAAATAAAAAAAAACCCCAAATTTCTTTGGGGGATTTATATGTTTTTGGTCTTCGGCTACGCTCAGACTGACAAATTTATTTTTTAACGTACATTACTTCTTTAACCGCTTTAACCACACGTTCAGCATTTGGTAAGCTGGCTGCGATTAAAGTTGGTGAATATGGAAGTGGTACATCGGCACAAGTAATACGTAAAACCGGTGCGTCTAAATAATCGAATGCATGTTTTTGTACCATGAAAGCAATCTCTCCGGAAAGAGATGCCAAAGGCCAAGCCTCTTCTACAACTACTAAACGATTTGTTTTCTTAACGGACGCGATAATAGTATCATAATCGATAGGACGTACAGTACGTAAATCGATCACTTCAACATTGATTCCCTCTTTAGTTAATTCTTCTACAGCAGGGTTAACAACACGTGTTAACATTTTACCAAAAGTTACGATGGTAACATCGGTACCTTGTTTAGTTACGTTAGCTTTGCCAAATTCGATATAATATTCTTCTGCAGGAACATCGCCTTTATCACCGTACATTACCTCAGATTCCATGAAAATAACCGGATCTGGATCGATGATAGCTTGTTTTAATAAGCCTTTTGCATCATAAGGAGTTGAAGGAACAACTACTTTTAAACCTGGAGTATTTGCAAACCAGTTTTCGAAGTTTTGAGAGTGTTGTGCACCTAACTGGCCTGCGTTACCTGTTGGGCCACGGAAAACCATAGGGCATGAGAACTGACCACCGCTCATTGATAAAATTTTAGCAGCACCGTTGATGATCTGGTCGATTGCTACTAATGAGAAGTTGAAGGTCATAAATTCCACAATTGGAATAAGGCCTGCTGTTGCAGCACCAGTTGCTATACCTGCGAAACCTAATTCGGCAATCGGGGTATCGATAATGCGTTTCGCACCAAACTCGTCAAGCATACCCTGACTTACTTTGTACGCTCCGTTATATTCTGCTACTTCTTCACCTAATAAAAAAACGCGGTCATCTTTACGCATTTCTTCTTGCATGGCTTCGCGTAGTGCTTCTCTAAATTGGATTTCTCTCATTGTAAATTTTAATAACGGTGGCAAATATAATTATTAATCGGTTTGAAACCAAAGGCTAAAATGCCTATGTTTTGTAATAATTATAAGTGTTTTACGCTATTTTTTAATGATTTTTAAGCCCTGTTTTTTGCTAATTCCGTTAATGAAGAAATATTATTGGGTAATTGTGTTTTTGTTAAGCTTTTTGTACTAAAGCTTATGCTTTTTTCGAAATATCTTCTCCAAAATGAATAATATTGCCACTATTGTCTAAAATAGAGAATTGGCGCATGCCCCATGGCATATTTTTTATTTTCCCGTTAGGGTGTACAACGCCCTGTTGGGTATATTCCTCATAAAGCTCATCAACTGCAGTAACGTAGATGTAACAGCCGGTATTTTTAGGGATACTTTCATCATCAGTTGGCCATAAGTGGATACTGATGTCATCTTTACTAAAAATAACATAGCCATCCCAGTTGTTATGGAAAGTGAAACCCAGTTTTTCGGTGTAGAATTTGATGGTTTCATCAGCATTTAATGAGGCGAGAATTGGTGTTGCGGTTTTAAGCATATAAAAGTATCAAGATTTTAGTATCAAGTATTAAAATTGCTAATCAAAAAAAACGAGGGTTTATTGTCTGCTTCGTGTTGAAAATATAAAGTTAATCATGATTGGAAGATCATTTTCGGGATAGTTAAAGGCTACACTATTTAAATAATTTGCAATCTTTAAGCGTTCTTGCCACGATATATTTTTATAATAAATCTGATCAGCTTTACTAGCTTCTTTTGCAATTTGTGCACGAAATGCTGTTCTATCTAAACGGTACATACTCAAATATAAAAAATGTTTAGCTTGGTTTAATGACTTGGGTTCAATAAGCCATAAATTTCACTGTCCAGAAACTGACCCCTAAAATAATAATCCTGTTTAAAATGTGCCTCTTTTACAAAGCCATGTTTAAGCAGCACCTGCCGCGAAGCATTATTTCCAACATTGATGTTTGCACTGATGGTATGCAGATTCACTTCATTAAAACCAAAATCTATAGATCGTTTTAAGGCTTCGGAGATAATTCCCTGTCGCCAGTAATCGGGATGTAACATGTAGCCGATCTCGGCTCGGTGGTTGGCAAAATCGGTACGCCAATATCCTACAGAACCAATCATCTGGTCTGGTTTTTCTTTTAAGGCAATTATCCAGGCCAGGTTATCGCCATTTTCATAACCATTTCTGAAACGTGAAATAAAATCTTTGATCTCAAAAATATCTTTAGGCCTTTCTCTGTCGATATATTTCATTACCGTTTCGTTGGTGCGCATGGTAAAAAGGGTTTCGGCATCTGCAAGATCGTGTTCGCGGAGGATTAAGCGTTCAGTTTCCAGCTCGGGAAAATTTGTGAAATTTAAGGTTAGCATTTTTAAATTTAGGAGATTAACTGCAAAGCGCGCAAAGTTTTTCGCAAAGGATGCAAAGTTTTATTTTACCACAGAGAACAAAGAGATTTACACAGAGGGCACAAAGTTTATATTTTTTTAATCAGGCTCGGTGTGCTCTGTGTCTTTTCCTCGGTGTGCTCGGTGGTTTTTACTAAGCGCTTGGGGGCTTTGTGGTTAAATCTATTTTCCAAACAAAGTTTTATAAATAGAATATTTGTAATTATCCTCAACAGCACTGGCAACAAAGTAAGGTGCTTCAAATAGCTCGGTCAGCTTTTTTCTTAATTCGACCAGGAACTCAGGTTTGATTTCTTCCAGGTATGCACCAGATAAATTTTGTCTTCCTGATTTAAACCAAACACCATCTACGCTCATGGTTTTTACTACATATAAATTAGGTTCTACAAAACTTTTTCCTGAAAATTGCTCGTAAGCGTAGGTGTATAATAAGGTTTGGATTAGGGCTTTGTTGATGTGCTTGCCGTCTGAATTGAACAGTTCTGGAATATCTTTAAAGGTTAATTTATCACTTCCGGTTTTGTAATCGATAATTTTGGTTACGCCATCTTTTACATCAACACGGTCGATAAAACCAAATATCTTCACGCTGGCTTCTTTTTCTTTTAACGGGAAACTGATTTCGGCCTCAACTTTTTGTTCAAGGCTAATGATATTAAATGGCGTTTGGGCTTCGTCCTGGTTTAAAATGATGTTTACATAAGCATCAACGATAGATAAAATTACCTTTTGCATACCCTTGTATTCCATTACGGCATTAGGATTTTTGAACATCACGGTATTAAAACCTTTCTGTATTAAAGTAGGAATCTGTTTTCGTTTTTCTTTAATCCGCTCTGCAGTAATTTCTCCCGACCTTAAATCCTCATAAAAATATTCCATCACTTTGTGCAAAATCGAACCTATTTCGTTGGCTTCTACCACTGCACTGATTTCTTTAGGTTCTTTGATGCCTGCAATATAATTGAAAAAGAAATCGATTGGGTTGGAGATGTATTGGGTAAGTGCCGAGGGCGAAAGCACTTTCTTTTTATCGAGATATTTTTGAAGGGTTTCCTGGATAAACGCATTATTGGTTTTCTCGATCTTCACCTCTTTAAAAGGTTCGGTTTTTACTTCAAGATTAAGCTCATTATAGGCAAAATCGAAGCCGCTTTCATATTCAAGCTGTTTCAGGATCCTGCTGGCTTCGCCCGAGGTAGATTCGTCGGTTAAGCTATTATAGACAAAATTGATATTGTTTGCCCGCTGTAATAGACGGTACACCATATAGGATGAAATGGCGTCGAGATTTTCGAGTACCGGAAGACCATAAACACGGCGGATAGAATCGGGAATAAAACTATTGCCGATGGATGATTTCGGAATTATACCTTCATTAAAACCTAAAATGACCACTTTGTCGAAATTTAAATTCCGGGTTTCGAGTAATCCCATTACCTGGATACCGTTGAGGGGATCACCCGAAAGTGGAACAGCAATGGCCTGCAATGATTTTTGAACAAGATAAATTACAAAAGGAATTTCTTCTTTACCAATGTGGTTGCTAAAAGTATCGTGCAGCCTGTTTAATTCCTGAATGGTTTTTACAAAAAGTTCTGCATCTATTTTTTTGAGTGTTTTCGCATTCGATAAGCGTGTTAACACATAATCCAGTACATCGAGTAAGTTACTAACCACATGCTGCGGATCGTCGATTTTTTTGTAAAATGTTTCAAACAACCCGCTTTGGCGCAATAAGCGTTTATGATCGATTTCTACCTGATTTTCTTCCAGCAATGCCGTTAAAATTTTATCCCGCATTTTTTGGGTGAGACCTGTTAAAGGATGGGTTAAAAAGGCCTCAACATTTTTATAACTTACTTTATCGCGTTGTAAAATCTCCAGCTGACTGGTTAACCACAAATCAACCAGGCCAAAAATGCTCGAGGTTGAAAGAGCAAAACCCATGGTTACGTTCAGGTCGATTTCTTTCCCGTTAAGCATGGTTGGAATGGTTTGCAAAGTTGGGATCAGGAGGCTTTCATCTGCGAGAACCACCACTGTTTTACCAACGGTTTCTGCAGCCGCATAATCTTCTTCTAAAATATTATTCAGGATTTTGGCCTGAGCGGATTGTCCCTGAACCTTAAAAACATTTACCTGGTGCGGGGCAGATTTCATCAAACTTTCCTGGTTGGCAAATTCATTTTTCAATTCCAGCTGATTGATGTTTTTACGCAAAAACAAACCTGCTTCCTGCGAAACATCATCCAAATAATAGGTGTCGGCATCAAAATAAAACAATGCTTTACTGGCTTCCTGTAGTTGCGTGAATATTTTAGCTTCGGCACTGCTCAACGCATTAAACCCGACGAAAATGATTTTCCCCTTATCAAAATTCGAAATAAATTCCTGGTGATTGGTAATGTCATCGGCCAGGTGGCGGTAAACCGAGCCATTGGTTAAATATCCCTGTTCTTTAAGCGTTGCATGGAATTTATGGTAAAGTTTGGGCATCCTGCGCCACATTTTAATAAAAAGCTCCTGCTGTTTTTTATGTTTGCCTTCAGAGTAGGAAGTCCAGAACTGAGAAAGAAATTCGTACTGCTCAGGACTTAAATAATCGAAATCTTTATTGATGACTGAGATATCTTCCAGATCGCGGTATAATTTCTCTGCATCTACTAAATCGGCATCAATTTGATTAAAATCGCTTAAGATGATTTTGGCCAAAGGGAAAAACTTATGACTGGAGATATTATCCAATTTTTCTTCCGCAAGTAGTTGATTATAAATACGGTGTAATGTGAAAAATTGAAGGTAAAAATCCGCTATTTTATAACTGGTAGAACTTGCGAAAAATTCTTGTATGGTAAAAAACGAGGGGCTGAAAAATGGTTTGCCAATAATATCGGCAAAGTGTTTTTGTAAATAAGCTGATGGACGTTTATTGTTAAAAACAATGGCGCAGTTTTCCAGCTGATTTCCAAACCGGATAACTAAATCTTCGGCAACTTCCTGTAAAAATGGTTTCATCTGCATATTATACTAATTTCAATTTGCCTTTTACTGCGTAGAAAAGATAGGTTTTGATATTCTGATAGCCCATCTCGCTAAGTAAAAGTCTGTAATTGTTTACCTGTTCGATATGTTTGTCGCTTTCTTCTAAAGTAAATTTATAATCGAGGATAATCACCTCGTTGGTATTAATCAAAACCCGATCGGGGCGATGCAGTTTCCCATTGGCATCAATAATGTTTTTTTCTACAATGCTTTCGCTTGCCTTATCTAAAATCTCTTTAAGCTCAGGATGGTTTAATACTTCCAATGCTGAACCGATCAGTTTTTGCTTTTCTTCTTCTTTGATAATGCCCTGCAACACCAAATTTATAGTGTAATCCTCAACCTCTTTTTCTGTGCTGGCACTGGCTAAAATATCGTGTAGTAGAGAGCCTTTTCTACCCGATTTTTCAATGTTGACCAGATGTTTTAAGTGCTTTTCTGCTGATGGAACATATAGTTCGGATAACCTGGTGGTGGTTGGATAACTTTTAAGGTTAATAAAGTTCGATTCTTCTGCTTTAGTTTCAACCCTTACATCATCAATAATTTCGTACACACCGTTTTCATCAAACTGCTCGTCGAAAGTGAAATTAATTACATCGCCCATATTGGATAATTTCAATTCCTTTTTTGCCATTGTAGCAATATATAGGTAATCTTTAGAACGCGTAGTCGCTACGTAAAGCATGTTTAAGGCATCCATATTATTATAAAGTAATTCTTCATAATATGCTTTCGCGATTGCCGAATCGGCCAGTGCTTCATTATACTTTAACGGAATTCCTTTTAATTCTTTATACACCGTTTCTTCTGAAGAAACCCAGAAAGTACCATTTGGCTTGCCTTTGATTTCCCAATTGCAAAATGGCACAAAAACAGCCCTAAATGCCAGACCTTTTGATTTATGGATGGTAATAATCTGTATGGCATCGGCACCTTCGGGCGATGGCAATGATTTTTTAATACCGTCTTCTTCCCACCAGGTCAAAAATGAAATGATGCCTTTTTCACCCAGTTTTCCGGCAGATGCGGTCAAATCTCTAAAAGCCAATAAATAAGGTAAGTTGGCCGTCAGGTTTTTTAAACCGTAGCTTTCAATTAAAATTTCTACCAGTTCAGCCAGCGGAAGTTGAAGCCAGCTTTGCCAGTTTTCGCATAAAGCAAGCGGTAAAACCATTGTAAGTGTGCTTAATGGCTTATTGGTGAGGTTAAGGTAATAATTGGCATCAATATTTTTTTCGTGCAAAGAATGGTACAGTGCAATACAATTCGCTTTGTATAATGCCGTTTGGGTTTCCAGTCCGATCAGCACTTTTAAAGTGTTAATGATGAGCTGTATAGCCGAATTGTTGGAGATCAATAAAGCATCGCCGGATAAAACGGGCAATTTGTGCTCCATTAATTTTTTAACAGTCAGTAAGGCTTCGCTGTTAGAACGTACCAGAATGGCAATATCTTTTAGCGCATATTGCTGCTCGTTTTTGAGGCGGTTTATTTCTTCAACAATATCATCAAGGACAATATCCCTAAAAACGGTTTCGGTAAAACGCGCTTCATTCGGTGCATGATCTTTACCAAACTTTTTAATTTTGATGGTTCCGCCTTTTAGCGTATTAGTGGCAAAATTTTGGGTCGATCCACCATAAATATCGGTTATAATCTGTTGGTAATGCTGTTCCTGCCACCATTTGGAAATACTTTCGGGTTTAGTAGCCAGATTTTCATTTAACTCGTTCTGGAGGGTAAGCGGAATGGCTTTGTAAAGGAAATTATTAAATGTGATGATGTTTTCGGCACTCCGGTAGTTTTCTTCCAAACTCTCTTCCAATACATTTTCTGCACCAACGTCTAACTTAGCATGTTTATGCAAAATGTTCCAGTCGCCGTTGCGCCAGCGGTAAATGGATTGTTTGGTATCGCCAACAATCAGGTGATCGATCAGATCCTGACTTGGTGTGGCCATTGCGTTAGTCAATAGTGATTTGAAACTCCCCCATTGACTGGTAGAAGTGTCCTGAAACTCGTCGAACAAGAAATTGCGGTAACGGTTGCCTACTTTTTCCCAAATGAAAGAAGGATTATCGCCGGCATCTTCGGTAATACCTGAAATCAGTTTTTGTGCATCACTAATCAACAGGTTATCATTTTCGGCTCTGTATTCTTTTAACAATACCGCAATTTCCTGCATCAACCTTAAATAATAGAGGTTTTTGTTAAAGGCAATGGCCAGGCTATAATTTGGTAAATGGGTTAAATAATGTGTTTTTAACTTTTGTAATATCGGGTTTACCGTATCATAAGCTTCAGGGAAATTAGCATTTTTTTGAAACCACTCATCCGGTTCGTCGATTAGATGGAAAATCGGTTCAATCTTGGAAAAATCGCCTCTGGCAACTAAAATAATTTTAGCCAGGGGACTGCGTGATTTACCTTTGAGTTGTTCGGTTTCTACACCGATTACATTTAAGGCTTCATTTGCTTCGGTTGCCAGCGAAACCAGTTCCTCTTCGAAATTTTTGATTTCTGCCTTGGTAACACTGATGTATTTTTTAAATAATTCGTCGATGTTTTCTAAACCTAAAGTGCTTACGGCATCTTCGAAAATCTGGAAGCGTTCAGAGAATATTTCACCTATTAAGTTATAAAGTTCGAATTTGTAATTCCAGCTTTTATTGTCGCTGATGCGCTCGATGGCCAGATCGATGATCCACTGTAAAAGCTGTTTGTTGTGATCTAAAGCTTCGTCGAGTTTGTTTACCAGATCATCTTTCACCTTATCATAATTCATTTCTAAATTATAATCGGCGTTGAGGCCCAGTTCGAAAGCAAAACCGCGGATTACTTTTTGCACAAAACCATCAATGGTACTTACCGAAAAGCGACTATAATCGTGCAGAATTTTTCGGTAAATTTTATCCGCTTTAAATTGTAATTCCTGTGGACTTAATATCGGATAAGCTTGTAAAATGAGTTTCCGATAATCTTCGATTTTTTTTGACGGATTACCTTTGGCAAGACCTAACAATACCTCCAGAATCCTGGTTTTCATTTCTTCAGTGGCCTTATTGGTAAAGGTTACCGCTAAAATTTCGCGGTATTTGTTGTCGCCACTAAAAAGCAATGTAAGGTAATGTGCAGTTAAACTGAACGTTTTACCTGAACCTGCAGAGGCTTGAAGAATTTTGAGGGGTTGGGGCATAATGTGATATTTCTCGGAAATTTAAACTTACAACAATTTAAAATTTTCCCGAAATCATGATATCAACATTCAATCCGTTTATGGTTTTTTCTTCTTTTTTTTATTGAGTGTTTTATGGCTGATTCTGGCTGGGCGTTCGGCCATTTCGATAGGAAGGCCAAGCAAATCGCGGATTACCACTGATGCACATGCTCCTCCAAATGCTGCAGGCAAATAAGAAACTGTACCATAGGCAGACCGCTTGAAATTACTTCCATCCGTCATGATCATGGAGTTTTTATCCATTTCTTCTGTGGAGAAAACCGCTTTTATTTTTGCTGCATTGGCGAGTTTATTCAATCTTTTGCGCACATAACTGGCGAAAACACATTGATAGGTATCAGGGAGAAACGTAATTCTTAGTCTGGTAGGATCCATTTTGCCACCGGCACCCATTGAACTTACAATTGGAATATTTTTTTCTAAAGCAGTACCCAATAAGGTAATTTTTGGCATTACACTATCAATGCAGTCCATAATGTAATCGAAACCCGTTTCTAGAATTTCCCTGCACATTTCAGGTGTAAGAAAGGTGTTTACCACATGGAGTTTTAATTCGGGGTTGATGGCGAGTAAACGTTCTTGCATAATTGCTGCTTTACTCACTCCATGATTGGTAGCCAAAGCGGGCAATTGCCTGTTCCGGTTGGTTGGATCAACCACATCACCATCAACAATGGTCATTTCGCCAACGCCAGATCGACAAATAAATTCGGCCGCAAAAGACCCGACGCCGCCCAAACCGATTACCAAAACATGTTTCGATTGGAGTTTATCTATTCCATCATTCCCAACAAGGAGGGCAGAGCGCGAAAGCCAGCTAACATCAGACATATCAATTTTTTTCTACTATATTTTTCCACGGAGACATGGATTAACACGGAAATATTTTCTCCTGTGATTCCTTTGTCTCAATGGTTAATTTTTTAGGTTGTTCCAGTCGGCAAAAATACGAGCTTTAAGCTCATCCACTGTACATTTTTTTAAAATGGCTGCGGTTTGGTAAATTTCTTCAATTGAAACATCCGCATCATCGGTCTCTAAGAAAAAGCGTTCGGTACTTTTGATGAGTTTAGCTGCACCAGAATTTTCTTTTAAAGCAGCAATTCCAAAAGAAAGTAAAAAACCTTTATCTAATAACTGTTGGCCAAGCGCTTCATTTTTATTGAAACCATGAATAACCATGGGGACTTTAACTTTTAACCGGTCTTTAATCGCAATTAATTCTGCAAAACATTTAACACAATGTAAAATCAGTGGTTTATTGATTTTTTCTGCCAATTCGATCTGTTTTTCTAAAATAAGCAGCTGATTTTCCAGATTTTCTCCTCTTAACCTATCTAAACCACACTCGCCGATTAGTTTAACGTTTGTTTGATTGGACACAACAGTTAAATATTTCATCTGCAATTCTAATTGATCAATTTTAGCAAACCAGGGGTGTAACCCCACCGAAATTGGCTTTGTTTTAGGCATGGCTAAAAAAATATCGCTGGTTAACGTTAGACTTTGAACGCTGATTATACCCGGTTGGGTAGCAGCTTTATGAGTATGTATGTCTAGGAAATCCATTGCCAGGCAAAGATAAGTAAAAATGGAAGAGGGAAAATGGATGGCGTGAATGTAAAAAAGCAATTTGAATTAAACCTTCTTTCCTGAAATGATTCCACTCTATGGACTATGGACTATGGACTGTTTCCCCACTGTAAAGAATTTGCTAATAATCTATAACATTACTAGACTTTATTACATTTGTTTTATTATTATTCTAAAAATCATGAAAAGATTATTCATTTTATTAACCGCTGTATTAATGTCGACTGCGGCTTTTAGTCAGGCGAAAAAAGAAGGCGTTCATATCTATAATCCGCAGGCAGATGCCAAAGCAGAAATTACCGCAGCAGTGGCAAAGGCAGCTAAAGAAAATAAACATGTTTTATTGCAGGTTGGAGGAAATTGGTGTACCTGGTGTATTGCGTTTCACAATTTAGTCGACAGCACCGCTACGCTGAAACAATATATCAATGATAATTTTGAAACCGTTTTGGTGAATTATAGCCCGGAAAATAAAAACGAAAGTGTTTTGGCCAGCTTAGGATATCCTCAACGTTTTGGTTTTCCGGTATTTTTAATTTTAGATGGTAAAGGAAAAGTACTACACATCGAAAATTCTTCTTATCTGGAAACCGAAGAAATAGCAGCAAATGGTAAAAAGAAAGTTGGACATGATGTAAAGAAAATCACTTCATTTTTAAAAGGGTGGACCACCACAGCGGTAAATCCTGAAACTTATAAAGCGAAGGCTAAATAATAAGGTTTGGGGCAAAAGGTGTATGGTTTAAGGTGAAACCCTGATCGCTAAAAAAATAAAAAAGCCGTTCGGATATAAAAATCGGAACGGCTTTCTTTTTAGTCATCAAGCTCATCTTGGTCTTCATCATCTAGATTTAACTCGTATGATGCCCTCGATGCCTCATCGGCTTGTTCCAGTAAGTCTTTATCGTGCTCAATATTGGTATCATCGCCACTAATTTCGTTGATATTTTCTACGTCGTCTTCTCTGCGCAAAGCATCGTTCGGATCGTTTGAATAATTGTCATCTTCTGGATCTATCATAACTTTGGGGTTTTATCATTAGATAATCGTTTTGAAGGCAGAATTGTTTTAAGAAAAAGCTGAAAGACTAAAGGAGAAAGACCAAAGAAAAGTATATTCCGTGTAAATCTGCGCCTAAGTGGCCTTATAATCCTTCTCCAAATTTATAAAACGGTGCCACACTCACCGGTAATTTACCTGTTGGTATCAATCTGTTATTGATCACGGCAGCTGCAGAAATCTGCATGAAATCTTCTTTCTGATAGGCCACAACCAAACCTTTACTGTTTTCCAAGCCCGATAAGCCAGCCAGGTTATAAGGATTAGCAAACAAGGCAAAAACAGCATTTTTAGCCGATAATTCCTTAATAAAGTTTTTTACGCCGGCATTTAGCGGAATGTTATTTGCTGGTCGTGATCTGCTATCATGAATGCCTACAATAACCTGATCAAATGCACCAATCTCACGTGCAATGTTCGAAATCTGCGTAGCGCTCGCGTCTTTATCCAATACATAATAAACGGAGTTATAATAGCCTTTCGAAATCTCTTTTTGGAAAGTGGTAACCGAAGGTACGCCGATGCTGATAATGGCTGTTCTTCTGATCGGGATCAGGCGTTTGATGTAATCCTTGCCTTTTACCAACGTTACCGATGCATTGGCCAGTTCCTGTACCAAAGCATTGCTTGCGTTGCGGTTTACCCCTGCAACAACGCCTTGCGTTACAATGGTATCACGTTTAGCTAAACCTGCCCAGTATTTTGCTGTTAGTATTTTACGCACACTTTGGTCAATTTCCGCCATGCTTACCCGATCCTGCCTTACCGCTTTACGAACCAGTTTAATGGCTCTGTCGCTGTTTTCAGATAACTCTATAATATCATTTCCGGCAATAATGCCCATTAAATCTGCTTCGCCATCCTTGAAGTATTTTACTACACCTTTCATATCCATAGCATCAGAAATAATTAAGCCTTTAAAACCTAATTTCTGTTTCAAAATACCCGTAACAATCGGCTTAGATAAGGTAGACGGCAGGTTTGGCGTAGCATCTAACGAAGGAATATTCATGTGGGCAATCATTACGCCTGATGCACCTTGTTTGATCAGTTCCTTAAAAGGATACATTTCTAAAGTATCTAATCGTGTTGCTGAGAAGGTAAGCTGCGGTAAATCGTAATGAGAATCTACATCAGTATCGCCATGACCAGGGAAGTGTTTCAAGGTCGTTAATAAACCGCCATCTTGCATACCTTTCATATAGGCGGCTACTTTTGTTGCTACATTATATTTATTTTCTCCAAAAGAGCGGTAATTGATTACGGGATTTTTTGGATTATTATTAATGTCGGCATCAGGAGCTAAATTCATTTGCATACCCATCCGTTTATAATCTTTAGCTACTTCCAAGCCCATTTTATACAATAACTCTTTGTTCTGGATGGCACCCAAAGTCATTTGGTAAGGGTAAGAAACGGTGCTATCCAGGCGCATGCCTAAACCCCATTCCCCATCGTTTGCCACGATTAATGGTACCCGACTTAATTTTTGATAGGCATTGGTCGCTAAAACCTGCCTGCCGGGGCCACCTTGAAAAAAGATTACCCCACCTAATTGCTCTTTTTTTATGACTTCACCAACCGAATCGGTATATTTTTTACCAAGATTGGTATGCGCCCGCACAAAAAATAATTGTGCAATACGCTCTCTGCGGTTAAGTTTGTTAAAAACCGAATCCACCCATTTAGGTTGATTGGCCAATAATTCTAAATAGGTTTTTTGTTGCGCACTTACAGAAAATGCAGTGCCACAGAGGGCAATTAGTATAAATAAATTTCTTCTCACGTGTTTTGTTGTATCAGCTGCTAAATTAATCATCTAAAGCCTAATAAAACAAAAACCAATCCAAGTAATCGATTTAATACAATATGTTGTGAGCCTTTTGATTTAATTTACCTGTACATGCCTTTTCCTTCAATAAAATCGACAACTTTATCTGGCAAGAAAAACTGTACATTCTTTTTTTCCTTTATGGCCTTACGGATAAAAGTGGAAGAAATTTCCATTAAAGGGGTACTGGTGAAAGTAATTGCAGGATGGTTTTTCCACTCACTTACATCTGCCCCTGGACGAGGGTAAACATAAATCTGATAGTTTTTTAAAAGCACCTCATAATTTTTCCATTTTTTAAATGATACCAGGTTATCTGCCCCCATGATAAGCACAAATTCCTTTTCAGGATATTTCTCATGGAGATGGGTAAGCGTATCGATGGTATAAGAGGGTTGGGGTAATGCAAACTCAATGTCGCTCACACGAATGTGTTCTGCATTTTCTGTAGCTAACTTAGCCATTTCCAAACGATCGTACATATTGGTTAAACCGCTTTTATCTTTTAAAGGATTGTGCGGCGAAACCACCAGCCAAACTTCATCAAGTTTGGTATGGTTAGCCATATAATTGGCAATAATTAAATGTCCGGTATGGATCGGGTTATATGAACCGAAGAAAAGACCAGTTTTCATGTTTACGGTTTTCAGTATTATTGATCGTCATTGCGAGGCTGGATTAAGGGAGCCGAAGCAATCTATTTTGCGAAAAAGATTGCCTCACCCTTGTGCTCTATTCCCATTGCTGCGGTTCGCAATGACGGATTTATTTCTTTAAGAAATCCCCTACCAGCTGCTCTGCTTCCGCACAGGCTGTAGCCAGATCGTAGTTTTTTAAAATCACATCAAATTTATCTGCATAAAGCAGTTCTTTTTCAGCTTTGATAAAACGTTCCTGTAATTTTTCATTGCTATCAGTTCCGCGGCCACTTAAACGTTCTTTTAATACTTCTAATGATGGTGGCTGAACAAAAATGGCTAGTGCATCTTCTTCGTATTTCCTTTTTAAACGGATCCCGCCTTCTACATCAATATCGAAAATCACATGTTTTCCATCATTCCAGATGCGCTCAATTTCTGAACGTAAAGTACCGTAAAAGGTTCCATTATAAACCTCTTCAAACTCTACAAATTCCTGGTGGGCAACTTTGTGTAAAAACTCTTCTTTGCTGATAAAATAGTAATCGTTTTCGTGTTGTTCGGTACCTCTCGACTCGCGTGTTGTGGCAGAAATAGAAAAGCTCAGTTCAGGAAACTTCGTTAATAAATGATGTACTATAGTGGTTTTTCCTGCTCCTGATGGTGCTGAAAATATGATTAATTTGCCTTGTTTCATTTTGTAAGCTGAAAGCAAAAAGCTGAAAGACTGAAGCTGCTTGATGCTTTAGTCTTTAGTCTTTCTCCTTATAATACGTTTAATAACTGTTCTTTTATCTTTTCTAATTCTTCTTTCATACCAACAACAAACTGTTGCATTTGTGCATCGTTTGCCTTTGCGCCCATGGTATTAATTTCCCGTCCAATTTCCTGAGAAATGAAGCCCATTTTTTTACCATTTGCTTCTTTACTTGCTAACGTTTGCAAGAAATAATCGCAATGGCTTTTTAAACGTGTTTTTTCTTCAGTGATGTCTATTTTATCAATATAATAGATTAATTCCTGCTCAAAACGATTCTGATCAATATTTACCTTGCCCACTGCATCATCCAAAAACTGGGTAAATTTATCACGGATAGCCGAAATCCTTTTAGGCTCCAGTTCCTCAACGGATTTAAAATACGAAAGGATATTTCTGATCCTCAATTCTAAATCGGCCTTTAAAACAGCACCTTCATCTTCCCTGAATTGATTGAAATTGGCCAGTGCCGAAGTAAAAATCTGATAAAGGTGATTCCACTCGTCTTCAGTTACACTTTCTTCCTTGTAGCTAATTACATCAGGAAAAGTTAAAGCTGTTTGCAATAAGTTGCTGCTCTCTGCACCTAATTCGTTATTAACGGCAATAAGCTGCTTGTAATAGTGGGTTAACAGGGCAGTATTAATGGTAGCACCAGTAACTTCACCATTGGTGCGCTCTACATTGATGCTTAAACTTACCTTTCCGCGTTCGATATCTTTGCTGCAGATGTTGCGCAAAATCAGTTCTTTATCAGAAAAAGCTTTAGGGTATTTTAAATTCAGCTCCAGGAATTTACTGTTGAGCGATTTGATTTCGACACTATACTTTGCATTTGCATAATCGGCTGTTGCTAAGCCGTATCCTGTCATGGATTTTATCATGTGCAAAGATAGGGTTTTAAGCGGAAAGGAGAAATAATATTGTACAGGGGCCTAAAATTGAAAAGATGAGAATAGTGTTCTTGACATTTTGAAAACGAATGTTCTTAATTCTTCGGGAACTGTAGCCCCGTTTTACACTTTATCCCGATGAAAAATCGGGATGCCCGTTTCAACCGGGTTTATGTACAAAGTGGAGTGGCTTTTGGCAAGGCCTGTTCCCTACAAAGTGCAGACCAAAGTGTTTAAACCTGCTGTCCGTTTTATCCCGATTTTTCATCGGGATAAAACGGACAGCAGGATAGGTTTAGCCAAAAGTGCCGGAACCCTCATTTCCTGATAATAAATGAGGGCTACTTTTCCAACATTCCTAAAATAACTTTAAAAGTTTCTGCTTTCAGTTCTTCCAAATCTTCTGCTACTAATCCTTTTACTTCTATGGCTTCGCCGAATACAGTTTTAATCAATCCAGGGTTTAACAAAAGTGGATCTGTACGTGGCAAATGTGCTCTGCTGTTCAATATCGCAATAGGTAAAATTGGCGTTTGTGTTTCTATGGACAAACGGAATGCCCCATCATAAAATGGATTTAAAAGCTGATCGGATTTATTCATCGTTCCTTCCGGGAAAATTAAAATCGATTGTCCATCGGATAAGTCCTTTCGGAGTTCGGCCACAGAATGGTCGCGGCTTTCTCTGCTGCTTCGATCAATCATGACAACTAAACGTTTGTAAATCCAACCAAACACCGGGATTTTTAACATTTCGATCTTCCCCAGCGGGCTGAAAGCTTGTGGAATACAAATTACAATGGCCAAGGCATCTAAAAAAGAGCTATGGTTACCCACATAAATATATGATCTGGAAGTATCAATCTTTGCTCCATTTGCCGAAAACCACAAGCAGGTTAACAAACTAAAACCCCATGCCCAGCATTTTAAAAAATAGAAGGATATTTTCCTGCCTGTTTTCTCCTTAAAAATGCCCATACTGATAATAATGAAAGGGCAAACCAAAAGCATGAGCAAGAAAAAAACAACTGTCGAATAAAATAAATAGAATCCGCCAAACAGTTTTTTCATAGGGATTAACGTTTCTTTAACAGTTTGCAAGGTTAACAAATGTTAATTTTACAAAAAATAACTGATAGATAAATATTTAATGCTCTTGATCTTAAACATCCCAAATGCTATTGTGATGTAACAATTAAAGCAAAAACAAACAACAAAACCGATTATCTGTTAGCTAACTAAAGCTCCGGGAATTTATTTTTATTGCAAAAAGCACATTTCAATTAATAATTGGGCACACCATGATGAAGCATTTGAAAATAATCCTTCTACTCACCATCCTGATGCAGGGCTTAACAATGAAGGCGCAGGATTTTGTGCTGAAAGGCGTAGTAATAGAAAAGGGATCGAATGTGAGAATCGCTTTAGCTGAAATTACCAATTTGCGCATTAAAATGGGCGCTACCAGTAATGATATTGGTATGTTTCAGTTAAAAGTACGGGTAGGTGATACTTTGCTGGTTACAAAGAAAAACTTAACCGATCAGAAATTGGTGGTAAATACTGATGATGACCTGGTGGTATATTTACAAAGGGGAAGTACCATGCTTGAAGAAGTAACGGTTAAAGGCCAGACCAAAAAGCAGGAGATGGAAGGCATAAAGAGAGATTTTAAAAGGAATGGCTCGTTTTTTGAAGGTAAACCACCATTGGTTTTGCTAAGTCCTTTTGGTGGAAGCCCTTTAACGTTTTTCTACGAATTATTTGGGAAAACACCAGCCAGAGCACGTAACTTTAACCGTTATTATAAAAAGGAATTAAGTTTGATTGAAGTGGATAAATTCTTCAATAAAAGCCTCGTTTCAAACCATACCACATTAACCGGGAAAGACCTCGATAAATTTTTGCTCGATTATTACCCAACCCGCAGCATGACCATTAATTGGAGCAATTACGATGCTGTGAAATACATCAAAGAGTCGGCTAAACAATATACCGACACCTTGAAGCACACAAATTAGCTACACAATGAAAAATTTTAAATTTGCCATCATACTTCTTGTTCTTACCTCAGTCGGCTTTATCTCGAAAGCTCAGGAATTTATTATCAGGGGTGTTGTCATCGAAAAAGGTTCAAATATCAGGATTGCATTATCTGAAATTACCAACCTGCGTACCGGCATTGGTGTAGGTAGTAACGATATTGGGATGTTCCAGCTCAAAGCTAAAATTGGCGATACACTTTTAGTCATCAAGCGCGATCTGATCGATCAGCGTGTGGTGGTAAACAGCGAAAAGGATCTTGTAATTTACCTGGTTAGGGGAAGCACAACTTTGGCGGATGTTACTATTGTAGGAAATACAAAAAAACAAGATCTTGATGATATTAAGCGCGAATTTAAAAATAAGGGTGTATACAATGGCGGTAAAACTACCGTTTTGGGTGCCATATTTAGTCCGTTAAATGCTTTATATAATTTAATTGGTACAGATCCGAAAAATGCCCGAAGATTTGGCAGGTACGCTGATAATGAAATTAAACAATCGCAGATTGATGTATATTTTAACCAAAGCATCATAAAAAACAATACCGAACTGAGGGGCGATACTTTAGAGCGGTATATGCTCAACTGTCGCCCTGAATTTGATAAAGCCCAGTATTGGAACAGCTACGATTACATAAAATACATTAAAGAATCATCAAAGAAGTTTACCGATACGCTGGGAAAAGGTAAATAGTTTGGTGTTTGGAGTTTGGAGTTTGGAGTTTGGAGTTTGGAGTTGGAAAGTCCGAGGTCCGAAGGCTAAGTTGTTAACCTGAACCCGATAATTATTTAATGAAAATATTGTTTTATAAATACCCTGATTAGATCTGCCAATAAACTTTCTAAATACTCAATGCTTCGCAAGCTTTTTCGGCTGCTAATTTCTCTGCATTTTTTTTGTTATAATCCCTTCCGGTACCATATTGTTCACCCTCCACAATGGCACTGATGGTAAATAGCTTGGCACTTTCGCCTTCACCATTCTGTATCAGTTCGAACATTACATCTTTACCGTGGCGTTGGCACCATTCGATCAGTTTGCTTTTAAAATTTGTTTCGGTAAGCTCCAGGGTGTGGATATCAATATGAGGTTTTACAATTCTGCGCAACAAAAACTCTTTGGTAAAGTTGTAGCCCTTGTCCATGTAAATGGCTCCAATAATCGCTTCGAAAGCATCACCGAGCATCGAATTATGCTTGGTTTGTATGCTCACCGAACGCTGATCGAACTGAATGAGCTTATCAAAACCTATTTTCTTGGCCAATTGGTTTAAATTAGCCCGGTTTACAATTTTCGAACGCATTTCAGTAAGGAAACCTTCTTCCTTGTAAGGATAATGCTTGAAAAGAAGCTCGGCGATTACCGAGCCTAATACCGCATCTCCAAGAAATTCTAAACGTTCGTTACTGCTCCGGCTTCCATTCTTTAAAACTTTGGCCACAGAACGATGCCTGAACGCCATTTTATAAAGCGTAACATTGCCTGGAACAAAGCCTAAAATATTTTTCAGCTTTTTAACAAACTCCTTTTCGGGAGAGAGATAGAGTTTATATAATTTTAATATCGGCATTAAATAAATAACACAATTAACGGCTAATTAGCATATTGAACTAAGTTATCTATTTTTAATTAGCATACAAAATTATATAGCAACGCTGTTTTAAATTAATCTTCGTATTTCTTGAAAATCACAGAAGCGTTATGGCCTCCAAAACCGAATGTATTACTTAAAGCAGCCCTAACGGTGCGTTTTTGCGCTTTATTAAAAGTAAAATTCAATTTCGGGTCAAATGCAGGATCATCTGTAAAGTGATTGATTGTTGGAGGAACAATGTCATTTTTAACAGAAAGAATGGCTGCAATAGCTTCAATAGCTCCGGCGGCACCCAAAAGGTGGCCAGTCATTGATTTGGTAGAACTGATGTTTAACCTGTAAGCATCTTCGCCAAATAATGTACCAATGGCTTTGGTTTCACTAATATCACCCAGTGGGGTAGAAGTACCATGAACATTGATATAATCTATATCAGCAGTTGTTAAACCAGCATCTTTTAGTGCATTGGTCATTACCATTCTGGCGCCCAAACCTTCAGGATGTGGTGCGGTGATGTGATTAGCATCGGCACTCATTCCACCGCCAACAAGTTCTGCATAAATTTTTGCACCCCTTGCTTTTGCATGTTCAAGTTCTTCTAAGATAATGGTTCCTGCACCTTCACCAGCAACAAATCCATCACGGTCTTTATCAAAAGGACGCGAAGCAGTTGCCGGATCATCGTTACGTGTTGATAATGCATGCATGGCGTTAAAACCACCCATTCCTGCTTCGTTAATGATCGCTTCAGAACCTCCGCTGATGATTACATCGGCCATACCCAAACGGATATAGTTAAAGGCATCAATCATGGCGTTGGTAGAAGAAGCACATGCCGAAACAGTTGCAAAATTTGGCCCACGTAAGCCGTATTTGATCGAAATATGCCCTGGAGCAATATCAACGATCATTTTAGGAATAAAAAATGGATTGTACCTTGGCGTACCATCTCCCTTGGCGAAATTTGAAATTTCATCCAGGAAAGTTTTTAATCCACCTATGCCCGCACCCCAGATTACGCCGATCCGGTTGGTATCTAATTTTTCAAAATCAAAACCACCATCCTTCACCGCTTCCTCTGTTGATACAAGAGCATATTGTACAAACGGATCTAATTTACGGGCTTCCTTCTTATCCAAAAAGTCTTCTGGATTAAAGTTTTTTACCTCGCAAGCGAATTTGGTTTTAAACTTTTCAGTGTTAAAACCCTTAATAGGAGCAGCGCCACTCACCCCGTTAGTCAATCCTTCCCAAAAATCAGGAACATTATTGCCTATAGGAGTGAGCGCACCCAACCCTGTTACTACTACTCTTTTTAATTCCATTTATACTGAAAAAGCGTAATTCTATTTAACGTTTTTTTCCAAATAAGCAATCGCTTGACCAACTGTACCGATGGTTTCAGCCTGATCATCAGGAATAGCTACATTGAATTCTTTTTCAAATTCCATAATCAACTCTACGGTATCTAAAGAATCTGCACCTAAATCGTTGGTGAATGAAGCCTCTGGCGTAACTTCGCTTTCGTCAACACCTAGTTTTTCTACGATAATAGCCTTAACTCTTGAAGCAATATCAGACATAATTTTATAATTTAATGGTTAAATAATTCTGTGCAAAGAAAAATAAATTCTTACAATTTTCAAATGTTTTTATTTCGATACGTAATTTTGGTATCTCAATAACACAGCGAATATAGAATTAGTTTTTTAATTTCGTTCTGTAAATAATTTATTTCGCTTTGAATAAGACTTACCTAAAACTTACCTTAGACCTTGATTTTATACTAATTGCGATCACAGCACCCCTAAAAGACTATGTGCTTTGCCACAAAATTAATACCCGGTTAAACACACAATTTGAGAAAATAGAAGACCATGAAATATTTTTTAATATTGATGAACCAGCATGGAGTTTCTCCAAATATTACTTTTTTGTAGAGCAAGGTGAGGTAGAATACTACCTAATCTGTAACAAAAGCAGCGATGGTTTTCTAATTCCGGAGATGAATAAAGTAGATTTTTTTATTATAATTAAAGAATTTATAGATAAGGAAGATCTTGATTATCTGATTAGTGGTTTGAATAAACTGCCTGATATACAGGTTGCTGCAAAGATAGATCCAACTAAGTTGAAGAACAGGGAGAATTTGGTAATATAAAAATTATATACTTGGTGTATTAAATACACTATATTTGACGGTTACAAACAAAGAACAAAAGAACAAAATATATAAAATTTAATGCAGTTTGATTATTTTAGATAATAATTAGTGTTTTCTAAAACTGCATTGCTAAAATCAATTAATTAAATGAAACCTTTTCATTCGAGAACTAAAATTGTTGCCACGCTTGGGCCTGCATCAGCAAAACCAGAAGTATTATATAGTATGTTTAACGCTGGCCTGGATGTTTGCCGGTTAAACTTTTCGCACGGATCGCAGGCAGATCACCAGGCGGTTTTGGATACCATCCGCGATTTAAATAAAAAATACGACTATAATGTAGGTATCCTTGCCGATTTACAAGGTCCTAAAATTCGTATCGGTTTGGTAAAAGAAGGCGGGATTAACCTGATTAATGGTAAAACTACCGTAATTACCACTACCGAATGTGTTGGTAACGAAGAGCGGATTTATATCACTTACCAAAGTTTCCCTCAGGATGTACAGGCTGGCGAAATTATCCTTTTGGATGATGGAAAACTGCAAATGAAAGTAATTTCTACCAACCTAAAGGATGAGGTAGTTTGCGAAATCGTTCACGGTGGTATTTTAACCTCTAGAAAAGGTGTAAACCTTCCGAATACTAAAGTTTCTATCCCTTCATTAACTCCTGAAGATCGTGAAAACCTGGAGTTTGTATTGGAAAATGATGTAGAATGGATCGGTTTATCTTTCGTGCGTAAGGCTGATGACATTATCGAACTTAAAAAGATTATTGCAGAGCGTGGTAAAACTGCCCGTGTAATTGCTAAAATAGAAAAACCGGAGGCTATTGCTAACATCGATGAAATTATCGCTGTTTCTGATGGTATTATGGTTGCCCGTGGTGATTTAGGTGTTGAATGTCCGATGGAAGAAGTGCCATTGTTACAGAAAATGATTGTTGCTAAATGCAGGGCAGCATCTAAACCTGTAATTGTTGCAACTCAGATGTTAGAAAGCATGATTACTACTCCTCGCCCAACACGTGCTGAGGTGAATGATGTGGCAAACTCTGTTTTGGATGGTGCTGATGCAGTAATGTTAAGCGGCGAAACTTCAGTTGGAGAATTTCCATTGATCGTAATTGAAACGATGCAAAAAATTATCCAGAACATTGAAGAGAACAATTATCCTTTCAATCCTGATAAGTTTTTAAAACCAAAATCACCTTCTTTCTTAAGTGATGCCATCTGCGATTCAGCTTGTTTTTTAGCGAAACAAACCAATGCGGTTGGTATTGTATCGATGACTTTGAGTGGTTATACTGCTTTCGAAATTTCGAGCCACAGACCAGAAGCTTTAACCTTTATTTTTACCAGTAACAGGGCTTTATTAAATGCAGTAAGTTTACTTTGGGGCGTTAGAGGTTTCTACTACGATAAATGGGAAAGTACCGATAACACCATTATTGAAGTTAATGAGTTCTTAAAAAGCAAAAAATTGGTTAAACAAGGTGATATTGTAATCAATACCGCTGCTATTCCAATCGAAGCAAAAGGAAAAACTAATATGTTAAAAATTACGGTTATAGATTAATTTCTAATATCATATTTACAAGATGCTTCCGGTTTTTATCGGGAGCATTTTTGTTTTATGGGCATTTTGTTAGCTTTACGTATGAGGAAAAATTTAATTTTTTTAACGCTGGTTTCTCTTTTGTTTTGTAGTTGCGGCAAACAACCTGCCAGAATTGGCGATAAAACTTATGATCTCCAAAAATTTGCTTTCGAAATCAATCCAAAAACCTTTTATCCGCCAAACCCCAAAGATAAAACAGGTTTACCTTATACGATAGATGATCATGCCTTCAGGATGCAGCATAATGATTATGATTCGCTGCTTTGTAGAGGCTATTACAGTCATAACCCATCAGAAAATAATTATAGAACCAAAACACTGGCTAAATGGGGTAAGGTAAATTTTAATACTTTCGACCTGTTCGAAAATGCAAAAGAAAAAATAGTGGCCATCCGGTGTTTGGCACAAAACCTTAATCCAATCGAAACAGATCATTTTATTGAAGATATTTCCAAAGATTTTGGAAAATATAAAAACAGTGAATTGAGCAATATTTCTGATAATTATTTTTGGAGCAAAAACGGTACTAGAATTAAACTTATTGTAAAACAAACAGATATAGAAGCTCCGAAGGATAGTTTAACTACGGCTTCTGTGAGCAGGTTTTATAAAGAGAATCTTACCGTTTACATTTACCGTTTAGCTTTTGTGCCGATAAGTGAGAAGTTGATTGATAACGGCGATGCTTTTAATCGTTTTAAAGATTTTATTATCCCTGATGAAGAGAAATATAAGCCCAAACAGCCTTATGGTTTTTAATTAAATTATTTATATTCGCAAGCCAATCGGAGAGGTGTCAGAGTGGTCGATCGAGCACGCTTGGAAAGCGTGTGTACTGCAAGGTACCGCGGGTTCGAATCCCGCCCTCTCCGCTTTTGATCTGCCTCATTTTCTAATTAAAAGTGTGCCTGAACTCCCCTGGCGATAAATTTGTTTTCGTTTTAAAAAATTTGCTAAACGATTGCGGGTGTTCAAAACCCAATTGATAGGCAATTTCACTTACGGATAAATCAGTAGCCGATAATTTTTCTTTCGCCTTTTCGATCAGTTTTTCATGAATAAGCTGCTGTGTATTCTGCCCGGTTAAAGCCCTGAGCATATCGCTTAAATAACGTGGGGAAAGATTGGCCTCTGCCGCAAGATATTCTACAGTTGGCAATCCCTTAACCAACGATTTTTCATCGGCAAAATAGGTTTCCAATAGTTGTTCTGTTTTAGTTAATACATCGTTATTAACCACTTTTCGGGTAATAAACTGGCGTTTATAAAAACGGTTGCTATAGTTAAGCAGCACTTCGATATAAGAAACGAGTACATCCTGGCTGATTTCATCGATAGAAGTATTAAGCTCATTGTTAATATTGTCGAATAATCCTAAAATTATTTGCCTTTCTTTTTCAGATAGAAATAAGGCTTCGTTGGTTTCATATGAGAAAAATCCATATTTCCTGATGGCTGTGCCGAGCGGATAATTCCGGATCAGATCGGGGTGGAACAAAAGTGTTGCTCCATAATATTTTGCCTCATTATCTGCCGAAATTAACTGATTGGGCGAGGTAAACATCATGCCACCCTCGTTAAAATCATAATAGCCCTGTCCATAACCCATCCGGCCAGTTGTAGAGTATTTATAGGAGATTTTATAGAAATTGAGAAAAAACGGACGGTCTAACATTTCCGTATTGGTGGCAATCTGCGAATTATCTACTAAACTGATCAGCGGATGTACGGGTTTGGGCACTTTTAGCAGGTGATGCAGTTCGGATATTGATGAAATGCGCAAAGGGGCTTTCTTTTCCATAATATAAAAATACAAATATTAGGGCAATACAAATCATTTGGCCTGCATTGCCCTTTAAAGATTATTTACCTAAAAATACCCTTGCAAATTCTGTCCTGAATGCTTCATCGCCCTGAGCCAATCGCTGTGCATATAAGGCTTTTGCATCTTCGCCTGCTACATAACGAAGCCTGGTTTTGCCATCTGTAGCAGCCTCGTATACTACCTCAGCAATTTGCTCGGCAGTAGAAGCAGTTTCCATCATTGAGCCAAATCCTGCCATCATCGATTGTACCATTGCATCGTAGTCCTCATTACTTGCCAATTCTAATGAACGACCTGAGAAATCTGTCGCAATCCCGCCTGGAGATACGGTTTTAATGTTTACACCAAAAGTGTTCAACTCAAAAGCCATGCTTTCGCTCCATCCTTCCAATGCCCATTTGGTAGCATGGTAAGTTGAACCTAAGGGGAAAGCAATTAATCCGCCGATAGAAGTGGTCGAAATAAATAGCCCGTCTTTTTTCGCCCTGAAATATGGAATAAATGCCTGTGTAACACGGATTACGCCCAATAAGTTGGTGTTAAGTTGTTTCACAATCTGATCATCACTAAGGGCTTCTAAAGGACCGATTAAGCCGTAGCCAGCATTATTGAACACCACATCAATGCCTTGTGCAATCGCTTCCTTTACGGTAGATTGGATTTGAGACAGGTTGGTTACATCCAAAGGTAATATGGTAACATCGCTTAAAGTGTTTAATTCTGTTTCCTTTTCAGGGTTCCGCATGGTGGCAATAACTTTCCATCCCCTGCTTTGAAATAATTTGGCGGCAGCTTTTCCTAAACCTGTAGAAGCACCTGTAATAAAAATTGTCTTTTGCATTTCGATTGTTTTAAATTAACAATACAAATTTGCAGCAGATCACAATTTCTGACGTAGCCGAATTGAGTTTGCTTGTAGTATAAATGACGGATATTTCTTTGAACCGAGGGTGATTTTTTCAGACTAAAGCACTTTTTAAGGTAAAATTAGGGATAATTTCAGCTTAATTATTGTCTCTTTGTTGTAAGGATAACGCCAATACTTCTATCATTATTGCGACTGGAAAAATATAGTTTAAAAACGTTGTTTTCGTATTTTTTACCTTATACTTTTGGCCTTTCTTCTTTCTGAAACTTATTGTTTAGGGTGTTGATACACAACGTGTATTTCTTGCTGTGATCAGGAGGGATGAAATTTCTACCAGATAAAAAAGAGAAACATATGATGAAGTACGTAATTGGTTTTCAGCAAATCGACAGGTCTGATTTTTTAACAGTCGGAGGTAAGGGAGCTAACTTAGGCGAACTATCTAAAATTGAAGGTATAACTGTGCCTCACGGTTTTTGCATCACTACTGAAGCGTATAAAAAAATCACAGTAAGCAACAAAGAACTTAGTGGTTTATTGGATGAATTGAGTCAGTTTAAAGCGGAAGATCTGCGTGCGATGGGTAAAACCAGTGCGAAAATCCGGACACTTATCGAAAACATCTACATTCCGGATGATATAGCCGGGGAGATCGAAAGTTATCTTGCTAATTTCAATAAAGATGATTCATTTGCAGTACGATCTAGTGCTACAGCCGAAGATTTACCCACGGCCTCGTTTGCCGGTCAACAAGATACTTTTCTGAATATTGTTGGTATACAGGGCATTTTGTTGCACCTCAGCAAGTGCTGGGCATCTTTATTTACCGATCGGGCCATCATTTACCGTATTCAGCATCATTTCGATCACCATAACATCCATCTTTCAGTAGTGGTGCAGAAAATGGTTTTTGCCGAAACAGCAGGCATTATGTTTACCGCCGATCCTGTTACGGGTAACCGGAAAGTTTTATCCATCGATGCCAGCTTTGGCTTGGGTGAGGCCATGGTTTCGGGCCTGGTAAATACTGATAATTATCAGGTTAATAACGGTAGCATTACCAGTAGAAAAATAGTTGCCAAAAAATTAGCCATTCATGCCATAAAAGGTGGTGGTACTGAGGCTCAGGAACTTTCAGCAGAACAACAGGGTAAACAAACACTTACCGATGAGCAGATTTTGCAACTGGAGCAGGTCGGCAGAAAGATTGAGGCACATTTCGGTAGTCCTCAGGATATCGAATGGTGTTTAGCAAATGGCTTAATTTATATTGTTCAGAGCAGGCCAATTACTACATTATATCCTGTGCCTGAGACGGGAGATAAGGGAAATCATGTCTACATTTCTGTTGGTCACCAGCAAATGATGACTGACCCCATGAAACCACTGGGATTATCTTTGTGGCAATTAAGAGCTGCCAGGCCAATGTTTAAAGCAGGAGGAAGATTGTTTGTTGATGTTACAGATAGCCTGACTACACTTGGCGGCAGGGAAAGTTTATTGGAAGCCATGCAGCAACATGATCCGCTTATAAAAGATGCATTGGTTACCATTACAAAACGGAAAGATTTTATACCCTTGTTTCCTGATGCTGGAAAAGGGCCGGTAATTGTTAAAAGCACCAAAGGTTTATCTGCTGCTGATATTTTAGCGCAGGTAGGAAACGACCCTTCTATCATTGCGGATCTGATTAAACAGAACGAGATATCGGTAGAAAAACTAAAGGAAAACATCCAGACGAAAACAGGAACTGACCTTTTTGATTTTATCCAGGATGATATTGAGCAATCAAAGAAGATGGTATTTGATTCGAAACACATGGGCGTGATCATTGCTGCCATGAATGCTTCCATGTGGATCAATGAAAACATGAATAAATGGTTGGGCGAAAAAAATCCTGCAGATACACTTTCTCAATCTGCCCCCAATAACATTACCGCTGAAATGGGGCTGGAGCTATTAAGTGTTGCAGACGTGATCAGGCCTTATCCTGAAATGATTAATTATTTAAAACAAGCTAAAGATGATCGGTTTTTAGGCGAACTGCCTCATTTTGATGGTGGCGCTGAAGCCCAAAGCGCCATTTATAACTATCTTAACAAATATGGGATGCGATGTGCCGGAGAAATTGACATTACAAATACCCGCTGGAGTGAAAACCCGTCCATATTAATTCCGGTCATTCTCAGCAACATCAAAAACTTTGAGCTTAATGCCGGCAAACAAAAATTTAACCAGGGAAAAGAAGAGGCTTTAAAAAAGGAAAAAGAATTATTGGATCAACTTGTAACTTTACCTGATGGCGGGCAAAAAATCCGTGAAACAAAAGAAATGATCAGCCTGCTCCGCAATTTTACAGGTTATCGCGAATATCCTAAATATGGGATTGTAAGCCGCTTTTTTATTTACAAAGAGGCCTTACTAAAAGAAGTTGAAAAACTCATTCAAGCCAATATTATTCATGAAAAGGAAGATAGCTACTACCTCACCTTTGAAGAGCTACGGGAAGTAATAAATACCGGTAAATTCGATAAAAATCTTGTCGCAAGGCGAAAAGAAGAATATAACTTATACCAAAAACTAAATCCGCCACGTTTAATCACATCAGATGGCGAAATTATTTCGGGCAGTTATAAACACGAAAATCTTCCAGCCAGGGCTATTGCGGGTTTAGCTGTTTCTTCTGGTGTGATAACAGGCAGGGCAAGGGTAATTTTAAACATTGAAGAAGCAGATCTGGAAGATGGCGATATATTGGTAACCACCTTTACCGATCCCAGCTGGACGCCGTTATTCGTATCAATAAAAGGTTTGGTTACCGAAGTTGGCGGTTTGATGACCCATGGCGCTGTTATTGCACGCGAATATGGCTTGCCGGCAGTGGTTGGTGTAGAAAATGCAACCAAACTTATTAAAGATGGACAGCAAATCAGGATAAATGGAACTGATGGATATGTAGAAATATTATAAGGTCTGTGATCATGATTCCTTAAACAAAAAAGCGCTTTTTAGCGCTTTTTTGTTTAAAAACCTTAATTATTTTTTAAAGGAAATTACGGTTTGTAAAATAACCGATGTCATTACAAATGCTAAACCGATATAAAAAGAGATATTCAACTCTTTACCCTCACTAAAAAATATAAAAGCCAGTATAATGGAATATACAGGTTCGAGGTTGAAACTTAGATTTACCGTAAAAGCAGAAATCCGTTTTAAAGATTCTGCAAAGAGAACATAAAGGCCAACGGTGCAAAAAGAGGCCAGTAAAATCAGGTAAGCGGTATCTTTTAAACCCGGGATAATGGTTTCAACCGGAAAAAAATGAAGATAAACAGGAAGCAGAATCCCTAACCCGATTGTTCCGCCTAACATCTGATAATAATTAATCAGCCTGCTATCGTAAACCTTAACCAGTCTTTCATTGTAAATGGTATAAAGGGCCGCAAATGCTGATGATATTACCCCTAAACCAATGCCTAGCTGATAAGACGAATCGAAATGGAATATCAATGCAATGCCGAACAAAGTAAGCAGGCTCAATAAAATTTCGGATAGGTTAAACTTTTGTCTGTTAATCAATGGTGCAAAAACCGCAGTGAAAAAGCTGGTTAAGCAATAACACACCACACCTACCGAAATATTCGAATATTTAATGCTGGCATAAAAAAACACCCAGTGCACGGTAATTAACATCCCGATTTTAGCAATATCAAACTTTTCTTTTAGCTTAATATTCGTGGAAATCTTAAACAGTTTCAAAAGGAGTAATAAAATAATAGCCGAAAAGAATACCCGGTACCAAACTAAAAGACCTTCATTGAGGGATATGAGCTTACCAAATATACCGGTAAAGCCTGCAAGTATTACCGCAAAGTGTAATACCAAATATGATTTTTTCATAAAGAATGATCTGTCTCGTCCTGAAAAGGGCAAGAATTAAAAATTAATAAATAAAATGTTTCAGGTTAACGCCCAAATGCCGGTAGCAAAACCGATAGTTTGTTTATAGCGTACCCATGTTATTTATTAAGGTTTTGGTGGAGGAAGACAGCTCTTTCTGTTCATATCTGTTGTGTGAGGTAAAGATAGAAAAAAATGGAAGATGTGATATGGGAAATGTAAAATGGAAGTGCTGCGTAGCCTTTGCTCTTCTCTCCGGGCTATTTGCTCAAATTTGTATCACGATTAATACCAATCATTTGCCAAAACAGTATTATTTTTATCGCAAGATTAACTAACATGATGAATAAATATTGGCTTACCGTAACGGCTTGTACTTTGGCCATTACAGCAAATGCTCAACAAAAAGCTTTAACCGTGAGCGATTACGAAAGAGCGGAGAGTTTTATGAGCTACAACACCGCAAAGTATATCGACCATGCCAATGTACAGCCAAACTGGCTGGAAGGCGATAAATTTTGGTACAGCACTAAAACCAATGGTACCGAACAAACTTTCCTGGTAGATCCTGCAAAGAAAACCAAAACGCCTACTACTGATTATAAAAGTGGTGGCGAAATGCCTGCCCGACGTATGGGTGGCCGTAACGAGGTTTCATCTCCCGACGGGAAAAAAGCCATTTTAATTAAAGATTATAACCTTTTCGTTAAAGATGTGGCCTCCGGAAAATTAACGCAGCTTACTACTGATGGCGTTAAAGATTATGGTTATGCCACTGATAACGCAGGCTGGAAACATAGTGATGCCCCAATTTTACGCTGGTCTCCCGATTCGAAAAAAATAGCAACCTTTCAGCAAGATCAAAGGAACTCAAAAGAGATGTATTTGGTAACCACTAATGTGGGCGCACCGGTATTAAAAGCCTGGAAATACCCTTTGCCGGGCGATAAACAGATCGCTACCATCAGAAGGGTGGTTATCGATGTAGATAATCCAAAAGTAATTTCGCTTAATATTCCTGCCGATCCACACCGTGCAACTTTGAGTGATGATATTTCGAGCAGTGGTACTTTTGATGATATTGACTGGAAAGCCGATGGTTCTGAAGTCGCTTTTCTTTCTACCTCACGCGATCATAAAAACGAAAAATTCCGTATTGCAAATGCCACAACAGGTGCCGTAAGGGAAGTTTTCGAAGAAACCGTAAAAACACAGTTTGAATCTGGTCAAGGTGCGATTAACTGGCGTTATCTTCCGGCATCGAAAGAAATTATCTGGTACTCGGAAAGGGATAACTGGGGACATTTATATTTATACGATGCAACCAATGGAAAAGTTAAAAATCAGATCACCAAAGGCGATTTTGTAGTTTCGCGTTTGGTTAAAGTAGACGAAAAAACACGTACACTTTATTTCTTTGCCAATGGCCGCGAAAAAGGTAATCCTTATTTCAGCTATCTTTATAAAATTGGTTTCGACGGGAAAAATTTAACCCTTTTAACCCCTGAAGCTGGTAATCATCAGGTCGTATTCTCTCCTTCTTTCAACTATTTTGTAGATAGTTATTCACAGCCAGATGTACCCGCAGTTACTGTATTAAGAAGCATTGACGGAAAATTGATCAATACTTTAGAAAAAACCGATGTTTCTCGTTTAACCGCTACAGGTTGGAAAGCACCAACTCCGGTTTCGCTAAAAGCCAAAGATGGTAAAACCGATATTTACGGTTTGGTTTTCACGCCAACAAAAATGGATGCCAGCCAGAAATATCCTGTTATCGATTATATTTATCCAGGTCCGCAGGGTGGGAGCGTAGGCAGCTGGGCATTTGCAGCTTCACGCGGCGATAACCAGGCCCTGGCTGAATTGGGTTTTATTGTAGTAGTTATAGAAGGAACCAGTAACCCTGATCGTTCTAAAAGTTTTCATGATATGAGCTACGGCAACATGGCGGAGAATACTTTGCCCGATCAGATTGCAGCCATCAGACAGCTTTCGGCAAAATATCCTATTGATACTACAAAAGTAGGGATCTGGGGGCACTCAGGTGGAGGCTTTGCTACTGCTGCGGCCATGTTCCGCTACCCCGATTTCTTTAAAGTAGGTATTTCAGAATCAGGAAACCATGATAATAGAAATTATGAGGACGATTGGGGCGAACGCTACAATGGTTTGGTAGAAAATGCTGATTATGAAGCTCAGGCCAATCAGAACTATGCCAAAAACCTAAAAGGTAAACTGATGTTAGTCCACGGCCTGATGGATGATAATGTTCCTCCCTACAATACCCTATTGGTAGTAGAAGCGTTAGAGAAAGCGAATAAATCTTTCGATCTGGTTATTTTTCCAAACAGTGCCCATGGTTATGGTGCTTATTCACCTTATATGATGCGCCGCCGCTGGGATTACTTTGTTCAGAATCTTTTAGGTGCCGAACCACCAAAAGATTACCAGATGAAAGCCCCTACAGCAAGATAAATTTTAAAAGAGCAACTTTAACCGGTTGCTCTTTTTGTATATTGTACTAAACAATGCTTTCTTTTAGCAGTTTAATTTGTAAACAATAATTTTTGTGGGAAAAACCAGAGATCAAAATAATGTTATCATTACTGGTACTACAGGCATGGTTGGCGAAGGTGTATTAATGCAATGCCTGAATAGTCCCGAAATTAAGAGCGTTTTAGTTATTAACCGCAAAACTAGTGGTTATACTCACCCGAAGCTAAAAGAGGTTATCCACTCCGATTTTTTCGATTTTTCTAAGATAGAAAGTCAGTTAACAGGGTATAATGCTTGTTTCTTTTGCCTGGGCATCACTTCTGTAGGTGTTGATCAGGAAACCTATTATAAAATGACTTATACGTTAACCATGCATGTTGCAGAAACGTTAAGTAAACTGAATACCGACATGACTTTTTGTTATGTTTCTGGTGGCGGAACCAATGAGAATGGCCGTTTAAAATGGGCGCAGGTGAAAGGGAAAACCGAAAATGATTTGATGAAATTACCTTTCGAACAGGTTTTTAACTTCCGTCCGGGTTTTATAAAACCTTTAACAGGACAGAAATATGCACATCAATTCTATAAATACATCAACTGGTTATTTCCGATAGGCAGGGCCATTTACCCCAGCGGATTTTGTACCATGGCTGAGCTGGGGCAGGCCATGATCAATACCTTAAGCCATAACGATGAAAGGCGAATTTTAGAAGGAAAAGACATCATCACTTTAGCTAAAGAATAAGCTCAGGTACCGTATTGGCACCCGAGCTTTCTTCAGCTGGTTAAGGATTTGGTTTAGGTTAATTGATTATTATGGGTTAATATAATACTGCTGTAGCATCTTTATCTTTTTGCGACAATACGGTTGCACCCGAATTGCATTGACCGCCATTCATAAGTGATCGGGAATCTGTTCCGGTTACACCAGGAACATTTGTGGCATTCGATTCGCCTATGGCAGACCAGTTGGTATGCCTGAATGATATATTATGACCAAGCTCATGACATATCGTTCTCGCACGTTGCGCAAACGAATTGCCTGCTATTGCATCTCTATTGATTCTAATTACGGCACCGGCTTTTCCATTTGCAGGAAATTCGCCAGCACCACACACTACACCATTTGGACTCTGTAATGCTTCATTTTTAATTAATATATCGTAGGGAGCAGTAGTTACGATATTAAAGCGAAGTGTAGAATTCGGTACCGCATTCCATTGTGCGATAGCATTATTAATTTCACTCCCCATAGAGGTCATAGATGGATCTACAAAAACCCGGATATTTAGTTTATTAGTGCTGTTTACTATACTGCCAGTATAATATTGTTCTGTGCCAAACGCTTTATTTACTGGTATTTCCATGTTTTTGGGGAAAGTAATGTCTTCTTCCACAATAAACATGGTGCCATTATCAACAATGCTTGATTCAGGGAAACCAAGGTCTTTAATGTACTGTAAAACCTTGTCGGCATTTTTTACAGTTTCCTGTGGTTCGGTTGTTGCTGATTCCTGGGTTTTTTTACAGGCTGCGAATGAAACTGCAACCATCGCAACGATGGCGATTCTTTTTAGATTTTTTTTCATGAGGTTTAGGTTAGTTAATCCTTATAGCTGATGAAACAAATGTAACAGAACGTGTTACATGAATTTTTGCGGTTTATGGAATTTTACACGAAAACTTAATTAGTACGTGTTGTAATTGTTTAAAAATATGTTTGTATTTAAAAATTTACACAAAGTATCTGTTTTAAAGGACGGCGGTTTAGTTAAACTGGAGTTGTTGTAGTTTTTTACGGTAAACAAACCTGACCTAAAGCAGATAAAAAAATATTTTCAGACAAATTTTTACACTGCCATAGGGTTGTCACTACGCTGTATTTTCTTTGTTTAACTAAAACAAAAAGACATGGTACAGGAACAATTATTCGCAGAAACAATAGAAGAAACATCTCTTGTTTATTTAATGAAAAATTATGCAAACTATAATTTCTGGGCAAATTTAACCTTGATAAATTGGTTAAAAAAACATCCTGAACAATTATTGGAGCAAGAAGTATTATCAAGTTTTAAAAGTGTAAAATTAACCCTCTCCCATATCTTACAAACGCAGGAATATTGGTATTCCATCCTGACCAAAACAGAATTTGAATTTAGAGAACATGGAAGTTTAACTGATATTTTTGATTCCCTATTGAAACAATCAGAAAATTTAGCAGTTTACATTACCGCAATAGGTGAAGATAGGTTTAACGAAAAAACAGAGATCCAAAGTCCTTGGTTTACTTCCGACTTTCAGAATTTTGAATATGTACTGCATGTTTTTAACCATAGTACCTATCACCGTGGTCAGATTATTACCATTTGTCATCAGCTGGGGATAACCGGAGCGCCTATGACGGATTATAATTTCTATAATGTAATGGCGAAATAAAAATCATTTTGTTTTTTTTAGTAGTATTGAATAACTAAATAAACACACTATGAATTTTATGTTGGGGGCAATAACCCTTTTTGCTGGTGACTATGCACCGGCAGGATTTGCGAAATGTGATGGCTCACTGCTATCCATTGGTAAAAATACGATGTTGTTTTCTATACTGCAGACAACTTATGGCGGAGATGGAATTTCGAATTTTGCTTTGCCTAAACTTCCATCGGTTGCAGGTGCAATATATATAATTGCTATCTCAGGCAATTATCCCGGAAGGTCGTCGGAGTAGCCATTATGATTAAAAAAAAGGAGATAAACCTGTAAGATTATCTCCTTTTTTGTTATTTCTTATTATCATACTTTCGCTGATTGTCCTTATTCGAAGTTTGATCAGACCGTTGGCCGCCGCCATTGGTAATGCCCTGGATTTTTTTATCCGTTTTAACATCATGATTTGCCCGATCTGCAATTGAACTGCCCTGAACCGTAGGATTGTTTTTTGGTGTGCCCGTATTTTTCATAACTGTAAAATTTAGTGAATAATATTGCGGAGCGCTATAGTAACAACCAACGGGCTTTGGATATGTTTTGATTTTTTTTAGTTAGGTCTAATTCGATTAATCGTCGTTCCGATAATAGAAAAACAAAGCAATCTTAATTCGCTTGCTGTAACGCTTTGTAATAAGATTGCTTTGTCGGCTGAAAAAGCCTTCTCTCATCCGATAGCTATCGGATGACGATTTGACTAGGAGCCATAAACTATCATCCATTTATCAATGAACTATTAACCAGTAAACTAATGAGCCAACTAATACAACAAAAATATAGTAGGTTGTTTATGCAGGTCTATTTCTTCTTTGCGCCAGTTATAAACGCTTTGAGTTTTTATAAATTCATTTTCGGCGGTAAGGTTGCTTGCTACGCAAACCTGGGTATTGGGTTTACAACTTTTTAAAACCTCTTCGAAAAGCTGGTTATTACGGAAAGGGGTCTCGATAAAAATCTGTGTCTGTTTATAACGGCTGGCCGATAAATCAAGATCTTTAATCCTTTTGGTACGTTGCTCCTTATCAATGGGCAAATATCCCCAAAAAGCAAAACTCTGCCCGTTAAACCCTGATGCCATTAAAGCCAATAATATCGAACTTGGCCCCACCAGAGGCACTACTTTAATGCCGCGTTTATGTGCCTCGGCCACAATATCAGCACCCGGATCTGCAATGCCCGGGCAACCGGCTTCGCTCATTAAACCAACATCTTTTCCCGCAGCAAGTTCAACAAAAAACTGACCTAAATCGGTACGGTTATGTTTGCCATAATCATGTACAATCAAATCTTTCTGAGCAGTTTTTAATCCAGCCTCTTTTAAAAACCGACGGGCTGTTTTACTGTTTTCTACAATGTAGGTATCAATCTGGTTAATGGTATCAACCAGGTAAGGGGTAAACGTTTTGTGTGCTACCTCTTCAGCCAATGGTACGGGAATAAGGTATAAAGTGCCTTTTTGCATGCCGCAAAAATACTCACAATAAATAGAATTTAAGTTCTAAACTTTGTGTTGTCTGCAATATAATCTCTTTTATAAGCAAAGGTGTAGCAAATTTTATTTCTAACTGACTTATTTTCTGCACAATTAAAATGTACTTAAAACGTTAAATATTAGTTAAATATGCCTTTCAAGGCAATATTTGAAGGAAAATGTAAAAACTATGCTTGCATATTAAACCTTCCATATTTTTGGTTCTCTAATTGATACACACACATTAGGTTATTAAAATAAAACACACAAATGAAAACACTGAAATCTACGGCAATTGTGCTGGGGCTGTTTGCGCTCCTTGCCGGAACCACAACCCTTGTCAGGGCACAAGACTACCAAAGCGATTACCAGGATGATGGTTACAACACTGGTAACGTCTCTTTACAGACTTTTTACGATGAACTTTCTCCTTATGGTACCTGGATACAGGATCCGCAATATGGTTATGTTTGGCGCCCTGATGTAGAGCAAAGCGATTTTCGGCCATATTATACAAACGGACGTTGGGCCATGACCGAATATGGTAATACCTGGGTTTCCAACTACGATTGGGGCTGGGCACCTTTCCACTACGGCCGTTGGGTAATTAACAGTTACAGGCAATGGATCTGGTTACCTGATACCAATTGGGGACCGGCATGGGTAGACTGGAGAAGTGGTGACGGTTATTACGGATGGGCACCAATGGCGCCAGGTATTAGTATTAATTTAAGCTTTGGCCGTCGTTATGTAGTACCGGAATTTTGCTGGAACTTTATTCCACAGCGTAATATTTATATTAACACTTTCCCAAGGTATGATTACGGACGTAACAATGTATATATCCGCAACACCACCATTATCAATAATACTTATGTGTATAACAGAAGAAATTATTATGGTGGTCCAAGGATTGAAGATATCAGACGTGCAACCAATAGAGATGTAACTGTTTACAGGTATTCACAAGGTTCTAGACCTGGTGCAAGCAGGGTTGGTGGTAGAGAGGTTTCTATTTATAGACCAAGACCTGAACGTAATGTAGATAACCGTAGTGCTGCGCCAAAAAGATTTGAGCAAGGTAACGCAGGCATTAGCAGAGGTGGTAGGAATGAAGGATATACCAATCGTGATCAAAGAAGTGGTACGCCCAACAATAACGATAACCGTTTCGGATCAAGAGATAACCGTACTTCTACACAGCCTGATAGAAATAATGGTAGTGCAGGCAGGGATAATAATAACAATCAGCCAAATAACAGGGGTGAGGCTTATAACAGGGATGCAAACGGACGTGTTAGCCGTGGTGGTACCAATGGCATTGATAACAGAAACGGGCAGGAGAATGCAAACCGTACCCAGGATCAGCAACGTTTGGAACAACTGAGACAACGCGGTCAGCAAGACCGTATGAGCCAGGATCAACAGCGTACACAACGTGATATTCAGGCGCCACAACGTGGTCAGGATGATCAACAACGTACAGCTCAAATGGAGCAACAAAGGGCACAACGTAACGAGCAAATGCAGCAACAACGTGCACAACAAGCACAAGGCCAGCAACAGGAAAGGGCCCAGCGTGATGCTCAGGCTCAGCAACAGCGTAATGAGCAGGCGCAACAACAACGTGCACAACAAGCACAAGGCCAGCAACAGGAAAGGACCCAGCGTGATGCTCAGGCTCAGCAACAGCGTAATGAGCAGGCGCAACAACAACGTGCACAACAAGCACAAGGCCAGCAACAGGAAAGGGCCCAGCGTGATGCTCAGGCTCAGCAACAGCGTAATGAGCAGGCGCAACAACAACGTGCTCAACAAGCTCAGGCACAACAGCAGGAAAGGGCCCAGCGTGATGCTCAGGCTCAACAACAGCGTAATGAGCAGGCGCAACAACAACGTGCTCAACAAGCTCAGGCACAACAGCAGGAAAGGGCTCAGCGTGATGCGCAAGCTCAGCAACAGAGAGCTCAGCAACAACAACAGCAGCAGCAACAAAGACAAGAACAAAGAAGATCAGAAGCACCGCCACAACAAAGAGGTGGTGGTGAAAGCGGAAGACCATCAAGAGGTGGCAGAGGATAGATTGAAAAGTCCCGATGAAAATCGGGACTTTTTTATGCCTTTTATTTAAATAGCGCTTACTGGCATTAGGAGTTTCTCTTTTTTAAATTTCGGAGGGATTAACATGATTAACCATATTGTTGAGCCTATAAAAAATGATAGAAGTATTAGGAATAATTGATGGCTACCTCTTTTTTCATACGGAGTATATTTTGGCATTAATAATATAGGGTTGCTGGTTGAATTGGGGAAAACACGGTCAATACCCTTTTTGAAATTTTTATAATCCTGACTGTTGCCTTTTTTCTGTAGATAATCAAAACCATAAATCTTTTCTCGTACAAAACTCAGGTAAGAATCCTTAAGAAACGTCCTGTACATATCATCTTTTGTTTCCTTTGATAGTTTATTGTTTATTTGCCTTGTCATTAGCCAGCCGAGCCAGGCTTTGGGCCTTAAATAATTTGGAGTGACCTTATTTGATGAAGATTCGCCTGTTAGTGTTGGTGCGTTGTAGATTGGAATGGCCGCGTAAACTGTAAAGTTTAATTTTTCGTTGTGTTTGCCACTCGCTTTTGCCTCTATCTGTACAGCACTATGTGCCTTATCAAGATACAGCTTCTCTACTTTATAAAATTTGGTGAGGTACTTTTGGTCTATACTATCAATTGTTTTTAATCTGGTAAGTTGACCTACTGCATTGGTTACATACTTTTGAGCAAAAATAGAAGGACATATTAAGGCAAACCATGCTATGATGAGGTAAAATTCAAATAAATTTTTTCCATTTTTCCTTTCCAGCCTTAAAAGTTTCAGCCGCGGCCTCAACCAAAAAATCAATGAGGGTATAGGTAGGAGCATGGGGATTAGAAACTCATAAAAAGACTCTTCAATTGGTATGATCTGTGTTTGAAAGAAACATATATCAAATAATGAAAAACCTATAATTGAGCCTAGCGCAATGATGAGATAACGGGAATAAATTAATTTGAGCTTATAACTTAAATAATCCATATTGATGTAGCAGAAAAGCAAAGTTCGTAAAAGTAACTGATTTTACATGCTTTAACCATCTCATTTTTGTTGACCACCTAAGTCGCCTTTTAACAGTTAAGTTTTAAGTGCGATCGTCATTCCCGCTCTATGCCCTATCGTGTGGACACAAATATTAGATTAGTTTTATTTGCTCCTATGCCGCAAGGCATCAAAAGTATGCAAAAATGCTTTGTCAATCCAGCAAGGGGCCTTTTACACAATCCCCATACACATCAAAAAAACAGTGGCAATTGTTTTGTTTGTTAGGGCTGGGTGAAAAGTTTTTGCAAACATGAACACAAAACCACTGCGTTTTAGGTTTGATAGTGCCATTTGTACTGCTGTAAGCCTGTTTTTTTGATTTTCGTGGCCCTGGGGATTGACAGGCGTGCTTCGGTAAGCGCTGTGTTATTTCAAAGCAAGCTAGCATAGTGCCTTATATAGTGCCTAAAAGATGTGTCCACACAATAGGCGCAGGCGGGAATCGTAAAGTACATGTTAACAGCGATTGTTGTAAGATTGCTTCGTTGGCTGAAAAAGCCTTCTCGCATTCTATAGCTATCGGATGACAATTCCTCGTAGCCCATTGATTCCTTAAAATTCCTGTCATTTATATTGATTTTTATACAATAAATTAAAAGGCTAAAAGAGTTAACTAAGATTGTCCTGCTGCCTCATGCAAATTACTCAAATCATTTCCCCTAAAAGTGCTTTCGGCGCTAGGGTGCAGGTTTTCTGGATCGAGTAAAAAAGTGCAGATGCCTAGTTCCAGCCCGTATTTAATTTCTGATTCTGCATCATCACCAATAATTAAAATATCTTCCATATTAAGGTTGTGTTGATCAATTAATGATATAAAAACATCTTTCTTGTTGTTAACGGAAACATCTACAACGCTTACCTCCTCAAAATCATCAGCAATGCCCAGCATTTTAACTTTCGAAAGCTGTTGTTTTTGAAAACCTGCTGTTACAATAAATTTCCGTCCCTTTAGGCTTTTAATATAATGGTAATCGTCGCTTGGTTTTAAGGGGTTGCTCACTTCGCGATTTTCCAGATAAGAAAGTATTTCGGGCATAACTTCTTCTTTAAAACCATATTTTTTTGCCACTTTTATAAAAGGTGTCCTTAACATATCCTGTTTGGCAAGCTGAAAATTTTCATCGCTGATTCCTAAATCCAGGCTTCCTAAAAAGCGGTAAAGTGCTCCCATTAACTGTTCTTCGTTCGGCTTTGTAAAATAAATGGTATTATCTAAGTCTATAAAAAAGATATGCTTCATTGTGGATTGGTTTTTGTAAGATGGAAAAAAGTAAAACACCTGTGGATTAAATATGTTTATTAAGTAAATCACTAAGATCATGAAAAAAGAGACAAAAATTATAGTAGGCGTATTAGCCGGAGCAGCATTAGGAGCAACCATCGCATTGGCATTATCATCAGATTCTACCAACGATTTAAAAGGTAAAGTATCAGATTTTTTTGCTGATCTTTTAGATGCATCAAAAGATAAATTAGCAGGCCTGGCCGAGAAAGCCACAAGCGTTGCAGATAAGGTTAAAGACAAAGTAGCAGAAATAAATGCTTAAAGAATTGGAAGTGCCGGAAATATCCGGCATTTTTATTCTATATATTTTCTAACCACCATCTCAATGAACATTGCTTTTCATGGTGCCGCCCGTACAGTTACAGGTAGCAAACACCTGATTACCTTAAAAAACGGTACCCAGATATTATTAGATTGTGGCTTATTCCAGGGGATGGGCCGCGTAACTGATAAATTAAACGACTATTTTGGTTTCGATGCCAAAAAAGTAACTTATCTCGTTTTATCACACGCACATATTGATCATTGCGGCTTATTGCCCAAACTGGTTGCAGAAGGTTTTGAAGGAAAGATTTTTTGTACATCAGCCACGATGGACCTTGCGCGGATTTTAATGATGGATTCTGCAAAAATACAGACACAGGATGCTGAATATGCCAATCGCCACCTCCGCCATGGTGAAGAAATGGAAGAACCACTTTATACAGAAGAAGACGTAACCAAAACCGTTGGTCAGATGAAGATTGTGGAATATGAGGAAGATTTTGAAATTGAGCCGGGGATCCGTTTGAAATTTACCGATGCGGGTCATATTTTGGGAAGCGCTGCCGTTCACCTTACGATTACAGAGGACGGCAAGCCAACAAGAATTACTTTTTCGGGAGATGTTGGCCGCTATGGAGATTTGCTGTTAAAAAGTCCGCAACAATTTGAGCAGGCTGATTATATTTTAATGGAGTCTACTTATGGCGATTCACTGCATAAAGACCTCGATCCGATCGAAAATATGCTTTTGGAGATCATTAACAATACCTGCAAAATAAAAAAAGGGAAGGTCATTATTCCGGCTTTTGCTGTTGGCCGTACGCAAGAGTTGCTTTATGCTTTAAATGGATTGGAGTTGAAAGGTAAATTACCCGATGTACCTTATTACGTAGATAGTCCGCTATCTTCAAAAGCAACCGAAATTCTTAGAAATCACCCCGAAGTGTATAATAACGGCGTTAAAGAAACTTTAAAAATCGATCATGATGTGTTTGGTTTTAAGGGATTACGTTTTGTTGAAAGTGTAGAAGAATCAAAAGCTTTAAATGCAGACCCAAGACCATGCGTGATTATTTCGGCATCGGGAATGGCTGAGGCAGGTCGTGTAAAACACCATATCCGTAATAATATTAGCAGCGAGAAAAACACGATTTTAATGGTGGGTTATTGCGAGCCAAATTCTCTGGGTGGCAGGTTAATCGCCGGACAAAAAGTAGTGGAAATTTTCCGCGATGAATACGAGGTAAAAGCCGAAGTACAGTCGATAAAATCGATGAGTGCGCATGGCGATTATGAAGATTTATTACACTTTTTATCTTGTCAGGATCCGGCAAAAGTGAAACAGTTGTTTTTGGTACATGGTGAATATGAAGTACAACAACATTTCGCCACAAGACTGAAAGATAATGGGTTTAAACATGTCGCGATACCTGAATATCACCAGATGTTTGAAATAGATTAATTTGTCACGCTGAGGTACGAAACATCTGTTTCATCTGTTGCAGATGTTTCGTAAAAAATTGGCCATCATTCCCGCGCAGGCCTATCGTGTGGATACATCTTTTTTAAATTTTTGTGGCGTTATGCTAGCTTGCTTTGAAATAACACGGCCCTAACCGAAGAACTCCGTCAATCCCAAGTGGCGGAAGGATCAAAAAAACAGTTGCACAATAGGACAACTTGCACTACCAAACCTGAAACGCAGTGGTTTTGTAAAAATATCATTCAAACTTTCATTGAGCAGAAACGAGCAAAACAAAGTGCCGATGTTTTTTTGATGAGCGTGGGATGGTGAGAAGCCACATTGCCGGATTGACAAAGCGCTTTGGGTACTTTGGCGCCCCAAAGTACCTTGCCGCCGCGGCATAGAGCGGGAAAAGAATCTTTATAATTAATTGTGTCTACACGATAGGCGCAGGCGGGAATCTTAATGCAACCTGCAAGCACTAGCAAAGCATTACGATTGCCAGTCGGGCTGGCAATGACGATTCTACCCACTGTCATTAAAGCTCCAATGTATTTAAAAAATGCTAAGCTCTATCATTGACAGATTTAGAAAATTGGCCATCATTCCCGCGCAGGCGGGAATCTTAATGCAACTTATAAACCTTACCAAGGCATTACGATCCCCAATCAAGCTGGCAATGACGAAGCTCCGAATAAAACCTTAATTCTACAGGCGGAATTGCAAATCCCGGCTAACTAGCTATCGTTGCCTTTGCATCATACATTGCACTTTTCCATCTTCCCTTCAATTTTCCTTATCTTTGTACGTATGGATGTTTTTGGTAAAGCGCTAACAGATATTTACAGAACGGGTGAGGCAGACACGCTTTGGCTGCATAATTCTTATGGAGAACCAGAAGAAATGCCTTTAGAATTTTTCTTCCGTGATGATGAAGATATGCCAGTATTGGAACTTCAGGCATTGCATATGTGCAGTGGAAAAGTATTGGATATTGGTGCCGGTGTAGGTAGTCATGCCTTACTTTTGCAAGCTTTTAACATTGATGTTACTGCCATTGATATCTCGGAAGCTGCGGTAAATATTATGAAAGACCGTGGTGTAAAAAAAGCATTTGTACACGATGTTTTTACCTATCAGGAAAAATTCGATACCATTATCATGCTCATGAACGGTATTGGCTTAACGGGAACTTTACCGGGATTTAAGGATTTCCTAATTAAATTAAAAGACCTCATTAATCCCAACGGACAGGTGATTTTCGATTCTTCGGATATCGCTTATTTATATGAAGATCTGCCAAAGCCCGAGAACCATTATTACGGCGAAGTATTTTACCAATACGAATACAAAGGAGAAAAGGGCAATTGGTTCAACTGGATTTATATAGACGGGGAAACTATTAAGCGTACAGCTGAAGAAACAGGTTGGGGCACTGAACTGATTTTTGATGATGGGGAAGATCAGTATTTGGTAAAATTGACTTTATCGCAATAATTTAAAAGTCATAAAGCTTTTCATAACCACGATTTAAATCAACAAGCTCATAAATTTGTTAGATAAGAATATGAGCAATACAAAAATTAAACTCAGTGTTTTAGATCAATCGCCGGTGCGTAAAGGGGTTAATGCCCGCAAGGCCATTGAAGAAACCACTATACTTGCACAGGCAGCTGAAAGATTAGGTTACCACCGTTTTTGGGTTTCCGAACACCACAATACCACCAGTTTGGCTGGTTCTACTCCAGAAATTTTAATTGCTCATCTGGCCAATCATACTAAAACCTTAAGGATAGGCTCAGGCGGCATTATGTTGCCCAACCACAGTTCGTTAAAAGTGGCTGAGAGCTTTCGGTTACTGGAGGTGATGCACCCGAATCGGATCGATCTGGGAATGGGCCGGGCACCCGGCACCGATCGCATTACAGCTTCGATGCTCAATCCATCAAATAACTGGAGCGAACAGGATTTTGTAGAACAGTTACGCGAACTACAACATTACCTGCATGATACTTCTGACGGAGGCATCCAGGCAAAAATAAAAGCTATTCCCATTTCGGAAACCGTTCCACAGCAATGGTTATTGAGCAGCAGCGGGCAAAGCGCTTTATTTTCGGCGCATTTTGGAATGGGGTTTTCTTTTGCACATTTCATTAATCCAGTTGGTGGTGCACAGGCCGTTCAATATTACCGGGAGCATTTTAAGCCTTCAGTTGATCTGGCCAGACCGGTTGAAAATGTTGCGCTTCATGTTTTCTGTTCAGAAGATGAAGAAAAAGTAAAACAGCAGGAAGCTTTAATGAGTTACCGTTTTTTACAACTGGAGAAAGGTAAGGGATTACCCGCTGTTGGTTGGGAAGATATTAAAGATGTAAGTTACAATGCTGCAGAACAGGAGAGAATTAACGCCAATAAGCAGCGAATGATTTACGGTACACCCGCTGTAATTAAAGAACGCCTTACTCAATTAGCCGCAGATTATGATGTAGATGAGCTGATGGCTGTAACCATTACGGAGCATTTTGATGATCGGGTGAGATCGTATGAGTTGCTTGCAGAGATTTTTCAATAAAAGAACATTTCATTCAAATCTGTGGTCTTTATCCTCACAGACCATTAGTGGAGTATTTTTCGCGGTCGTTTGTGGAGACACAGATCACTGGATGATGAGCTTAAAACCAAAAAAGCCCCATTGCATTGCAAGGAGGCCAATTGAGCGTATAATTAATTTAATGTAAGTCGTTATAATTAATAATTTTTACTTCCGGATTTTTAGCCAAAATTTCTTCCATCCATTTGCGGTGCGATGCGCCAACACCTACCACAATTCTTTTCGCATTTTTTGCTTTCGCCTGATCAATGATGTTTTTGCACATTCCCTCGTTTCTTAAAGTCCATTGGGCAATCATGGCCTTTACTTGTTCAGTAGGGAAGCCCGCGTAACCATAAAAGTGACTGCCACCATAAAAATTCCAGGCTTCATCCAATACACCATATTTTACGGTATTCATACCGGCGTACTGATCAGCATTAAAAACCTTCGATTCTTCTTCGCTATAGCTCCAATAGCTTTCTATGGCTTTAAGGGTAGCTGCTTCGGCCGAGGTACTATCTGCTTTGGCTTTATTAATCATGATTTTATACAACGAATCTGTTTTAGCCCAGGCTTCGCTCCATGGTTTATCATAGGTTTGGCAATCCATTTTGTAAATCTGATCCTGGCCCAATTGATAAATAAGCGGGAAATAAATTTTGCTGTATTCGCTTCCTGATCGGTATAAGCCTACTTTTTTTAAAGAATCTATATTGCCGAACATTTTTGCATACTGCGCCTGTTCCTCTTTGCCAAATTTCTCTTTCATATAATTTTCGAGTATAAAAATCTGATATTCCGCATTGCCCCTATCCCGGTTTTTTGCGTAGTTAACCGCTAAATCCATTCGGGTTTTATGGTAATAAGCAAAAGATGAAAGTGCTTTCTGCTCTTTTTTAATCTGAGCAACTATATTTTTTGGAGTTGTTGGATTTAGCGCTTCAATATAAGCATGACCTTTTTTAAACACTTTTACTGCCCAATTGCTTTCTTCGAGTCTGGCGTAATCGCTTTCAGGCAAATATTCCCCAAAAACCATATCCGGTTTAAAATTTTTCAGTTTATCGATTATGGACTGGAAATTTTGTGTTGATTTACTATTATCATGACCCGAACCGACAATTACAATTTCGATCTGGTTTTGGGCATTCAATTTAAGCGCTACCGCGATTAATAATAAGAATGCAAGGCTAATTTTTTGTATGGTTTTCATCGTTGTTTCGTTTTTGTTGATTCAAAGATGAGCATACACAACTGCCTGCTATATTTAATTATCCCAAAGGCTGATTATATTATCCCAATGGGAAAAAATGGCGATTAACGGTTGAAGGGGTAAACCTAAGTGTTGGCATAACGTTTTGAGGCTTTTATCCTGAAGATGGATTACTCCATCAGCTTTTGGTTAAAGCCAATGATTAATTTAAAGAGACTATTGTATTTGGTTAGCGGTAGGGTTTCAGGTTTGTCGAATACATCATGATAAGCCGAAGGACCGCCCTGGGTATAAATAAAAAACGCTGGAACGCCTTTTTCGGTAAAGAAATAGTGGTCGCTGTTAGCAGCTTTTCCCCTCGAGTTGATTTTCGAAATATAGTGGTGCTCATTATTAATGGCATTGAGTTGTGCAAATGCTTTTGAGTAAACAGAAGCATTTACCACCGTCATTCCGGTTTCGCCTGTTCCAACCAGATCGAGGTTAAGGAGGAACTTAATTTTGCTTAATGAAACCAGCGGATTTTCTACAAAATACCTCGACCCTAGCAAACCGGCTTCTTCGCCGGCAAAGCAGATAAAACCGATAGAATAGGGCTGCGGATTGGCCGCATAATATTTCGCCAGACTTAATAAAGTAGCCACACCTGCGGCATTATCATTCGCCCCAGGGAAATAGGTATCGGCACCCATTCCGCCCAAATGATCGTAGTGTGCAGTAATGATTAACAATGAATCGGGAAATTTGGTTCCTTTGACAAAACCACAGACATTGGCCGCTTCGAAATCAGAGATGAATTTGTTTTCGATATCAACGTTAATTTCTTTTGGCATGGCCGTAAAATATTTTTTGTTAACCTGAATGATTGTTTTTTCTCCAACTTCGGTCGCTACAGACCAGGTGAGTTTATCCTTTAATAAAACATTTAATGAAGGGTTTGCCTGATAGTTAAGGCTATCTATCTGTGTTAAAATTGCTTTTTGTTTAATACCGGGGCTTTCATTGTTTACAATAAAATCTTTTCCCGGAATAAGTTTCTGCCCGTTAATGGCTACCATCATTTTCCCGGGGAAAGTATTCACCGGAAAGCTAAAATCCTGTTTGTAATTTGTTCCCATGGGCAACAAGCCAATTTTCTGATAAGCATCAGCAATATAACCGGCAGCTTTTTTCATACCATCTTTGGTGTAACCTCTGCCCCAAAAAGCTTTTGATGTAAGGGTATTTACCACATTACGGGTATAGGTAGAATCCTGCGCAAAAGTGTTGATAGCCAAAAACAAAAAAATAATAGCCCAAAGTTTTTTCATGCCTGAATTTAGAAAAATAAAGTTACTGTTGGTCGGGATTTTTCCTTTTAGTGGATTACAAATCCACAGTTCAATAAGTCGGGATTGCAAATCCCGACCAACATTGCCGCCATAAAAAAAGGTTGATGTTAACAGCATTGCCATTAATCATCAACCTTTTAATATCAGTGAGCTTTTTTTTACTTTACCAAATATGGCTGTAAAGCAGTTTTAATTTTCTCTTTGTTCTGTGCTGCAGTCCATTTTTCTTTAATAGACTGATCTCCTAAACTAAAAAGTGTTTCGTAAAGCAATTTACCATTCGCCATGGTTTGTACCTTAAAAGTATTTTGAGATCCTATAACATCTGCCCAAACTCCACGTACATCTGCCCAGTAAGATTTTTGACTGGCCCACCATTTTTGCGCATTAACAAAAGTTTTAGGGTCTATTTTGGTAAATTCCTCATAACCTTTTTCAACTGCTAATAATTTATCGCCGTTAGCCGAGCGTACAATTTTTTTATTATCCTGCTCAAACATCCAACCATCTTTGGTAATCGTAATTCTGCTGCCACGGTTTAATACGTTGTAATCTTTACGCACAGTAGATTCTCTTCTTGGCAGTGGAGAATCAGTTTCGCTCTGCCATGCATCATGACCGCCAACATGGCTCCAGGTTCCGTAACCCTGGTAACGTGGACTATCATCTACCTGATAAACTTTTTGCGTCCATTTGCCTTTAACATCAGCAGGGGTTAAATTGCCTTTTTTCCATGCATTACCTTCAGTATAAAGCATAATGTCGGTATCCTCATAAGTCCAGTCCTGGCGCCAGTGTTTAATTACCGTTGTATCGTTAATGGCCAGCATGTGCTGAATCACGATTCTTTTAGGTTCGTCAACAATAATTTCGGCCCATTCGTTGCCATGGCTTTCGTAAGGTTTGCTGAATTTGTAATTTGGATCAGGAGCGGTTACTTCTCCGTAGTTAAAATTCACTTCGTAAAAACCAGCTAAAGATTTAATGGCTTTTCTGTCTTTTTCTAATTTTTCTTCTGGTGAATCTACTTTTTGTGCATTAGCATTAAGGGCGATCAAACCGGTTAACACTAAAATCAGGTTTAAAAACTTCATTTTTATGATTAATTAGGGTGTGTTTAGTTTTCCGCAACTGCGGGATTTTTCTTCTTTTTCTTTTTGCCCCACCAGATAATAAATCCGGTTATGGGCAGGCTTGCTGCAATAAGGCTTGCAAAAAATGCCATAATTTTTCCTGGTAGCCCCAAAATGGCACCAACGTGGATATCGTAATTCATGCCAATGAGTGCTTCACCAGCATTTTTATCGCTTTGGTTTTTACGGGCCAGCAATTTACCCGTGTACTGATCGAACAGCAAAACATCGAAATTCCAAAAAGTTTCTTCTCCTTTATAACCCGTTGCATAAATGGTTGCTGAACCACCCTCAGCCGGCGACATGCCGATGCGATCTGCGTTTTTAAAAGTCTTTTTTGCGGTTTCGAAGGCCACATCAAAAGGAATTGCTTTTATCGTTTTGGTTGAATCTGATTGGGCGGTTACTTCTTTTGGAGGCGTGGTACTGCCCGATGCCACTACATAAACCGTTGCCTGGAACCATTGAAAGGCCCAAACCAATCCGGTTAAAGCCAGCATCAGGCAAATAATCATCACATAAAAGCCCAAAACATTGTGCATATCGTAATTAATCCGTTTAAATTTAGCTTTCCACTTGATTTTGAAACTCTTGTCGAGGTTTGATTTTTTGAGGTTTTTAGGCCACCACATTACCATTCCGGAAATTAAAAGGAAAACAAAAATGATGGTACTCCAGCCGATAATCTGCTGCCCGATGGGGTGGTTGATAAGAAAACTCCAATGCAGCATTTTAATGATTCCGAAGAACTCGTATTTGTAATCGGTAACCAAAGTAACTTTGCCGGTGTATGGGTTAATAAGTACGACGTCGTAATAATCAATCGAATCGAAATACCAGAATGCTTTCGGGTCGCCAGGTTTATAAGTGCCAAATTCCCAGGCCCTGCCGGCTTGGGCATAACTCGAAAGGAAAGAGATTTTTTTCTTTCCGCCTAACGCTTTTTCTGCAGTTGCTTTTAATACACTTAAAGGAATAGTCTGCTTATTTGCCGGTACTTCAACAAAAAACTCTTTTCTATGAATAAATTCAGTAATTTCTTTCTGGAAAGCGAAAATGCAACCTGTTACACCTAAATGAAAAACCACCAAACCCGATGTTATACCCAACCACAGGTGCAGCCAATCGCTGATTTTTCTTATCCTCGATTTCTTTGTTTTTTTCTGAATAGGTTTTGTTAGCGCCATTAAGCTTTATTTAATAAAAGAACCAATTAACGGTTTTAGCCGTCAATTGGTTAAAAATTATTGAGGTAACCTGTTTATTTAACTTCTGTAGTGTAAGTTACCAAATGCCAGATTTTATCGTAGTCTTTTCCGTTTAATTTCCCCGGGGTTTTATCTTCTGTAAAAGCTTCAAGAAAGTAATTTCCGGCTGTAGCTGGTTTAAAAGTAAATTTACCCTGTTCATCGGTTTCTGTTGGTCGCCCTTTTTTATCTGGACCAACAAGGGTTAATTTTTGTTTTGCAAACGGTGTTTTGTTGTAAATAACTTCGTGAACAGCCGTTTCGCCAACTTTTAAAGCATGTTTATCCGGTCTGATGGTTAAAGCAGCATCTGCAGGGAAAGCGGTATTAATTTTTAACGTACCCACAGCAACATCGGCAAAGGCATAATACTCGATTTTCGCTTTTTCGTAAACCGCAGCTACCTCATGTACAATAGAAAGTTTATAAGTTCCATCCTGATCTGGCGTAAAACTGGCTTTATAAAAAAGTACATCCGGCGAAGCAGTTAAAGTTTTTGTAGTACCATTTGGCGCAGTTAAAACCAATTTAAAGTCTTTTAAATTGCTGAACCATTTAGCTGCCGTATCAGGCTCGCTGCTTTCGTATTCACCAAAGAAAACTTTTACTTCCTGAGGCTGCCCCTTTTTTCCAGTGGCTGAGGTTTCTATCCATAAAGCATGAGCAAATACATTGGAAATGCTAAAGGCAAGAAAAAATACTAATAAAGAGATTTTAGTTTTCATGTTTTCGGTTTTTAAAACCGGCAGCAAACGATCTGACCCAATTGCTGCCGGCTGATTTATTAAAATTTATAAGTTACACTTCCGGTAACAGTTCTCAAATCCTGAGGATTCATGGTGCTGTAACCTGTCCAGTATTTTTGGTTGGTAAAGTTGTCTACTTTTGCTCCGATCCTGAATCTTGGGTGATCGTAGAATACCGATGCATTGAAAATTTTATAAGCAGGAAGTATAAACACATTTTCAGTGGTAGATGTTGGTGTAATAATCAGGTTATTCACAATCCTGTTATCACTGGCATAATTACCACCGGCACCTAAGCCAAAACCTTTTAATGAACCTTCAACGAATTTATAGCTGATCCATAAATTTGCCGAATAAGGCGCAGCTGAATAAGCATCTCTTCTTCCTTCTACATCCGGAGATGCATTTTGCAAATAATTATCATTATAAGCAAAACCTGCAATAATGTTTAAACCGTTAACAGGGTTGGCAACAATTTCTGCTTCAATACCCTTACTGATTTTGTTACCATCCTGGATCTGTGCATTTGGGTTCGATGGGTCTTGGTTATAACCCCTCACAATATCTTTAACTTTAATGTAGTAGTAAGATACCGATCCGGTTAATTTACCATCAAACAGATTACCTTTAATACCACCCTCTATCTGGTTAGCCTGTTCTGGTTTAAAAGTATCACCTTTATAATCTATACCATAAATATTGTTAAAACCATTTTGGTAGTTGGTAAATAATGACAGTTGATCTTTAATTGCTTGAAATACCAGCCCGAATTTTGGAGAAAAAGCGGTTTGTTTATAAGCTCCAACCGGTGCAGATCCTGAACGGTCAGTACTTCCTTTGTAATCGAAACGATCTATCCTTAAAGCAGCAAGGGCAATTAATCTGTCAGTCAAATTAATTACATCAGAAGCATAGGCGCTATAAGTATTTGATTTATACCTCGACAGGTATTTGAAATACGGATTTTTTGCATAAAATGCGGCTAAATTTGTTTCGGTGAAGTCGTTGTAGTTAGCACCCGTTCCATTTTTATTGGTTAAATCAAAAGTATCGATAGAATAAAACAATTGATCAGAATTCTGGCGTAAATAATCCAATCCTAAAACCATCCTGTTTTTAATAGATCCAAGGTTAAAAGCGCCGTTAAAATTTTGTTGTACTTCGTAGGTGAATACTTTGCTGTTGTCTGTTGATTGATCTGCTCTTGATATTAAATCAGCACCAGGTGCAGCGGTAGGATTTCCCAGTGGAGGATAGTTGTTAGGAACCAGGAACAAATAAGTGCCGCGACCATTAGAAAAGCTATAGCTTGATGAAAAGCTGGTATGCGATGACCAGTTGTCGTTAAATTTATAATTAGCCTGACCAAAGAAATTTGTACTGTTATATTTCTGCTTCATCGCATCACCTGTAAACGATTTGTCGTAAGGTATTCCCGATTGGTCTGCTCTATTAAAACCAAGGTCTTTTATCGGGAAATAGAAGAAAACAAAAGGTTTTAATGTGTTTTTACCATTGGCAATTTCTGCATCAAAAACGAAATCCAGCTTATCATTCACTTTGTAAGATATGCTTGGCGCAACAAAAAAGCCTTTGTCAAATACATTTTCCTGAAAAGAGCCTTTATAGTTGTAAGAAGCATTAACACGGGCATAAATATGATTGTCTTTATCAACCGGGAAGTTGAAATCGGTACTTACCCTGTTAAAATCATAAGTTCCGGTTGAAAAGCTTACCGCACCTCCGGTTCCTTCAAAAGGTTTTTTGGTAATGCGGTTAATTAAACCTCCATAAGAGGTTAAGGTACTGCCAAATAAGGTTGCAGAAGGGCCTTTGATAAATTCTACACTTTCCAGGTTGGCAGCTTCATTACGGCCTGTAATGTTACCCACGATACCATTTCTAAGTTTTGCCTGTACAATAAATCCCCTTGATGCATAGTATGCACCTCCATCTCCACCACGTGAAGTCGATTCCCACATTTTTTGTATGCCTGTTGCATTTCGAGTTGCATCATCAACCGAAAATACCAGTTGATCGGCCATTGTTTCTTTAGTAATGGTGCTATAAACCTGCGGATTTTCTAAATTATTCAGAGGCATTTTCGAAACGTATTCGCTCTTTTTAGCGATATACTTATTTACACCATGGTTAATATTTACTTCGCTAAGCTGATTTGAATTTTGATTAATCACAAAATCAACCGTTTTGTTTTCGCCTGCTGTAATCACCACTGGTTTTTCTACTGATTGTACACCAACAGCCGAAACCCTTAAAATATAGGAACCAGGTTTAACACGCTGGATTTCAAAAAAACCTTTATCGTTGGTTACGTTTCCTAAGCCTTTTCCTTTTAAGCCTACTGAGATATAAGCCGCTGGTTTCCCATCTGATGTAGTAACGTTGCCACTAATGGTCGAAAACTGTTGGGCAAAGGAGAGTAAGCTGAGGAAAGTTAAAAGAAATGTTATACTGAGAAGTTTGATTTTAAACATGATAAATTTTATTTGGATTAATTCTAAAGAGCTGCAAAATAACGGGAGAAATTGTTATTATCCAAATTATTTTGAATTATTCTAAATAATAAAATGTTAAAATTCTGATGTAAATAAAAAAATCGCCTCCATTGGGGCGATTTTTTTATTTATCGATGAAAAATCTGTATTTCCGCTGAAATTTTATTGATTACATTCGCGGTTATTAATCAGGTGTTTTTTTATTTAATGGTTGTAACTTGTAAGCTTAAAGCACGTTCAGTATCGTTTGCAGGTGTCACCAAACCACCTAATATCACATCATAGTGAAAACCAGCGGTGAAAGTAGTGCTGCCTGTTGTTGCTTTAACGTTGCCTGATAAAGTTTCTTTTGCATCAAGTGAGTAAGTTCCTGCATCTACCGTGATAAAACCGCTAGCATTTTTAAAAGTTTTACCGGTAAATAAAGAGGTAGTTGCGCTGGTTTTTGCCAGATCAAATGCAGCTGCATCCGGCGATAAGTTAATGAAACGGATATACGCTTTATCTGTTGCCGGAACCGAAAGATCATCTGCAATGGTGTAAATATCCAATGCAGCAGGTTTATTAATCAGGTAGGTAGAATAATAGGTACTGGCACTTATTGCAACTGTTTTGGTTAATAAACTCTCTGTACCGCTTGCCGTGGTAAATTTTAAACTGTAAGATCCGGCAGTATAAGAAGTATAAGAAGCAGAACCACCAAAAGGTAAAGCCGCTGAGTTAACCCTGGTACTATTAAAGTAAGCATTATAAGTAGCTAAAGACGGAGAAGTATTAACCACCCGGATATAAGCTATGGTAGGATCTACAGTTTCTGTTTTTTTGCAGGAAGTAAAGGTTGTAAAAGCAATCAGAACAAGTAAAGTAAGTGCTTTGAAATAAAATGGAGTAGAACTCTTCATATTTTTAAAATTTGATTAATATTTAAGAAACAATGATAAAACGATTGCCCTGTAGCATTCGCTACAATTATGCAAATATTGTATTTAAAACAATATTTAGGATGTTAAATGTTGTTAAGCAGATGTTAAAATTTGGCGTTTTATTTTAACAATATTAACACAGCTAAAGATAATGATCGAAAATTGATAAAAGAGTGAAAATTTATGAAAGTAATAAAGTCTGCCCTAATGTACAGTTAAGTCAGATTAGTTTAAAAAAATGAAAGCTTAACATAAAAAAAACGAGATATTATTGTGTAACTCGATTTTTATTTAAACCTTTGCACCTCAATAGAGTTAAAGCCGTTTTAATACGCAAGAAATGATTAAACAATTTTTACATAAACTTTCTGTTTCCACTGCACAATTGGTGTTAGGGAAAGGTTTGTTTATTAATCATTTCCAACCCGTGTTTTATTACCCCACAAGCCGGCAAAATTTCACTCCACGTATTTAGTACTCAAACTAAACGTAACGAGGAATTGATCCTCTCTAAAAACCCAATTAACAAGAATACTTATAATTTTTCGTTAGAAAACGAATGGATATTAACGAATTTATAGTGCAGGTTGCACTTCCTGAACATCGTGTATTTGCAGAAGAAATTGTAACCGAGATGGCCGAATCTGCTAAAGCACGTGGTACTGGTATAGCCAAACGTTCGCCAGAATATGTTGCAGGCAAGATGATCGAAGGTAAAGCGGTAATTGCTTTTCATAAGGATGGCACATGGGCTGGTTTCTGCTATATCGAAACCTGGAGCCATGGACAGTTTGTGGCCAATTCAGGCTTAATTGTTTCTCCCAAATTTAGGAAAGCAGGTTTGGCACACGCCATTAAGGAAAAGGTTTTCGAACTTTCGAGAACATTGTATCCAAAAGCCAAGATTTTTGGTTTAACCACTGGTTTGGCCGTTATGAAAATCAATTCTGATCTCGGCTACGAACCGGTTACCTACTCAGAACTTACCCAGGATGAAGAATTCTGGAAAGGCTGCCAAAGCTGTGTAAACTTCGAAATTTTGAAAATGAAGGAACGTAAAAACTGCATGTGCACTGCCATGTTATACGATCCGGCTACGCAAAAACACGATGCAGCGAAGAAGTTTGCCGAAGAATTGCAGAAAAAACCCAAACTATACGAGCGTTTTATGCGCATTAAACAGCGTTTAGTTGTTAAACCAAAGCCAAAATCTGGCTTAAAAGCCCTTTTATTTTTATTTACCCTTTTATTTAAATAGCATGAAAAAAGTTGTTTTAGCATTTAGCGGAGGCTTAGATACCTCATTTTGTTGTATTTACCTGGCACAGGATCGCGGATTGGAAGTTCACTCGGTAATTGTAAATACCGGTGGTTTCTCTGACGAAGAGTTGCAGGAAATTGAGAAAAGAGCTTATGCTTTGGGCGTAAAATCGCATGCTGTGGTAGATGAAACGAAAAGTTATTACGAAGGTTGTATTAAATACCTGGTTTTTGGTAACGTATTAAAAAATGCAACCTATCCATTATCGGTTAGTGCAGAACGCGTTAGTCAGGCAACGGCTATTGCCAATTATGTTAAAAAAATCGGTGCTGATTATGTAGCGCATGGTAGTACCGGTGCAGGTAACGATCAGGTGCGTTTCGATATGATTTTTAACATCCTGATCCCGGGAGTAGAGATCATCACCCCCATCAGGGATTTAAAATTATCACGCGAAGCAGAGATAGAATATTTGGCACAGCATGGTGTTGAATATAGCGCCGAAAAAGCAAGATATTCCATCAATAAGGGCTTATGGGGAACTTCGGTAGGTGGAAAAGAGACTTTAACTTCTCACGAAACCTTGCCTGAAAGTGCATGGCCAACACAAGTTACTGAAACAGCAGCACGTAAAATAGCATTAACTTTCGAAAAAGGAGAGTTGGTTGCCATTGATGGCGAAAAACTAGATCCGGTAAGGGCAATCCAGAAATTACAGGCCATTGCACAACCTTATGGTATTGGTAGAGATATCCATGTTGGCGATACCATCATTGGCATTAAAGGCCGTGTAGGTTTCGAAGCTGCTGCTCCAATTATCATCATTAAAGCACACCATACTTTAGAAAAACATACCTTAACCAAATGGCAGCTCAGCTGGAAAGAACAATTATCATCTTTCTATGGTAACTGGTTGCACGAAGGTCAGTTCCACGATCCGATTATGCGGAATATCGAAGCATTTTTAGCCGATACCCAAAAATTTGTGAGCGGTAAAGTATTTGTAGAATTGTTGCCATACCGTTTCCAGATTATCGGAATTGAATCAAACCACGATTTAATGAGCAATAAATTTGGTAGCTACGGCGAAATGAACAATGCCTGGAGCGGAGAAGATGTTAAAGGTTTCTCTAAAATATTCGGTAACCAGGTAATGATCTGGCACAAGGTGAATGGTGAGGAAGCCTAGTTTTATGTAAAATGTATGATGGAAGAGGTGAAATGGAAGTTTTTGTCCTCTCTCGATACTCGATACTAAATACTTGATACTTAAAATGAGCGAAATCCTTTCAAAAGATAATTGTTTAAGCCATTATAAATGGGGCGATAACTGTGATGGATGGAATTTTGTAGGCAAGCCTGATGCAGCGATTAAACAAGAATTAATGCCTGCCCAAACTGCTGAGAAATTACATTTTCATGCTTATGCAGAACAATTTTTCTTTATACTGAAAGGTCAGGCCACATTTTTAATTGAAGGTGAAACATTTACAGTTGATGCCAGCAAAGGTTTACAGATTAAAGCTGGTGATAAACATAAAATTATGAACAATGGCATTGGGGATTTAGAGTTTATACTTTTCTCCTATCCATCAACCCAGAACGATAGAACCGATTGTGAATAATATAACGATTAAACAAATAAGATTAACAGAAGCCCACCTGGCGGTTGGCCTGTTTAACCAGTATCGTATATTTTATAACCAGTTTTCGGATATCGGGATGGCCAGTGCTTTTATCAATGAACGTTTACAGCACAACGAATCTGTCATTTTTGCGGCCATTGATGATGATAGTCAGCAACCCGTAGGTTTTACACAGTTATACCCTAAATATTCTTCAGTAAGGCTAAGTAAAAACTGGATTCTGAACGATTTATATGTTGCTGAAGATTACCGCAAGCAGGGCATAGGCGAAAAATTGATAAAAACCGCCATGGATTTTGCTAAAACCAATGGATCTACATTTGTACAATTAGAAACCGCTATCGACAATTTTACTGCGCAGCATTTGTACGAAAGTATCGGTTTTGTAAAGCAGGGAACTGACGAAGAATTTTTTCTTTATAAAATAGCACTAAACTCATAGAGATGAATAAAATTAAAGCAGGAATAATCGGTGGGGCAGGTTACACAGGAGGCGAAATGTTACGTATCCTCGTTAACCACCCAAATGTTGAAATTGCTTTTGTAAATAGTACCAGTAACGCCGGAAACCTGATTTCTGATGTACATACTGATTTGATTGGCGATACCGATTTAAAATTTGTAAGCGATATTCCACAGGATATTGATGTACTTTTTCTATGTATCGGTCATGGCGATGCCAAAAAGTTTTTAGCCGCCAATCCGGTCAACGAAAATATTAAAATCATCGATTTATCTCAGGATTTCAGGCTGCATGAAAAATCGACATTCGAAAAACGAGAATTTGTTTACGGATTGCCCGAATTGAACCGCGATAAGATTAAAACGGCTAAAAACATTGCCAACCCGGGTTGTTTTGCAACCTGCATTCAACTGGGTTTATTACCCCTGGCAGCAAAAGGTTTGATCAAAAAAGAAGTTCACATCAATGCAACTACCGGTTCAACCGGTGCTGGACAGAGTTTATCAACCACTTCGCACTTCAGCTGGAGAAATAATAACCTTTCTATTTATAAGGCCTTTGAGCACCAGCATCTGAATGAGATTAGTGAGAGTTTGTTGCAATTACAACCCTCTCTTTCTGAAATTTTAAATTTTATTCCACAGCGCGGTGCATTTACCCGGGGTATTTTAGCAGCAATGTACCTGGAAAGTGATTTAACTTTGGAAGAGGCGCAAAACCTTTACGAAGAATATTATAGTGCACATCCTTTTACACATGTTAGTCAGAAAAACATCGATTTAAAACAGGTGGTAAATACCAATAAAGCGCTGGTTCATATAGAAAAACATGGCGGTAAATTATTTATCATCAGCATTATCGATAACCTGCTAAAAGGCGCCAGTGGACAAGCGGTTCAGAACATGAACTTAATGTTTGGCTTGGAAGAAACAGCGGGGCTTAGGTTAAAGGCAGCAAATTTCTAATTAAGGTAAAGGGCGTAAGGTTTAAGGCGTAAGGTAAAACATGAGAGATTACAAAAAACTTGACGTTTGGAAAAAGGCACATGAGTTGAATATGTTCATCAAAAAGAACATTGCTACTCAATTTCCAAAAGAAGAACGATTTGAGTTAACCTCGCAACTTACCCGGGCTTCCTTATCCATTCCTTTGAATATTGTTGAAGGATGTGGAAGATTTACAGATAAAGATTTTGCACATTTTCTTGATAATGCTTTAGGTTCTGCCAACGAGATAGATTATTGTTGCTTATGTGCTTCTGAATTAAAGTATATATGTGAAGATGATTATTTAAAAGTGAACCAATAACTTAACGAAGTTAGAGCGATGCTAATTTCTTTTTTTAAATTTTTGAGAAGTGGACGGGGAAAACCTTAAACCTTACACCTCAAACCTTATACCACAAAAATATGCAACTATTCGACGTTTACCCACTTAACGATATAGAAATTACCAAAGCAGCAGGCAGCAATGTTTGGGATGCTAACGATCAACAATATTTAGATTTATATGGTGGTCATGCCGTAATTTCTATTGGTCATACCCATCCGCATTATGTAAACCGCTTAACCAACCAGCTAAATAAAGTTGGGTTTTACTCTAACTCGGTTAAAATTCCTTTACAGGTTCAGTTGGCTGAAAAATTGGGCGAGGTATCCGGTAAAAAAGATTTTCAACTGTTTTTATGTAATTCTGGAGCCGAAGCAAACGAAAATGCTTTAAAACTGGCTTCATTTTATAATGGAAGAAAGAAAGTAATAGCCTTTACCGGTGCTTTCCACGGACGTACCTCATTAGCAGTAGCTGTAACCGATAATCCCAAAATTGTGGCACCGGTTAACCAGACCGAAAATGTAATCTTTTTGCCTTTTAATAATGAAGTTGCTTTAGAAGAAACTTTTAAAGCGCAGGGCAATGATATTTCAGCCGTAATTATCGAAGGTATTCAGGGTGTTGGTGGTATTAAAGAGGCTTCTAAAAGTTTTCTGCAAAAAATCCGTTCACTTTGTGATGAATATAATGCAGTTTATATCGCTGATAGCGTACAGTGTGGCTACGGACGTACAGGTTCGTTTTACTCGCACGATTATGCTGGTGTTGAAGCCGATGTGTATACCATGGCAAAAGGAATGGGGAACGGATTCCCGGTAGCAGGAATTTCCATTGCACCTAAATTTAAACCTTGGCATGGCGAGTTGGGAACCACTTTTGGCGGTAACCATTTGGCCTGCGCTGCTGCTTTAGCAGTTTTAGAGGTGATGGAAAAAGACAACCTGATGAAAAACGCCGAAGAGGTGGGTAACTACCTGATTGAAGAACTGAAAAAAATTGAGCAGGTGGTAGAAGTTCGTGGTCGTGGATTAATGATCGGCATCGAATTACCAGCAGAACTGGCTCATGTTAAAAAAGAGTTATTGTTTACACACCATATTTTTACCGGTGAGGCTAAACCTAACGTAATCCGTTTGTTGCCAGCCTTAAATTTAACAAAAGCACACGCTGATGAGTTTTTAGCTGCTTTTGAAAAAGCGGTAAAAGGTGTAGGGCATAAGGTTTAGGGTGATGAGAGACTATAAAAAGCTTGATGTTTGGAAAAAGGCACATGAATTAAATATGCTTATTAAGAAGGATATTGCTGTTAAATTTCCAAAAGAAGAAAGGTTTGAATTAACGTCTCAACTCACCAGAGCAGCATTATCTATTCCTTTAAATATTGTTGAAGGATGTGGGAGATTTACTGATAAGGACTTCGCCCATTTTTTAGATACTGCGTTAGGCTCAACCAATGAAATAGATTATTGTTGCTTATGTGCCTCAGAATTGGAATACATAAGCGAAAAAGAATATTTAGAAGTTAACCAAGCAATTAATGAAGTTAGGGCAATGCTAATTTCTTTTTTGAAATTTTTAAGAGCAAGTGGAGGGAAAAAACCTTAAACCCTACACCTCAAACCTTATACCTTAAGTATGAAACTTTTCACTTCCGTACACGATGTTCCAAGCATCAAACAATTTGTAAATGATGCACTTGCGTTAAAAGCAAATCCTTATGCACACCAGGATTTAGGCAAGAACAAAACCTTAGGTTTGGTTTTTATGAATCCGAGTTTACGTACCCGGTTAAGTACGCAAAAAGCGGCCTTAAATTTAGGTATGAATGTAATGGTGATGAATATGGATAAAGAAGGCTGGGCTTTAGAAACGCAGGATGGCGTGGTGATGAACGGCTCAACGGTTGAACATATCCGTGAAGCAGCTGCCGTAATGGGCCAGTATTGCGATATTTTAGGCCTACGTTCTTTTCCGAAACTGAATAACCGTGAAGAGGATTACAGCGAAGATTTCTTCAATAAATTTGTAAAATACTGTGCTGTTCCTGTGGTGAGTTTAGAAAGTGCGACACGCCATCCATTGCAAAGTTTTGCCGATATCATTACCATCCACGAAACCTGGACAAAGAAACCCGACGGGCGCAAACCAAAAGTGGTTTTAGCCTGGGCACCCCATGTAAAGGCATTGCCGCAAGCGGTACCCAATTCTTTTGCAGAGTGGATGTGTAAAGCACAGGCCGAAGGAATGATCGATTTTACGATTGCTCAGCCCGAGGGTTATGAACTTTCGGAAGATTTTACGCCAAATGCCGATATTCAATATCATTTAGAAGAAGCTTTGGCCGGCGCGGATTATGTGTATGTGAAAAACTGGAGCAGTTACAAAGAGTACGGAAAGGTATTGACTTATCCAGATGGATGGATGATGAATAATGAAAAATTGAAGTTTACCAATGATGCTAAAGTGATGCACTGTTTGCCGGTACGCCGTGATTTAGAATTATCATCGGAAATTTTGGACGGACCAAACTCATTGGTAATCCATGAAGCCGGAAACCGTTTATGGGCTGCACAAGCGGTGATTAAAGCGATACTGGAAGAATTGAAATAAAAAAATAAACTCGTCATTGCGAGGCACGAAGCAATCTTAATGCGGTAGAAAATGCCCACCCATAGTTGTAAGATTGCTTCGTGCCTCGCAATGACGGACATGCTAGCAATATGAAACAACTCACTATCATAAAAATCGGTGGAAACGTAATCGATAATTCCGAAAACCTGCATCAGTTTTTATTGGATTTTACAGCATTGCCCGGAGATAAAATTCTGGTACACGGTGGCGGTAAAATTGCAACCGAATTAGGCGAATCGTTAGGTATTGAGGCGAAATTGGTTGAAGGCCGGCGCATAACCGATATCGAAACACTGCGGATTGTTACCATGGTTTATGCCGGACTAATCAATAAAAATATGGTTGCCCAATTACAGGCCAAAGGTAGTAACGCCATTGGTTTAAGTGGTGCAGACGGAAATGTGATCAAAGCAAAAAAGCGACCGGTAAGTACCAAAACATATGGCCCGGAGGCTGGTCCGATGGCTGGAGCGGTAATTGATTACGGCTTTGTTGGCGATCTGGATGAAAACTCGGTATCATCAGCTACTTTAGATAGTTTATTGAAAGCTGGCCTGGTTCCGGTACTATGCGCCATTACACACGATGGAAATTCGCAACTTTTAAATACCAACGCCGATACCATTGCTTCTTCAGTTGCTGTGGCCATGTCATCTTTATATGAAACACGTTTGGTATATTGCTTTGAGAAAAAAGGCGTATTAAAAGATGTAAACGATGACGCATCTGTTGTAAAAGAAATTAAAGCAGGTGAATTTGAAGGTTTAAAAGCAGATGGAACGGTACAGGGTGGAATGATCCCTAAACTCCACAATGCTTTCGAAGCCATTAAAAAAGGCGTTTCAGCAGTATATATTGGCAAAGCTGATGAACTGAATGAACTTGCAGAAGGAACTTTCGGAACCAAAATGCTGAAGTAAAGGAGGAGGGTAGAAAGGTTGAAGGCGGAGGGTATAGCAAGTTGCATCAACTCATCGTACAAACAATTTAACCATCAAGACACGAAGCACACAAAGAATTTTGCACTGGTTTGGAAAATAGACCGATCAACTACTGCTTTTGCAAGCTAAACCTGATCGTAGTGAAAAGCGCCCGATTTTTCATCGGGACTTGTAACGGATAGCAGGACTGAACATCAATAGGATTACTGAAATTGCTTTTCAATAAAAATATGTGTAATTAAATCATCTGTGTAATCAACCCGCAGGAAAAATAGTAATCATGAAAAAAATAGCCATAATCGGTAGCGGAAATATCGGTTTATCTTTAGCAAAAGGTTTGGTGAAAGCCGACTTTGCCCAAGCTGCCGACATTACCCTTACCCGTAGAAATACCGATCATTTAAAAGCGTATGCCGAGGCAGGTTTTAAGGTCAGTAATAATAATAAACAAGCTGTAGTTGAGGCTGATGTGGTGATTTTGGCGGTTTTACCCCAGCAATTAAATACCGTTTTGGATGAAATTCAAACATCGATTGTTCCAGCTAAACATTTGGTTATTTCGGTAATTTCTGGTGTAAGCTGTGCTGCGGTTAGAGAAAAATTGGGTGATGATGTTGAAGTTATCCGCGTAATGCCAAATACGGCAATTGCCATCGGACAATCGATGACTTGTATGGCCAGTGATAATGCTTCTGCCGAAAATATTGCCGATGTGACCAAAATGTTCGAAACGGTTGGTTCTGTAGTGAAAATAAATGAAGATTTAATGACTTCTGCAACAGCGCTTTGTGCTTGTGGTATTGCGTTTTTCTTAAGGGCAATCAGGGCCGCATCGCAGGGTGGCGTAGAAATTGGTTTTCATGCTGATGAAGCTTTAAAAATGGCAGTACAGACGGCAAAAGGAGCAGCCGATTTACTTTTAATACATGGTACACACCCGGAATCAGAAATAGATAAGGTAACTTCGCCGAAAGGTTGTACCATTGCCGGTTTAAACGAAATGGAGCACAACGGTTTTAGCTCATCATTGATAAAAGGGATTAAACTTTCGGCCTTAAAAGCTGGGAATCTGTATACTAAAGAAGGTTAAATGGATACAAAATGGTTAAGGTAAGATGGATGATGTGCCTAACCGAAAATTAAAGGTAACAGGTTAGAGATAAAACTTATCTTGCTACTTGATACTAACTACTTGATACTCGTTATCAACTACTTGATACTATGTTACTAGAAAATATACAAAAAGAAAGTCTGGATTTATTGCGACAGTTAATCCGTATCCAGTCTTTCAGTAAAGAAGAAGACCGGACGGCGAATTTAATTGCGCAGTTTTTGGAAGAGAGAGGGATTAAGACCCAGCGTAAAATGAACAACATTTGGGCTTACAACAAACATTTTGATGCAAATAAACCTACATTGCTTTTAAACTCGCATCATGATACGGTGAAGCCAAATTCTGGTTATACCCGCGATCCTTACGATGCCGCAATTGAAGGCGACAAATTATTTGGTTTAGGCAGTAATGATGCCGGTGGTTGCTTGGTTTCGCTAATTGGTACATTCTTGTATTATTACGAGCAGGAAAACTTAAAATATAATATCTGCCTGGCTGCAACTGCTGAAGAAGAAATTTCGGGTAATAATGGCTTAGAACTCGTTCTGCCTGATTTAGGCGAACTAGAATTCGGAATTGTAGGCGAACCTACAGAAATGAATTTGGCCATTGCCGAACGTGGTTTGTTGGTATTGGATTGTGTATCTCACGGCAAAGCTGGTCATGCCGCCCGAGAAGAAGGAGAAAATGCCATTTACAAAGCTTTAAAAGATATCGAATGGTTCAGAAATTATCAGTTTCCTAAAGTATCAGATGTTTTTGGCCCGTTAAAAATGACGGTAACCATTATCAATGCAGGTTCTCAGCACAACGTTGTCCCTGCAAATTGTACATTTACGGTTGATGTACGCGTAACTGATGCCTACACCAACGAAGAGGTTCTGGAAATTATCCGCGCAAATGTTGATTGCGATGTGACCCCGCGTTCTATCCGTTTAAAACCTTCATCAATCGATAAAAACCACCCTGTAGTTCAGGCCGGTGTGGCATTGGGAAAAACTACTTATGGCTCGCCAACAACCTCAGATCAGGCTTTGTTGGATATTCCGTCTGTAAAATGTGGACCAGGTTTTTCTGGCCGCTCGCACATGGCTGATGAGTTTTTGTACGTTCGTGAAGTAGCCGAAGGTGTTGAAGGATATGTAAATATGTTGAAACCTGTTATACAATAATTCCGTCATTGCGAGGCACAAAGCAATCTCAATGCAGAGGAAATTCGCAAATGACATATTAAAGTTGATAAAAAGAGGATTGCTTCGTGCCTCGCAATGACGAAGATAAAATATGAAACCTGCGTAGCAAGCTTCATTGCCGTTAAAAAATAAAGACTATAATGAAAATCTGGCAAAAAAATATAGATGTTAATCAGTTTGTAGAAAGTTTTACGGTAGGTAAAGACCGCGAACTGGATCTCCAAATGGCAAAATTTGATGTTTTGGGCTCTCTGGCACATACCCATATGCTAGAAACCATTAACCTGCTAACCGCTGACGAATTAAAAACGGTTCAGCAGGAACTTAAAAATATTTATACTGAAATTGAAGCCGGGGATTTCATTATCGAAGATACCGTAGAGGATGTACACTCGCAGGTAGAGTGGTTACTTACCCAGCGCATTGGCGAGGCTGGTAAAAAAATACATAGCGGTAGGTCGCGTAACGACCAGGTTTTAGTCGATTTAAAACTATTTTTTAGGGCCTGTATCGAGGATATGGTTCACCAAACTTCGACCCTGTTTAACCAGTTAATTGAATTAAGCAATACGCATAAAGATAAATTGGTTCCAGGTTATACACATTTGCAAATTGCCATGCCATCATCATTTGGTTTATGGTTTGGTGCTTATGCCGAAAGCCTTGCCGATGATATGGAACTGATGCTTGCCGCATGGAAAATTACCAATAAAAATCCACTGGGTTCTGCTGCGGGTTATGGTTCATCATTTCCTTTAAACCGGACTTTAACAACCGAATTATTGGGCTTTGAAAGTTTAAACTATAATGTGGTTTATGCCCAGATGGGCCGTGGTAAAACCGAAAGGATTTTGGCTCAGGCCATGAGCGCTGTGGCGGCAACTTTGGCCAAAATGGCAATGGATATTTGTTTATTCATTAACCAGAATTTTGGTTTTATCAGTTTTCCGCCAGAGCTTACCACCGGTTCGAGCATTATGCCGCATAAGAAAAATCCGGATGTTTTCGAATTGATCCGTTCACGTTGTAATAAAATCCAGGCTTTGCCGAACGAAATTGCCATGATGATTACCAATTTGCCATCAGGTTATCACCGCGATTTACAATTGTTAAAAGAGAATCTATTCCCGGCAATCACTTCTTTAAACGAATGTTTGGAAATTGCCACTTTTATGTTCCAGAACATCACCATTAAGGATGATATTTTGAAGGATAAAAAATATGATTACCTGTTTAGCGTTGAAGTAGTAAACGATCTGGCTTTACAAGGTGTTCCGTTTAGAGAGGCTTATAAAATTGTTGGCGAACAGATAGAAAATGGTACTTTTGCCCCATCTGGCCAGATACATCATACACACGAAGGAAGCATTGGCAACCTTTGCAATGAACAGATTAGTGAAGCAATGCAAAATGTGCTGTCGCAGTTTGGCTTCGGAAAAGTGAATAAAGCAATAGAAGATTTAATAGCATAATATGAAAGTTTCAGTATTGGCCAGTTCATTAATTGGCTCAGAAATTATAAAAATCGGTAACGAGGTTAACGAAATGAAGCGCAAAGGTGCTTCAATCGCCAACTTAACCATAGGTGATTTTGATGCAAATATTTACCCGATCCCAACTGAATTAAAAGCAGGGATTGTGGATGCGTACAATGCCAATCAAACCAATTACCCGCCTGCAGATGGTGTTTTGCCATTGCGCGAAACCGTTTCAGAATTATTGAAAGATAGGTTCGGGTTAGAATACAACACCAATAGTATTTTGGTTTCTGGTGGCTCACGTCCGTTGATTTATGCTACTTACCTGGCTTTGATCGATCCGGGTGATACTGTGGTTTTCCCTGCTCCATCATGGAACAATAACCACTATTCTCACTTAACCTCAGCTAAAACCATTGCTGTAGAAACAGATGCTGCGCATAATTTTATGCCAACAGCTGCACAATTGAAGCCTCATTTAAAAGGGGCAACTTTATTGGCCTTATGTTCGCCATTAAATCCAACCGGAACGATGTTCGATGCCGATTCACTGGCTGAAATCTGTGATGCCGTTTTAGAAGAAAATGCTTCTCGTGGTGCAGATGAAAAACCATTGTACATGATGTACGATCAGATTTATTCGCTTTTAACTTTTGGTAAAGAACACGTAAATCCGGTTTCTCTAAGACCTGAGATGAGACCATTTACCGTTTTTGTTGATGGTAGTTCTAAATGTTTAGCTGCAACAGGCGTGCGTGTAGGCTGGGGTTTCGGGCCTGAAGATATTATCAACAGGATGAAAGCTTTGGTTGGCCACATGGGTGCCTGGGCACCAAAAGCCGAGCAAGTTGCCATGTCTAATTATTTTAACGATAAAACACAGGTTGATACTTTCTTAACCAGCTTTAAAGGTCAAATCCAGGATAGTTTGAATGCGCTTTACAATGGTTTTAACGAATTAAAAGCAGAAGGTTTTAATGTTGATGCCGTAGAGCCAATGGGGGCCATTTATTTAACCATTAAAATCGACTATATCGGAAAAACGACTGAAGATGGTCAGGTTTTAAAAGACAGTGCAGATGTAAATTTCTACCTGATTAAAGAAGCTGGGGCTGCGCTGGTACCTTTCTCTGCTTTCGGAAACGAAGATAGCATGCCTTGGTTCAGGGCTTCGGTTGGGGCTTGTACTTTGCAGGATATTAAAGATATGTTGCCAAGGATTAAAACAGCATTGAGTAAACTGAAATAAAATTATAAATATATAAGAAACCCTCTTCAATTAATTTTGAAGAGGGTTTTTTCTGGATTTGATCGTCATTTCGAGCGGAGTGCAGCGCAGTCGAGAAATCTATTATAGATCTCTCCATTTCGCTGCGCTTCAGTCGAGATGACGATTTTTCTATAGGATTCTATTTCTGACTCAAGACTTCAAACTAATCCTCCCTGCTTCCATCATCAGCCATTCTCACCATTTTTGGTTCAAATTTAGCCACTACGTCAACCAGTTCTGTTTGTGCGGCCATTACTTTGTTAATGTCTTTATAGGCCATTGGCGCTTCATCTAAACCTGCACCAATTAAAGTTACATTATGGTCTTTTAAAATGGCTTTCATATCCGATTTAGTAATCGATTGAAAAGCTTTCGAACGGCTCATTTGTCTACCTGCACCATGCGATGCTGAATTGATGGCACTTGCCTCACCTTTACCCCTCACTAAAAACCCTGGAGCCGTCATACTTCCCGGGATAATACCCATTACACCTTTACCCGCTGGTGTGGCGCCTTTTCGGTGCACGATTACTTCTTCACCTTCGAACATTTCTTTCCAGGCAAAATTATGGTGATTTTCTACTTTGGCCAAAACTTTAGCGCCAATGGCTTTGGTTAACCTTTTATGAATCACTTCATGGCAAGCCGAAGCGTAATCGCCGGCTAAATTCATCGCGATCCAATATGCTTGTCCTTCCTCAGAATTTAAGTCTAAATAAGCAAGATTTGCCGCCTCTTTAGGGAGTTTACAAATCTCTTTGGCCAGTTTGGTATAATAATCTGCTACAGTAGCTCCAAAGCCACGCGAACCGGAATGTGTTAACAAGGCCACATAACGTCCTTTATCGATACTCAAAATCTCATCGCGTTCAGCAAAATCGATAATTCCCCATTCTACAAAGTGGTTACCGCCACCCGAAGTACCCAATTGTGCCCACGCCTTTCCATGTAAGTTTTTAAGAAAGGGCGTGGAGTTAAAGGCTTCGTCTTCTAAAACTTCGTGATCGGCTCTTTCATTACCTTTAAAGTTTTGACCTGCGCCAAATTTGGTAAAAGCAATTAACTCGCGTTTATACATTGCATCTTTTCCGAAATAATGTTTTTCAGGAATATCGAAAATACTCAAGGCCATTCGGCAACCGATATCAACACCTACCCCATAAGGAATAATGGCATTTCGGGTAGCCAAAACACCTCCAATTGGCAAGCCATAACCTTGGTGCGCATCAGGCATTAATGCCCCAGCTACCGAAACCGGTAATTTCATGGCAATATCCATTTGGTTTCTGGCCCCTTCTTCAATATAATCAGCACCAAAAATGGAATATTCTTTCGCATTGTTAATCAATTCAATGGTTTCATCTTGTTTTGGCTTGGCTTTCTCAATCAGAGTAGTTGCCAGCACGCTCAGTACTTCGTCATCCAAAAAACTTTCCGGATATTCTATTACTTTTTTAAATAAGGCTAATAATTCTTTTTCTTCGATATCTGTGAAATTTTCTTTCAAGATATCTAAAGCCAGGCCTACTATTTTTCCTTCGGAATAACCTATTTCGATCAGGTTATTACCTGTTATGTTGTTGTTCATTGTTTTATTTTTTGTCGGCATAAAGTTCTGCTCTCATTTCTACAAGTAAAGATTCAATTAGCGCTGCATCAGGTTTTTCCTGAAGCTTGCTTTTTACCGTTTCTTTTTCTATTTGTATCATCAGTTCTTCTGCCATTTTTAATATTTCATCGTATTCAAATTCACCTTCTTTTATAGCTAACAGCTCATCTCTGTTCTGTCGTTTTACATTAAGTTTTCCATCTCGTACAATTTCAAGTGCCACTTGCAAAAGCCTAATGGTGTGCATCATGTTTTTTGCATCATGATCTTTACCATGGCTTTTGTTTACCGTATATCGTACTTCATTTCTTTTTTCTACCCATTCCCAGTATTCGTTATGCTCTTTGCAGTAGGATGAGTAACTATCCTGATTGAAAAACAAATAGGCAATTTCTTTTTCCCCGGCAGGTATAGCAGATAGGGAAACTTCGTTAGCATTTTCTTTATTGGCGATCCCTTTAAGGTTAAATTTCTTTTCTTTATCATAAAATAATGCATAGAGATTTTTAGTGTTCGGGATTTTTGCCAATCCACAATCTACCTGCGAAATGCCATTTTTTGTGAGCCAGCTTTTAGCTTTTACCGATGAATAATTAACCGTAATGAAACAAAAATCAAGTATCGTTTTCCTTCTCTTTGGCATTGGGTTTAAAATTTTCTTATTTAAACCTTTTGCTTTTCTGATCTGGGTTAAGGCATATCCACCAAAAGTATCTTTGCATAGTTTCGACAAAATCATGTCGATATTTAGCTTATTCATTATGGGATGCTTGTACAGGATAGAATCCTCAGGTGTTGCTAAAATTTCTACAATGTTGGGGTTATTCTTGATCAGTAATTCAACAAAACGGCCAATTTCATAATATACTTCATCGTTACTTTCATTGCTGATTTGTGGAATATACTTCAGTCCAAAAAACATTTTTTTTGGCATATAATATATCCCTTTAATATCAGTGTCTGATTGCGGCGTATCCAGCCCGTAAGCCTTGCTACCACTTAAACATTCAAATAAGAGCAGGTTCTGATCCTTTAAATCTTTAATCGTCATAACGGTTTATTGTATTTCTAAAAAAGGCATCGAGCATTTCTGTACCGAAACTTTCTTTTTGCAGATTTTTAGCCTCTTCAGTACAGCTTTTAAATTCTTTATCAATGTATCCACGCAATTCTGTGTTTATATTGATTATAAAACCTTCGGCAGAACTTAATTTTAATGTGATTAAATCCTTTACCAATGTTTGAAGCTGCATTGGCATTAGGGTTAAAAGCGGACCGATGGTCATTGGTGCGATTGTATTTTTTTCTAAGCACCATTTTGCTGAAAGTAACGAACGAAGTACATAAAAAAGCTTTTTGATTTTGATTTCGTTGCCATTTGTTACGGTTTCCAATGCACCATGTGCTATTCCCAGGTAATGGTTCGCATTCGTTTTCCTGTAGAAATAAGATTGGCATAATGTCCATAATTCATCCCTGAAATGAGCCTGTTCTCTATAAACAATAGGCGATTGTAGCCATTCGAAAGGAGTAGTATTCGATTTACGAATTAATTTAAGTACCTTTTTTATATCCCAACCGTATATATCTAACTCGTCATTGATTGGAAAACCCAAATGATCGTCTTTCTCCGAAACGGAAAGGTAATAATTAAGTGGACGCACATAGATAAAACGCACATCGAAATCGCTATCCGGTGACGGAAATTCCCATCCACGGCTTCCTGATTCGCAGGCAAATAATATTTTGATATCATTTGCTTTTTCTATTTCTGCAAGTTTATTTATGATGGTGGTTTTCATTTTATTTTTTATTAATCCCCGGCTGGCAACATGCACGTAACCGGGGAGTTTATAAATTTAATTTATTTTACGAAGATCTGTTTCAATTGATCAACAATTTGTCCGCTGCCCGATAAGCTGATGTTGTTGATTTTCTCCGCGATTTTCTCTAAGTATTCCATCTCTTTCAACTTATATAACATGCTGTTATCTTCCATCAATTTTGCGGTGTTCAGCAAACTTCTGGTCGAGGCTGTTTCTTCTCTTCGGGTAATGATATTGGCCTGTGCTCGTTTTTCGGCAACTAAAACCTGGTTCATAATTTCCTTAACATCACCAGGTAAAACGATGTCTTTAACACCACAGTTCGTTAATTTTACGCCCAGGTTTTCAACCTTATCCAGGGTGATGGCCATTACCATTTCAGCAACTTTTTCTTTACTTTCCATCAATTCGTCAAAAGTCATTAAGCCAATACTTTCTCTTAATGCCAATTGCATGGTGATGTACAATTGCTTTTCAAATTCTTTGTTCTCCAATAATGCTTTGATGATGTCATCAACTTTGTACTGGATGCTGAAGTTTACCCTCAATTGCGCTTTATCTTTAGTTAAGATCTCCTGTCCGATAATCTCCATATTCAATTGTCTCATATCGGTTTTTAAAACTTGAATAGTAGTGCTGTTTTTCCAGTAAACATAGTTTCCTGCGTCCAATACGTTTTCAAATTTACCATCGATAAATAGCAAGGCTTTTTCGAACGATTCTACTTTATAAGCCCTGATGTAATTCAATAATGGCGCTTTCTCCAATAAGTTTTTATCAATTGTTTCGTCAATATTGATATTACTGATATCAACTTTAACAAAGTTATATGTAGACAAACCTTTCCAGATGGCATGTCTGCCGGCGGTTAAAATGGATTTGAAGTTTTTGTTTTGATAAACTAAAGCCAATTCATTATCGGCAACACTTACCAAGTGAATCAGGTCTGAAAAATCTGTATTTTCAAGCAAGATGTCCAATTCGGCAACCGTGTAATAGTACTCTTTTGCCATATCGTACAAAGTGATGCTTTCGCCGAAGCCTAACCAGTAATTTCCTGCAGTTAAAACGTTTTTTAATTTTCCTTTTTTAAACACCAATCCAACATAATTGCTGTTAATCGTTACTCTTTTCATGTTTTTTTGATGTTAAGATTTATTTATATTGTTATTTAATCTTTTAAAAGCGTTGCGTAAGAACATTTACCTGTTTTCTGCGGAAGTAAAAGTTTATCAGGCTTTGTTTAAAAATGAGATGGGATTTTCTTACCGGTTTTATAATCCTTGGAGTATTTTACCTTTTCGATAACCCATTTGATTTTTAAATCTTTTCCTGCTGCACTGATTCTTGCTGAGCAAACACAGATTTGCTTTTGGATTCCGAAAAATCTTTAAGCCAAATGCAGTTGCGCAACGCTGGTTTTTGTGGGCGGTTTGAAAAGTTGCCCTTCTTTCTAGATGGAACCCTAATCCATTGCATTACCCTTATGCGATTCCAGTTTTGAGTTGGAAGCAGGATTCGAACCTGCATTTTGGTGGTTGTTATTCTACCCCTGAATTATTCCGATTGCTCGGAAGTGGGATTCGAACCCACGACACACAACGTGTTTAGACAATCTATCATAATCGTTATCAGTATATTCTACGCAATGTGCCCGAATACTTTGGGGCTATTCCGAAACCCACAACATTGGATAAGTTTTATTTAGTATTGCCATCCCGATTATTCATCGGAATTTCTTTATATTAATCTGATCTGCATTAACGTTACCCTGTTCCACCTACCGGGAACAGGGGCTTCTTACTGAACCAGAAAAACCAGAACAGCTTAGCTGAGCGCACGTATTATTTAAGACAGTAAACTGTCTTTGTAAATCAGATTGTTAGTCTTAATATTTTTCAAAGAACTTTATCGACTGGCGACATTACAAAGATGCTACCACCACTGCGCGACTGATTTGCGTAGTGAAAAATATTTTATTGCTTATTGTTTAAATATTTGATAATCAGGTTAATAAAATTTATTTTATCTGCTTATTGTTTCTTTATTTACTCAAGTGCGCAGTTAGACTGCGTAGATATAAAACAATCCTTATATTTAGGTCAGCGAAATCACCAGATTTTTGGCAAAAACCTAAAACCACCTTTAAAATGGCTGTAAATAAATTAGCGCTCATCAGGTATAAAACCATCGATGATTGTTTGAAAAACCGTTTCCGTAAATGGACTTTAGAAGATCTTATCGAAAAGGTATCTGCAACGCTTTACGAATTGGAGGGAATTACTACAGGTGTAAGCAAACGTACTATTCAGGCTGATATTCAACTGATGCGGAGTGATAAATTGGGTTATAATGCACCGATTGTGGTAAAAGACAAACGTTTTTATGCTTATGAGGATCCAGGCTTTAGTATTACCAAGGCACCGATCAATAATGCCGATGTAGATAAAATGAAAGAAATTGTTGGCGTACTGAAACAGTTTAATGCCTTTAATTATTTCGACGAAATGAGCGATATGATTGCCCGTTTGGAAAATAACCTCTATAAATCGACCAAGCAGAGTGGTAATAATATCCAGCTGGAAAGTAATAAACTGGTTAAAGGTTTGGAGTGTATCCCACCTTTATACCAGGCGGTGTTAAATAAACGATCGCTATTAATCGAATATAAATCTTTCAAGGCACAACAATCTCAGCAGGGAATTTATTATCCATATTTATTAAAAGAATACAGAAACCGTTGGTTTTTAATCTGCAAGGCAAAAAAACGACCTGGGATTTTAAATTTAGCTTTAGATCGGATTATCGAATTTCAGGAACTACCTAATGAAGAGTTTGTAAGTTATCAAGGGGTAGATTTCGACCGGTATTACGAAGATCTAATCGGTGTAACCAAAAATGAGAAAGATCGTGCTCAAAAAGTGATTCTCGAATTTACAAACGAACATGCGCCTTATGTTGTGACCAAACCGATGCATCAATCGCAGGTGGCATTAAGTAAGAACGAAAAAACAACAACTTTTAGGATCGATGTGGTATTGAATTATGAACTGGAACGCGAGATTTTAGGTTTTGGAGAATGTGTTAAAGTGCTTTCTCCAAGATTGCTGATCTCGAAAATTAAAAAGAGGTTGGCTCAAACTTACGAACAATATGAAACAAAAGATAATATTGAAATTAACATCCTGGGTTCATAAGTTTGGCCATTATCAGTTATTTAATAATATTAACTGTTATTTGATGATGAAACAGGGTAAAATCTTTTACTGAGCGCATGGAGTACGATATAGGGTAGGCAATAACTGCGTTATTAAATGTTTCAAACTCTTGTGCGACAGCTTTAATCTCGTTTAAATTGTTAGCCATTTTAATAAACGATTTTTCGTTTCCGCTCCTGGCATAAAAAGTAACCTTGGCGGTGTTTAAAGTCTGTATTTGTGCTAACGTTAACTCTTGTTTTAAAAGCACCGTTTTTAGAGCAACTTTCAATGTTGCAAAATCCGCGTCAGCTTCTGCTAAAATTAAAGAGTTATTGCCATATACAACACTGTTGATGTAATAGGCGTTATTTGTTGCATTCATTTTCGTTGCATCAGCCACAGATAATAATTCTGTTTTACGTGGAAGATTCATGTCAAGCGAAAATTTTCCATTATTGTTGAAAAAATATAAAGCGTGTTTTTTGGAGATCCGTGTTGATGTTGTGGTTCCGCTTTTTTCAAAAATTGATTTTACATCATCATTGTTTGAAAGGAAGTATTTTACAACATTGTAATCCTTAAATTCATCTTCTGAATAGGCCTGTTGTTCAACAGTGTTTTTGACTGTTAAGTTTTTGGTATAAGTAGAAATCTTATCGGTAGAAGGTATATCGTTAAAGGCTTTGTTTGTGGTACCAACGATAGAAGTTGATGCTGTAATGGGCAATGGGGTATATTCATTTTTCAGGGAAATCAATTCAAGATCATTGCCATTTTGTTTGATATTGAAAATTGCTCCAGGAAAGATTTGATTTACTTTCTGATCATCAACAATAAAGGAGTCGAAATTCCAGGTTACCGAAGTTGTTTTATCATTTTCAGTAGGCTTATCAGTAGGTTTTTCGGTTGGGAGAACAATAGCCTCATCTTTTTTACAAGAAACTGTAAATAATAGCGGGAAAATAACCAGCGCATGGTTTAGAATGTTTTTCATCAGGGTGTATAGATAGTGTGTTTGACTATCTGCATAGTTACAACTTTTATGCCAAAAACTATTTTTTTAGTTTTAATTTATGATGAAGGATATAAAAAAACCTCTCAGATCTTTTAGATCTGAGAGGTTTAAATCTCATTTACAAAGGCCTCTTTAGGGCTTAACTTTTAAACTCGCTTGTTTTATGAAATTCGATATCTGGATAATCCTGTTTGGTTAAATTAATCATGTATTCACTATCGGCCAAATAAACAGGATTGGCTTCTTTATCAAAACCGATATGCTGCTGCTTACGTTTTACAAATTCATCCAGTTTCTTTTTATCGGTAGAAGTTACCCAGCTCGATCGGGTATAACTCAAGGTACGGAAACGGCATTTTGCGCCATATTCGTGCTCTAACCTGAAATTAATTACCTCGAACTGAAGCTCACCAACTGCACCGATTACTTTTCTGTTTCCGGGCTGCATCACAAATAACTGTGCCACACCTTCATCCGTTAACTGCTCAATGCCTTTTTCCAGCTGTTTGGTACGCATTGGGTCCATATTTTCTACCTCTTTAAAAATAGAAGGAGAGAAACTCGGGATTCCTTTAAACTGCAATTTTTCACCTTCGGTTAAGGTATCGCCAATTTTAAAGTTACCACTATCGTATAAGCCTACCACATCACCTGGCCATGCTTCTTCTACAATGCTTTTTTCATTCGCCATGAAATCCATCGGATTGGAGAACTTTAATTTTTTATCCTGACGGGTGTGGTAATAGAATTTATTGCGTTCAAATTTACCAGAGCAAATACGTAAAAAGGCAATCCTGTCGCGGTGTTTCGGATCTAAATTGGCGTGGATCTTGAATACAAATCCGCTAAAATTTTTCTCTTCCACCAGTACGTCACGTTCTTCGGCTTCGCGGTGACGAGGGCTTGGAGCGATATCGATAAACGTATCTAAAAGCTCCTTGATTCCGAAGTTGTTAATCGCACTCCCAAAAAATACGGGTGCAACCAAACCTTCAGTATATAAATCCTTATCAATGTTACCATAGATGCCATTAACCAGTTCAACGTCGTCTTTTAAGGCATTGATTTCGTTTTCTTTGAGGTAATTTAATAAAGATGGATCATTTAAATCATTGGCCGCCACAACCGAATCGGTTACTTTGGTTTTATCCGAATTGAATAAATTTAAATGTTTATTATAGATACTGTAAACACCTTTAAAGGTATGACCCTGACCAATTGGCCAGGAAAGCGGACAAAGACTAATATTCAGTTTCTCTTCAATCTCATCCAATAAATCGTAAGCCTCTTTACCTTCACGGTCCATTTTGTTGATGAAGATAATTACAGGGGTGTTACGCATACGGCAAACCGACATCAGTTTTTCAGTTTGTTCCTCTACACCTTTTACACAATCGACTACCAAAATAACACTATCCACGGCCGATAAAGTACGGTAAGTATCTTCTGCGAAATCCTTGTGACCCGGTGTATCCAGGATGTTGATGCGCTTGCCGCTGTATTCGAAACCCATTACCGAAGTTGCCACCGAGATACCACGCTGCTTCTCAATCTCCATAAAATCGGAGGTATTACTTTGATTGGCTTTGTTCCTTTTTACCGCACCAGCAGTGTTTATAGCACCACCAAAAAGCAGAAATTTTTCTGTCAGCGTGGTTTTGCCCGCATCGGGGTGACTAATAATGGCAAAGGTTTTACGTTTTTCTATTTCAGGGTTAAGCATAATAAAATTTTGGGTGTAAAAAGAGATGAAACCTTGTTAAAGGAATTTAACAGCGATAAGATTTGAATATTGTTGTTTCATCAGGCCGCAAAGATAAGGATTTTGGTTAAAGTTTGAATAGGTTAATTGTTTAATTGAAAATGGGTTGCGTGTTTATTGTTTTTGAAAAGCAGTGGCAATGGTTCTTTTGTTATTGCAGCCCTGCCATACACTGTAGTCCCGATAGAAAAATCGGGAGCTGCCGTTTCTGTCAGGTTTAGGTTGCTTGTGCACTAATTCCCTTCGAGGCATTAATTCGCTGCAAATAATAATGATCTTAATCAGAAATCTAATAAAAATTGGCTCAACCACTCGTCTTAAATAAAATTATCGATCAAAAATTAAAATTTCTCATCAATCATTGTTTAATTTTGTGCTAAAATGTTTAGCTTTATTTGTCCCTCCGTTTATTGCTAACTAAAATTTTACTGCCGATGCCCACTCTAGAAGAAACTTCTATGCCTGCAGAAATTGCGGCTAAATTCGTTAATTACACCTCAAAACACGTTTTCTTAACCGGAAAAGCCGGAACAGGTAAAACAACTTTTTTACGGAAACTCATTCAGCTTACGCATAAAAAAGCTTTAATTGTAGCTCCAACAGGTATTGCTGCCATTAATGCAGCTGGGGTAACCATTCATTCGCTTTTCCAGATGCCCTTTGGTGCTTTTTTTCCTGATGCTGCCGGGACTTTAATCAACGAAAACATCAATTTCAATTTTAATACGCCCAAAACTTTAGTAAAACACTTAAACATGCAGGGCAATAAACGCCGCATGTTGCAGGAACTGGAGTTATTGGTTATTGATGAGGTGAGTATGTTACGGGCCGATATGCTCGATGCCATCGATTTTGCCCTGCGTTATGTACGAAGAAACAGAAACCTTCCATTCGGTGGGGTTCAGTTATTGTTTATCGGCGATTTGCACCAGCTACCCCCCGTAGTAAAAAATGATGAGTGGCGCATTATGGCCAAGTTTTACAAGAGTATTTATTTTTTTGATGCGCTTGCCCTGCAGGATAATCCACCGGTTTACATCGAACTGGATAAAATTTACCGCCAGGATGATGCTGTTTTTATTGATTTACTGAATAACCTGCGGAATAATAAAATCACCGCCGAAGATACCGCCTTGTTAAGGCAACATTTTAAGCAGGATTTTAAACCTTCGGCAGATGAAAATTACATCACTTTAACCACCCATAACAATAAAGCGGATAGTATTAACCGCGAAAGGTTAGCCCAGTTGAAAAATAAATCTTACTTTTTTGAGGCAAAGGTTCAGGGTGATTTTAACGAATATGCCTATCCGAATGATAAGAGCCTCGAATTAAAAGTGGGGGCACAGGTAATGTTCATTAAAAATGACATGACTTCAGAAAAACGATATTACAATGGTAAAATCGGCGTGGTGCATCATATTGAAAAAGATGTAGTTGAAATTGAATTGCCAGAAGATAAGGTAGTGATCCAGATTTCTCCCTATACCTGGGAAAATGTAAAATATAAATTAGACGAAGCAACTAATGAGATTAAAGAAAATGTTGCTGGTTCTTTTATCCAATATCCCATTAAACTGGCCTGGGCCATTACGGTACATAAAAGTCAGGGTTTAACCTTTGATAAAGCTATTATTGATGTTGGCGATGCTTTTGCGCCTGGTCAGGCTTATGTGGCTTTATCCCGGTTACGTTCCTTAAAAGGGCTTGTTTTAACTTCTCATCTGCGCGAAAGTGGTTTGCAACAAGATCAGAACGTACATTATTTTTCAAAAACGAAACAGCCATCAGAGGTATTAAACAAGCAGATCAGTTTAGAGAGTTATGCTTTTATTCGCAGTTACCTGCTTGCAGCTTTTGATCTGAACCTGATTAGGTATTATTTAAAAGAACACCGCCAGACATTTGATAAAAGTGAAAAATCTGCCAAACAAAGGCATGAAGATTGGACAGATACTGTTTACACGGATTTTCAGAAAATAACGGCTACTGCCGATACGTTTGTTAATCAATTGAAAAATCTGTTTGCACAGCAAACTGAGCATACTTTATTTAACGTATCGAAAAGGGTAGAGGCGGCTTTAAAATATTTTAATCCGCTGGTTAAAGAAATTTCCGACCGTTTTCTGGCGCAAATTGAAGTGATTAAAGAAGAAAAGCAGATTAAAACTTATGTTACCGAACTACTCGAACTCGAAATTCTGGTGTATGAACAACTGAAAAAAATGCACAAAAGCAAAGCACTGTTAAAGGCGTTGATTGAGGGTAAAGAATTTAGCAAAGCAGATACCGATGCCTTATTAAATACAGTTGAACGGAGTAAACAACTCCAGCAGGCAATTCAGTTAAAAGGAGAAACACTTAAGGTAAAATCAGCATCCGAGAAAAAGAAAAAAGAACCCAAAATAGATACCAAACTGGTAAGCTTCGAGCTTTATGAGCAGGGCAAAACCATAGATGAAATTGCAAAAGAACGGGGTTTTTCTGCAGGAACGATTGAAGGGCATTTAGCATATTATGTTTCTACACAACAACTGGATGTGACCAAACTGGTAAAAGCCAACAAAATCAGAAATATTGCAGATGCGGTAGAAAGCCAGAAAACAAAATCAATGGCTACTATAAGGGAATTTTTAGGGAAGGATTATTCTTTTGGTGAGATTAAATTGGTTTTGGCATCGTTGTTTCCATCGGAAGAATAGATTTATGATAACCATATAAGACATGGCGAATAAAGAATATCTAAAAACGTTAATTTATAAAATTAATGGAGCAGCAATTGAAGTTCATAAAGCGCTTGGGCCAGGTTTGTTGGAAAGTGTTTATCATAAATGTTTGAAACATGAAATGACTCTTCGTGGAATAAATTACAAATCTGAGATGTTAGTGCCAGTTTACTATAAAGAAACTTTAGTTGAGACAGAATTATGGTGTGATTTGTTTGTTGAAAATTGTATAGTTGTGGAACTAAAAGCGGTTGAGAAAGTATTACCTATTCATGAGGCACAAATTTTAACTTATATGAAGCTTTTAGAGGTGCCAATGGGCTTGATAATCAATTTCAACTGTTTGAATATTTATGAGAGTGGACAAAAAACATATGTAAATGACCTGTTCAGATTCTTACATTAATATAGTATCTGCGATCTTAAATGTTCTTATATGTCTCATATGGTTGAAATGATTTAGCAAATTGTTATCTTAGCATTCGTGGAAAAGGTTAAAGTTTTAGCGCAGTACATGCCCGAACCAGCGGCGCCGCTAATTGCAAAATGGATAGATTATTTTCAGTGTGAATTTAAAATTGCCAAAACCCGTTCTACAAAACTGGGCGATTACCGCCATCCTTATCAAGGCAAAGGCCACCGCATTTCGGTAAATTTTAACCTCAACCATTACGCTTTTCTGGTTACTACCGTACACGAGTTTGCGCACCTCCTTACCTGGAACGATTTTAAGAATAAGGTAAAACCACATGGCTCAGAGTGGAAGAAGAATTTTCAGCGGATGATGGTTCCTTTTTTTGAATTGAATATTTTTCCTGCTGATATTCATATAGCAATTGATCATTATATGTCCAATCCGGCGGCATCCAGCTGTTCTGACCTGCATTTATCGCGGGCCTTAAAAAAATACGATAGCAATAAAACAGAAACCCTGCACCTGGAACAACTGCCGATTAACAGCACCTTTAAAATTAAAGATGGCCGGCGTTTTACCAAAGGCGAACGGATTAGGAAGCGGTACCGTTGTGTGTGTCTGGATGATAAGCGTTTATACCTGTTCAATCCTTTGGCGGAGGTCTTTGTAGAGGAATAACGAAAAGTCGTCATTTCGAGGAATAATTTATTGCATAAAAGTCAATATGAATAACAGGGGAGCCTCAACCCACAGATAAAATGCCAGAAGTCGTCATTGCGAGAAGGCTTTTTCAGCCGACGAAGCAATCTTACAACGATCGCTACCAGCATGCGCTTTAAGATTGCTTCGTCGTTCCTCCTCGCAATGACGAGCCTTTTTATTTAAGTCTATTATAGGCGCGATTTAAACAAACTTAAACTCATCTCCGTCAAATAAACCTTTATCGCTTAGCTTTAAATGCGGAATTACCAATAATGCCATAAAAGAAAGCGTCATGAAAGGGGCAAGTAAGGTTGAGCCCAGATCTTTTGCAAACTGATCAATTGAGGTATAACTTGCTGCAACCTCGTAACCATTATGATTGCTCATTAAGCCGGCAACCGGCAAGGCCAAAACTTCTTCTTTCCCATTTCCCAGGGCCACTACACCTCCGGTTTCCTTGATCACTAAATTTACGGCTTCGCAGATGCTTTTATCGTCGGCACCAACCGCAATAATATTATGACTATCGTGTGCAACACTTGATGCAATAGCGCCCTGTTTTAAGCCAAAGTTTTTTACGAAGGATATTGCCACAGGTGCATCATGATAACGGTTTATCACCACCATTTTTAATACATCATTTTCCAGATCGCTGATGATGTTATTGTTTAAAACCTTTGGTTTAGCTGATAACCTGTTCGTGATCAGTTGTCCATCTAAGGCTTCAATAACCGGGATTTCTTCCTGTCCGGTGAATGGATAAATAAAATCTTCTTCCTTTTTTAAACTGCAGTTGAAATGGTTTACTGATTCCTGATCTTCCACATGTTTTACCCAATCGCCCACGGTTTTGCCATTTTCGGCAAGCAATAATCCGTCAATATAGGTTTGTTTAACCTTGAAATTTTTTAGATCTTCGATTACAATGAAATCTGCATTATCGTTTATCTGTAATGAGCCAACATCCAATTTATAATGGAGGATAGGATTGATACAGGCTGCCTGCAGGATATTGAAAATATTGATTCCCTTTTCTACCGCCCTTGCACAAAGCTGGTTAATATGGTTTTCGACCAAACTATCGGGATGTTTATCGTCACTGCAGAACATCATCATTTCAGGCCAATCATTTAGCAGATCGATGAGTGCGTCGAAATTTTTTGCTGCGCTTCCTTCACGGATCAGGATTTTCATGCCGCGTTGTAATTTATCCAGCGCCTCTTCCGCAGTAAAACATTCGTGATCGGTAGAAATTCCCGCATCGATATATTGTTGAACAGCATCACCACGTAATCCGGGTGCATGGCCATCAACAGGTTTGCCCAACTCGTGCGCAGCAGCAATTTTTTTTAAAACCTCTTCATCTTTATAAAGTACCCCGGGGAAATTCATCATTTCGCTCAAATATTTTATCTCAGGCCGTTCTAAAAGTGCTTTTACATCATCATGATTCAATTCGGCACCGGCGGTTTCGAAAATGGTAGCAGGCACACAGCTCGGCGCACCAAAGTTGAATTTAAAAGGAACCGTATTGCCGTTTTCGATCATGAATTCTACCCCTTCCATGCCACAAACATTGGCAATCTCATGTGGATCGCTAATGGTAGAAACAGTGCCATGTACAACTGCCAGACGTGCAAATTCACTCGGAATGAGCATGCTGCTTTCTATATGTACATGACTATCGATAAAACCCGGAGAAATAAAATGAGCACCATCTTGCTGATCGGCAATTTTGGTGACTGATTTTATCCTGCCTTCCTCTACCGCTACTTCGCCAAAGAAAATATTTCGTTTTGTGATGTCGATGATATTTCCTTCGACTTTAAAATTGCTCATGCTGTTTATATAAATTAGCTACGGAAACACGGATTGGCACGGAATTAATAATTAATGTTCTCCGTGATTTCTGTGTCTCCGTGGCAAAACTATTTAATATTTCAATAATTTATCAATCGTTTCTGCTAATCTTGCTTTAGCTAAAAAATCTTCTTCTAATACTTTGCTCATTGGTATAGCGGTATCTAAACTGGCGCAACGCATTACCGGAGCATCCAGATACTGAAAACAATGTTCTCCGATCCATGCTGAGATTTCGGCACCAAAACCATTGGTTAAGGTATCTTCGTGCAAAATTAAAACCCTTCCGGTTGCTTTAACCACTTCACTAACAGTTTCTTTATCCCAGGGTTGAAGTGTGCGCAGATCGATTATTGTAGCCCCACTTTCGGGATGTTGTTTCTGGTAATCCAAAGCCCAATGCACACCTAAGCCATAAGTAATGATTGCAAAAGCACTTCCTTCTGCAAGCGTAACGGCTTTGCCAATCTCCGTAGTGTAATAACCGTCCGGAACAGGAGCGGTTAAACTTCTGTACAGGTATTTATGTTCAAAATAAAGTACGGGATTTGGATCTTCAATAGCTGCCAATAGCAAACCTTTTGCATCTTCAGGAAAAGCAGGATAAACGATTTTTAAACCTGGTGTTTTGGTAAACCACGCTTCGTTACTTTGTGAGTGGAATGGACCTGCACCTGTTCCGGCACCTGTAGGCATGCGTACCACCACGTCGGCCTTTTCGCCCCAACGGTAGTGCGTTTTGGCCAGGTTATTCACAATTTGGTTAAATCCAACAGTTACAAAATCTGCAAATTGCATTTCTACCACAGCTTTATAACCGTTTATGGATAGACCCAAACCTGCACCTACAATGGCCGATTCGCAAATAGGGGTGTTGCGAACCCTGCCTTTGCCATATTTTGCGGTAAAGCCATCAGTAATTTTAAAGGCGCCACCATAGTCAGCAATGTCCTGCCCCATTAAAACCAGATTAGGATATTTCTGCATGGCCAGGTCCAACCCATCGGTTATCGCATCCAGGTATCTTTTTTCCGTTGAAGATTGATTGGGTTGAATAACTTCTTGCTGATATGGATAATACATATCCGTTTCTTCCTGTGTAACATTTGCCACTGGTTCAGGCTCATTAAAAGCTTCCTCAACTTCTAACTCAATATCTCTTTTGATCTGGATTTTGATATCGATAACGGTATCGGAAGTTAAAATACCCTGCTCAATTAAATAGGTTTCATAGTTACTTAAGGGGTCTTTCTTTTCCCATTCATCAAATAATTCCTGCGGAACATATTTAGTCCCTGATGCTTCCTCATGGCCCCGCATCCTGAAAGTAAGGCATTCTACCAATACCGGTCTGGGATCTTTTCTGATTTCCATGGCCAGCTGGTTGATGGTATCATAAACTTCTAAGATATTATTTCCGTCGATCTGGATGCCTTCTATACCATAACCAATGGCTTTATCAACCAGGTTTTTGCACCTGAACTGTTCTGATTTTGGGGTAGAAAGCCCATATCCGTTATTTTCGATCAGAAAAATAACAGGGAGATTCCAAACGGCGGCAACATTTACAGCTTCGTGGAAATCGCCTTCGCTGGTGGCCCCTTCGCCGGTATAAACCAAGGTAGCATGCGGCTTATTGGCCAGAACATCAGCCAATGCTATACCATCAGCCAAGGCCATTTGTGGGCCAAGGTGGGAAATCATCCCAATAATTTTATAATCTTGTGTGCCAAAATGGAAGGAGCGGTCGCGGCCCTTGGTAAAACCGGTTATTTTACCCTGCCATTGAGCCATTAATTTTTTTAATGGAATATCGCGTGAGGTAAAAACACCCAAATTGCGGTGCATCGGCAAAATGTATTCATCGCTTTGCATGGCTAAGGTGCTGCCCACTGCAATGGCTTCCTGACCAACGCCTGAAAACCATTTACCAATCCGGCCCTGCCGTAAAAGTTTTAGCATTTTGTCTTCAACCATCCGGGGGTAAAGCAATCTTTTATATAAATTCAGTAAGAATTGGTCGCCTTTATCTCTTCGATTGAAATGCATATTGAGCTTTTGATTAAGACTTTAAGAAATATCCCATGGATTTAGGATTTCAAGATTAACAATTTTTTTAAAATCTGAAGTATTTCTTGTGATTAAGGTAAGGTTATTAGTGATTGCTGTTGCTGCAATTATAGCATCAGGAAGTTTGATTTTATGCGATTTTCTTATTTTGATGGTGTTTTGAATAATCTGTTCTGATAAATTATAAACATGCGAAGCTGAAATAAAGCCATTTAATTCATGGAGTTGCCGTTCTGTCATCTTGGACCAGCCTAAAAGTTCCATCCTTGAAATAACAGATAAATGCATTTCAAGATTATCCATAAACAGAAGTGCTTTTTCAGGTAGTTTATTCTCAAGATACTCAATTACTGAGTTTGTATCAGCTAAATGTCCCGTTCCCATTCGTTCCTGCTATCTATAATATATTGCTGGAATTCTTCATATTGTTGGTCGGTAAGGTTTAGTGAACCGCGGAAGTCAGAATGTTTTTTTTTAGGTTTCTCCATCTCTTTAAGTTCGTCGACAGCATAAACCAAAACCTCAATTTGTTTCCCAATATAAGCCTTAGGAACATCTATAGAGATATTTTCTTTATCGGGTGTTATTATTGTTCGTACCATACTCAAATATACAAAAATAAAGGTTGATTAAAATTAGATTTCAGCTTGAAATCTATTTAAGACTCCTTACTCTTTTTCAACTCCTCCCACTGTTTTGCAAAAGATTTATCGGCAACTTTTGGCATCTCGCGGTATTTGCCCCAGCTCTTTTTGAAGAAGCTTTTGAGCATAAAGTTTTTAAACTTTCCACCAAAGAAATCCATCCATTTTCGTTTTTGTATCATTTTGTTGAACATGTTCCAGCCGATGTCCTCTTTTTTGCCGTTTTCATGTCCTGCAGCGGCATCTCTGCGGTTAAGCAGTAACATTTTATGGATATCAATTTTAACCGGGCACACCTCTGAGCATTTGCCGCAAAGACTGGAAGCATAACTTAAGTGTTTAAACTCTTCCATGCCTTTAAAATGTGGGGTAATTACCGATCCTATAGGACCGCTATAGGTGGTGTTATAAGTATGGCCGCCAATATTTTTATAAACAGGGCAGGCATTTAAACATGCACCACAACGGATACAATATAAAGCCTGTCTCTGGTCTTTTTGTGCCAGCAAATTGGTACGGCCATTATCCAGCAGGATTACATACATTTCTTCCGGGCCATCCGTTTCATTAGGCTGGCGTGGACCGCTTAAAATGGTATTGTAAACGGTTAAATTTTGCCCGGTTCCGTGTGAAGCCAGTAAAGGCCAGAACAGATCCAGATCGGCCATAGAAGGAATTACTTTCTCGATACCGACAATAGCGATATGGATTTTAGGGAAAGTGGTGCTTAAGCGTGCATTCCCTTCGTTTTCGGTGAGGGCAATGCTTCCCGTATCGGCAATTAAAAAATTTCCACCACTGATGCCTATGTCAGCCGTTAGGTATTTATCTCGAAGTAATTCTCTTGCTTTTTGTACGAGTTGAGGGGGAGTGGCATCTATAGGAGTGCCAAATTTATCATGAAATAACTGTGCAATATCGGTAGCACTTAAGTGCATGGCTGGGGTAACAATATGATATGGTGCCTGACCAAGCAATTGAACAATGTATTCGCCTAAATCACTTTCCAACGATTCGATATTGTTTTTTTCCAGGAAATCGTTCAGGTGGATTTCTTCGGTGGTCATCGATTTTGATTTGATAACCGTTTTTCCGTTATTCCTTTTGATGATATTAAGGATTTCCTGTTGGGCTTCCTCAGCATCATTCGCCCAGATCACTTTGCCGCCACGGCGCTGAAAATTAGATTCGAATTCTGGTAAGAATTTATCGAGGTTTTCCATCACACGCCATTTAATCACGTGTGCCTTTTTTTTGGATGCCTCTAAATTTTCGAATTTTGATAAACCGCGTTCAACAGCAACATTGTATTTCCCAATATTATAATTAATGGTTTTACGATGTGGTAAATCGAAAGCTTTCTCGTCAGATTTCTCTAAAAATTCCTCAGCAATATTCATCAATAGTTATTTTGTAATAGGGTAACGAGTATTAACTGATTTTAGTTTTCAAGTACTTCGTTATAAATTCAAAGATAGGAAACCGTATTGAGTTTATTTTTAGAAAAGTTACAGAAAGAAACAGTTAACATTTAAAATCGATTCTACCAGACTACGGCAGTTATGTATTTTTTTGCAACCTCATCACTTGAAATTAGATCTAAACCTAACTCTAAACTTGTAGCGACAATAATTCTATCAAATGGATCACGGTGAATAAAAGGGAGGGTCTTAAGTATTTTTAATGTTCCAAAATCAATTGGAAGGATATTGATATTACTGGCATTACATGAATCTATTAATTCGTCCAGTGAATATTCTAATTGCAATTTGCCTAGAGATTGTTTTATCGTAATCTCTCATAAGCTAACTATGCTTAGGTAGAGTTGAGTAGTTGAATCTTCTAAGATTTTTCTTGCGGGTTTAGATAATGCAACATTATCATCTTGCATCCAAAGTAAAACATGGGTATCAAGCAAATATTTTTTCACTACATGTAATCTTTGAAATCATCCAATGGTGCATTAAAATCACCAGTCATTTTCATCTTCCCTTTAAGTAAACCAAGTTTCCTATTGGTTTTTTCTTTATCCTTTTTATCTACTTTCTTTTGTAAAATAAAATCAATAAAATCTTCTACCTCTTGCTGATAGGCAACAAGGATCATTTTAATTTTTTCTAAAATATGCAACTGATCCATAACTCGATTTAATCAAAAATAACATTTTAATCTTGAAATGTGAAGTATAAATGGTTAAGCATAAAAAAGTCCCGATGTAAAACCGGGACTCTATATTTTGAATGATTATTTCTTTGGATTTCCTTTTCCATCCATATCTACTGCAGGGCGTTTAGGTCTGTTGGCCAGCTCCCATGCGGTAAAGTAGGTTAGTTTTGCCCTTTTTGACAAGAGCGGGAAGTTGATTTTGCTTACTTCGTCGCCAGGTTTGTGGTAATCCTGTTGCAACATTCCATCATAATAGAAAATGATAGGAATGCCTAATTTAGCGAAGTTATAATGGTCTGAACGGTAATAAATTTGCTCAGGATCTTTTGGATCGTCGTATTTATAATCCAGTTTCATTTTAGTATAAGTGGCATTAACCTGCTCACTTAATTTACCCAAATCGCTGCTTAACATGTTCGATCCTACCGAATAGATGTAGTTTGCCGAATCTGGTTTACCTAAATATTCTTCGCCTGTACGGCCAATCATATCTGTATTTAAATCAGCAATGGTGTTTTCAACCGGAAAAACAGGATGTTCAGAGTACCACTCAGAACCCCATAAGCCTTTTTCTTCACCAACAACAGTCATAAAAAGGATACTGCGTTTAGAACCTTTTCCAGCTTTCTTAGCATCTGTAAATGCTTTAGCCATCAATAAAACGCCTGTAGTACCCGATCCATCATCATCGGCACCATTGTTTACTTTATCTTTTGCATTCGGATCGGTTTCCAAACCAATATGGTCGTAGTGACCAGTTAAGATCAATACCTCTTTTTTAAGAACAGGATCAGAACCTTCTAAATAACCCAAAACATTTTCGCACCTAACTGCAGTTTCTGTTTTTGCTGCACTTGCCGAAAAAGGCGTATTTAACACCTGTGAAGCAGGAGCCTGACTGTCTGTTATTTTTTTCTGAAGATCTGCAACCGTTATATTTGATGCTTTGAATAATTCATTTGCCAAAGCTACCGATATAGAAATACGCGGGGTTTCGTTTTGCTTTTGAGCTTCGATAGCAGCGTTGGTTTTAACCATTACACGCCCTTTTTTTAGCGTTTGTTTGGTGTTTTCAGTTATTCTATCAACAGCAGGATCGATCAGGATAATGGCTTTAACATTGTTTTCTGCAAAATATTTTGCCCTTGCCTCTAAAGTTGCACGGTAAGCTGCTCTATCAATCCTTGTACCTGGTTTTAAGGTTGGATCGCCACCATTGAACATCATGACCACTTTCCCTTTGATATCGGTACCTGCAAAATCGTTGTAGCTATCTCTTTTTATGCCATAACCAATAAATACAATTTCGTTTGTAGAGAAAGTAAAACCTTTATCGCTTACTAAGCTTGGTGATACCAGGTAATCTTTTTGGTATTCTTTAGGCTGACCGTTTACGGTTAACTGGCTTTCTTTTAGGGTAACGTTAACCAGATCTATTTTTTGGAAATAGCTGCCATTTACAGGCGCTTTTAAACCTAATGATTTGAAGTAATCGCGGATATAATCGGCAGCCATCCAGGCACCTTTTGTACCTGTTTCGCGGCCTTCATATTCATCAGATGCTAAAACCGAAAGATGTTTGTAAGCATTTTCAGGATTAATGGCCTTACTGAATTTTATTGCATCAGAATTAGGCTTAAGCGGTTTGATTTGGCTAAAGCAACTCGCTGATACGATGGATGCCAAACCAAGGGTTAAAAATTTTTTGTTCATTATGATAATAGTTAGTTGAGTTTTTTGTTAGCACGAAATTTTTTCAACCCTGTTTTGATGACGGCCGCCCTCAAATTCAGTAGTTAAAAAAGTTGTCGTAATTTGTTTAGCCAATTCTTCTGAAACAAATCGTGCGGGGATACATAAAACATTTGCATTATTATGCTTGCGTACCAAAGAAGCAACCTCATTCTCCCAGCATAAACCAGCCCTAATGTGCTGGTGTTTGTTGGCGGTGATGGCTACGCCGTTTGCCGATCCGCAAAGTAAAATGCCATAGGTAAATTCTCCATTTTCTACCGCTGCGGCAACCGGATGGGCAAAGTCTGGATAATCAACAGAACTTTCTGAATAGGTGCCAAAATCTTTTACTTCATAATCCTGTAAAAAATCTTTTAGTATTTCTTTGTATTCAAACCCGGCGTGATCCGCTCCAATAGCAATTTTAATTTTTGTATCAGACATTGTCAAATTTATAGAGAATTATGAAATCCGTTCGTAATGTTTTTGTTAGTTAGCATAGAAAGCCGCTTCTGCTTTTTTCTTCTTCTTTTCAATGTAGGCCGAAACAAAAATACTCAGCTCATAAAGCAAGAATAATGGCGTAGCAACGATCAACATCGTCATAATATCAGGTGTTGGTGTAACGATCGCAGCAATAATCAGGATAATAACAGCTGCGTACCTTCTGCTTGATCTCATCAACTTTGGTGTCATTAATCCCAGTTTTGACAGGATAAAAATGATTACCGGAAGCTCGAAAATAATACCTGTGCCTAAAGTTAGGGTAGCAACTGATGAAAGGTATGAATCAACCGTAAAAGTATTTTTAATTTCAGCACTTACAGTATAACCTGTTAAAAAGTTAACCGATAACGGACATACAACAAAGTACCCGAAAAGGATACCAATAATAAAAAGGACCGAAGCGAAAAATACAAACCCACTAGCCGATTTACGTTCCTTTTCATGTAATGCAGGCTTAACAAAACGCCAGATTTCCCAAAGAAGATAAGGAAAGCCAACTACAATACCACACATTACACAAACGTTTAACTGTAGGTTAAACTGTCCGGCCATTTCAGTATTGATAATTTCACCGTTGATTTTGGTGATACACATGTCTTTACCCAGTGATGGAAAATGTTCTACCAGTTTACACATCATACGGTAGGTCCAGAAGTCTGGCTTTTTCGGACCAAAGATTATTTTATCCAGGATCTCTTCATTGAAGTAAAAAGCGATACCCGTAAATACGGCAACGGCAATTACGGCTCTGATTAAATGTTTACGGAGAACATCCAGGTGATCGAAAAAAGACATTTCTGCCTCTAATGTGGTGCTCTTTTGCCCGATAGCTTTTGTAAGTAGATTTTTTTTAGTGTCGCTCATGTTGAAAACAAAAATACCATTCTATTTGAATAGAATGGTATTTACGTGTTAAATATAGAAATAGTTTATATTATTCTGAGAAATGGTTTAATATATTGACAAATTCAAACTTAAAGTTAATTGTAATGTCCTCTTAACTAATAGATTTTAATAATTTGTTCAGTTTCTGAGACTGCGTAAATAATTCTATGTTCTGAATTTATTCTCCTAGACCACTTACCTGCTAGATTGTATTTTAGCGGCTCTGGTTTTCCAATGCCTTCAAATGGAGAATTATTTATAGCAACTAGAAGACTATGAATTTTCTTTTGTACAATACTATTTCCTGATTTCTTCCAAAAATCTAAATCGTCGTTAGCTTTTGGAAGAAAAACTATTTCCATAAGTTATCTAAATCAACTTTTGTGAAGTTCCCTTCTATGAAGTCCTTATCCCCTTGTAAAATTTTTTCTACAAATTCTGGGTTATAAGGCTTCTCCTTTTTTTCAAAAGAAATCTTCATGGCTTTTAATACCTGCTTTACTGCGTTTAATTGGGCCTTATTTTCCGGATGTACAATTAATGTTTCCATAATTCAAATTTACTGAAATAAATTTAAAATTTTTAATAAAGAAAAATCCCATTCTGTTTTACCAAAATGGGATTTAAAAATTTATAGTAATTTATATTATTCAATAAATTCGAACGTTTCCATAAATTTCGTGGTGAAATTTCCTGCCCTGAAGTTAGGATCTTTCATCAATTGTAAATGGAAAGGGATAGTTGTTTTAATCCCTTCGATTACGAATTCGCTCAATGCACGCTCCATGGTGCAAATGGCCTCTTCGCGGGTTTGCGCTACGCAGATCAGTTTAGCGATCATTGAATCGTAGTTAGAAGGAATTGAATATCCTGCATAAACGTGTGTATCCACCCGAACACCGTGTCCACCCGGAGAGTGGAAATTGGTAATTCTTCCTGGTGATGGACGGAAGTTATTTGCCGGATCTTCTGCATTGATACGACACTCGATGGCATGCATTTCTGGCGTATAATTTTTACCCGAAATCGGGATTCCTGCAGCTACTTTAATCTGTTCTTTAATTAAATCGAAGTTGATCACCTCTTCGGTAACCGGATGTTCTACCTGAATACGGGTATTCATTTCCATAAAGTAGAAGTTACGGTGTTTATCAACCAAAAATTCGATTGTTCCTGCACCTTCATAATTTACGGCCATTGCACCTTTAATGGCGGCTTCACCCATTCTTACGCGGAGTTCATCAGTCATAAATGGAGAAGGAGATTCTTCTACCAGTTTCTGGTGACGGCGTTGAATAGAGCAATCGCGCTCTGATAAATGGCAGGCTTTACCAAATTGATCTCCGATAATCTGGATTTCGATGTGGCGTGGATCTTCGATATATTTTTCTAAATATAAACCATCGTTACCGAATGCTGCGCCAGATTCCTGACGGGCGCTGTCCCATGCATTTTCGAAATCTTCATCTTTCCAAACCACACGCATCCCGCGGCCACCACCGCCGGCAGTTGCTTTTAGGATAACCGGGTAACCCATTTCATTCGCAATTGCAATACCTTCTTTAACGCTATTAAGTAAACCTTCTGATCCTGGGATAGTTGGTACACCTGCAATTTTCATGGTTTCTTTTGCAGAAGCTTTATCGCCCATGCCGTTAATCTGCTCAGGAGTAGCACCAATAAATTTGATGTTATATTCGCGGCAGATGTTAGAAAATTTTGCATTTTCCGACAAGAAACCATAACCTGGGTGTATGGCGTCGGCATTGGTTAATTCTGCTGCCGAAATAATATTCGGGATATTTAAATAAGAATCTTTACTAGGTGGGGGGCCAATACAAACAGCCTCATCAGCAAAACGTACGTGTAAACTCTCGCGATCTGCGGTAGAGTAAACAGCAACCGTTTTGATGCCCATTTCCTTACAGGTACGGATAATACGCAAAGCGATTTCTCCCCTGTTGGCAATTAGTATTTTTTTAAACATAATTTTTTAATTGATGATTATACCGATGATACGATTACACTGCTCATTGAACGTAATATAACCGATAAATCAAATTTTAAATTAAATGCCATGGTTCGTGTCGCCACGAACCATTTATATTTTTTCAGTTTGTTAAATACAATACTGAAGATCATCACAATTTTACGGTCTTTCGGTTCGTGAAAACAGAGGCCGAGGCGTAAGAATCTGTGAAATAAGCTTCTAAATAGGTTCTACTAAAAATAACGGTTGGTCGTATTCTACCGGTGATGCATTATCAACCAGGATTTTAACGATACGGCCAGAAATTTCGCTTTCGATTTCGTTGAAAAGTTTCATTGCCTCAATAATACAAACTACTTTACCTGCACTAATCTCGTCGCCAACGTTTACAAACATTGGTTTATCCGGACTGGCTGAGCGGTAGAAAGTACCAATCATTGGTGATTTAACGGTTAGGTATTTTGAAGTGTCTTCTGCTGCAGGTACAGCAGGTGTTGCTGCAACCGGAGCAGTAGGAGCTGTAGCAACTGGTGCAGCAGCCTGTACAAGCGGAGCTTGTGGTACGGTAGCATGCACAACTGTTGGTGCTTGGTTTGTTTTGATCGTGATTTTGAAGTTTTCTTGCTCAATAGCAACTTCATTTACTCCAGAACGAGAAACAAATTTAATCAGTTCCTGTATTTGTTTGATATCCATTTTTTAGGCTAGTTATGTAAAAAATAGTGTTTATTGAATTAACTAAGTTATACTTTTTTTGTTTTATTTTTCTTTGCAACCATTTAAGGTTGATGGTTTAATAGTTGATAGTTAATGGCTTGATACTTTATCAGGCAGCCGATTAACTCCAAACTCCAAACTCAATTACTTGGTATCGTAAGCCCATTTAAGGTAAATCGAACCCCAGGTAAAACCACCACCGAATGCAGCTAAAACGATGTTATCGCCTTTTTTCAGCCTGCCTTCCCACTCCCATAAACATAATGGAATGGTTCCGTTGGTTGTATTTCCGTAACGTTCGATATTAATCATTACTTTATCGGTGGTAACGCCCATGCGGTTTGCAGTAGCATCGATAATGCGTTTATTGGCCTGGTGAGGTACTAACCATGCAACATCATCAGCGGTTAGGCTGTTGCGTTCCATAATTTCGGCAGCAACATCAGCCATATTGGTTACGGCGAATTTGAATACCGTTGGCCCTTCCTGGTGCGCAAAATGCTCTCTTGCATCAATGCTTTCGTGTGTAGCAGGTTTAACAGAACCACCGGCTTTCATGCCCAGAAAATCTCTTCCGGCGCCATCTGTTCTTAAGATAGAATCCTGAATGCCAAAACCCTCTTCGTTTGGCTCTAATAAAGCACAGCCACATCCATCACCAAAAATGATACAGGTTGTACGGTCTTCGTAGTTAATGATTGACGACATTTTATCACCTCCAACTACCAAAACTTTTTTATGCCTTCCTGATTCGATAAATGATGCCCCTGTAGCAAGTCCGAAAATAAAGCCAGAACAAGCGGCCTGCAAATCGTAACCCCAGGCATTTTTAGCGCCGATTTTATCTGCTAAAACGTTTGCTGTAGCAGGGAAAGTAAAATCAGGAGTAGTGGTGCAAAAGATAATCAGTTCAATTTCACTTGCATCAATACCTCTCTTTTTAAGTAAACCATTTACGGCATGAACCGCCATATCGGAAGTACCTAAACCTTCTCCTTTTAAAATTCTACGTTCTTTTATTCCCGTTCTGCTGGTAATCCATTCATCCGAAGTATCAACCATGGTTTCTAACTCTGCGTTTGTAAGCACATAGTCGGGAACATAACCATTTACTGCTGTAATAGCAGCGTGAATTTTACTCATTTTAAGAATTTTAATAAATTATTTAAATGCCATTCTAATTTTTTCTACCAATCCGGTGGTAATCATTTCCCTGGATTGTAGAACCATATTTTTAACAGCTAAGGGACTGGAAATTCCATGTCCGATAACAACTGGAGCGTTAACGCCTAAAACCGGACTTCCACCGTACTGTTCGTAATTAAAACGATCGAAGAACTCATCTTTAAGTCCTTTTTTGATGGTAAGCACATAAAACGATTCTGCTAATTTAAGCATTACGTTTCCGGTAAAGCCATCGCAAACAATTACATCCGCTTTATCATTAAACAAATCCCTTCCTTCAACATTACCAACAAAATTGAATAAATTGGTATCTTTCATTAATGGGAAAGTGGCCATGCTAAGCATGTTTCCTTTCTCATCTTCTTCACCAATGTTCATTAAGGCTACTTTAGGATCGTTGATCTGCAAAAGATTTTCTGCATATAAACTGCCTAAAACGCCAAATTGTAGTAAAATATCAGGTTTACAGTCGGCATTTGCACCTACATCTAAAAGTAAGCCTGTGCCGCCTTTAATTTTTGGAAGAATTGTACATAAACATGGGCGGATAATGCCCGGAATGGTTTTAACGCTAAAAACAGCGCCAACCAACATGGCTCCAGAATTACCTGCACTTGCAAAAGAGTCGAGTTTACCTTCTTTTAAAAGGTTAAAACCAACTGCTATGCTCGAATTCGGTTTCTGAACGATTGCTTTGGTGGGATGTTCGCCCATACCAATTACTTCATCAGTATGAACGTATTCAAAATGATCTGGATTAAAACCTTCTTCTGCGAGGATGGGTTTAATCTGTTCGGTATCGCCAATAAGAACTAAATGCTCTCCAGCGTTAAGCGATTGATGAGCAGCTATTGCTCCCAAAACAATTGCTTTGGGAGCATAGTCTCCGCCCATTATGTCGAGGCCTATTTTCATAGAAAAAATCTGTTTGTGTTAAGTCAGGTGTAATCCTGAATTTTTCAGTGGACTAAGGTATGACTAAAGCCGCTGAAAACACAAACAATTTTTTAAGAAAATTACCCTATCTGAGTATTTTCGATAACCAGTTTACCGTTGTAGTATAAGTTACCATCAACGTTATAAGCACGGTGAGGTACGTGGATAGCACCTGTTGCCGAGCATGTTGCTAAAGAAGGAGTAACAGCTTTATAGTGCGTTCTTCTTTTATTTTTTCTCTGTTTCGAGATCTTCCGTTTTGGATGTGCCATTGCTGTATAATCTAATTATTTTTTTAACTTATTAAGGGCTTCCCAACGTGGGTCGCTTGTTTGTTCATTTTCTTCTGCCTGCTTTTGGATAGATAACTGATTTAAGCGATCAATCATTTCCTGATCGCAATCTTTACCTGCCTGCTCGCAGTTTTTGATATAAGGTACCGCTACGTTAATCATTTCGTATAAAGGGCCCGATATATCAATTTCGGTATCTTTACGGCTTAGCGAGATAATTTCTTCATCATCGCTTTCTAACTCATCTTCAGCAAACTTTACAATTTGCCTTTCATAAAGGTTTACAGGTAAAGAAAACTCAGATAAACATTTATCGCAATCTAAATTAACTGTACCAATAACTTTGAATTTTAAAAGCAACATAGTCTCTTGTTTCTCAAGTTCCAGGTCTACCTTTAAATTTCCACTTTTAATTAACGAGTACTCAAACGCATTAAAAAAGGCATCATCTAGCTCATAATCAAACTGATGAGATCCCAATTTTAATCCGGTAAACGGTAATGAAAATTGTTTTAGTGGGTTCAAAGTACTGTAAAATTTTAGCCTGCAAATGTAGGGATAAAAAAATTAGATTAAAAATGTTTTTTAAAAATTGTTGGCGTTAATCAAACAGGTTTTCAGAATGTTAATCGAAATACTGTAAGACCTTGCAGATTTTAAAAACCTGCAAGGTCTGTAAGAAAGTTAATCGGCCAGCACCATCTCCTTGTTATTTCTGCTCCATTCGCTCCATGAGCCTACATAAAGTTTGGGTATTGGTAAACCTGCATAATCCATAGCTAAAAGGGTATGGCAGGCCGTAATGCCCGAGCCACAATGTACAATTACATTCTCGGGTTTAACATGAGCCAAAGCTTCAGCATATTTTTCTTTCAATATTTCGGGAGCCAGGAAAGCACCTGTAGCATCTAAATTTTCGGTATAGGGAATATTTGCCGCACCAGGGATGTGCCCTGCAATTAAATCGATAGGTTCGGTGAGGCCCGCAAAACGGTTGGCATCACGCACATCGATTACGATATAATCATCGGTTTTAGCTACTTTTTCTACTTCGTTGATATCGGATAACGGTAAGTTCCAGGCAGTGGTTTCGTATTTTTCAACGGATTTTGGAACCTCCACTTTATCGGTGGTTGGGAAACCTGCTTTTACAGCCGCCTGGAAGCCCCCGTCAATAACCTGTACTTTTTCATGACCAATGGCTTTTAGCATCCACCAGAGCCTCGCAGCTGCGTTACCGCCGTTTTTATCATCGTACACAATCACATGGCTGTGCCTGGTGATTCCGAGTTTTTGCAATACCAAGGCAAATTGTTCTGCTGTAGGTAAAGGATGACGGCCGCCAATTGCGAAGTCTTCAATATGCGCCAAATCGTCATTCACATCAGCAAAAAGGGCACCCGCCAAATGTTGTTCGTCGTATCTGGTTTTTGAACCAGCACTTGCATCGATCATTACGATTTCATCGTCTTGGTTTAACCAGGTTAATTCGGCTGGTTTGATAATGGGTGATAGTTTATTTTCCATATTCAATTTTGTTTATCCATAATTAAACCATACGGTACTTGCACCGTTGGCTTTCGCATATTCTAAAAATTTCCTGAAATTTCGAAGGTCCTGCCCAAAATTATTGCCGATATAGCCTTCGCCTTTATCAATGTCAAAGTCGGTAAAATAGTAATCGTAACCCAAGGTATCGCGGCCATGGCTATTTAACTTACCGTTCAGGTTTCCAAAATGAGAAAGCTTTTTAATCAGGGTTTCTATTGTTTCGAGTACAATACCTATGTTTCCTTCAAGTTTTTCTTTACTTGTGGCCATTTGTTCAAAAACCGTTTGTTTCTCTTTTTCTGTTTCGGCAGCAAATAACCTGTAGTCTGTATATTCCTCATCCCAATAATCTTCCATATCGTATAAAACCGAAATGTTGGTATTGGTGAGCTGGCTTATCTGGTCGAGTTCGGTTTCTGCATTAATAACATTTTTCCTCGACATGAGGTTGCAGAAAGTTCTGCTTAGGCTATGTTGATTAAAATAATCAGAATGATTGTTAAGGTTTTGAAGGGAGAATAATTCCTCCGAGTTATCTGTGATGAGGTGAATGTCAAGTCCCATAATTAGGTTTTTGGCTCAATTTTCTGCAATATAAGAGATTTAGGAAATCGGGCCTAATGTGATTTTTTCCACAGCAAAGCCCATAATCCCAATACCGGGCCAATGGCCAGTACCATATAAAGATATTGAACATTAAGCTGTTTTGATAAAAGGTTGACTGCCTGAATACTGATAATGGTGATGGCAAAACCGATGCAATTTACCAATGTTAATGATGTTCCCCTTAAACTTTCAGGTGCATTTTTAGCAATTAATGAAGAAAATAATGGCGAATCTGCAGTTCCAGATAAACCCCAGCAAAATAAAAAGATCAAAAAAGGATAAACTGAACCATTATAAAGAAAAATAGGTGAGAGCAGGCAGCATAAGCCAGAAATTGCCAGTGCGATGGTTGCTATTCTTTTTGCACCAAATTTTTGTGAGAGCAAACCGCCAATCATACAGGATACTCCACCTGATGCAATAACCAAAAATGAAAATAAGGGGATGTTTAAGTTAGAAAAAGGATGTTTGCTGTTAAAAAATAACAACATACCAGGTAAAAAAGCCCAGAAAGTATAGAGTTCCCACATGTGGCCGAAATAACCGAAAGCTGCTGACCGGAAGCCTGGATTTTTAAAGCCATCAAAGCAGGAACGGACGTTGAATTTCTGTCCGGCTGTTCTAAACGGGCCATTAGGTACCAAAAATAAAATTGCTAGTGCACCGGTTACCGATAATGACGAAGTAGCAAAAATTACATATTGCCAGGGGAAGTTTGCTGTAAATGTTTTTAATAAATGGGGAAATGCGGTGCCAAAAACCAAAGCGCCAACTAAAAAGCCTAATGATTTGCCCAATCCATCTTTATAATAATCGGAAGCAATTTTCATCCCGACCGGGTAAATTCCGGCCAGCATAAAACCGGTTAAAAAACGGAAAAGCAATAATAAATGTACATCAGATAATTCGAGGCATACGCCCAGATTAAACAATGCTGCAGCAATTCCACAGATAAAGAACACTTTTGAGGGTGAAAAAATATCTGAAATGGCAAAAAAGGCGAATACCAATGTTCCGCTAATAAAGCCGAACTGCACCATACTGGTGAGATTGGCCAATAGATTTGTTTCAGTTGGGAAACTTTTAACAATATCTGGTAATACCGCATTGCCAGCAAACCACAACGATGTACAGAGAAACTGTGCAACAACAATTGTAGGGAGAATATAATTGGTTTTTTTAGTGCTGCTCATTTTGAATTTGATGCACAATTTTAACTAAAATAAACCTGATAGTAGTGGAAATACTTTTTTGTTTGCAGCAACTTTGAATATGCTGTCATGCTGAGGTACGAAGCATCTGCAACCTATAAAACAGATGCTTCGTGCCTCAGCATGACAGAAGTTTAAAAAATATTGAGCACCAGAAAAGTCAGGGGTCGGATGTCCGAAGTCAGGGGTTTAGTTTGCTATAACCCAACGTTTACTTGCTTTGGTCTTTCGTCTTTTTGCTTTAAAAACCTTACACCTCTCTACCCTCAGCCTTCTACCTTAAGAAGCATCATCTTTAATATCAAACTGTGTTTCTACAACTTTACCGCCTGTACGTAACTGATTGCCCAGCATTTCTTCCTGCTCTCTACGGTTTTTCACAATGTGGATGGCCGAAAATAAAGCCTCAGTAAAAGAAGTAGAATCTGCAAGGTCTTTACCTGCAATATCGTAACCAGTCCCATGATCGGGAGAGGTGCGTACAAAGTTTAAACCAGCCGTATAGTTTACGCCATTGTGGAAAGCCAGTGTTTTAAAAGGAATTAACCCCTGATCGTGATACATGGCCAAAACTGCATCAAACTGTTTGTAGCTGCCGTTACCGAAAAAGCCATCAGCAGGGTACGGACCGAAACAAACAATGCCTTTATCGTAGGCTTCCTGAATGGCTGGTGTAATAATTTCAGCTTCTTCGGTGCCCAATAAACCATTGTCGCTGGCGTGTGGATTTAGGCCTAAAACAGCAATTTTTGGTTTTTCGATCCAGAAATCTTTTTTCAGACTTTCGTTAATCAGCTTTAATTTACTGATGATTTTATCTTTTGTAATCGCTGCAGGAACATCTTTTACCGGAATATGGCCGGTAACTACCCCTACACGTAAATTTTCGCTAATCAGGAACATCAGCACATCTTTGCTTCCGCTTTTTTCCTGTAGATATTCGGTATGGCCTGGAAAAGCAAAAGTATCAGATTGGATGTTGTGTTTGTTAATTGGAGCGGTAACCAGTGCATCAATATCGCCATTTACCAGGTCGGCAGTGGCGCGCTCTAATGATAAAAGTGCATACTTGCCACCTGTTGCAGTAACCTGCCCCAACTCGATTTTTACATCTTCTTCCCAGCAATTAATCATGTTAGCTTTTTTTGGCTGCGCCTGATTGGCATGATTAATCACATTAAAACTGAAATCGCCCAGGTTATTTGCCTTTCTATGAAAAGATGAAACCTTGGTATGGCCATAAACAACCGGCGTGCAATAATTTAAAATAGCAGGATTGGATAATGTTTTAATGATTACCTCTAAACCTATGCCGTTTACGTCGCCTATACTGATGCCAATTTTAAGTTTATCGCTCATAATTACTGGAAAATTTTAGCGCAAATTACTGATTTTCGTTTAAACAGGTGCTTACCGGATAAAAATTAGTTATTTTGTATCAAATAGAGTAGCCACGGAAACACGGTTTACACGGAAAAGAAATAGGGTTATCCTATCTTTCAATAGTATTTTTTCTGTGCCTCAGTGGCAAAATAAACGTAAAGATGAGTTTAGTAAAAGCAAAAAAACATTTAGGTCAGCATTTTTTAACTGACAAAGGCATTGCCAACCGCATTGTTGAGGCCTTGGTGAGTACCGATAAATACCATCAGGTTTTAGAGGTTGGTCCGGGGATGGGCATCCTGTCTGATTTTTTGTTGCAGCGGACAGATTTAGAAACTTATCTAATCGATATCGATACCGAATCTTTCCATTTTTTGAATGAGAAATATCCTCAGCTTGGCGACCGCCTGATTAACGGAGATTTTTTAAAACTCGATTTTGACGCTATTTTTCCTGATCAGTTCGCCATTATTGGCAATTTTCCTTACAATATATCTTCTCAGATCTTGTTTAAGATTTTAGATAACCGGAATAAAGTTGTAGAAATGGTGGGCATGTTCCAGAAAGAAGTTGCCCAACGTTGTGCTTCGCCTGCCGGAAGTAAGGAATATGGTATTTTAAGCGTATTTCTTCAGGCTTATTATAAAATTGAATACTTGTTTACTGTTAAACCGGGAACGTTTAATCCACCACCAAAAGTGCATTCGGCAGTAATCCGTTTAACCAGAAACGAAGTAGAGACTTTAGATTGCGATGAAAAATTATTCTGGCGTGTAGTGAAGGCCGGTTTTAATCAGCGGAGAAAAACTTTGCGTAATGCTGTTTCTGCGGTAATGCCAAAGGATAAAATGGACGATCATATCTATTTCGAAAAACGTGCCGAGCAGTTAACAGTTGCCGATTTTGTGGCTTTAACACAGCATGTGAGTAAGTTAATGGTTGGTTAAGCCCATATTCTTGTTGTCATTGGTAATGTAATGAAGAATCTGTTTCATTGGATGCAGATGCTTTGTGACTCAGCATGACAGTGTTGAAAAAATAGCTGCGTAATCCCAAAATCTGTGCAATCATCCGCGAGGCGATTCTTGCAAAATCATGATCATTTTCATCTAATTTCTCCTTTTCTTTGCAGCATAATTTTAAACATCATGGTTAATTATAGCGAAATTTTTAGCGAACAGGGAATGGATTACCAAACCTATCGTGCATTGGTTGATCAACTTCTGTTAGAAGGAAAGGCTACTGGTGATGTAACTTACGATTTGCACTATACTAAAATGAACGTGCAAAGGATGAGCCGTGTAGATAAGACGGTTAGCTTAAATGAGGAGTTGATTTCTACCATTGATCATCTTAAAGAAAATTATAAGTTTTTAGTAATTACCGAAGGTTGGTGTGGCGATGCCGCACAAATTGTTCCGGTGTTCAATAAAATTGCTACGGCATCATTGGGTAAAATAGATTTGAAATTTGTTTTACGTGATAAAAATCTTCCCTTAATTGATTCGCATTTAACTAATGGCGGAAGGGCTATTCCGGTTTTAATTGTATTAAATGAATCAGCAGACCAGGTTTTAGGTACCTGGGGACCGAGACCACAAATTTTACAGGATCTTTTAAAGGAGTGGAGAAAAGAAAGCACTGAAATGTCAATTTTAGCAGAAAAACTTCATGGCTGGTATGCGAAAGATAAAACGCAGACCACACAGGCTGGGTTAAATGAGCTTTTGAAAGGATTGAGGAGTTAATTATATAGAACAATCGTCATCCCGACTGTAGCGAAGCGAAATGGAGAGATCTGTTTAGATAGATTTCCCGACTGCGTTGCACTTCGCTCGAAATAACGATATTGCGAGTATAATTCTCGAGCAAAATAATTTCTTAATCAACAGAAACAGTTAAACCTTCTTGCTGTAAAATTTTACGGTAAACTTCCATTTCGGTAAAAGATCCTTCTAAAACAGGGCATTTTCCGTCGTTATGTACTTTCCATGCAATTTTTTCAGCCTGCGATTCGTTATAATCCAGGTATTTCATCATGCAATAAATTACATGATCGAAAGTATTGATATCATCATTCCACAAAATAAGGCGATGTACAGTTTTTATTGAAGTTAAAATTTCTTCGAGCGTAAAGGTCTCTTCTTTGGTTTCTGTAGACATGGTGCAAAAATAAACAATAATTTAGAAGATTTGAGATATTAGATCTGAGATATTAGATTTTAGGACGTTGCGATGAAATCTCGAGTCTCAAATCACACCTCTCATATCTTTTTAAATTAACTAACTTTGTTAACCAAATAATATACGAGCATGCACCAGTCTAAAATTGCAGGAATAGGTTATTACGTTCCGAAAAATGTATACACCAACGATGATTTGAGCCGTTTTATGGATACCAACGATGCCTGGATCCAGGAGCGTACGGGGATTAAAGAACGTCGTTTTGCCGATCGTAATGAAGAAACCACTACTACAATGGGTATTGAGGCAGCCAAAATTGCGATTGAAAGGGCAGGGATTACTGCTAAAGATGTCGATTTTATCGTTTTCGCTACCTTAAGTCCAGATTATTATTTTCCAGGTTGTGGGGTATTGTTGCAACGAGAAATGGGCATGGGCGAAATCGGCGCGTTGGATATACGGAATCAGTGTTCGGGATTTGTTTATGCACTTTCTGTAGCTGATCAGTTTGTAAAAACGGGCATGTATAACAACGTATTGGTGGTGGGTAGCGAAAAACACTCTTTTGCAATGGATTTTGAAACCCGAAGCCGCAATGTATCGGTAATTTTTGGTGATGGTGCCGGTGCAGTGGTGTTACAACCGACAGATAAACCCGGAAAAGGAATTTTAAGCACACATTTACATAGCGATGGCGCCGATGCCGAAATATTAGCCATGTATTATCCAGGTTCTCATGCCAATAAATGGCTCAAGGATAAACCGGCCTACCCTGAACAGGAATTGGGCGGACTGTTTATGACGCAGGAGATTTTGGAAAGTGGTGCTGCTTTACCTTATATGGATGGTCCATCGGTATTCAAAAAAGCGGTGGTGAAATTCCCTGAGGTAATTAAAGAAGCTTTGGCCGCAAATAACCTCACAGAAAAAGATATTGATATGTTGGTGCCACATCAGGCAAATCTGCGCATCAGTCAGTACGTACAGCAATTGCTGGGTTTGAGGGATGATCAGGTTTTTAATAACATCCAAAAATATGGCAATACCACAGCTGCTTCTGTTCCGATTGCTTTATGCGAAGCCTGGGAAGCAGGTAAAATTAAAGATGGAGATTTAGTTTGCCTTGCCGCATTTGGATCGGGTTTTACCTGGGCCAGTGCGTTAATTAGGTGGTAGCCTTAGTTTAGGGTTTAGGGAAAATTGCCAGACAAGTTAAGATAAAAGAAAAGCCTTTGAAGTGTATTCAAAGGCATTTCTTTTGGTGTCAACCTGAGGGGGTAATTTATTTTATAAAAATCAATATGAATGACAGGAGATAATGGGGCAAGTCGACTCAAAGTATCGTCATTGCGAGAAGGCTTTTTCAGCCGACGAAGCAATCTTACAACGATCGCTAGTAGCTTGCGCTTTAGGATTGCTTCGTACCTCGCAATGACAACCGCTTTACTGGAGCCTGTCAATGGTAGCGTAGTCGAAGAGCGGTCTATTGCGTTTTTGGTCTGATAAAATCTCCCAGGTAACTACACTCTCCTGATGCAACAGCATAAAAAGGTGTTTTGGCGTAGCTAAACCTCAATTCTTTAAGATAAGGGTTATTATAATTGGCCTTGATAAAATTTCTCCATTTCACATCTTTTTTATCATAATAATAAAATGATAATGGATTGGCATTCATAATGATCTGCTTCTGCAAACATTTAGCCAGCATAAAAGTACATTTTGCCTTAAAATCGACATTGGTACTTAAGGCCCTCGCTTTTAAATACCAGGCTTTTGCAGTCTGTGCTTTTTTGTAATCCCCATCGTAAACATATTTTGCCGGGTTGGTATTGTCGTAAGATGACCAATCATAACTAATCAGAAACCAGCTGTTGCCAAAATAACCGGTTTGATACACGGCATTGGCCATTTTATAATAATAAAGTGCTGCATTTTTTTTATCGCTAACTGTTAATTTCTGCAAACGGAGCATTTCTGCTGCAAAAGTTTTTTTGGTAATAGATGCTTTGGCTGTTACATACTTTTTAGGGTAATCATTAATGGTTTCGATAAAAGGATTGGCATATAGTTTTGAATTGGCTTCATCTTCATACCAGTTTTGGGGGTTGAAATATTTATAGCCTGGAGAAACTTTTGCAAACATCTGAACTGCTTTATCGTACTGGTGTGTGCGTAAATAGGTTGTACCATAAAGCTCATAAAAATCGTCGTTTTTGAGTTGATTTAAAGCCGAAGCCAATAAACCCGTAACATCGTTCCCTGCTGCTTTTGTTTTATAAACGGCTAAACCCTGCATACTTTTCGGGCTTAAATTTTTCTGCCAAAAAGCAATACTCTGGTAGCTCATATTCTGGAAAAGTGAATTTTCTTTCAGGGTTTTGTATGTCAGATCACCTTTAACCATCGCCAAAGCTGCTTTAGCCGTATCGCCCATATTTAAATAGGCTGGTGCCAATATCTGCTGATAAAAATTTCTTGTTGTTCTGCTGAAACGTTTGTCTGCCTGGTCATTATCGTAATATTGTTCGTTTGGCTGGCTTTTGTTTTCGGCAAAACGTTTTTCATCCAGCCATTTTAATGTAGGCAGTAAATCATTTTCGTTAAAAGGATTGCCTTTTTTAATGTTTTTGGCTTTGATCAATAAATCGGTAATGCGGTATTGATCGCGTAATCTTTCTGGTAATTTATCAGGCTTTAAAATGGCAAGATAATTAGTAGCGAGGAAATCTTTATTTTCCATCCATGATAAATAGGCAGCGGTTAAAGTTCCTAATTCTGGCTGTGGATATTTCTTTTCAGTAGCCAGTTTTACCGCAAAATTCCTGATTTCGTTCAGCTGTTTTAGATTGATGACTTTTAAACTGTCTTTATATTTAGAACTATTGTTATCCGAGAAATAATAATTATAACCAACTTTGGAAATTTCGTTTGCCTCAATTAAACTTTGCTCCAATTTATTCACTTCGCGTACCAGTAATGTGCCGTTAAGTTGGCTTTTTGGCTCATACTGATAAACTTTATTTAAACTTTCTATACCCGAATCATTACCTCCAAACCCGTTAATCGCCCAAATATTGGCTTTCTCGTTATTCGTTTTGGCATATTTTAGTGCTCCGTTAACAGGCGCACTATTGTAATAATAGTTTTTATAAGCCTGCACCCTGCGTTCAGGATTGCTTGCAAAAACCTTTGAAAATAAAAAGGCAGATTCTTCAGGATTTCCTAACCTGCGGGTCGATCCGGCATATAACGCCAGTGCCCAACCTTTAGCTGCACTGTTTACCTTGCTGGTTTTAATGTACTTCTCGTAAGTTGATTTACTCTCTGCATGGTAGCCAGCAAAATGAAACATCCGCTCAGCCTGGTAAGCATAACGCAGCTTAAGAAAATCATCTTTTTCGTTCTCCGTTAATTTTAAACCTTCTTTTGCTTTTGATTCCATAGCGGTCGTATCGCGTGGTTTAGGGTCCCAAAGACTAAAATCTACATTGGCCAAAGGTTCACAGCTTTTCGCAAACTGATAGTATTTTAGTGATTCTTTGCGTTTGCCCAGGGCCTGTATAAAGCTGTTTTTTTGCAAACTATCAGGTAATTGTGAAACATTGCCATCAAAATTATCCAGTTTTACATCGGTAGCACTATCGGTTTTGTACATTACTTTTAGTACATCCTCTTTTTTTACATTGAGGAATTTTGCCCATTCGCGGCTGTTGATATCGGGTTCGCTTTCTACATCAGTTTCGCTGTTCAGGTAAACCATCTGGTTGTAGGCAAAGGGCGAATATTCGTCTCCTTCGATATTGTTGTGGAAGTAGGAAATATAATAGTCGTAAGGATCGATCTCGCCGCCACAGGCTAGATTTACGGCAATTTCGCCGAAAAAAGTAATCAGGAATACACTAAAAATTAGCGATAACTTTTTGAAGGTCTTCATGGGTAAAATGTTTTAATAGGTCGGTGTCTAAATGGTAGAAAACGAGATTCCGGTCTCTGGGTGCTAAATATCGGGATAAAAATTTAGAGGTAGCAAGTAAATCTTCAGGAGAAATTTGTTCCCACCTTACCACATCGCCCTGCTTCAGTCCTGCAGCTGGATAATCAATCAAAAGATCGTATAAAATAGAATTTCCCCTTTGTTTAAAAAGTTTTTGATCATTGATTTGAGACTTACTAATCCGTTTAGAGATGCCGGCATACTGGCCATTTCTAAATACCACCGCCCACTCAAAAACCGGCAGGGCCACATCAAGCGGCAATGGATATTGCTCCAGATAATCTTTTAGGTAAAGGTTCATTTCGCGTTGATCCAATATGGAGTTTTGATCTCCATATTTACGCAGATTGCCCATATTGTAACACATCAAAATTGCTTTTTCTACTGGTGGAACACCATTTGAAACAATATTTTTAACCTGATGCAGACGTAAGGTTACCGAAATGGTTTTGTCCTTTAAAAGTGGATTGGCCTTTAATTGTTCGAGAAATTTAAAATATTTGTTTCTGGTTCCTTTAGTCCAATCACAGTCAATCTGAAGTTCGTGATAATCCTGCTTTCCAGATTGTTTTACCTTTGCTTTCACAAATTTGGCGATTCGATCGGCCATCACGGCTGTTTGCATGGTATCGATCTTATTCAACACCTCATTCACAATAAACACAACAGGAATAATATCAGTCTGTTTAGGGATGGGATCCGAAAATTTAATCGGCGAAACAGGCACAGGCAATTGCAGATCGGGATTAAAATCTACATCCATAATCCTTACATACAATGATTTGGATTTAAACTGATCGAGATAAGTGGTTTCTGCCTTTTTATTCTGGTAATCTGTTTTCCAATAATAAAAAGTGGGCTGCACGATTGATTTTTGCTTACAGCCAAAGAAGAGAAATACAGAAATCACTAAAATACTTATCTTGCGCATATCAATTTTATTGAGCAAAAGTAGTATAAAATGCGGGCAGTTTTACAAAGAGTTACACAGGCAGGTTGCACGGTGGATGGCGAAATAACAGGGGCAATAGAAAATGGATTTTTGGTGTTATTGGGTATTGAAGATGCCGATACTTTAGAAGATCTGAATTGGCTGGCACAGAAAATTATCGGGATGAGGGTTTTTGGTGACGAGAACGGGATGATGAACAAAGCACTCGCCGATGTAGGCGGAGATATTTTACTGATCAGCCAGTTTACCTTATTTGCTTCTACCAAAAAAGGAAACCGGCCTGGTTTTACAAGGGCAGCACGACCAGATGTGGCCATTCCTCTTTATGAAAAAATGATCGAAAAGTTATCGGCTTTGTTGGGTAAAAAAGTGAAAACAGGAATTTTTGGCGCTGATATGAAAATTACACTACTAAACGATGGGCCGGTTACGATACTGATTGATACCAAAAATAAGGAATAATTAATTTGTTACAACGTAACAAATGATAAGTTGAGCTATCAAAAATTACAATTAACCTATTTCGAAAAATTTTGAACTTAAGCTAATATGAAGGATAAAAATCCGAATCGGTTAACGGAGTGTAGTTTACTTGTACTTTTTCTAATTTTAAAATTAATTTTATCTTTTGTATTGGTGAATTCGGTCTACGAATTGCAACGCGATGAATTTCTGCATTTAGATCAGGCCAACCATTTGGCTGCGGGTTTTACCTCTGTTCCGCCTTTAACTTCATTGTTTTCATGGTTAATTAAAGCTTTTGGCAATAGAGTTTTTATGGTAAAACTGGTTCCTGCCTTAATGGGAGCGGTTACTATTTTTTACTGTTGGAAAATTGTCGACTTTTTAAAAGGAAACCTGGTGGCCAAATGTTTGGTTGCAGTGGCCTGTTTATGTTCTTCGTTGCTTCGGCTAAATACGCTTTACCAACCCAATTCTTTCGATGTTTTAGCGTGGACAGCCATATTCTATTATCTGTTAAAATATTTCGATAAAAATGAAGCCAGATACCTTTATGCTTTTGCCATTTTTGTGGCTTTGGGTTTTTTAAATAAGTATAATATCCTTTTTCTGGTGATCGGTTTACTGCCAGCCATTATCATTACCTCAAATCGAAAGGTATTCGCCAATAAACACCTTTATCTCGCTGTTTTGCTGGCTCTTTTAATCATTTCGCCCAATGTAATCTGGCAAATTAACCATCATTTTCCAGTGCTTACCCACATGAAAATTTTGCAGGCCACACAATTGGTACATGTAAAGCGCATCGATTTTTTTATCGGACAGTTTCTCTTTTTTATCAGCTCAATTTTTATCCTCCTGGCAGGAATAGGGAGTTTGATTTTTTATAAAGATTTTCGCAAACACAGCTGGATTATCCTTACTTACCTGATTACCCTGATTGTATTTAGTTATTTTAAAGCCAAAGATTATTATGCCTTAGGTTTGTACCCGGTTTTACTTGCTTTTGGAGCGGTTTATTTAAGCCGGGTTTTAGCAAAGAAACATATACTACTGGGATTGTTGTTTGTTTTTAATATTGGCTCATTTATTTACCTGCTGCCACTTTTAATGCCGGTTTATAACCCTGATGAAATTGTTGCCCATCATAAGCGATTTGAACGGGTAGGGGCATTGCGTTGGGAAGATGGCGAAAATCATGCATTGCCACAAGATTATGCCGATATGCGGGGGTGGAAAGAGTTGGCCGGACTTGTTGATTCTGCTTACGGAAAGGTTAAAGATAAATCAACGCTGCTGATCCGTGCCGATAATTACGGTCAGGCTGGTGCGATCAATTATTATTCGAAATACAAAAATATAAATGCCGTATCGTACAATGCCGATTACCTGTATTGGTTTAAAATGGATAAACCAATAAAAGATTTAATTATGATCACCGGATGGCACGATGAAGATCCGCAACGTAAGCGGGAGCAGCCGTATTTTAGCAGGATTACCAAAATTGGAGAAATAAAAACACCTTATGCAAGGGAAAAAGGAGCAGGTGTGTTTTTGCTCGAAGATGCCAAAACCGAAGTGAGCAGCATCATAAAATCAGAAATAGAAGAAGGAAAAAATGACCATTAAAGAAGCACAGGAAACAGTAGACAGGTGGATTAATACCACAGGCATCCGCTATTTTAACGAATTAACCAATACTGCCATTTTAATGGAAGAAGTGGGCGAAGTAGCGCGGATTATGGCCCGTAAGTATGGCGAACAATCGTTTAAAAAGAGCGACGAAGAGGTAAACCTTGCCGATGAAATGGCTGATGTAATGTTTGTGCTGATCTGCCTGGCCAATCAAACCGGTATAGACCTAACCGAAGCTTTAGAAAAGAACCTGGAGAAAAAGAGCATCCGTGATGCCGACCGGCATAAGAATAATGAGAAGCTTAACCCCTAAATCTCCTGAAGGGGACTTTGGGCTTTTCGTGAATTTAAGCCGCCTTTAGGAGGCTGGAGGTACGAACTCCATCAAACTTCTATAGGCTACAAAACGATTTTTATACCTTTCGTTTAATTCTGCCTGTAGTGCTGGTGCAAATTCTTCCTGGTATCTATTGTATAGATCGATTGTTTCTGCTACATATTGTGCACAATAAGTTACCCCTTCGTTTGGCGAATCTATAACCTTTAATAAACGGTTAGAAACAAACATACCTGTTGCCATTACTTGAGGGATATGAACATCCTGCATCCACTGTAACCATTCTTCAGCTGCTGCATCTTCGAGGATGAGCGTAACATTATATAAAAACATATTACAAAGGTAAATAATATATCATCGTTAAAAAATCACCGTTAATCGATTTTATTCTTTAAAGTAGTGTAAAACGGTTAATTTCGCCAAATCCTATTGTTTTTAGCATGATACGAAATAACGCCTCTCAAAAAATAGATAACTCAATACGCAATTATATTTACACGGGCTACCTTACTGCAATTTTTGGCGGTGTTTTAGGCCTTGTGATTGGATGGGATTTAATGAAAAAACGGAAAACACTGGTTACCGGTGAAAAAGTGTTTTCTTATTCTTTAATGGACAGGCAGCATGGTGCCAGAATACTGATTTTAGCCAGCATTTGTTTCATTTTATTGTTAACCTTAACTATTATTGCATTGGAATTATAAGTTATCTACAATATAAAAATGATTACCATCACCACATCATCTACAATAAAAGAACTTGAGGGGATTCTTGATCTTCAAAAACAAAACCTTAAACAGGATTTAACACCCCAAGAAATTAAAGAACAAGGCTTTGTAACCGTTTCGCATTCGCTCGATGATCTGGAAAAGATGCATCGATATGAGCCTAATATTATTGCAAAAGACGGAGATATCGTTGCAGCTTATGTGCTGGGAATGACCGAACAATCAAAAAATGATATTCCAAGGCTTGTTGAAATGTACGAAAGCTTTGATCATATTCTATATCAGGGAAAACCCGTTTCTGATTATGATTATATTGTGGTTGGGCAGGTTTGCGTTGGGCACGATTATCGGGGCAAAGGTTTATTTGATCAGTGCTACAATGCCTATAAAGATTACTTCAAAGGTAAATATGATTTGGCAATCACTGAAATTGCCAGTATTAACTTACGATCTATGAATGCACACAAGCGTATCGGTTTTGAAGTGATTTATACCTACACGGATAGTAGCAATGTAGAATGGAATGTAGTGGTTTGGGATTGGGAAAATTTTAATTAGTATCTTCATCCTAACGCTTTATCCGGATAATTATGACCGCTGATTTTGTAACCTTCCAAAGATTTAATGATCGAGCGGCAGCTTTAGCACTGGCCGAAACATTCAGGGAAAATGGGATTGAGTGTGGATTGGAGGATGTTTCTGAAAATTTTGATGTTTCGTTTGCCAATAATGAAATCAACAAAGATTTCAGAATAAAGTTAAAACCTGCAGATTTTGAACGGGCCAACATGCTGTTGCAGCAGCTGGCGGAGCAAGATTTGGCAGATATCGATCCCGGTTATTACATTTTTGATTTCAGTAGTGAAGAATTGAAAGAAATTATTGAAAAACAGGATGAATGGAGCAGTTTGGATTTTTTACTGGCAAAGAAAATATTAAAAGAACGAGGTGTAGAGGTAAACGTTAATCAGATTCAAATACTCAAAGAAAAAAGATTAGAGGTCTTAGCTGAACCAGAAGAAAGTCCAAAGGTGCTGATTATAGCAGGCTATATTTTGGCCGTTTTTGGCGGATTAATAGCCACCATCATCGGAGCTTATTTATGCACGCATAAAAGAACATTGCCCAACGGAGAACGTATATTTAGTTACGCTCCGGCAGATCGGGCGCATGGCGAAAGGATTTTGATCATAGGTATTTTAGGATTGATACTTTCATTTGCATATCAATTCTTTAAATATGTTTAGGACAAGTTAAACTAGCAGATTTGTAAACTTGCTAAGTAAAGTTGAAAGGAGTTATCTATACAGATCTTTCCATTCCGTTACATTTCCGTCGAAATGATGAAAATACTAAATTTGGAACTGGATCAGTTAACCAATTTAAACAATTAGCCGCTTAATCATCCCAATGAACTAATGACTAATTAACCATTGAACCAACTAAACCCCGTCTCCCCTTAAATTCCTGAACCTTTTTCTGGCCTTGGCGCTGAACATACTGCCAGGATAATCCGTAATCAGTTTCTGGAAGTAGATTTTTGCTTGCGCAATGTCGTTCAGTTTCTTTTCATAAAGATCACCTAAAGTAAAAAGGGCATCGTCCGTCCAGATTCCATCCTTAAATTCTTCGGTTACTTTTTTCAGGATATCAGCTGCTTTTTGAAAATCGTTCGCTTTAATGAAAATCCGGGCTTTGCTCATCATAATCGCATCTGCCAGGCTATTCTGTGGATAGGCAATCGAAATGCTGTCCATTTTTTTTACGGCCTTTTCGGGCAAGTTTCTAAATAAAAGCATTTCCGCATCCGCATACATTTTTAAGGCATTGCTATCGGCGGGCGTCTGGATGTTATCACTAATCAGCAAACTCAGGTTTAAAGCATCGTTGGCAATCAGTTGTGAGGTGGCTGCTTTTAAAACCAAACATTGCCCATTGCTGTATTCAAAATTACCCTGATAAAAAGAAAGTTTGGCACTGCGGAAACGAGCTTCGTTACCCACAGATTGTCCTTCAAACTGCTTGCTCACCTGTTCGTAAACCAAAAATGCTTCCCATGGCTGGTTGGTTAAAATGTAAATATCGCCTAAATCCAGTTTCAGCTGACCTAGTTCTAACTCGTTAATGCCCGGCATCTTAATCGCTTCTTCCAGTTCTTTTTCTGCCTTGCCTGGCTGATTTAAGTAATAAGCTTCCAGGTTGGCCAGTTTTTTAATCGCGAAAAGGGTGTTCCTGTTTTTGCCATTTTCTGCTAATAACGCCTCGTAGTCTTTTGCCAGCAGATCAAGATCGGCAACCGTATATTTTCCGTTGGTACGCAGATTATATTTGGTATTAAGCATCTCGATTTTCGATGGCAGGTAATACTGGTTATCTTTTCCCTTGGTTAACAGGTAATCGTAAGCTTTAATGGCTGTTTCGTAGGCACCATTATCTGCAAAAGTGTAAATGGCATTAAATAAAGTGCCACCATCGGCTTTGGTGCGTTTATCAAAAGCAATTAGCTGGCGCAGGGCCATGTCAAATTCCTGTTGCTGAATGTAATTCCAGGTAAGTAGCTGAATATAAATTTCGGCATCAGGTTCTTTCTGAATCTTCTTTAAAATAGCTGCCTGAAAAGTCTGATAGTCATTTTTATCTTCAAAAATAGAAGAAAGCACCGCTTCGGCCTGTGGCAAAAGTTGCGGCATGGTGGCCAAGGCATCCAGGTATTCCTGCATCAGCATGGGTTTATCCTTTTTATAACGGTAAATATTGAGCAACTCAAAAGCAAATGCCTGATCGTTACCCAACAGTTTTCGCCCTTGCTTAAAGGTTTGAACTGCATAATCATAATTTTCAAACCGGTAAAAGCTATTGGCTAAATTCCTGATTTTAAATTCTTCTTTTGGCAACCTGGCAATTATTTCATTAAAAATCTTATTTGCCGCCTGTGTATCGCCTTTTTCCTGGTAAAGTTTACCTAATGCTATGGGGTAAATTTCACTTTGCGGACTTTTTTTAATTTCCCTTTTTACTATTTTTTCCGCTACATCGTAATGTTTCAGTTTTATTAATGCATTAAAATAAAGATCGAAATAGGCTTCATTATTAGGGATAGCGTAAAGTTTTTCGAGCAACACAACCGCCTTTTCGTAATCTCCATCCTGGTAGTATTGAATGGCCAAAGAGCTTTCGTCAGGAGCAACCTGCTGGTTAGGGCGAAAAATCTGCGCATCCGCCCCAAGTGTTAACAATAAGAATATGATGAAAAGCAAGCGGTTCATAAACCCTAAATTATAAGTTTTAAATGTAACATTTTAATACATCTTTAGCTAAAGCACTTCAGGATATAAAACGTATTTTAAATGTTACCTGTATTTTATTTTGTGTAAATTTTATAAATACTAAATTGAACCACAACTTATTATTATTTGCATAAGTAACATTGTTGGTGTAAATCGCTTAAAGTTGTTATGTTATTTATTTTTGTCATCCGGTGAAGGATTTATTTATGCTGAAGAGATTTTTTCTATTGTTATTGGTGGTGTTGGTGTGGGCTTGTAAAGGTTCAAACAGCGATACTATTGCTGTGGACGATTTTTTTAAAACGCAGGATAAAGCCTATTACCGTATTTCGCCAGATGGCAAAAGCCTGTCGTACTTAAAACTTCAGGATAAAAAACTCGATCTTTTTGTTGAAGACCTGGCCACTGGAAACAGCGTGCAGCTTACCCATTTAGATGGAAAAAATATTAGTTTTCATTTCTGGACGAGTAATAATGAACTGATTTATTATACCGAGGATGGATCTAAAGAACGAAGATCTGACATTTTTGTCATCAATAAAGATGGAAGCAAGCAGGTACAGTTAAGTTCAAATGAGAAAAACAGGCTGAGGGTGATAGAAGACCAGCTGATTGATGATAAATACATTATTGTAGCTTCTAATAAACGTGATTCGACCGTTTTTGATGTGTATCGTTTAAACGTACGCGATGGAAAAATGGAAATCGCGGCAAAAAATCCGGGTAATATTACCAAATGGATGACTGACAGCAAGGGCGTACTTAAAATTGCTGTGGCCAGCGATGGGGTAAATGAAACCTTAATGTATCGTGAAAGCGAAAACCAGGCTTTTGCACCGGTAATCACCAATAATTTTGAAACTACTTTACAGCCTATTGCTTTTTCGGAAGACCAGCCCAATGTACTTTATGCCATTTCAAGCGTTAACCGCGATAAAAATGCGCTGGTGGCACTCGATTTGAAAAGCGGGAAAGAAAAACAGGTTCTTTTTGCAAACGATACCTTAAATGTTGTTGATGCAACCTATTCGCGTTTTAGAAAAAAAATGCTTTTTGCTACTTGCGAAACCTGGAAAAGAGAAAAATATTATCTTGATGACAGTACGAAAGTGGCTTACTCCAGGATAGATAAACTTTTGCCAGGTACGGAGTGGGTAATTATGGATAAGGACAAAACGGATAAAGTATTTGTGATACGGACTTTTACCGATAAAAATCCTGGGTCTTATTATTTATATACGACAATTGACAACAGGCTTAAAAAACTGACTGATGTGAGTCCTTCCATTAAACCGGAAGACATGAATGCCATGAAACCGATCAGTTTTAAAAGTCGCGATAGTTTGACCATTAACGGGTATTTAACCCTTCCTAAAAATAAAAAGGCTATTAATTTACCTGTAGTGGTGTTGCCGCATAATGGGCCAAAATCGAGAAACAGTTGGGGTTACAATGCAGAAGTGCAATTTTTGGCCAACCGGGGTTATGCTGTTTTACAGGTAAATTACCGGGGTTCTACAGGTTATGGGAAATCCTTTTATGCTGCAGGTTTTAAACAGTGGAGCGATAAAATACAGGAAGATGTGAATGATGGTGTAAAATGGTTAATTGAGAAAAAAATTGCCAATCCCAAAAAAATTGCCATTTATGGTAACGGTTTTGGCGGTTATATTGCTTTAAATTGTTTGTACAAAAATCCCGATCTTTATAAATGTGGTGGATCTAATTCTGGTGTAATTAACCTGTTTAGTTACCTGAAAACCTTTCCGCCGTTTTTAAAGGCAAAATTGCAGATGTATTACGAAATTTTAGGCAATCCCATAACTGAAACCGATTATATGCGTTTTGCCTCGCCTGTATTCCATGCAGACCGTTTTAAGGCGCCTATTTTTATTGCTCAGAACCCTAAAGATCCTAGTGTTAATGTGGCTGAAGGTGTGCAGTTTATTAAAGAGCTTAAAAAACGAAATGTTCAGGTTACCTATATCGAAAAGGAAGAAGGGCCAAATCCGGTAGTACGCCAGCAAAGTAGAACAGCCTTATATAAAGCATTGGAAGAGTTTTTGCAAGATAATTTAGGTAGGAAATAGGTATGGCCTTAGATAAAAAAAGCAGTTACCGCAAAAATTCCTCCCTTGGTGTAACCTTCATTGTACTCATTTCAATCCTTTTTATCCTCTCGCTTTTCCTTGCGTTTAACTACAGTAAAAAATCGATAGAGAATGATTTTGTTTCCGAAAAGGTAAATGTGCTGGAACAGAGTATTAAGCCTTATAACGATTTTTTTCAGAACAAAATGCCTGAGATTTCTTATTACAACGGCTTTTTGGATTCCTCTACCGCAGCTAAGTTTGTAGATACCGTGATGTTAAAGTATCCTTTTATTTCTAAGGTTACTTTTTACGATACGGAAGTGAAAAATGTTCCGGTTAAGGATGGGATCAACGCAAACCACCTGGGCATCGGTCCGAAATCCATTTACCAGTTTGGTAAAGGGGTAAAGCCCGATTCGATAAAACTATATTCAGAAGACGATACCCGGTCTTTTAATGTAGGGAGCGATTTTAATGCCATAGCGATCAAACTGGCTACTTTTGTGGAAGATCTGGACACCGCATCGGTACCTACACAAGAAGAATTGTTTACCAATTTTTCTATCGTTAACTCGAACGAAAATAAAATTACCTACCTTAATATACCCCGCCGTGAAGATTTAAGGACTTACAAGGACATGATCAGGCGTAAACTTAATCCTGCCCCGGTTTACCCCCAGGATATCCTGGTTTTTAAGCTCGATGCCAATAAAATAAAGATCGTTAATACGCGCCCCTTACTGTACCAAACCATCAGGATTGAACCCCTTACTTACGATCCGATAGATACTTCTGATGAGAATATTACTACAGAAATAGCACTTCCGGGTGCCTTTTCTGATTTTAAACTCTATTTCATCTCTTCTAAATCCTATATCAAAAAGGAGATTTTTATTTATTTTATGCCAATTGCATTGGTACTCTTACTGGTGTACGGCGTTTTATTGCTGGTTGCTTTTTTAATTTACCGTAACCTGAACATCAATAGTAAAATGTTTAAACTCCAGTACGATTTTGTAAATAACCTTACACATGAGTTTAAAACACCTGTAAGTGTAATTAAAATAGCCGGAAATAACATTAAAAGTGCCACTTCACTTAGTCCGAAAGAACAACAGCTTTATGGAAAAATATTAGATGAAGAAGCCGATAAGTTAAATGGTTTAATGAACAAACTACTGGCTTTTACACAAATCGAAAATAAAGCAATTAAGCTGAACCAGGAAGAGGTAAATATTGTTGATTTTGTTGAAAGTACCATCGAATCGCACACTTTAAAACACCCTGATTTTAAAATTACTTATGAAGTAACTGGTTTTAAAACCTTTATTACCGATCCGGTGTTATTGGGGAGTTTGTTCGATAACCTGGCAGAAAATGCGTACAAATATTCAAAACCCGATCAGAAAAAACTGCATATCAGTGCAAAACTGATTAAAGGGGTGCTGGTGTTTCGTTTTGCCGATAAAGGTATTGGTATCGCATCATCAGAATTAAACAATATATTTAAGAAGTTTTTCCGGATACAGAATGAGTATAACCAAATGGGTAGTGTTGGACTTGGTTTGGCATTCTGCAAAGAACTGGTTAACTTTATGGAAGGAGAAATTACCGTAAAAAGTAAAGTAGGAAGTGGTACAGAGTTTAAAATTGTACTGCCATATAATAGTTAAATTTCAAAAAGTAGAAATGTTAAATGTTGAAAGGTTGAGCCTTAAAACTTTAAAACCTTTCAACCTTACAACTGAATTAAAACACACATAAATGTCTAAAGAAGTAAAAATATTAATCGTAGAAGATGATGAAAATCTTCGCTTTCTTGTTGCCCACCGTTTAAAAGCTGAGGGTTATACCGTGCTTGAAGCAAATGATGGTGAAGCGGGTGAGAGAATGATTTTGGCCGATCAGCCCGATATTGTTTTATTGGATTGGATGATGCCAGGTAAACAGGGCGCCGAAGTTTGTGAAAATGTGCGTAAACAGGGTTTCGAAAATCTGGTGATTATGATGACCGCGAAAGCACAGGATGTAGATAAAATCGACGCCTATAACTTTGGTGCATCTGATTATATTACCAAGCCATTTAATATGGATGTTTTGGTGGCTATGTTAGAGAGCAAAGTTAAATTCATCGTGAATAAAGATTCGGCCGAGATTCACCGTTTTGGGAATATGGAGCACCATCCGAACATCCACACGCTATTCCGGGATGGAAAGAAAATCGAGTTAACCATATTGGAAAACCGTATCCTGCTTTATTTCCTGCGCAACCCGGGTAAAGTAATTAACCGAGATGAATTGATGTTGGTGGTTTGGGGTTATAATTCCGATGTAAACACCCGTACACTTGATATGCACATTGTTCGTTTGCGTAAAAAAATAGAATTGAATCCTGATAACCCCCAGTTGTTACAAACCGTTAGGGGAGTTGGTTATCGCTTTAATGCGGGATAAGATAATAGTCGTCATTTCGACCGTAGTGGAGAAATCTATGGTGATTTATTTAAATCTCTTTGATAGATTTCTCCATTTCGTTGCACTTCAGTCGAAATGACGTGTTTTATTTACTAAGCTCTCTTTAAGGTAAAAATCGTAATCTCCGGTAAAATCCCAACCCTGCCCGGATAGCCTAAAAAGCCATAGCCAACATTGACGTAAAGTTGTTGTTTTTGCTCCTGGTACAAACCAGCCCATTCCTTGTAAATGTATTGCACAGGGCTCCATTGGTATTCTTTTAAGCGTACACCAAATTGCATTCCGTGCGTATGTCCGCTAAACATAGCATCTATTTGCGGATATTTCTGTAAAACCTCACCACGCCAGTGAGAAGGATCGTGACTCAACAAAAGTTTTACCGGTAAATCATCTGTGTTTTGAACAGCCAGTTCCATTTTTCCATATTTCGGAAAACGGCCCATTCCCCAGTTTTCAATCCCTAATATCCCGATTTCCTCTCCATCAACTTTTAACCTGCGGTTTTCGTTCATCAATAGGTCGTAACCCATTACTTTATGTACATCAACCATATCTTTCAGGTTTTTTACTTTGGCAGGAGAAGATTCTTTTCCAAAATAATAATCGCCATAATCATGGTTTCCAAGAGATGAATAAACACCCAGAGGCGCTTTTACTTTCGAAAATATATCCTGATAATCTCTTACTTCGTTGGTGAGGTTATTTACTAAATCGCCAGTGAAAAAGATAAAATCCGGCTTTTCGCCTAACAACATTTCTACACCACCTTTTACAGCTGTTTTATTGTAAAAACTGCCCGAGTGGATGTCCGAAATCTGTCCCATCTTAATGCCGTCAAAAGCTTTTGGAAGGTTCGGGAGGATTAAATTTACCCTTCGTACCTGGTAATCGTAGGCGCCAGAAATAATGCCCCAGCTTAACGATGTTAGCGGAACGGCTGCGGCAACCAACCCGGCTTTAACCAAAAACTCCGAACGTGAAATAGGTTCTGCTGCAGTTACCGTATCTTGTGTTGTCGGAACTTCAGTCTTTTTATTTTTTCTAAAGATTTTGATAAACAGCCTGCGTAAATCATCCAGCACCAAAAACGGTAACATGGCCAGTTTACAAGCTACTGTTAAAAAGAAAGCCACTAAAATAATAGCCCTTAGTGTAAGAAAAAGATTGAGGTAAATGCCACAAAAAACGCCGATAATTAGTAATGCGCTATAAGTCCAATAAGCGATGCCGAATGCTTTTTTTGTACCCGGTTTCCATTTTTTAAAAACAGAAACAATGGCTTTATAGCAGTAAATATCAAATGCAATAATAAAAATGCAGGCGGCAATAATAAAAGGTAATCTTCCCATTTTTAGAAGGATGGTTGAAATTAAAAAGCTTTGACTACATGCTATCCTGTAGATAAAATGTAGTCAAAGCTAGTAAAATTGTATAATTAATAATTATCTGAAATCGTCTTCATCTTCTTCCTCGTCAAATTCGGCATTAAATAAGCTGCCAAACATATCAGAAAAGCCAAAGCCACCATTTAAAAAGTTTTTGCTCAATTGTGAGTATTCCGCTAAACCATGTAATACAAATTCCATTAGAAGCAAGGTTTGGTTTTCGCTCAGTTTTGGGTGGAATTTCTTAACCAGATCATATAAACCTGGTACCAGCATTAGTGCTTTTTTATATTGCGAGTTGGTTAAAGTATCTGTTACATCAACATTATTGCCTTCGGTAAACCATTCGGTTACTTCAGTATAAGGATTGGCCGTTTTACTTTTTTTGGCTTTTTCAGGATCAGGAAAATAACGTGCAAATAAAGTTTTAACGGCTTTACCGATCAGCGTAGTGGCAACATGTGCTGGTCCTTCCAGTTCACCTTCGTAAACGAGTTCTATTTTACCCGTTATAGCAGGAATAATCCCGGCAAGATCCGATAAACGCACAAATGTATTTTTCTCGCCCGCAATCAGCATCCTTCTTTCGGCAGTGCTGATTAAATTTTCATATGCAGAGATGGTTAACCTGGCCGAAACACCCGATTTTTGGTCAATATATTCACTTTTACGGGCTTCAAAAGCAATCTGCTCAATCAGATCTTTTAGCAAACCATCAGCTTCAATACTGGCTTTTTGTTCTGCAGTAAGTTTTGCCTCCTGGAAAGTGATTTTGCGTGAAATTTCAATGGTTTTAGGATAGTGGGTCAAAATCTGACTTTCGATCCTATCTTTCAATGGTGTAACAATGCTACCACGGTTGGTGTAATCTTCGGGGTTTGCCGTAAAAACAAACTGAATATCCAAGGGTAAACGCAATTTAAAACCGCGGATCTGGATATCTTTTTCCTGCAGCATGTTAAACAAAGCCACCTGGATTCGTGCCTGTAAATCGGGAAGCTCGTTAATTACGAATATACTGCGGTGTGCACGTGGAATTAACCCAAAGTGGATTACACGTTCATCATTATAGGTTAACTTTAAGGTGGCGGCTTTAATCGGGTCAACATCGCCAATTAAATCGGCAACGGTAACATCAGGGGTAGCCAGTTTTTCAGTGTACCTTTCGCTGCGGTGTAACCAGGCAATTTCGGTATCATCTCCTTTGGTGGCAATTTCATTTTTAGCGTACCACGAAATTGGGTTTAACGGATCATCGAAAATTTCACTGCCGGCAACATAAGGCACATATTCATCCAATAAATTTACCATCAACCGGGCAATACGTGTTTTTGCCTGCCCGCGTAAACCTAAAAGTAAAATGTTATGGCGTGATAAAATTGCAGTCTGTAATTCTGGAATTACCGTTTCATCATAGCCGATAATGCCCTCAAATTCGGTTTTTTTATCGCGGAGAACTTTAATCAGATTTTCCCTGAGCTCTTCTTTTACAGATCTCGATTTATATCCTGTGGTTTTTAATTCGCCTAATGTGGTGTTTTGCATCTTTTTAAAATGGGTTTAAGGTATAAGGTTTAGGGTTTAAGGTTGCTGCATGCAACTTCAATCGCTAATTCTTCCCTTGTTTAAATTTTTTTCGAGACTTGTTAGATAGGTTTTTTTTGGGCTTTAGGTTTACCTTAAACCTTTCACCTTTTTACCTTCTACCTTATTTAACTGTCTTACGTCTATTTTTAATATAATCTTCAAAAATGTATTCGCCCAAACCGTTTAACGAGCTATAAAATGCTCTTCCGCCATTAATTTCGGTAAACTGACGAACGAATTGCTGTAGATATGGATCTTTCGCAATCATAAAGGTGGTAATCGGAATTTTTAACCGCTTACATTGTGCTGCCATGTTTAAGGTTTTGTTAATTACCTTTCTATCCAAACCCATACTGTTTTTATAATATTTGCCATTTTCTTTTAGGCAGGTAGGCTTTCCATCCGTAATCATAAAAATCTGCTTATTATGCGTTTTCCTTCTACGGAGCAAATCTGCCGCGAGTTCTAAACCCGCGTAGGTATTGGTATGGTAAGGGCCAACCTGTAAATAGGGTAGGTCTTTCACACTGATCGGCCAGGCATCGTTTCCAAAAACAACAATATCCAAAGTATCTTTAGGATATTTCGTTTTAATCAACTCTGCCAAAGCCATCGCCACTTTTTTTGCTGGCGTAATGCGATCTTCACCATATAAAATCATCGAGTGCGAAATGTCGATCATCAACACCGTAGAAGTTAAGGTTTTAAAATCCTTTTCTTCTACCTCCAAATCGCGATCGGTAAGGGTAAAATCACCAATGCCATGGTTAATCTGGGCATTTTGGATCGAAGCAGTCATGTCAATCTGATCCAGGCTATCGCCGAAGCTATATTCTCGCCTGTCTGCATTTTTTTCTTCACCAATGCCCGATTGATTGCTGTTATGGTTGCCCCGACCAGATTTTTTCAGTTTCCCGAAAATTTCATCCAGTGCAGATTTCCGGATGGTCTGCTCCGTTTTCGCAGTAATTTTAAATTCTCCAGATTGATTGTCTTCAGTAAGATAACCTTTGTCTTTCAGGTCATCGATAAAATTACCGATACCATAATCATTATTGGTTAGTTTATATTGTTTGTCGAGTTCGTTCAGCCAGCTTAAAGCCTCTGCCGCATCTCCTGCTGTATAATTTAGCAATTCGCTAAATAATTTCAGCAACTCATCGAACCCACCCTTTGGCGCATCGCCCGGCTTGTAATCAGAAAAACGAAAACCTCTCATGTGCTTGTATTAACGATTTATCGAAGATAAAAGTTTCGCTTTGCATTAATTTAAGCGCGGTGTCATATTTGGAGGAGCAAGCAGAAAAGTAAAAGCTGAAAGACCAAAGCGGATTGAACTGCAAATTGCCAACTGAAAACTGTCAATTGATCTGGGCGTTCTCCAATCCCGATGAAAAATCGGGAAAGGGGTCGGGCTCAGGGCTGAGCTGCGCTCCGGTACCAATAAAATATTGGCACTGAACCCTTACCATCCCTAACGCAAACCCACCGGTTTAAAAAATAAGGTCTCTAAAAATAAAAAATTCCGTGTCAATCTGTGTTTCCGTGGCTGAAAAATAAAGCTAGCCCAACGCCATATGATAAATCTTTTTATTATACTCTGGATTTGCACCAGACTGCGAAGCCACAAAAGCACCAACTTTACAGGCATTATCTAAAATTGTTTCCATGGGGTAGCCTTGCAGGTAACAAGCAATAAATGTGGCTAAAAAGGCATCGCCGGCGCCAACGGTATCTGCTACCTGAACTTTGTAACCCGCATGTTTAAACAATTTTCCATCTTTTAAAACACAGGCACCCTTATCGCCAAGTGTTAGGCAGATCATTTCGATATTAAACTGGCTGGAAAGTTGTTTTAATAGTTGTTCATCAGTATTGCCCGTTAAACCAAACGATTCCTTTACCCAAATAATTTCGTCCTCGTTTATTTTTAAGATATCGGCTTTTGTCAAAAGCTCGCCAATTAATGCTTTTTCGTAAAAAGGAGCGCGGAGGTTAATGTCGAATATTTTGGTTTTCGCATGATCTAAAAGTTCGAGGATCGTTTTTTTAGATTGCGGTGCGCGGCAGGTTAAGCTGCAATATACCAATGCATCTGCTTGTTTTATTGCCGTTATATTTTCTTGCGTTATTTTAATGTCATCCCATGCTACAGGCTGTTTAATGGTGTAGGTAGCCTGGTGGTTTTCATCGAGCTGCACCACAACTGTACTTGTCGGTAATTCGGTATTAACCTGAATCAAATCCGTAGCAAAATGATTGTTGGCTAAAAAGTTCAATAACTCTTTCCCATTTTCATCATCGCCGACGGCGCTGATAAAATTGCTCTCTATACTTTGTTTATGTAAATTAAGCGCAACGTTCATACTCGAGCCGCCGGCTTTCTTTCCCTCCAGGAAAACATCCCAAAGTATTTCACCAATTGTAATTACTTTATTTTGCATGGTAGATTAATAAAAATGTAAATAAACAATTTTTACCGGTTGAACGAAATAATTTGTTTCATATCTTTAATTTTTACCAAAATTGTAATCATCATGAAAAAAATACTCTTTATCGTTCTGTTTTTTGTTTCTTTTAGTGTTTATGCCCAAAATGCAAAAGATAAACAAGCGATACTCAATCTGCTCGAAAAACAGCGTAGTGATTGGAATAAAGGTGATATTGAAGCTTATATGCAAGGTTATATCAAATCAGATAGTTTACTTTTTGTAGGAAAAAGTGGACCAACCTACGGTTGGCAGAAAACACTGGATAATTACAAAAAAGGATATCCGGACAAATCAGCAATGGGTTTTTTAGTTTTTGGAATAAAAAAAGTAGATTTTTTAAAGCCAGATCTCGCTTTTGTGCTGGGCAGTTGGAATGTAAAGCGCGAAAAAGACGAACTTAAGGGCTATTTTACACTTTTGATTAAAAAAATAAAAGGAGAGTGGAAGGTGATTGCTGATCATAGCAGTTAATTCAGAAATGAGGAACATTCAGGAGTCGTCATTGCGATGAGGCTCCTTCAGCCGAGGAAGCAATCTTAAAACGATAAATTGATTTGTAAGCTTGTAAGATTGCTTCATCGTTTCTCCTCGCAATGACGAATTTTATGAAAAATTACTCCCCCAATTTAAAATCCTTATAATAATAATCTTTATCTGCGTCGGTTAACTGGCGGATTACCCTACACGGGTTTCCTGCTGCAAAAACGTTATCCGGAATATCCCTGGTTACGATACTTCCTGATCCGATAACGACATTCGATCCAATTTTTACGCCTGGGTTGATCACTACGTTTCCTCCGATCCACACGCTATTGCCAATGGTAACTTCCTGTGCCCACTCGTATTCCTGATCTCTTAAATGTGCATGGATGGGATGGCCTGCGGTGTAAATGGCTACGTTTGGGGCTATAAAAACACTATTTCCAATACTCACCTTTGCACAGTCTAAAATAACCAGGTTAAAGTTTGCATAAAAGTTATCACCGATTTCGATGTTGTAACCATAATCGCATCTAAAAGGTGGTTCTACATAAAACATCCTTTCCGTTTTTCCAAAAAGCCTTTTTAACAATTCTTTACGTTGTTTAATGAATTTTGGAGCGAGGTTATTAAATTCGAAAACAATTTCCCGGGCTTTTAACCTTTCTTTTGATAGTTCTTCACCTCCAGCCTGATAGGCTTTGCCGGCTAGCATTTTTTGTTTTTCGGTAAGTATGTTGGTATCCATTTATAATCTCATTTTTTGATGTGAACTAAACTTTATTTGCAATTATAACAAAAAACGGGGCTATCGTTACCGATGCCCCGTTGTATTTTAATTTTCAATAATTTTTATGGTCTGCCTTTGGCTAAAGCCTTTTCAGCAATTTTAACTGCTTTTTTCTCTCTCCAGTTCGCATATTTTTCTTTAAAAGTCATTTTAATCAAACTATCAATCGCGCCATGGGTAAATAAACTCCAAACACTGGCCACTTTACGGGTAATCGATTGATCCCATGCCCTTAAGCTTAATGAGAACGAGCCATCCAGGTATTTCATCCAGTGCCACATGCCAGTTGGCATAAATAAAGTATCGCCATGCTCTAAGAAAACTTCGTAACCTTCTACACCGTTTAGCGCAGGGAATTTTTCAAAGTCAGGGTTGGCAACATCATAATCTTCCAAAGCATAAGTTGCATTTGGTAAACAATATAACCTGTCTTTCCATTTGTTATCGAAAAGTACGATATGCTTTCTGCCGCCAAAATGGGTATGGAAAATATGTGGCAAATCGATGTCATAATGTAAAAAGGTTACCGAGTTAGAGCCGCCAAAAAACATAGCAGGCATGCTTTCGATAAAACCACCCATTAAATCTTTAGGGATTTTTACATCATTGATTAAACTTGGCACTTTTTTAAACAGGTTAAAAAAGAAAATCCTCAGTTCAGTTGGCTCACGTTTGATCAGGTCAAGGTAATCGCCAAATTTCATGTGCGCCGCAGCTGCATTAATCGGCTTTGATGGATCTGCTTTAGAGTTATCGTAAAGGGGAACTTCTAATTCACCGCCAATTTCTTTTAAATATTCAGTCGTCCATTTTTCTCTCGCAGGCCAATCTTTGGTAAGGCCCCTGATTACTAACGGACGTTTAGTTTTCAAATAATTTTTCTTAAAATCTTCAGGAGTGATATTTTCAACAATATCAACAGGTTTTAAAATGAAACTCATGCGCTTAAATCGGTTATTTGTGCCGAACAACAAATGTGTAAATTTTATTTTACAAAATTGAAGTTAACAGGTAAATGTGACTAAAATCACGTAATCTAAATTAGCAAATACTTAACAATTTAGTAATTACGCTTCAACTTTATTTTTAACAATTTCGGCGTAAGCAGCATCCCACAAGTCGATACGTTTCTGTAAAGCCACTTTGGTGGTTTGTTCTGCTTCAATCCAAAATCCTTCCTCTTTTTCGCAGAGTTTCTCTGTCATCGAGAGCGCCAAATGGCTATGGTGATCGCCATCCACTTCAATATGGCGTTCTAAATAATATTTAAAGATCGATACCTGATCCGCTTGTGTACTGTTTAAATCGTTTACCATGCTGTAAAACATATTCGGGATCAAATCCTCTCTGCCAAAGGTAAAACTGGCTGCCTGTAAATGTGTTTTGCCACTGTTAATGGTTTCAAAAGTCGCATTTACAAAATCTTTAGCTGCGTTAGGTACATGAGCAATTTCAAAAGCTTCGTTAAAACTTTTACCATTTTTTAAAGCATTAAGGAAATCATTAATGGGCTTAGTATTTGCACCACATTGGTCCATAGCATCTAAATAGAGTTCGAAATGGCTTTTAATGGCGCCACCAGCATCCACATCCGATTCTTCACCAGCAACAATTTCGTTAATTAACTGCCTCGTAACCGGGTCGCCAACAGGGAACCATGGCAAGCTGGTACAGGTAAGGTTAATCTGCAAAGCTTTAAGCAACGACATAAAATCCCAAACCGCGAAAATATGGTGTTCCATAAAAACCCGAAGATCTTCTAATTCACTAATTGCAGAGTAAACTTTATGGTTAATAATCTGCTGCCTAAGTGGCGTGATGCTTTCTTGTATTTTTATAATGTTAGGATGCATATTTGAGTTTGGTGTTTGGAGTTTTGAGATTGGATTCCAAATCTCATCATCCTGTTTAATCTTTCGCTTTATTCTTTTCGCTTATTTCGGCAAATTTTTTTCTAATGCTTTACCTGCCCTTTTTATAGCGAGTTTTTCTTTCCAGTGCATATATTTTTCACGGTAGTTTGCTTTCATAAAGTCGTCAAATTTACGCTGTAAAGTTAAGTTATACAAGCTTTTTGCTTTTACCGCCCAGCTTTTATCCCATGCCCTTAAACTAATGGAGAAAGATCCATCGAGGTATTTCATCCAGTGCCAGTAACCGGTGGGCATAAATAAGGTATCGCCATGTTCCAAATAGGCTTCCACTCCCCGCACGCCTCTTAAGGCTGGGAATTTATCAAAATCGGGATTCTCTACATCATAATCTTCCAATGCATAAGTGGCGTAAGGAATCTGGTACAAACGTTCTTTCCATTTATAATCGAAAAGGATTACATGTTTGCGCCCGTTAAAATGGGTATGGAAAATGTGTGCCAGGTCAATATCGTAGTGTAAAAAGGTAACCGAACCCTTGCCGCCAAAAAACATATTCGGATAACTGTCTAAAAAGCCGCCCATTAAATCTTTCGGAGCAATATAATCTTCCAATAAATGAGGTGCGAATTTTATCGGATCGAATAAAAAGATTCGCAAATCCGTTGGTGTTTCCTTAATCAGATCAATATAATTGCCAAATTTCATCTCGGCAGCCGCAGCATTTATGGGTTTAGAAGGATCAGCTTTCGAGCTGTCGTAAAGCGGAACAGTTTTATCGCCAACAACATCCTTCATATAGTCAATTGTCCACTTTTGATAAGCCGGCCACTGTTTGGCCATGTTTTTTATTACCAAAGGTTTGCGGGGTTTAAGGTAGTTCAGCTCGAAATCTGATTTAGATATGTCTTCAACTACATCTATCGGAGATAAATTGAATTTCATGTTAATAAACTATTAATGCAGCAAAATTAAATAGTTAAAAAACAGGAAGTATCAGAAATGAAAAAACTTGAAAAAAAACTGACAATTCATCAAAAAAAGTCAGATGGGTGGTGTTTAAAAAACAAAAACGTCCCAGCGAAAGCCAGAACGTTTAGGTTGATCATAAGGATATACGATATATTATTTAGGCATTAAAACGGTATCAACCACATGGATCACACCATTTTTCTGATTAACATCTGCAATTGTTACAGTGCTCATTCCACCTTTTTCGTCTTTTAAAACTAATTTTTTACCTTCCATCCAGGCCCAAAGTTTACCACCTTCTACTGTTGTTAACTCAGCTTTACCACCGCCTGCTTTAATTGCTTTTGCAATTGCTTTGCTATCCATTTTACCTGCAACAACATGGTAAGTTAAAATTTTAGTAAGGGTTGCTTTATTTTCTGGTTTAACCAAATTGTCAACCGTTCCGGCAGGAAGTTTGTCAAACGCTGCGTTTGTTGGAGCGAAAACTGTGAAAGGACCAGCGCCTTTTAACGTTTCTACTAAACCTGCTGCTTTTACTGCGGCAACCAGTGTGGTGTGGTCTTTTGAATTTACTGCATTATCTACAATGTCTTTAGTTGCATACATCGCTGCGCCACCAACCATTGGATTTTTTTGAGCGTAAACTTGTGTTGTAAATGCCATTGTAATTACGGCAAAAACTGATAGGATTAAATTTTTCATTATTTCTAATTTTTAAGTTTCTGTTATTTGATTCCATTTACGACGGCTTACAGATACTTGGTTTTTAGAAATAAAAAATATTATTTAATTATCTGGTTATGAGTTATTTAATTTTGTGTTTTTTAGTTTAGGAAAGATGCTGTAGTAGTTTTTAGGTTAGGGTAGTCAGAATTTTGCTAAATCTTCTGGCTGTTCTTCGACTACTTTACCATTTACAGATTTAAAAAATTGGTCGTCATTCTCGCGCAGGGAATCTTAATGCAACCTGCAATCTCTGTTAAGGCATTCCGATTGCCAGTCGAGCTGGCAATGACGATTCTACGCACTGTTATTAAACCTCCAATGTATTTTACAAAATCTAGCCTCTACCATTGATGCTATTTTTTCAACGCGCTACAAAGAGATTATTACATAGATCACATCTTTCCAATGAGCTAGGCTAGAGTACATTATCTCCGTTCTATTTAAATCGGGCAGATCGTGTTTAGGTAAGTTGAGTTCTTCCTTAAGTCGTATCCTTTAGAAATCTAGCTAGTCTCACTTACCACCAACCGCAAAACGCCTCCCTAGTTCACCTTTGAAGTCCGCACTTTTTTAGAAAAAATCTTAGGAAAAAAACGTTTCAATAATACCGCTTTTGTTTCTTTACCACCGATGTAAACCTCTTCTTTTTTATTGCGGATGGCTTGTACGATCTGTTTGGCGCATTCGGCCGGTGTCATTGCATCTGCATGCGCATCGCCCATGATGTTTAACGGTTTTCCATCTGCAGTGAGGGCGTTATAGGTTACATTTGTTTTAATAAAGCCCGGGCAGATAATTGTAATATCGATGTTTTTATCATAAACTTCTGATCGGAGGGAATCAAAATAACCATGTAATGCATGTTTTGAGGCTGCATAAGTTGAGCGGAATTTAGTACCGAATTTACCAACCAAACTGCTGATTATGGCAATCTGTCCGCCGCCATTGGCTATCATCAATGGTAAAACTGCTTTGCTCAATACTACTGTTCCCCAAAAATTAGTGTCCATAATCTGCTGTTCTGTTTGCAGGTTGGTTTCGAGGGCTAAACTCCGCTGACTCACGCCACCGCTATTGATCAGTAAATCTATTTTTCCGAAAATACGGATGGCATCAGCGGCTTTATTTTCCAGTGTTTCGGTTTCGCTTAAATCGAATGGTAAAACATGTACATTAAACGAATTTTGGCAATTTCCTTTTACGCGGAACAGTTCATCACGGTTTCTGCCTGAAATGATCAGTTTATCACCTGCTTTAAAATACTCGTATACCAGGGCCTCGCCAATACCTGAAGAAGCGCCTGTAATCCACACAATTTTTGACATAAATATATAATTATTGAATGAAGGAATGATTGATTGACAGAATGATAGACTTGTGCTAAAAAGCATTCTCTCATTCAAAACTCACTCATTCATTCATCTGCTACAATAAACAATTCTGAAGCAATATGATCGGCAAATAATTTTCCATTTTGGCTTAACCTGATTTTATCTCCATCAATAACCAGCCAATCTTTATCCTCAAAATTTTTAAGGTTGTATTTGGTTTCTTCTAAAAATTCTTTCCCGAAATCTGTATTTATTTTTTGCAGGTTCGTTCCCCACATGGTTCTGAGCGAAGTCATTACATATTCGTTAAACCGATCGTTCAAACTCAATTCTTCAACCAACTCAGGGAGTTTGTTGTGCCCTAAAGTCTCCATGTATAGCGCATTATTTGCTGGATTCATATACCGGTTCTGTCCATCAAAGCCATGTGCCGATGGGCCAATGCCAATATAATTTATGCCTTTCCAATAATTGGTATTGTGCACTGCATAATGATTGGGTTTGGCAAAATTCGAAATTTCATAATGCTCAAAACCTGCTTCAACCAGTTTTTCCATTAAAATTACAAATTGAGCAGCACTTTGGTTATCGCTTACCGGACTTTGCTTTTTGTTTTTAATGGCATGAGCCAAAGCTGTTCTCGGCTCAACGGTTAAAGCATAGGCCGAAATATGAGGAACTTCGAGTTCAACCGCCTTTTGGATATTATTTAGCCATTTTTGATCGGTGAGTAAAGGATACTCATAAATCAAATCAAGTGTTAGGTTTTCAAAACCGGCATCCTGACTTCTCCTGATACAGTCTTCAGCTTCCCTGGCCTGATGTGCCCTATTCATCCAGATGAGGTCTTCATCATAAAAAGACTGGATGCCCACACTAAAGCGGTTAACCGGCAGTTGTTTAAGTTCTTTTAATTTTTGAGCAGTTAAATCATCAGGATTGGTTTCGATGGTGATTTCTGCATTTGCATCAACTGAAAAAGTATGGGTAATGGTATCGAAAATTTTTTGTAAAGCTGCCTGCGATAAAATTGAAGGGGTTCCGCCACCAAAATAAACGCTTCCAACCTGCCCTGTAATGCGGTCTTTTTTCATTTTGATTTCTTTACAAATGGCATCAACCATTTCTTCAGCATATTTTAAGGACGTGCTAAAATGGAAATCGCAATAGTGACAGGCCTTTTTACAGAAAGGAATATGGATATAAATACCGGACATTTTGCAAAGATACTGAAGTTAAATTTTCTTTACTGTCATAAATGTTTGGCAATTGGTTTATATTATTTAGACATTTTTTATAAAAGTAAAGTAATAGCTTTACTTTTAAGTTGTTTTTGTCAAGTAATAGCTTTACTTTTATGTTGTTTTTGTCAAGTAATAGCTTTATCTTTATATTATTATGGGGAAGAAATCTTTAATGTTACAACAGTTAAACGGGAAACTTTTAAGTTTTGCCGTATTAAGCCATATTGCAATTCCGGCGAGTGGGTGGATTAAAGCAATCCGTAACACACTTGGCATGTCTATGCAACAATTGGCCAATAAACTTTCGATTAGTAGACAGGGGGTTTTGGATATCGAAAAAAGGGAAGTTGATGGCTCGATTACCATAAAATCCCTTCGTGAATTGGGGAGGGTTTTAGATATGGAACTGGTTTATGGTTTTGTGCCCAAAGATGGTTCATTGGATGCCATGATCGAGAAAAAGGCAAATGAACTTGCCACAAGAATTGTGCTTCGTACATCAAATACCATGAAATTAGAAGATCAGGAAAATTCTAAAGAAAGGATTGAAAAGGCTATAAAAGAAAGAACTAAGGAAATTAAAAACGAAGTGCCTAAAATTTTATGGGATTAGATTTAATTTACATTGATGGGCAGACTCCTTTAGACGAAGAAGAAAAAGAAGATCTGCTCATTTCTTCTATTGCAACAAGAGATGAACTCGATGAATTTGAACAGCAAAATATCGAAGAAGCAATACTGTGGACATTAGGGAGAAAATTTAAAGCTGAAAAACTATTTACGGAAGCTTTTATTAAAGACGTACATAAGCGCATGTATAAAGATGTTTGGGCATGGGCAGGAAAATTTAGGAATACGAATAAAAACATTGGGGTTGATAGATGGCAAGTAGCTATTGAATTAAAGAATTTATTAGAAGATGCTAGGTTCTGGATTGCAAATAATACTTTTTCTGCTGATGAGATAGCCATTCGCTTTAAGCATCGCATAGTGAGCATCCATTGTTTTTCTAATGGAAATGGCAGGCATAGCAGGTTGCTGGCCGATATTATTATTGAAAAATTATTTGATAGGCCGGTATTTACATGGGGCGCTGCAAGCCTTTCAAAAGAAAGCGACAACAGGAAAAGCTACCTTGACGCACTGAAATTGGCCGACAAAGGCGATTATGAAGAAATTCTCTGGTTTGCAAGGTCATAATCAGATTAATATATTCTTCAATCCATTTATTTTATTTAGGTAAACAATGATTATTCGACTACTTTTGCATCCTTAAGTTTTGATTTACAGCATGCCGAAATTCATTTTCATTTTGTTTGCATTTTTATGGTCTGCAGATTTTGTGGCAGCTCAGCAGGTTCCTGTTCAAACAGATAGCGTTGTGGTAAATCAATACCGGTACCGGAGGTATCGTCCGGATTCGGCAACATTGGCCCGGCAGAAATTTTCTACCGATTCGCTGGTTCATCATACCTGGGTGCTGCCGGATAGTTTGATCAATAAGAGTGCGCTTTTAGATACGATTGAAAAGGAATATCTTTTTACCAAGCTGGATTTATGGGCATGGCATAAGAAATACCATCATTTAAAGAAAAAAGCAAATCCTTATCAACTGGGTACAAAAATCCCCAAAGGAAATGTTGGTTTACTGGGTTTCATTTTTGGTATGCTCGTTATTTTTGCTGTTTTAAAAAATGCTTTTTCCAAACAGCTTTCTGCCATTGTTCAATCGTTTTTTAGCAACAGGATATTAAATAACATCAATAAAGAAGACAATCTTTTTAGCTCGTGGCCATTTTTATTGTTATTTGTGCAGTTTGGCTTTGTTTTCGGGATGTTTTTTTTCCTGGTGGCACAGTGGAACGATATGTACCAGGCTAAAGATGGATTTAAATTTTTCTTTAGCATATCGATTACCATTATTGTTTTTTATGCACTCAAATTAGTCCTCCTTCGCTTTCTCGGTTACCTGTTTAATGTTCAAAAACCGGTTGGCGAATATATCTCCATATTATACCTCAGCTACTTCAACGCATCATTGTTATTTATTCCTCTGGTTGTGGCTTTTGCCTTATCGCCACTTAAATATGGAGCTGTTTATATCGTATTGGCGTTCTTGTTGTTAGGCATCATATTTGCTTTTCAGTTATTGAGGGCGGGTATAACTATACTTTCTAATAATAAGTTTTCTAGAATGCATTTAATTTTGTACTTTTGCGCCCTCGAAATATGTCCTATCCTCATACTAATTAAAACGATAGGGCTGTAGCAGGAAAAAGGAAAATGCAAGAAAAGAACGACTCTAGAATCCGCAAAGTAAAAAGTATTTTGGTTACTTTACCAAAACCTGAAACCGAAAAATCTCCTTATTACGATTTGGCCAAAAAACTCAACTTAAAAGTTGATTTCAGGTCTTTTATTCATGTAGAAGGGGTGCCGGCAAGAGACTTTAGAAAGGATAAAATTAACCTGGTCGATTTTACGGCAGTAATTTTTACCAGTCGTAATGCAGCAGATCATTTTTTCAGAATTTGTGAAGAAATGCGTTATGATGTGCCGGCAGAATTGAAATATTTCTGTCTTTCTGAAACAATCGCTTTGTATCTTCAAAAGTATATCCAGTACAGAAAGCGTAAAATCTTCTTCGGAAAGCAAACTGCAGCAGATTTGGCAGAAGTGCTGAAAAAACATGCCAGTGAGAAATTTTTATATCCTTGCTCTGATGTGGCTACAGAAGATACCATGAAATTTTTGGAAAAAAGCGGGTATGATTTTACTCCGGCAGTTCTGTTTAGAACTGTAGTAAGCGATTTATCTGATCTGGCCGAAGTTTTTTATGATGTAATTGCTTTCTTTAGTCCATCAAGTATCCAATCTCTGTTTAAAAATTTCCCTGATTTTAAGCAAAACAATACGCGCATTGCAGCTTTTGGTGTAAATACCAGTAAAGCATGTGCCGATATGGATCTTATAGTTGATATTGCAGCACCAACCCCGGGTGTGCCGTCAATGACAATGGCCATTGAAAATTATATCAAAATATCTAATAAATAATACATTCAATAATTTATTTTACGTCAATACAATAAATGCGTAACTTTGCTGTTATAAAGAGAGTTGCGCATTTTTTATTACAAATAATAAAAGCTATAAAAATCATTAAACTAACTTTAATCGCTTTGTAGTAATGATTTAACGTAAAATATTTGTTTTTGTTGATAATTTCAGTGATTTTTGATAAAATTGCTCCTAAGCGTGCTTTGCACACCATAAAAAAATATGAAGAAAATTTACCTTCTAGCTATTGTAGGTATAACTGTAATGCTAGCTAGCTGTGGCCACGGTGGTCAGGGTGAGCTGGTTGGTGCTTATAACCGAAAATTTAAAAACGATCGAATTCCATTGGGAATGGTATATGTTCCACCGGGGCATACCGTACTTGGAGGTGCTGATGAGGATATTACTTTTTCTCAGAATTTGCCGGGTAGAATGACTACCATCAGTGCATTCTTCATGGACCAGACTGAGATTTCTAACGCCGAATACCGTCAGTTTACCAATTGGGTGCGCGATTCGATTGCTATTGTCATGATGGGTAATCCTCAGCAATTTATGATCACGCCAAGGGGTAATGCTGCGGCAGCTGTTGGTGGAGAGAAATATATTGACTGGAAAAAAGTGGGTCCAAATGGTGCAAATATCTGGCGGAACAAGGGTAGGGGGGCAGCCGCTGCTCAGGTGAGTCAGTTAGATGGGATGTACTATTCTGGCCTTGATGCACTTCCGGGCAAAAAAGAACTTGATGTTCGTAAATTTGAATATTCTTACGCGGAATTAAATATGGAGAAAGCGGCCATTGGCCACAAAGATCCAAACAGCAAACGCCAGGATTATATCGACCGTTATACCGTTGCCATTTACCCTGATACCATGGTTTGGAAAACGGATTATTCTTACTCACAAAACGACCCGATGGTTCGTGGTTATTATAATCACCCTTCTTATGATGATTATCCTGTTGTTGGGGTGAGCTGGGAGCAGGCTAAAGCATTCTCCCACTGGAGAACAAGGTTATATGATGGTGTGGCTACAGCTAGAAAATTACCTGTAGGATCGAGATCAGATTACAGATTACCAGCTGAAACAGAATTTGAATATGCTGCACGTGGTGGTAATACCAAGACAAAATATCCATGGGGTGGTCCTTACATCAGAAATACGAAAGGCTGTTTACAGGCGAATTTTAAACCAGGCCGCGGTGATTATTCAAGCGATGGTGGTATTTATACTGTTGGCGTAAGGTCTTATTTTCCTAACGATTATGGTTTATACAATATGGCAGGAAATGTTTCTGAATGGACATTAACCGCATACAACAAAGGCGCCAGCCCATTGTTACATGATTTAAACCCTAACTTTACTTACGATGCAGGTGCTAATGATAGCAAATACAAAAAACGTAAGGTTGTAAAAGGTGGTTCATGGAAAGATACCGGTTACTTTTTACAGAACGCGGTAGCAACTTACGAATACCAGGATACACAAAGATCATACATTGGTTTCAGATGCGTTTCATCTTATCCAGGTACTGATTTAAGACATTAAACCAATCAAACTAAAAACTAAAGAAAAACATCAAAATTTTATGGCAGCAAAGAAACAACCAGGCTGGTTACACGTAGCGATTTCATGGGGAGCAAGTATTGTAATTATCGGAGCGTTATTTAAAATTCTACACATTGGTGGAATTGTAGGTAACTACATGATCGGGCTTGGTCTTGGAGTGGAAGCATTTTTATTCTTCTTAACCGGATTTTTCCCACCAGAACCAGAACCAGCATGGGAAAGAGTTTACCCTGAATTAAAAGAAGATTTTAAAGGAGAATTGCCAACAGCATCGGCAAGACCAGTAGCCGCAGCAGCTTCTTCTAACACAGCAGCTTTAGACAAAATGTTATCAGATGCTAAAATCGGTCCTGAATTAATCGAAAGTTTAGGTACAGGTTTACGTACATTTGGTGATAAAGTAGCAACAATTTCTAATGTTGCAGATGCTTCTACCGCAACTAACGAATTTACCGGTAAAATTAAAACGGCATCTGCTGGTTTTGATAACTTAAGTGCATCTTTTGAAAAAGCAACAGCTAATTTAAAAGCAATGGGCGAAAGCAATGTAGATTCTCAGGCTTACCACGATCAGGTGAACAATTTAGCTAAAAATTTATCAGCTTTAAACGCGGTTTATGAATTAGAATTGCAGGATTCGAGTGCACATTTAAAATCGATGAATAAATTCTATTCAAACTTGTCTTTAACCATGCAGAACTTTAACGAATCGATGGAAGATTCGAAACAGTTTAAAGAAGAGGTGAACAAACTGGCTAAAAACCTATCATCGCTTAATGCAATTTATGGCAATATGCTATCGGCTATGAATGGCCCACGTGTATAATTTGTTTAGTTTTTAATTTTTAAAGGAAAAGCTACATCAAACATGGCAGGCGGAAAAGAAACAACAAGGCAGCGGATGATCAATATCATGTATTTGGTATTGTTGGCTATGCTCGCCTTAAACGTATCAGATACCATTTTAGATGCATTCAAAAATATCAACGATAGTTTGGATACCTCTAAAAACAATGTAAATACAAGTATTAATCAGTTATTTTCTGCCTTCGAAAATTCGAAGTTGAAAGAAGAGCCAGCCCGTGCACAGCCAATTTACGATAAGGCAAAACAGGCACAGAAGGCCGCTGATGACTTAAATAATTACATTGAAAGCATTAAAAAGGAATTTACCCAGGCTGGTGACGGAATTGATCCGGAAACTGGCGACCTGGTAAACAGATCTAATCAGGATATTGCCCAAAATATCATGATTAATCAAAAGAAAGCAGATGAATTAAAGGCAAAGATTAACGCAACACGCGAAAAATTAATCTCTTTATTAGATCCTGCCGATAGGGCGAATGTTTCATTCTCTCTTGAAGCCAAAGATCCTGCTATAAAAAGAAAAGGCAACTGGCAGGAAACTTACTTCGGTGAGGGAACACCATTAACGGCTGCTATGACGATTTTAACTAAACTGCAAACAGATACTAAAAATGCTGAAGCAGAAGTAGTAAAAAAATTGTTCGGAAATATGGATAAAGCACAGGTTAACCTCGATCAGTTTGCAGCAGTTGCAGTAGCACCTACTTCTTACGTGATTCAAGGACAACCATATACTGCTGAAGTATTTTTAACAGCAAGCGATTCAAGATCAACTCCTGATATTACCGTTAACGGAAACAAACTATCCATTAAAGATGGTAAAGGAACATACAGTGGTGGTACGGGTAGTGTTGGTCAGTTTACCTGGGTGGGTACTGTGCGTGTGCGCCAAACTGACGGGCAGGTGAAAGAATACAAAACCCAGCCACAAACTTATCAGGTTGCTAAGCCATCAGCATCAGTTGCTTCAACAAAGTTGAATGTAATTTATGCAGGTATTGCCAATCCATTTACAGTATCGGCAGCAGGTTTCCCGTTAGAGAGCGTTCATGCTTCTATTTCAGGAGGTTCAATGTCGGGCAGTAACGGAAACTATAACGTAAATGTTCCGGGTAGCATGGTGGGTTCAGAAGTATCAATTAATGTTTCTGCAACTAACGCTGGTAAAACAGTTAGTTTAGGCTCACAAAAATTCAGGGTTAAAGCCATTCCAGCTCCGGTAGCAAAGGTTGGTGGCCGCGCTGGAGGTGATGTGGCTTCGGTACAGTTAAAAAGTGAATCAGAAATTGAAGCAGATCTGGATGATTTTCCATTCGATGTTAAATTTAAGATACAACGTTATAAATTAACCATTATCAAACCTCGTTCTGATGCAGTTACCATTGCTGGTAGCGGTGGAAGTTTTGCAGGTGCGGTTAAAGGTGCCATTAACTCTATTACACCTGGTACAAGGGTGTTTTTTGAAGATATAGTTTCTGTAGGTCCTGATGGCCGTCAAAGAATTTTACCTTCATTGGCGTTTAGTGTAAAATAAAAAAAAGATGAAAAGGATTTTAAGTATTGCTATTTTAGTTTTGTTAACCACGTTTGCTTTTGCACAAAAAAAGCGTACAAAGTTAGCACCGAAGAAAGCTGCACCTGTAGTAGCTGCTCCAGCAGTTGATACGGTAAAAGCTCCTGTTAAAACAGCTAAAAAGAAACTAAAGGTACCACCTAAAGATGGTTTCTATGCCCGCAAGGACATCGACAGTACTGAAATGGTTCCTTTAGCAGATGTAAGGGAAGAGGATGTTTTTTATGCAAAACGAATCTGGAGAGAAATTGATTTACGTGATACAGTAAACTCACCATTAAGGTCGCCAAAGTCGAGATTGATGGATGTATTGATTACTGCAATTAAAAAAGACGAATTAACGGCTTATTCGCCAATTGATAGTGCGCTAAACGAAGATGATGCTTTCCTTAACCCGATGTCGGCAGATTCTGCAGCTAAATCGGCACTAGGAACAGCGGAGGTTTCGAATAATAAAACGGGAACAGTTACCACTGTTGTTAATGATTTTAATGCGGATTTATTCCTGAAATTCAGGATTAAAGAAGATTGGATTTTTGATACCAAACGTTCTATTTTCGAACCGCGTATTATAGGGATTGCCCCATTAAAATATAATGAGACCTCTAAACAATGGCAACCGGTATTTTGGGTATATTATCCTGAAGCAAGAGAAATTTTGACCAAAAAGCGTTTAATCAATACCAATAATGATGCATCATCATTGAGTTTTGACGATTTCTTTATCCGCCGTTTATTTAGCAGTTATATTGTTAAAGAATCTAATCCGGGTGATAACAAAATCAGGGATATTATTTCAAATCCTAAAGAAAGATTGTACGAATCAGAGCGGATCAAAAAATCAGTTCTCGATTACGAACAAGGTCTTTGGGAATATTAATCTTTTAAAAAGCTCCGATGAAAATCGGAGCTTTTTTGTTTGTGGAGAATTCCTTTCTCTTCACCGTCATTTCGAGCGAAGTCGAGAAATCTATCTAGAGATAAATCTTTTCGTTTCGCTGCCTTTCGGTCGAGATGACGGTGCTTTGTTAAAGCTGTCATCCTGAGGTTACGAAGGGTCTTTTAATGAAGTGTAAAGGATTCTTCACTGCGTGCTGTGTGTTTGCTACCTACATATCCCGCGATTCGTCATTCCCAACCCGATTGGGAATCTTAAAGCGTTCGAGGGGGGGAGCAGAATTCATTATGGCGTGGGTAAAGCCTGTCCAATTTTACGAGAAAGCAATCCTAATGCGGGACGTTAGTAGCGATCGTATTAAGATCCCCGTTTGCACGGGGATGACGATCCGATTTAATGTTTGTCGATGCAGAATCGAGATGACGACACTTTTATTGGAGTTGTCATCCTGATGTAACGAAGGATCTTTAATAACCTAATACAAAAAAGCGGTAACCCAAATCTAGGGATTACCGCTTTAACATTAAAACTAAATCCTAACTACTGATTATCAGTAGCAGCCTCTAATACATTTTGGATTGATGTTGATACGTTTGATAAAAGGTCGTACCCCGTTGCAGATTCTATTGAATTTACAGTTGTACGGTATGTTTTCCAATTGGTGTTTAATCCGTTTGTATTCGGCATGTTTACCGTAATCACCCTGGTAGAAGATGTTATCCTGCTTAAATCATTATTTCCATTTGGCAATACCACAATCACTTTCCAAGTATTAGAAGGTACGTTAACACGGCCATTATCAATGCTAAATGTGGTGCCTCCGTTGCTCCCTGTACCACCTGATCCATAAGAACCACAGATGACATAAACTTCATTTCCTGCTGTTACCAAAGAACGCGTATAGTTTTCCAGATCTGCCCATGGTCCCTGGTTATTGTTTGGTGCCTGTGCCATCATGTTACTCATTAAAAAGGTAGAAGAGTTTAATGCAACCGAAGCTGTCCTGTCTGCTGATGGGCAATTGTGACCACGATCAAATCCTGAACCTGAATAACTGCTGCTTGATACCTGGTACCAGCCAGCTGGCAAAGTATTATCAGCCCTGAAATCATCCTGACGAGGTGTAGAACCTAAATCAGACGATCCGATGTGCCAGCTTACCCAGTTAGGCGTTGCCCTGCTTTTGCTATAAGAACTGGTATAATACGTGCGTTCCATCAGGTAATTTTCCGGGAAAGACGTACTTGCAACGGCGTTGCTTGGGTTGCCTAATAAAAGATGGCTGTTATCGCCTGGCGTTGTGGTAGGTGGCGTGGTAGTACCGCCTCCGGTAGAAATACTGAAATCATCGATATTAATACGGGCAGTACCACCACTGATTTTACGGATCTGAAAACGTACATTTCCAGAAATTGAGGTATTAAAAGTAGCGGTTGCTAAGGTTGTTGCACTACTGGAAATGGTGCTACCTGATTGTTGCCAGCTTGAGCCGCCATTGGTAGAGTACCAAAGCTGCCAGGTACTATTGGCATCGGTACCATATTTGGCATGTGCAATGGTGACTACATCAGCTCCGCTTACATCAAAATTCATGCTCAGTATTCCTGTGTTACGGATACGTGCTGATTGACTCCCGTTTTTTGCATCTGCGGCAAGATTTCCGATTAAGGCATCATTAAGGCTCCAGCTTCCACTGCTTAAAGTAACAGATGCGGTAGTATAACTTGTTTTGGTTCCGGATTCGAAAGTTTCAGGGAAACCTGCAACTACTGCCTGAGCGGTAGCGGTAGCAGCTTTAGTGTTTAATTTTTGTTCAAACTGGCTTGCCTCAGGTTGCGTTTGATTTTCTTTTTTACAGGCAGCCAGGCCAAGGCATAAAACGGCCAGTAAGCTTAATTTTTTTAATGCTTTCATGTTTTGGTTTGGGATTATTTAATGGATGGGATAATTTCTTAGGTTTCTACAGCGAAGGTCTCGATAACGAGGCATGTACCATCAGGTAGATAACCCGAAATGAGCACTGGGATTCTGCTGGCACCCTCCATTCTTACTACAGTAATGTTGGATAGGTTTTGTTTTATAAAGTGGTGAATTTCGGCTATTTTACGGGCATTTTCGACCATTGGTGCATCAGTTGCATCAACTTTTGAAATAAGGTGATCGAAAAAAACGACATCATCTACCTGCTTTAAATGCGAAGGAGTGGATTGATACTGACTTGCAATTTTCTGCAATAATTCAGCAGGAGTTATTTTGCCCCAATCAGCCGCTTTAAACGGGCTTTCTGATTCAGTAAAATACAATACGCCCAATAAAAGTTTGGTAATGGAGGCCAGGATGTTATTATTCATGTAAATAGGGATGGTTTTACGAGTATTAACAGCCCTAAATTATAGAAAAAGTATTTAAGTTATGCCAAATCAAGATTAATAAAGTGTTAACAATTTTACCCGAACGTCTGTTATTGTTTACATTTGTAATTTATGCTTCTTTGAAATGCGCTAACAATGTTACTACCTGTTTTTTGTTCAACACTTCCGAGAGTTCCTTTTCCGTGGCTTCCTTAATCTTTTTAACCGATTTGAAGTGCGTAAGCAACTTATCGGCTGTAGTTTTACCAATACCCTCAATCTGTTCGAGTTCAGTTTTAAGCGTACCCTGATCGCGTTTTTTGCGGTGAAAGGTGATCCCAAACCGGTGGGCCTCATCTCGCAATTGTTGTATTACTTTTAGCGTTTCCGATTTTTTATCTAAGTATAAAGGATAAGAATCACCTGGGTAGAAAAGTTCTTCCAGGCGTTTGGCAATACCAATTACCGTAACCCTGTTTTCTATCCCCAATAACTTTAAACTCTTCATAGCCGACGATAGCTGGCCTTTACCACCATCAATAATGATGAGCTGAGGCAAAGTCTGGTTTTCATCCAACATTCGCCTGTAACGACGGAAAACAGCTTCTTCCATCGTGGCAAAATCGTTTGGACCTTCAACCGTTTTCACATTAAAATGACGGTAGTCTTTTTTAGAGGGTTTAGCATCTTTAAATACCACAATAGCCGAAACCGGGTATTTCCCCTGAAAGTTAGAGTTATCAAAACATTCGATATGTTTTGGGAGTTGCGTTAAACGCAGGTCTTTCTGCATCGTAGTTAAAATCCGGTCGGTGCGTAAATCCGGGTTTAACTTTTCGTATTGGTTCAGTTTTTCTTTTTTAAAGAACAGCACATTCTTTTGCGAAAGTTCTAATAGTTTTTTCTTTTCGCCCAGTTTTGGAACGGTAAATTTTAAACTTTCATCTTCTAATGAAGGCTCGAAAGGAACAATAATTTCTTTTGAGGTACTGTTAAACTTTGTTCTGAACTCCAGCATCGCCAGTGTTAAAATCTCATCATCGCTCTCATCCAGCTGCTTTTTAACCTCAATGGTCTGTGTCTGGATAATCGTTCCGTTCATCACTTTGAGGTAATTTATAAAAGCATAACGTTCATCAGAGGCAATGCTCACCACATCAACATTGGTTATGGCACTGTTTACTACGGTCGATTTGCTTTGGTATTTCTCCAAAACCTGCAATCTACGGGAGTATTGATGGGCCAGTTCGAAATTTAAATCTTCAGAAGCCGATTTAATGATCCCTTTTACATCGCGAATGACATTCCCGATTTTACCATTCAGGATTTCTTTGATTTCGCCGATATTTTTATCATAATCGGTTTCCGTCTGGTAATTCTGGCAAGGACCTTTACAGTTGCCGATCTGGTATTCGAGGCAGACTTTAAATTTGCCTTCATCTATATTTTTCTCCGTTAAGGGCAAACTACAGGTACGTAAAGGATAGGTTTCTTTAATCAGATCCAAAATGGTATGCATCATACCTATTGATCCGTATGGACCGAAATAAGTAGAACCATCTTTTATTACTTTACGCGTCCAGTAAATGCGCGGAAAATTTTCATTTTTTACGATAATCCATGGATAGGTTTTATCGTCTTTTAAGTTGATGTTGAATTTTGGCTGATGTTTTTTAATCAGGCTGTTTTCCAGCAGCCAGGCATCAATCTCTGTATCAACAATGGTAAAGGTAATTTTGCGGATCTTGGATACCAATACCCTCGTTTTGCCATTAAACTGGTTTCTATCGCTATTAAAATATGATCCTACACGGTTGCGCAGGTCTTTCGCTTTACCAATGTACATTAGCTTTCCGTCGGCATCCCAATATTGGTATACGCCAGGTTTATGTGGAATTGCGGTTAATGCTGTTTTATGGTCGAAACTGCTCATTATTTACAAAAATAGGATTCGAGAGGGAAAATTTTGATTAAATGATCCGATTTACTGTATTTATGATTTGGGCGTGCCCCTAAGCTACGCAAAGGGTCAGGCTATCCGTTACAATCTTTTGTTGGGTTTCGGCTGCACTCAACTGGCAACAAAAGGATTTCCACTGCTATCCTTCACGCAGAAGCTGATGATTAAAAACCCAATTTCTCGTCAAGTTCACTTGTACCTTCTTCCTGTTGCTGGTACTGGTTACAATCAAATGTGATGGAAACCCCCGATTTTGGTGCTTCGAAATCAGCATGACTGATTTTTAAAGCCGGATTAGCATAAACCCTTTTAATAAAACCTGCAAAAATGGGAAGGGCGGTATTGGCACCTTCACCCTGGCTCGTACTGATAAAGTGGAAAGCCCTGTCTTCACAACCCGTCCAGATACCGGTTACCAGTTGCGGCGTAATGGCCATAAACCAACCATCGGAGTTATTTTGCGTTGTACCTGTTTTCGCCCCGATTGGTGCGTTAACTTTATATTTATAATTCAGTCTCGATCCGGTTCCGTTGGTTACCACACCTTTAAGCATCCTTGTCATTACATAAGCTACTTCTTCACTCATAATCGGTTTTGGTATTTCCTTTTGAGAAAACAATACCACCCCGTTTTTATCTTCAATCCTTAACAAATAAATAGGTTTGGTATAAGTGCCTTTATTGGCAAAAGCACCATAAGCACCCACCATATTAAAAACTGATGAATCAAACGTTCCTAAGCAGATCGATGGAAATGCCGGTACATTCGGAATACCCATTTTGGTAGCCAGTGTTGATACGGCAACAGGACCAACCTGTTTCATTAAATAAGCCGTAACAAAGTTTTGAGAGTAAGCCAGGGCTTTTTGTAAAGTAATGCTGCCTGGTAGTGGTTTGCCCGAGTTTCTTGGCGTCCAAGGGTCGCCATAACCTTCAATCGTTACAGGTACATTGGGTACAGTGTAACAAGGAGAATAACCATTTTCGATGGCAACGGCATAAGTAAATGGCTTAGCTGTTGAACCTACCTGACGGGTTCCCATTTTTACCTGATCATATTTAAAATGCTCGTAATTAATTCCGCCAACCCATGCCTTTACATGTCCGTTGGTTGGATCCATTGTCATCATCGCATTACGCAACAGCATTTTGTAATAACGTACAGAATCAATTGGTTTCATTACCGTATCAATATTACCTTTCCAGGTAAAAATGGTCATTTCTGTTTTGGTATTGAAATCATCTTTTATCTCATCGTCGGATTTACCTTCGAGTTTTAACGATTTATAACGGTCAGACCTTTTAATGCCCTGTTCTATCTGTAAAGTTTTATCTTTAAAGGGGTTTCTACCTTTCCAGCTGGCGATAAACTGCGCCTGCAGCACTTTCATATATTCTTTTTGTGCTTCTTCGGCATATACCTGCATATCATAATTCAATGTGGTATAAATCTTCAAACCATCACGGTCTAAGTCGTAAGGTGTGCCATCAGGTTTTGTAATCGACTGCTCCTGGAAAATGGTTTTGATATCATTCTTCAGTACCGAACGGAAATATGGTGCAATGCCATCATTAACCGTTGCCGCGTTGAAATGCAGGTTTAAAGGTTTATCTTTTTCTTCGTCAAATTGCTGTTGCGTTAAAAGTTCAGATTTAACCATTAAAGCCATTACAGTATTCCTACGGTCTCTCGAACGTTCCGGATGGCGTGTTGGCGAATACATGGTAATCCCTTTTTGCATCCCAACCAAAGTTGCAGCCTGTGTTAGAGTCAGTTTATCGGGGGTAGTATTGAAATATACCCTTGCAGCTGATTTAATCCCATAAGCCTGGTTGCCAAAATCAACCGTATTTAAATACATGGTGATAATTTCTTCCTTGGTGTAATTGCGCTCCAGTTTAACAGCAACAATCCATTCTTTAAACTTGGTGAGCACCAGTGAGAAAAAATTCAGGTTCGATTCTCGTGGAAAAAGGTTTTTGGCCAATTGCTGGGTAATGGTACTTGCGCCTTGTTTTTTGCCGATTAAATTATACCCGATAATAGAGAAAGTACGTTTAAAATCGATACCAGAGTGTTCCTTAAAGCGGGTATCTTCTGTGGCAATTAAGCCGTTGATTACATTTTCAGAAATATCTTTATAGGTAACATTAGACCTGTTCTGAACAAAATAGGTACCTAACGGACGACCATCTTCAGCAATAATTTCTGATGCCTGGTTGCTTTTCGGGTGTTCAATATCCCTGAAAGAAGGCAGTGCCCCGAATAAGCCCAAACCAATCATCGAAATGAAAATAGCAAACAGGGCTATTCCCCCGATTAATATTTTCCAGATGATTAAACTATATCTTTTTGTTTCTTGTGCAGAAAGGGACTTATTCATTTTGTGTTGTTATTTTCCAAAATCACCAGAGTAGCGATTTTGAATGCAAATTTATTAATTTTTATAGAATCAATTTTCAGACTTACGTCTTAATACCTTCTATTCTATTTGTAATTGTCTTTTAAAAACTCCAGGTATTCGTTAATACGCGACCGGTCTGTAAGTTTTTGAAAGTTTTCTTTGCTGATGATAAAACCTTTGTACAGATTGGCAGGAACTTTCATAATGTTCTTTAACTGGCCTGTAATGCTCGATTCGTAGATTTTAACATCTTCTAAATCGATAAAACTGGTAATGTAAATCAGCTGATCGTTATCTAACTCTACCAATTTATGTTCCAAATCGTTATCCGGGTAATTTCCCCTGTTAAACTGACCGATGCCAAAACGCGATGAACTTAAAGTTAAAGTTGCATCAGCCACATCGATTACATAATAATATTCTTCTGATTTTGCTGCACTAAAAATACTGGCAGGTTTTGTCGGATCAACAGGTTTAACTTCAACAGGAGGTTTAGCTACAGGAGCAGCTTCTGTTGTTTTTGCCACCGGGTTTTCTGTTACCAAAGGTTTTGCTGGTACGGCAATTGGCGTAGCCTGACTTACAAAACGTGGTTCGTTCGAATCAAAATCAATCAGGGCAACAGGTCTTTGTTTAAATTCATCAAGATTAGCCTCAATGTATTTTAAATGATCGCGAACCAATGGGGTAATAATTTTATCGTTTGGATAAAGAGTGGTAATCAGGTTAAATTCGGTCAGTAAAGCATCTAATTTGGCCGTACGCCCAACCGCAATTGCTTTTAAATAAGCATACTGAGGGGCAAAATCGTTATTCGGGAAAGCAGAAATATTATCGTCTGCCTGTTTTACCACACCAGGATAATCTTTTTTCGCGTATGCATCAAAAGCCACATTGTAATTGTTGATGGCAATGTTTTCCATCTGTGTTTGTTTGGCCGAATAAGAAGGATCTAAAATATTCTTCGCAAAATTAGATTCAGGGAATTTGGTAAGCACCAATTGTTTGTACTGATCTGATTTTACTTCGTCTACACCTTTATAGTTTAAATACAAGCTGTAATAAATGGCCACCAGGTGGTTATTGTCCGGATATCTTTTAATTAATTCCAGGTAAATTTTATTGGCTTCAGGCTTATCATTTAATTCCTGTTGGTAAAAACTGGCAATTTCGAAATAGGCATCGATGATTTTCTGATCAGATGTGGCCAATAACGCTGGTGTAGTAGGCAAAGCATCTGAAAACTGTTTTTCCAAGGAAGTCTGGTCGGTAGCAGCCTGATTGGTTGCCCCGTTAGCAGGTGTAATTCCGGTGGCTAAGTTTCCACCTGCCAAAACTTCTCTGGTTTCCTGTGCCGATGACCGAACACTCTGGCGCCAGTTATCTTCCAGCTGCCTGTTGCCCCAGCGTTTTTTAAAGTCGCCAAAACCATTACTTATAGCGGCATTGTTATTAAAATAAAAAGTATTACCGGCAGTATTATTCGAAGAATTTAAGGTACGGTTTGGAAAATCGGGATCGTTTAAAAACTGATTGTTAACTACAGCTCCTGTATTAACCACTTCTACTTTTGGAGTTAAATAAGCCTTCACCTTTGCCTCACGTTGGTCAGCAGGGAGTTTAGCAATTGCCTGAGCTGTATCTTCTTTGGCAATAATGGTATACCTGTCTGTTAAATATTTTAGGTTATCAGCTTTTTTAACAATGTTGTCGTAATCAGGGAAGTTTTTTGGTAAAATCATTACCGTGCTATCGTAATACAGTTTAGCTTTGATGTAGTTGTTAAACTCTTTAAAGTTTAAATCGGCAATCCTTAAATACGACAGTGCTTTTTGGGTTTGGTTCCGTGTACTCTTTGCGACTGATTTTTTATAATTCTCTTCGGCTTTTACGAAATTTCCTTCCGAAGAAAAAAGTTCTCCAACCTGGTAATAAATCTGATCGGTATAATCGATGTTTTTATCATCCCTTAACAAAGCCAGTAACTGGTCTTCCTTATTCAGTTTTACCCCGCTCAATAACGCTTTCAGTTTAATCCGGTTTAAATTGGCGTGGAAATACATTTCGAATGGTGCGTTACTTTTTTCAACCTTGGTGAAATTGGCATAAGCATCCTGAATGTTTTTTTCTTTTTCCTGCAACTGCGCCAGGATAAAGCGCCAGCGGATACGCAGTTGTTTTTCGGCTGGTAATGCAATGGCTGATGCTAAAAATAAAATGGCTTCTTTATTTCGTTTCTGATAAATGCGCATTTGAGCAGCAGTAGCCAAAGGCTCGGCCAGATCTTTTTTCAGTTGATCAGAAGCACGCAACATTGTATCGATGATTTTATCGGCCAGCACCATGTTATTCAGTTGCATCTGGCTACGGGCTTTCCAGTTCATCGCCATAATGAACGTTTTTAACTCGCTATTATAGGTTTTTGCGGTATAATCGAAATATTCTGACGCAATAAAATAATTTCCTTTTAAATAATTTGCCTTGCCCAAAAGCATGTAGGCATCATCGATATAGTTACTGAAACTTTTATCGTTGATGATGGTTTGTCCTTTGGTAATTACATCGTCAAGCTGTTTGTTGGCAACGCCTGGTGTAAGCACCAGGTTTATCTGCGGCTCCGGATCGAGGTAAACGGGCAGGGTTTTTTCGTAATTATCTGCATAACTTTGTAATAAACTTTCGTTGTACTCGGTGAGTAAAACATTAGAGTTATAGATATAGTTATACCTTGCCGTTAAGTTTTGAAACCTGCGGTCGATTGCGGTATCTTTATTTGCAACGCAGCCGTAAATGAGGAGCGCGCTAAAAAGTAGGATGAAGGGATTTAAGTTTTTGTTTGCGTTTTTTTTCAATGATGTTAAATCTCTTTAAGTTGATATACAGTAAACAATATATATAGAAAAATATTTTATCTGGCAACAAATTTTAATTATCCCAAAGTTAATTTAATTATTGCATAAAAAATGGAAAATCCAAAAGAAGAAGATACAAAGAAAAAGGTAAATGCAGCAGCTAAATATTCGGCTATTGGTTTCCAGATGATCGCCACCATTGGCCTGCTTACTTTTATTGGTTATAAGATTGATGAACACAGGAATAGCAAAACCAATTTAATTACAGCAGCTTTTGCTTTAGCAGGGGTTGGAATTGCGTTATATCAGGCTATTAGACAAGTTACGAAAGGGTAGTTTTAGAATTGTTAAATTGCTTATTGGCTATATTGCTGGCCGTTCCATTTCCTTACCTTATAAAGCATTATTAAATGGTTTGATGGTTTTATTGCTGGCCGAAAGCGCCTAACAATCTAGCAGTAACAATTAAGCAATCTTCATTAGTTACTTGATACTAAAAACCTTATCTTTGCAAAAGTTTTTACCTGCTAAGAAATTATTCCATTGACTCTAGCCAAATTTACCAGTATCTATTTCATTTTTGTAGGCTTATTAATAGGCATTGTTGCTGTTTTACCTTTATTATTTCCCGATAAACAACTTTTTGTGAATAATTTTTGGGTGATGTTCGGCTTTTTGGCAGGTATCACTTATGTGGCCTATATGCTTGTTGATATCGGTGTAAAACGTGATCCTGAAGTGGGTATTATGGCTATTATGGGATCAATTGCAGTGAAGATGATTTTTTGTATGGGTTTTGTGCTGATTTACAGTATAAAAGCGAAGGGAATTGGGCTTGTATTTCTGCTTAATTTTTTTTCTTTATATTTATTGTTTACAGCCTTTGAAATTTACTGTTTGTTACGTAACTTGCGCCACCAAAATTTAAAGTAAAAAACTGCCAATAAATGGATTGTAACCGAGTTTTTGTGTCTAAAGTTAAAAGGCTAACTATTGTTTTTACGCTTTTAATCGCGTTTTTATCTATCAAAATTGATACTTTCGCCCAAGTTGATAGCGCTGTTGTACCTGTTGATAGTGTTATAACCGAATCTGCTCACGCAGTTTCTGGTGAGCACGGAGCTGATGCTAAACATGGTGAAGAAAAATTCGAGCCTACCAAGGTAATCATGGAACACATTGCAGATTCGCATGTGTGGCATCTTTGGGGACATACTTCATTACCTCTTCCTGTAATTTTATATACTGCTAATGGTTTAGAAGTATTTTCTTCAGCTCATTTTCATCACGGTGAAGAAGATTATCAAGGTAAATACAATAAATACCGTTTGGTTACAGGTTTAAAACAAAGCATGACTAAAGATATGTTTAACAAAAACATTAAAGTAGTTGGTGCTGATGGCCAGATCGATGAAAATGCATCTGATACCGTAATTGATTTATCCATTACTAAAAATATAGCAGCAATGTTTGTCGCTATTTTTGTAATCGTAATTGTATTCGCTGTTGTGGCAAGAGGTTATAAAAAACGTGTTGGTAAAGCACCTAAAGGCTTACAGTCATTCTTTGAGCCGATCATTATTTTTGTAAGAGATGATATTGCTAAACCAAACATCGGTCATAAATACGCGAAGTTTATGCCATATTTATTGACTACGTTTTTCTTCATCTTATTTAACAACTTATTAGGTTTGGTGCCAATTTTCCCAGGGGGGGCAAACGTAACCGGTAATATTGCTTTAACTTTTGTAATGGCTTTGGGTACCATGATTATTGTGAACATTAATGGTAACAAATACTATTGGAAACACATCTTTTTACCTGATGTTCCATTTTGGTTATGGCCTTTAATGGTGGTAGTTGAGGTAATCGGTATCATCTCTAAGCCATTCGCTTTAATGGTGCGTTTGTTTGCAAACATTACTGCTGGTCACATTATCGTATTAAGTTTAATTTCCTTAATATTTATTTTCGAAACATTGGCTATTGCTCCGGTTTCAGTTGCATTCGTATTGTTTATGGATGTGTTAGAATTACTGGTAGCGTTTTTACAGGCCTTTATTTTTACATTACTTACTGCCTTGTTTATTGGTATGGCAGTAGAAGAGCATCATTAACAGAAAACTATTTTTTACAAATTAATATAAATTAAATTAGTTATGGTAGGTTCAATCGCGGCAATTGGTGCCGGTTTAGCAGTAATCGGTGCAGGTATCGGTATCGGTCAAGTAGGTGGTAAAGCAATGGAAGGTATTGCTCGTCAACCAGAAGCTGCATCAAAAATTCAGACTGCAATGATTATCGCTGCTGCCCTTATCGAGGGTGCTGCTTTATTCGGTGTAGTAGTTGCATTATTAGGCTTAAACGGTTAATAATCACTGAAAAAATTAGGTTGGGTATTTAACGATTGGTTATTTACCCAGCCTTATTAAAGAAGATTGTTTTTAAAAATTAGATAAAAATGGAATTAGTAACCCCAAGCATAGGATTGGTTTTTTGGACCTCGTTAGCATTCATCTGCTTATTGATCTTACTTAGAAAATTTGCATGGAAACCTATTTTAGGTGCTATTCACGAACGTGAGCAAAGCATTGATGAGGCCCTTAATAAAGCTGAATTAGCGAAGCAGGAAATGGCCCGTTTAACCAGCCAGAATCAGGATTTGATGCAACAGGCGCGTGCTGAACGTGATGAGATTTTAAAGGAAGCTAAAACCTTGAAAGATGGTATCTTAAACGAAGCTAAAAAACAAGCTCAGGTTGAAGGTGCTAAATTGATTGACAAAGCTAAAATCGAGATCGAAAACCAAAAGAAAGCAGCTTTAGCAGAAGTTAAAGATCAGGTTTCTTCTTTATCGTTAGAAATTGCAGAACGTGTTTTACGTACTCAGTTAGATGATAAAACCAAACAGGAAGCTTTAGTAGCTAACTTGTTAAAAGACGTTGAATTAAACTAAGCGTATTGCGTAAAGCGGTAAGCGTGCCAAACGCCAAACGCTGAGCGCCAACCCTAAAAATATGTCAGAAATTAAAGTTGCAGGCAGATATGCCAAATCATTAATAGACTTAGCCGTTGAAAACAATGCGCTGGAAGATTCTTATAATGATATGGTTTTGTTTGAGAAAGTGGTTGATGAAACCCCTGAATTAGAAGCAATATTAAAAAACCCGATTGTACCTTTAGATAAGAAAACTGGTATTTTAAACGGGATCTTCGCGGATAAAGTAGGTAAATTAACCATTACTTTTTTCAAGATCGTAGTAAGCAAAGGACGTTCGGCTATATTATTTGCCACAGCAAAACAGTTTATACAACAATATAACCTGATTAAAGGTATTGTTACTGCTGATGTAACTACTGCAAGTGCCTTAAGCCCTGCAGCTAAAGAGCAGATTGTTGCCATTGTAAAAAGAGAACTACACGCCAACCAAGTTATTGTTAACGAAAAAATTAATGAGAAACTGATTGGTGGTTTTATATTAAAAGTTGGTGATAAGCAATTTGATGCAAGTATTGCCAATGGTTTAAGTAAACTTAAAAAAGAATTTGCGCAATAGCGGATAGCGTTTTGCGTAGGGTGTTTGGCGTTAATTCGCAAAATGCCAAAAAAAATATAGTGAAGCGTAAGTGTTGGCAATAGAACGCCAAACGCAAACCGCCAAACACAAAGAGTATTGCGATAAGCGTATGGCACGGAAAACGCCAAGCGCCATGCGTTAAGCACTAAACATTTATAAAAAGATATAAAGTAAAATTATGGTAGAGGTAAGACCAGACGAAGTATCGGCAATTATCAGACAGCAATTGGCGGGCTTCAAATCAGAAACCGAACTGGAAGAAGTTGGTACCGTGTTGCAAGTGGGCGACGGTATTGCCCGTGTTTACGGTTTAACTAAAGTTCAATCGGGAGAGTTAGTTGAATTTGCAAACGGCCTGCAAGGTATCGTATTAAACCTTGAAGAAGATAACGTTGGTGTGGTACTTTTGGGTGCTTCAGACGAGATCAAAGAAGGTGATACCATTAAACGTACCAAAAAAATTGCCTCTATTAAAGTTGGTGAAGGTATGCTTGGCCGCGTAGTGAACACTTTAGGTGAGCCTTTAGATGGTAAAGGTCCGATCTTAGGCGAAACCTATGAAATGCCTTTAGAGCGTAAAGCACCAGGTGTAATTTACCGTCAGCCGGTAAACGAGCCTTTACAAACTGGTATTAAAGCAATCGATGCAATGATTCCAATCGGTCGTGGTCAACGTGAGTTGGTTATTGGCGATCGTCAGATTGGTAAAACTGCCGTTTGTATTGATACCATTATCAACCAAAAAGAATTTTATGAAGCAGGCCAGCCTGTGTTCTGTATTTATGTAGCTATCGGTCAGAAAAATTCTACTGTAGCCAACATTGTACGTACACTAGAGGAAAATGGCGCTTTACCATATACAGTTGTTGTTGCTGCTTCGGCTGCAGATCCTGCTCCAATGCAGTTTTATGCTCCTTTTGCAGGTGCTGCAATTGGTGAGTTTTTCCGTGATACAGGTAGACCAGCTTTAATTGTTTATGATGATTTATCTAAACAAGCAGTTGCATACCGTGAGGTATCTTTATTACTTCGTCGTCCACCGGGCCGTGAAGCTTATCCAGGTGACGTTTTCTACTTACACAGTCGTTTGTTAGAAAGAGCTGCAAAAATCAACGCTAACGATGATATCGCTAAAGCAATGAACGATTTACCTGAGTCGATTAAACATATCGTTAAAGGTGGTGGATCATTAACTGCACTTCCAATTATCGAAACACAAGCAGGTGACGTTTCTGCATATATCCCAACCAACGTAATTTCGATTACTGATGGTCAGATCTTCTTAGAGTCGAACTTGTTCAACTCTGGTATCCGTCCGGCAATTAACGTAGGTATCTCGGTATCACGTGTGGGTGGTAATGCACAGATTAAATCGATGAAAAAAGTAGCAGGTACTTTAAAGTTAGATCAGGCTCAATACCGCGAGTTAGAGGCTTTCTCTAAATTCGGTTCTGATTTAGATGCTGCAACCAAATCGGTTTTAGATAAAGGTGCACGTAACGTACAAATGTTAAAACAAGCTCAGTTTACACCTTTTACAGTTGAAAAACAGGTAGCTATTGTTTATGCAGGTACTAAAAATTTAATGCGTAGCGTACCGGTAGATAAAGTAAAAGAATTCGAAACTGAATATTTAACTCAATTGGAAATGCGTCATCCAGAAACTTTAGCGGCCTTAAAAGCTGGTAAATTTGATGATACCATTACCGGTGTTTTAGATACTGTAGCAAAAGAGATTTCAAGTAAATATTAATTAGATACAAGTAGCGGGTATCAAGTATCAAGATAGGTGAACAACCCAATCTTGATACTTGATACTTAATACTCGATACTTAAAATATGGCTAATTTAAAAGAAGTAAGAAACCGGATTGCATCGGTACAATCAACGCAGCAGATTACCAAAGCTATGAAAATGGTTTCGGCAGCAAAGTTGAAACGTGCTACCAATGCCATTATCGCTTTACGTCCTTACGCAACTAAACTGAAAGAAATTTTAGGTAATCTATCTGCAAGTTTAGAGGGGTCATCATCACCTTTTATTCAGGAGCGTGAGCCCAATAAGGTTTTAATTGTTACCGTATCTTCAAACCGTGGTTTGGCTGGTGCTTTTAACATGAACGTAATTAAAGCGGCCAACAATTTAATTGCTGAGAAATATAGCGAACAGTTGAAAAACGGTAACGTGAGCATTATTTCTATCGGTAAAAAAACACAGGATTTTTACGAAAAACGTAACTATAACGTAATTGGTAATAATAACGAAGTTTACGCTGCTTTAACTTTCGAAAACGTAACTAAAATTACCGATGCCATTATGGCTGGCTTTATTAAAGGAGACTTTGATAAAGTAGAGGTGGTTTACAACCGTTTTAAAAATGCGGCAGTACAGCTTATTACCACTGAGCAATTGTTGCCTTTACCTAAAGCAGAAGAAACAGCAGCTGATCTGAAAACGGATAAGAAAACAACTAACGTTGATTATATCTTAGAACCTTCTCAGGAAGAAATTGTAGAACAGTTAATTCCTAAATCAATTAAAATCCAGTTATACAAAGCAGTGTTAGATTCTCATGCTTCTGAGCACGGTGCACGTATGACATCGATGGATAAAGCAACTGAAAATGCAGGTGAGTTATTGAAAGCCTTAAAACTCTCGTACAACCAGGCACGTCAGGCAGCCATTACAACTGAGTTAACTGAGATTGTAAGTGGTGCAGCAGCATTGAACGGATAGTTTTTAGTCTAAAGTCGGAAGTCTTTAGTCCTCAGTCAAAAAAATATAAAGCCTGTTTCTTAATTGAAACGGGCTTTTTTACGGCCTTGCAATTTCGTAATCCATAATTATTATGTTTTTTATGGATTGTAATCCATAATTATTATACTTTTGTATAGTTAATATTTGTTATGATCGTTCGGAAACAGTTGGATTATGCTTTTGCAAGGCTTTTTAAAGGGAATGCCTTTATCATCTTTGGACCAAGGCAAACCGGTAAAACCACTTTTGTAGAGCAGCTATTGGCAAAAGTGAATAAGAAAACATTATACCTCAATGGAGATGATGCTGATGTAAGAGAAAGTTTAGCCAAACCGAATGCCACTCATATTGGGCAATTGCTTGGCGATTATGAGGTACTTTTTATTGATGAAGCCCAACGCATCAATGATGTGGGTTTACTGATTAAAATTATTGTAGATCGATTTAAAGGTATTCAGGTAATTGCGACTGGCTCATCAGCATTTGGGTTATCCGGCAAAATAAACGAGCCCTTAACCGGTCGGAAATACGAAATGATGCTTTTGCCTTTTTCATATGCCGAATTGGTTAACGATACGGATTTTATTACTGAAGAAAGATCGCTGGAGCAGCGTTTAATTTATGGATCTTATCCCGAAATTATCAACGACCCACAAAACGCAGAAGAACATTTAAAATTGCTTGCCGATAGTTACCTGTATAAGGATCTTTTTACCTTAGAAGATGTTAAAAAGCCGCTGCTGTTCGAAAAAATTGTGAAAGCCCTGGCTTTACAGGTTGGGAGCGAAGTTAACTTTTCGGAACTGGCCCAGTTGGTAAAAGCCGACCAGAAAACCGTTGATAAGTACATCAGTTTGCTCGAAAAATCTTTCGTGGTTTTTAGCTTACCTGCATTTTCCGGTAATGTAGGTAACGAGATCAAAAAGAATAAAAAGATTTATTTCTATGATACGGGTATTGTAAATGCCATTACGAGGAATTTTAGTCCTTTGGCCAATAGAAACGATGTTGGCGCACTGTTCGAAAACTATATGATTGCAGAGCGTATGAAGTTTTTGCACCAGAACCAGATAGAAGCCGAATGTTTTTTCTGGCGTACCACCCAACAGCAGGAAATCGATTATATAGAAAAAACAAAAGACAATTTTCTGGCTGTAGAGTTTAAATGGAGCGAAAGGGGTAAAAATAAAATCCCGCTTACCTTTACACAGGCTTACCCTGATGCGGAAACTTTGTTACTATCAAAAAGTGATAGGGGAAGTTTTTTGAATACTTAATTTTCAACATAAAAAAAGCCCGCTCTGGTTAAGGAGCGGGCTTTATCAAATTAAAAATAGGGATTATCTGTATCTATTCTCAACCTTAAATAACCGTTATCAATCTTTTTAATGTTAGTGCCATCTCCATGATATACAGATGCATTAAACTTAGCTTCAAGTAGATATTTTCCTGATTTTAGCTTTTGTAAGCTTATTATTTCAAATTTAGACTGGTTTTGCAATTCTGGATTAAGAAGTGGGTGATAAACCAGGCTACTGTAACCGTATGTTTGTAATCCATAATCATTTCCACCTAACTCCAATGCAATACCGTTCTGAGAATTGTTTCTGGTAAAATCCATCGCAAATTTGCGTTCACCAATGGAAAACAGATCGAGTTTATCTACTGGCTCAAATAGTATGGCTGATGGGTTGGGTTTTGTTAAGCTCTTATTGTATTTCTTTAAAAAAGTGATTGTGATGCCGTTTCTGTTATCATTTCTTAAAGCATAAAAGCGGCCAAACATAACTGTATTCTGATCATCAGAAATATACTCCACGTTTTTAACAACAGAGTCTAGTTTTTTATTCGCCTTTCCATTTAATATGCCTCTACTGGCAGTTGTTGTTAAAATAATTTTTTGTCCATCCAGTGTATAAGAAGCAGAATCTTTTAATAATTCTAACGGATCAACTTTTTCTACTGGCGGGATAATGATGGGTGGTTCAGTAACAGGATCGTTCTTCTTGCAGGCCGCAAGGAAAAATAGGGCAATAATTATCCCTAATAAGCTTTTAGATTTCATAGTGCAATAATTTTATTTGTGTGTGCCCAAAAATAGTTATTTTTCATAACTAAAGTTTTAATTGGTGTAATTTATTCTAATTATCCTTGAAAATTTGTAGAGGTTCTATTACGTAAATGTATTTTGCCTGTTTTTTTTACATTCGAATATTTAGCCTCAGGTAAATTATCGGCTTTTAATATCTTTGTGGCGTAATATCAAATCATGAAAAAATACATTTTAATTATCCTATTGCTTGCCCCATTTTTTGTAAAGGCTCAAAATCCGGCAAGAGATTATACCAATGCAGTGCTTTGGCAGCAAACTTCGGGCGAATACAGGGCCTTATGTTTCCAGGCCTATAACTTTGCGCGTTTATCGCTAAAAGAAGCGCTATGGGCGGATACCAGCAAGAAGCCAAACTGCGTAATTGTTGATATTGATGAAACGGTTTTAGATAACGCTGCTTTTCAAGGTCACGAAATTAAAAAAGGAGCAAGCTATATCCCTGCAGATTGGACCGCGTGGACAAGTTTGGCCCAGGCTGATACTGTTCCTGGTGCTCTGGCATTTTTAAAGTTTGCGGCATCGAAAAACATCGAAACTTTTTATGTAAGCAACCGCGATGAAAAAGATTATGCAGCTACATTAAAAAACCTGCAACATTTTGGTTTCCCTTACGCGGATGATGCGCATTTTATTGTTTCAAAAGGAACGTCTGATAAAGAGCCACGCCGGCAAAAAATAACAGAAACACATGATATCCTTTTATTATGTGGTGATAATTTAAGTGATTTTAGCAATATCTTCTATCGGGAACAAAAGAATACTTTTGAGCAGGTAAACAGTAACCAACAGTTGTTTGGCACAAAATATATCGTGTTACCAAACCCAATGTATGGCGATTGGGAAAAGCCTTTGTATAAGGGTGAAAAGCTTAATGATCAGGATAAAGCGAAACAGCGTTTAGAACGATTAAAAAGTTATTAAGTTTTATAATTATTCAGCAATAAGTATTACTTTTGCAGCAGCATAAAAATAAATGTTATGGAGAACAACGAATTAAAGCACAATACAGAAAGTATGAAAGCGGCTAACCAGCCAGGAATTTATAAAATGATAATTTTTGGTGTAGTGGTTTGCATGGTGGGTACTTACTTGCGTTTCGCTCACGATTCTTGGCAAATGTCGTTAGTTTCATGGATTATCTTATTTATCGGTGCAATTATCGCTATTAAAGGTGTTTTCAAAATATTAGACGCATAAGCAATTTGCTATTAAGATATAAAGCCGTCACGATGAGAATTGGGACGGCTTTTTTGTTTACTGCCCAAACCTATCAGGTTTTTAAAACCTGATAGGTTTATAATAATTTTTTGAAAATGAGCGGTTCTGTTTTAATGGCAGAAAATAGCCCTGCTATCCCTTCAAGTCCTCTCCCGATGAAAAATCGGGCTCCGGGCTTTCCGTTCTATCAGGTTTATTTAACAAAGCCGGTTGCTCCTGGGAGATAAAAGAACCCAATCAAACCTCACAGGGTTTTAAAACCTAAGAGCTTTGATTAAAACTATGGGTTTTGCGTTAGGGATTGTAAGGGTTCAGAAGCGCAGCCCTGCAAAGCCCGACCTTTTCCCGATTTTTCATCGGGATTGAGGTAACGCCCAAATAAGTTCGAAGCTGGCAATTTACAGTTTTCGGCTTAAGCTTTTTCCAAAGCTCGCAGATTTCGAAAACCTGTGAGGTTTAATCCCTAATAGCCCAAAAACCAACTTTGGGTTACCTAAATAAAATTTCCGTATTAAGGGTAAATACAGCGTTATAAGCTAACCAAAACGCTGCACTTCTGATGGCCATTTGAAGCAAATATTTAAAATGATTATTTATTTAGAACCACACAATCATGAAAAGGAATATTATTGCTATAGCCATAGTTTTAACCATTTTTGGCTGCCAAAATGAAAACAAAAAATACGCAAGCGCTGATGCTGTTGATGCGGAAGCCTTAAAAAAAGAAATCTCAGACAGTACCTTAGCGGATAAAATCATCAAAACTGCAGATATGCGGTTTAGGGTTAAAGATGTTCAAAACACTAAAGAACAGCTCAGTAAAACCATTAAAGCCGAAGGGGGTACAGTTGCAGAGTTCTCTATCGAAAGTACCATCCTGGAAACTGATAAGGTTAAACAATCTACGGATTCGTTAAAAGAAATTACTTCGTACCGTACCCAGGGTTATCTGGTGGCAAAGGTACCATCAGATAAACTAGACGATTTTACAAACACCATCGCAAAAATGGCCGTTTTTGTCGATAACCAATCGATGAAGATGGACGATCAGAGTATTGCTTATCTGGCCAATAAATTAAAAGCGCAGAACCGGGTTGATGCCATCGAAAAAATTAATAAAGTAGCTTCTAAAAAAAGTGCAAATGTAGAATCTTCGCTTTACATCAAAGACGATTATGTGGATAAACGAATCGAAAATATGCAAATCGATAGCCGTGTAAAATTCAGCACCATTACGCTTAATTTTTATCAGGATAATACGGTTAAAACGATGGTTGTTGGCAATGATAACCTATACGATTACCGTCCGCCATTTATAAACAGGTTGTGGCTGGGTATTGTAAACGGCTGGACGATTTTTAAAGAAATCATTATTGCTGTTTCCAATTTGTGGATGTTAGTATTGGTTGGTATTGTGGTGTTTTTTGTGATAAAACATTTTATCAGAAAGCACAGGCTAGCTACTGAAGAAGCCACAAGAAACATGATCGATCGTGCAAGGCAATAGCAGGATATTTATTGGTTTGTCAGTCTGAGCGTAGTCGAAGACCTCTACCTGCGATAGATCAAAAAGGGACTGTTCTTAGACGTGCTCAGGGTGACATCCTTTTTTGATTTTATCTGCTAAATAATATTTTGGTGGCTCACCAACGCGCTCCATGGTTCGTGTTCGCACGAACCATTTTAAATGGAATAGATTAATTACTAAATGCAACCTTATTCAATTGTTAATGACTCATCAACTATTGCGTTGGGTAAGTCTCCTCATAAAAAAGATATTAAAATATGCTTTTATATTCTTGTAATCTTCATTTTGATGATATCCTCGTGCGTTTACGACCCTGGCCGACCTGAGTTTGAAATATCTAATAAAACAGATCGAAATCTTATTGTAGAGTTATATTTTGATAAGGAGAATTATAAAGAGTGGTGGTCGGAGCATGATTTTAAAGTTTTTCTAACAGATAGTTATGCAGGCGCAGGTAGTAAGCTACGCAAAGAATTAATTTCTACCGATACTGTAAACCTCGTACAACGTTATTCGCTTTTGCCGTATTCGTTTCTTAGTATCGATGATGGTTGGGGTGATAAAGATGAAACCGTTCTTTTTAATAAGATAAAAGTAATTAAAGGTCAGGATTCAATAGTTTACAGCAACATTGACGAAATTAAAAAGTCATCTGTTAGGATAAGTAGGAACCTCAGTAGACTGGAGATAAATTGATAATATATTAGTTGACCTCAATTATTTCTTCGGTTTAACCGCTATACCGTTCACCTTTGTTTTATTATCGCTTACAAAAGATTCCCAGCCCGAATAGGTTTTAGATTTACCTCCTGAAGTAATTTTTTGGAAAGAGTGGCAAACTGCAACGGCTAAACCATCGGTAGCATCTAAGAATTCCGGAGTTTCTTTAAAGTTTAACAAACGTTGCAGCATGGCTGCCACTTGCTCTTTAGTAGCATTACCGCTGCCTGTAATGGATTGTTTGATCTTACGGGGAGAATACTCGGTTACAGAGATATTTCTGGAGAGCGCAGCTGCAATAGCAATGCCCTGTGCACGGCCAAGTTTTAATAACACCTGAATGTTTTTACCGTAAAATGGTGCTTCGATTGCCAGTACATCAGGTTTATATTGATCGATCAGTACCACCGTTTTTTCGAATATCCGCTGAAGCTTAAGAAAAGGATCATCTAAATGGGTCATTTTTACCACCCCTAAACTAATCAGTTCCGTTTTATTTCCCTTCTCTAAAATTACGCCATAACCCATCACCGCAGTGCCGGGATCGATGCCCATAATTACCCGTTCCTTTTTTTCGTTCAACATTACAGCAATATTAAGCATATTTGCAAACTAAAAAGATAAACTTGACAGGCAGGCACAAAAAAATATTATCACTTTTAATTAAAGCTGCAATTGTAATATTTGCTTTTTGGTTTATTTACCATAAACTCATTGCCAATAAAAACCTCCGCGATTTTAGTACGCTTTTAAACGACATCCCGCAGGCAGAAATCATTGCCGTAATCGGTACCGTGATGATACTGATGCTGGTAAATTGGTTCTTAGAGGCCGGAAAATGGAAATACCTGATGAGCCACATCGAACCCATCAGTTTTTACAGGGCCATCGAATCTGTTTTCTGTGGTTTAACACTCGCTATTTTTACCCCAAACAGGTTAGGTGAGTACGGGGGCAGGGTATTTTTTCTTTCGCCTAAACGAAGAATAATAGGTATAGTAGCCATGAGCGTGGGCAGTATTGGTCAGTTGGTGCTAACCAATGTTTTTGGAGCCATAGCGGCCTGTTTTTTTGTATACCGCTTTATCCCGATTGATCGGGTATTGTTTATTGCCGTGGTATTTTTTGCGGTAATTTTTTGCCTGTTTTTTTTAATCTTTTACTTTAATATCCGGTGGCTGAACGGGATTTTGTTATCCTTTAAATTCACCAGAAAATACAAGAAATTTTACAGCATTTTAGCGCGGTACAGAAAAAGAGAACTTTTTAAAATCATTACCTACTGCTTTGCCCGTTACCTGGTATTCAGTTCGCAATATTTTATTCTGTTTGTATGGCTGGTGCCCGGATTGCATTATGCAGATATTGTGATGATGACCTGTTTACTCTTTTTAGTACAATCGGCATTACCTTCATTGGATCTTTTCGATGTGGGCATTCGGAGTGTTACGGCTGTTGAGCTATTTAAACATGTAACCGATCAACATGTGGCCGTTATTGCATGTACTGCCAGTATTTGGCTCATAAATATCATAATTCCTGCTATCTTAGGCACTTATTTCGTTTTTAAACTCAATTTTTTTGGAAATTCTAAATCTAATTAGTCTATTATCAGTTGCTTTAACCTTAATCTATGGTTTTTTGGTCCTTTTTTTTATCAGGGGATGGCATAGGTTGATTTATTTTTCCCCTCAAAAATCAGATCCACATACCAGAGTTTCTATTATAGTTGCCGCAAGGGATGAGGAAGCGAATATCAATAAAACGCTTGATGACCTGATTGCACAGCAATACCCTAAGGTTTTAACGGAGATTATTATAATAGATGATCACTCTACTGATAAAACAGCAGAAATTGTGTTAAGCTATGCAGATCGAAACGTAAAGCTGATTAAATTAAATGAGGATAGGGCATTAAACTCTTATAAGAAAAAGGCGATACAAACCGCTATCGGAACCTGTTCTGGAGATTTGATTATCACCACTGATGCGGATTGTAGAATGGGACCAAATTGGCTGGCTACTGTTGTAAATTTATATGAGGAGAAAAATTATAAAATGATTTCTTCGCCGGTAGCTTATTTTCAGGAGAAAAGTTTTTTTGAACGTTTACAATCTCTGGAGTTCCTATACCTGATTGGTTTGGGGGCATCAACCATTGGAAACAAGCAGCCATCAACCTGTAATGGGGCCAATTTAGCGTACGAAAAAAACACTTTTTATGAGGTTGGCGGTTTTCAGGGAATTGACGACCTGGCATCGGGCGATGATGAATTGTTACTGCATAAAATTGCGGCGAAATATCCTGATAAAATCGGTTTCTTAAAAGACAGGGATGCCATTGTATATACCCATGCGAAAGAAACCGTAGGTGCTTTTATTCAACAGCGTAAACGCTGGGCTTCGAAAAGTACCCGTTATAAAAATAAAGCCATTATTGTTCTGGGGGTGCTCATCTGGATTTTCAATCTCAGCATATTGTCAAACTTTGTTACCGGATTGTTTATTCCGGGTTTTTTAAGCCTTACATTTTACCAGTTGTTGGTTAAAATGATTTTAGAAACCTTATTTTTATGGGATGTAACCGGCTTTGCCAAAAGGCGCAGTTTACTCATTTTAATCCCTGTTTTAAATGTGCTGCATGTAATTTATATGGTGTATATCGGCATCGCCGGAAACAGTGGGAAATACAATTGGAAAGGCAGAATGGTTAGATAATGGATAATAGCCCATCAAAAAAAGTATGGTTAAAGTTTAAGCGGAACAAACTGGCATTCGGTGGATTGATCTTCATTTTACTTTTGATGGTGATGGGTATTTTGGGTTATTTAATTATGCCCGATCATTCTCCCAATGCAAACGTACAAACACTCCAGTTAAACAAAAAGAAACCCGGAAGTACATTTACGTTTTTAATCATAGGTCGCAATCCCAAAGTAGAAAAAGTTAATTTTTTCAAAAGGATGTTGAACGGGCAAACACCAACTTTTAAAAGTATCCCGATTACTTCGTATAAAATAAATGGTAAAGCTGTTTTTGTGCAGGAATACATAGGGGAGGATGAAAAAGCGAAGGAAACGAAGTATGAGTTAAAAGATTTATGCCCTAATTGCCTTCTGCCTTCAAAAATTGGCACTACGGAAGCACTTTTCGAGAAAAATAACATCTACAAGCAAACTTATGTTTTAGGCACGGATATTTACGGTCGCGATTTATTAAGCCGCTTGATTCTCGGTATCCGCGTTTCGTTATCGGTAGGTTTAATGGCGGTGCTCATTTCCTTATTTATCGGAGTGAGTTTAGGAGCCATTGCAGGTTACTTTGGAGGAAAGATAGATGCCGCCATCAGTTGGTTTATGAACGTAGTTTGGTCATTGCCTTCACTTTTACTGGTTATAGCCATCTCTTTTGCTTTAGGTAAAGGCTTTTGGCAAATATTTATTGCCGTTGGTTTATCAACCTGGGTTGATGTAGCGAGGTTAGTGCGCGGACAGGTAATGGCACTCAAGGAAGTAGAATTTGTAGAGGCTGCAAGGGCTTTGGGTTTTAGCACCAGCCGTACCATCATTAAACATATACTGCCAAACATTGCCGGCCCTATTTTGGTTGTCGCTTCATCAAATTTTGCTTCGGCCATATTGCTGGAGACCGGATTAAGCTTTTTGGGCTTTGGTGCCCAACCACCCATGCCAAGCTGGGGAAGTATGATTAAGGAGCATTATGGTTACATCATTATGGATGCTGCCTACCTGGCTGTTTTGCCTGGTTTAGCCATTATGCTTACGGTTTATGCTTTTAATGTGTTGGCTATAGGCTTACGTGATGCCTTTGATGTAAAAGGGCAAAATGTGAGTGTTTAAGATCACATCCTGCCCTTAAAATATTTATCTTCTATTTTTTTGGTTTAACTATTGGTCCTGTACTTTGTATTAATCCGTTTTCTAAATTGAAGATTTCTATTGAGCTGTTACAAACCTGGTCGCCGCATTTTACAGCGATAACTATTCTATCTGTACCACTTGATGGAACTGGAATTGATAAGGGCGCAACACCAGAACCACCTCCATTTGGTACATTTACAAATTGTCCGCTTGCATTTTTATGTTGCCTGGTCCAGGTGTAAGTTGCTATACAGCCTTCCTGGCAGCTGTAATTAGGATTAACGATTACATTGCCAAAACTGGAATAAGTTTGAACCGGAAGGAAACTCATTGTTTGCGGAGGTAAGGATGTTCCTTTGAAATTCTTGGTCGTAATTGTTGATGGGCCAACTTTTATGGCAGGGCAACAATTTTTGGTTACAACAAGCCTGAATTTACACTCATTACATTTTTTTCCGCCACATAATGCCGTATAGGTAACTTCGTAAACACCTGGAAGGTTAAATGTTTTCGTTACTGCACTTGGTTGATTTACAACAGTTATTAAATTACCGCTCAGGGTTTTTATGCTAATTAAAATACTTGAGGTGCAGTTTTCTAATGATGTATTGCAGGCATAACTTCCAGAAAAAGTTCTGGTTGTACCCTGCATAATTGTATATTCCCTGTTGCACTCAACAGGTGTTACCTGGTACCAGGGCAGTGGGTTATCTGCAATAATGCCTGATTGAACCAGTTTGTTGTGTTCGAAAATTTCATCTAACTGTTTTTTATCTGGTTTGGCTTGCGAAGATTTAGACATTTCGCCAGTATGTGCTGATAAATCCCAGCTCATCTGTTTGTTTATCCATTTGCTCCCGGTACAACAATCGTCGGTACTTGGTTTTACGATAGATTCGCATACCTTACAATCGGCATCTTTAAGGCTAACCTTAACATCAAATTTATCGATATGCAACGTACAGCAATCTTCGATTGTAGGTTTTGGTAAAGTTAGCTGGATAGGAATGGTGTAAGTGCCTGGCTGCAGCATTACACCGAGTTTCCATACCAGTTCTTCAGGGCATTCTGTTATCGCTGTTGCTGATGGGATAGAGAAACCGGTAAAATCATCCCAAACTAAATAACCATTTGCGCCGCCCGGACCTATATTTTGGGTAGTAGACATGGGGAATAAACATCCTCTTGTAATGGCTGGTCCTTTACAGTTTATGCAACCATCCTTATCCCAGCTATATTTTAAATCAGCTAAACTTACGTGTATTTCCTGTACCGGTTTTAATGTGGTTATGGTTATGGTTCCTGTTTTTATCACGAAAGGGCTCCCGGCAGGAGATATTATTCCCGGATTGGCAACAAGTGTAGAACTGGCCAGTAAACCATCACAGTTATTGCATGGTGGTGGCGCCACTGTTAAACAAGCTAAACCCGATTCTACAATGTCCATTGGCCTCGTAGATCCATCCGAGTATTGGGTATAACATTTTAACGCTACCGAATTGCAGGCCATATCGCCGGCTTTTGCATTTGGGTCAACCAATACCTTTAATTCGAACGTATAACTCGAGAAAGGCAAGATAGGATTGGGCAAATTAACCTTTATCGTGTTTCCTGTACCGGGTGCAAATGTAGCAGCGGTATTACAGGCGAGTGCCGGAATTAAAACTCCTGTCCAGCTGGAAGGTAAATTGTTCCCTCCCGATGGTGAAGAGCTAAATGTTGATAATGGATTTAAACTTATTGGGATTAACGGGTTTGCAACCGGGTTCATCGAAAACAAACTTCCCCTCGGCGTACAGGTGGTGATCATTTTATCACCGGCTTGAGGCGTTCTGTCCAAAACTTCTATGGCGGTAATAGGTGCATTTCCTTTGTTATTTACGGTAATCTGATAGGTTGCCGTTGTACCTGCCATGCCACTGCCACTTGTGGAGAAAGAGGCATCCTGACTGCCTTTTACCAATTTATCGATATCGGCATTTGGATTAATACAGATGTTAAAAACTGATGGACAGTTCCAGTTATTGCCAACAGCCTGGCTTGGTAAATTGGAACCCTGAATGGCTATGAGCGTACTGTAAGAACCATAAACTGCAGTTGGGTTTACCTGTAACTGAAATTGAACATGTTGTGTAGGAGCTCCTGTAAAAGGAATGGTTGGCAAAGGTATGGTTAATACATTACCCGAAACACTCCCGGTTGTGGGATTACCATTTACGGTTAAATTTCCGGCATAAGTTACACTTGCCGGGATATTATAGGTTAATGTGCCATTTAGCAGGTCGGCCGTTCCGTTGTTTTGAAAATCATAGAAAATGTTTATAAAATCATTCTTTTTATAACAGGTATCGGTAGATTGATTATACCTGGATGAGTTGTTGCATTGAATTTCGGGTTTTATACAGTATTGTGTTTCAACGGTGCTAAAAAGCTGGGCAGGAGTGGTGCTACAATTGCAGGCCCCACTGGCAACATAACTGGCGTAATCGCCGGTGGTTTTAAATTTCCCGGTACAGGCTGCTGTTTGCGGACCGGAGCAGGAATTTGTTTTATCATAAACAAAATTGACATAAGCACATTGTCCTGTTGGTATATTGGTTATCGTGTAAACAACTTTCGACAGCAGTGGCGGAGCAGTGATGGGGAAAGTAGAAGTGGTTGTAATTAAATTGTTAGCACAATCGTAAAGCGACATGGTAGCAGAAGCTCCGCCTGTGAGTGTTATCGTATTAATCTTTACCAAAGGCAGAACAGTTGTTAAATTGATGCTTACAGGAGTTGCACCGCCCGAATTACAAACACTCACACTGTTTTGGGTAGATGAGGTGGATTGGTTCATGCTGGCAGAGGTAATTGAATTGGCTGGCACATTAAATACGGCATTCGCAATTGGAACAATATTGCTAACCGGATTATTACAATTATCGCCGGTAAGCTGGGCCGTACTGGTTAAAATGCTTGGGGCAGTAGTGGTGCAAGGAAGCTGAATGGTGTAATAAATCTGATAATAAACGCCGGCATAAAGGGTTGATAATTGAATCGTATTTCCTGAAACTGTTCCGGATGTAGAACTAAGTACCGACCCGGGTATTGATGAGTTGATTAATAATTTGGGGTTATTGATTTGAAAGCAGGTGCTTCCATAAAGATCTATCCTGAAGGTTACACGGTTATTGGTACAATCGTATAATGGATACCCATGTACAGCCGACCAGTTATTCGCGATGGTGCTGGTCATGGTACAGGGTGTTGCCGGAATATTGGATAAGGTTGAAGTGCTTATATCACCTGTAAAATTTGCCGAAACAGCTGTTCCAAAACAAATACTGGGGCACCTGAATAGAAAAAACATTGGGATGGCACCTGTAGAATTATTGACATTGCTTACAGGGAAAGTGTAAGTTAAGGTTTTTATCCCGCCAGTAGGGCCGGATATTACCGGCACGATAGAACTATTGCCGCCATTGTATTGAACAACAGCATCATTGTATTTTACAACAACAACGATATTGCCAATGGCAACATTAGAGTAACTATAATTCGCGTTAACAATAAATTGCGTACCTGGAACATTTGGTGTAGCCGGGCAGTTGATGCTCATATTGGCAACAGGTACCTGTGCTTTTGCTGCAGCTATACTTAATAGACTAAAGCAAATGATATATAAAATATTTTTCATTTTTTTAAAGTTCAAGAGGTTAATAAGTGTAGCAAACCAAAATATTGCAGGTTTTGCATTCTATATCGGTAAAAGAATAACGGATGCAAATCTGCCCGTGGCGTTCACAACATGATAAAGAAGATGTGCCAGGTAAAGCGAGGGTGAGGTTAAAATCAATTGTACCTTTCGAATTGGTTTGCCATTCCAGTATTTTAGCAGGAAAGGAATTGTTGCTATTGCCCGAGCTTGCCGGCATAGGAGATCCTGTTGCCCATTGCGCCGTATTTGAATTTATAAAATGATACACTTCATTTTCGTTGATTGTTCCATCAGCCTTTTTTCTACATTCTTTACATGCTTCATCTACCTCAAATTCTTTTATCGATACTAGTTCTGCTGTTATTGCACTAATGTTTTTTGGCCCAACCGATATTTGTTGCAGTATATTCAGGTTATTTCCAGCTGCAACACCTGCAGAATGTGAAATATCTTTAATACTCATGTTTTCGGGCTTATCGCAATAATTGCAGATACAGCAAGGGAGTTTTAAATAACTTGCTACACATAAAATGTTATTGGAAATTGGTGCCGTTCCTGGTCCACATTGTATGGTAGAGCCTACTGTATAATAAATATTAAGTTGTTGATCACAAACCGCATCTCCATCTATTTCAAAGCTGAAATTTTGTACTATGCCAGATGGAATGTTACCAGTAGGAATAGGGTTTATGTTAGAAGTTGCATTAGATATTGCAACGGGGTTACCATTAACCTCAGCTGTAAATGCGCTTAAATTTAGTGTTCCGGTTGTCGCCGTTGGTAAGGTAATGGTATAATTTCCTGTTACTTTAATTTTTCCCTTTTCAATGCATTCTGCCTTGGTAATGTTAAAGCTATATTCGGGAGAACATGCATTACTGTTTGAGCTGATATTTATCGTATTGCTAAAACCATTATTTCGAAATGTAGTGCAATTTGCTTTCTGATAAGCTGCTTTATCGCCTTTTATATTTGGGTAATCTGTATTTTCTGTGGCAATTGCCTGCAACTGAATGGTTAGATTTTCAGTTTTTCCTTTGGCTAATTTTAGCCCTTCAATTGTACCATTAAAATTATTCGGGTATATTTTTTCATGAATGAGTTCTTTCCGCCCTTCATTTTCCCTCCATACCAATATTTTATAATTCAAAAAAAGGGCGTTGCTTTTTTTGTACCTGATCACCAGGCGTCCATTATCAATTTGAATATGCGCTGCATCAGATGGAATCAAAATCTCCGGAGCTGTATATTCATTACAGTTTTTATTGGGGTTCTTTACTGTTTCATTTCTATTTTCAGGGGTTTTTATTGCCTTTTCGGTAATGCTTTTGGTTTGAGGGACTGTTGTTGTTCTTTTAACTCCCTTCTCGTTAATACTTTTTCCTAATGCTAGGTTTAACCCGAAATTAAAACCCAGGCTATTATACTTTGTGCTTTTTACAGTGGCGATATTACTGCCTGTTAACATCTGATCAATGCTGTAAAAGCCTTTTGCATCGGCGACACCCTGTGGCGTAAAAGTTGTGGTTTCATTTTTCAGGCTTGGCCCAATGGTGTAATTTCCATCAACAAAAACGCCCAGTTTACCAGGGAAATAAGCCAAACGCAATTTTGGAACAAAGGCAAAGCCGCTGGTTTTGGTTTCTGTTTGGGTATAAAGGTTAAAATCGCGGTTTTGGCCGTTAACTGAATTACTTTGTGTAATGGCAAAAGCCTGTTGTTTAAGGTTGAGGTAAGCCGCATTTAAAATAGGAGAAATGGTAACCCGCCCAAAAGAAAAATTAGACTGCACACCCAGTTCGGCCTTAAAGCCCTGTACTTTCGGACTTCCAGATCCTTTGGTAGCCAGGCTCGGGCTACTGCTCTGCCCCGTAATATTGTAAGGTGTGAAACCGCTAATATCATAATCCTTGTTACTGCCAAAATATTCGCCGCCGGCGTTGGGCCCAACAGAGAAAAAATGTTCTGTTTTACCTGCAAGGTTATCATTTCCGCCTTTGGCAAACAACGGAACATAAATGCTTGCACCAAATGCATATCCGTTATTGATTTTTGCATGTTGTTTGGTTGGCGAGCTCGGGTTGGTTATACCACCGCTCAGGGATATGATAGAACTCCCACCGGGGTTCTTCCCTCCTTTAACTATAATGCCGCCAATGGGATTACCTGGTATCTGCGCCATTAAATTGAGCGTTATTCCGGTAATGAATGAAAGTATAGTAAATGTTTTTTTCATAATGATTTACGTTAAGTCATTATGAAATTGGAGATTTAAGAGAACTTATAAATCCCTAAATGTAGGGAGGGGAAAGCAAAGCCATTTAAAGGAATGTTATTCTTTAATGTTTTTATAAAAATAGGCAATGGCTTCGCCCAATGATGAAATGTGGAGCTTTTCGTAAATACGTTTAGTATGAGTATTTATGGTGGTATAACTTACGCCAAGTTTATCGGCAACCATTTTGTAGCTTAAACCTTCTGCCAACAGCGATAAAACCTCATTTTCTTTCGGGCTCAATGGCGATTCTTTTTTAATGGGTTTAAAGTAGTCTAATACCTTTTGTGCAATGGCCGGATTCATGGCTGCGCCACCTTCAAATACCTCTTCAATGGCCTGTAAAATGCGCTGCGGCTTATCGTTTTTTAATATATAGCCACTCGCCCCATTTTTAATACTCGTAAATATCTTTTCACTATCATCGTAAGCCGTTTGCATCAATACCTTTACCTGTGGAAAATTATTCTTGATGAGTTTTAATCCTTCCAGCCCATCCACCTCAGGCATATTAATGTCCATAAGCACTACATCAGGGTAAAAACTTTCGATATCGCGTATTACACTTTTGCAATTAGGTGCTTCGCCTACAAATTTAAGGTCTTCGTTTAGGCTTAATAAGGCTTTTAGGCTGTCTCTCCTATCGCTGCTGTCGTCGTAAATAAAAATGCGGATGGCCATATTACAAAGCTAAAAGGATAATTGACATAGATTACCCCTAAATTAAGGGACAAGGGGAATACTGATTAGAATAGATGTTCCGTTTTTTAACTCCGAATGGATGGTAAAACTACCATTAAGCTCTTCTGTTCTTTTACGCATATTGGCCAGGCCATTCCCTTTATCCTCACAGATATTGAAGCCGTTCCCATTATCCTCGATTTTAAGGTGAATCTGTTTGTTTATCATTTTTAAACTGATCAGCACTTCAGTGGCACAGCTGTATTTTGCAATGTTGTTCACTGCTTCTTTGGTAATCAGCACCAGGTTTTTACGCGTGGTAATATCCTGTATGGCTTTATTAATACCTGTATCAACTAATATTTTATAATTGATGTTTGTAGCTCCCAAAATATCGTTGGCGAAATTTTTTATGCGGCTACCGATCGTCATAAATTCATCTTTGCCCGGTTTCATACTCCAGATGATATCACCAATTTTATCGGCCAGGTTTTTGGATTGATCTTCAATTTTGTGGAGGATTTTTTTTGCTTGTTTCGTATCGCTGTTGATCAACTGATTGGCTATTGCACTATTTAACTGTAAACTGCTTAAGGTTGCTCCAATATCATCGTGCAAATCGGCTGTTATTTTCTTCCGCTGCAGCTCTAAAGCCAATTTTTGCTCAAAAATGGTTTTCTGCCGCTGTAACCTCATTTGGTTAAACCACCAAAAGGTTGCAGCCGTTATCATAATGGCAATGGTTGTCCAGAACCATAATGCACGGTAAAACGGTGTTTTGATAAAGAAACTTAGTTTCAGGGTTTGTTTGCTGATCTGGTTATTTACATCAACTGCCCTGATAAATATGTTATGACTGCCACTATTTAACTGTATGTTAAGCATATTCCCATCCAGGTTATTCCAGTTTTTTTGATTGTTAACAGCATATTGTATGGCTTTAAAATGCCCGCTGAGTTCTATACCCGCAAATTGCAAGGTGATATTGTTCTCATTACTTTCTAAATTATAGTTTTTAGCAATCGGTTTACGTTGCTGATTGATCTTTACCTCTGTAAGTTCGGGTGAAATTTCGAATTTTGGATTTTGATAAGCTGCAGGAATAATCGAAATACCATTTTCTGTTGCCGCGTAAACCATATCGTTTTTTGTAATCAGGTCATTCACCGTATTCGAAGATAAACCGTCGGTTTTAGAGATGTTCGAAATTTTATAACGAATCTGATTGCGGTTAATATGATAAGTTAAAATGGAAATCCCTTTTTTACTGCCAATCCAGATCTTATTCCCGTTTGCCAGCATGCAGGTAATGTTTTCGGGTAAATTTGCCTCATCTTTTATCACTGAGAGCACTTTGTCGTTCTTAATAATAACCAGGCTGCCATTTGGCGAACTAGCCCACAAGGTATTGTCGCTGGCGAGGGCTAAAACCGATAATTTCTCATTAAAATTAGGCAGGTTTAGGGGAATAAATAGAGAAGTATTGGTATTGAGACGGTATTTGTACAATCCTTTCGAACCCAGGTTGTAAACCGTATTGTTGTCAGTTTTAACTAAACTTAAAGCCCGGTTATATTCGCTGTTTAACGAGCGTGTTTTTAAGGTTTTTAGGTTTAATTCCAGCAATCCCGATATTGTGCCCAGTATAATGGTACTATCGTTTAATAATATAGCTGTTTTTAACGAGGCCGACATGTTTTTATAGGTGAGCGCAATTTTACTTTTTCTAAAATTGATGCTGTAGCCCATATCGCTGATCAGTACCGTTTTGTTTTTAACATTAATAATCTTTCTTATCCAGGCCGGGTAATTATTGCCAATGATTTCGAACTTTTGCTTCCGGCCATTTTTGATTTTTAAAACCTGTCCGTAATAATTCCCCGAAAATAATTCGTTCTTGTCGTTTATGGAAAGGCTTAAAAAATTGGGTTTGATGTAATCTTCCGGTGTGCTTATCTTTTTGATTTCATTGGTACTGTAATAGGCCAGGCCCTTATCTAAAGTGCCAATCCATATGTTTTTGAATTTATCTATATAGGCACAGTTTGCATTAGCCTTATCAGTTAATTTGTTACTGAGTTTAAGGCTGTTTTTATCGTAAAAATAAACATTGCCTTTAGAGCTGGTAATAATCAGGTGATCGCCGGAGAGTTTGTACCAAAAAGTTTTTTCAGGTAAAATAAGCGAATCTAATTTAAAGGTAAGTGGATGTAACCCGATATCAGACACCTTGTAAACCTTATTTCCTATGGTAAATTGAAAAAATTCGGTATAATTAAAAAAGTTACTGCTAAAGGGCAATAACGACCGTATCAGGATACTATCAATTATTTTATTTTTGATTAAAAGATAAGTCTTGTTATAAGAAATATGCTTATTGATGCTGTTTACACAAAAAGAATTTACCTCATTATTTTTTGTCAATAATTTGTTTTCTATAACAGGTTTATAGGTATAAGCTGTTATTTTTTTGTTTTGAAAGGTAACAGATCCATTTCGGTTATAAAATTTAACCCCTCTACCTTTTAATTTTTGGAGTACAAATAATGTTTTGGAAAGAATATTGAGGTATTTGTGATTTTTAATAGTGATAAAACATCCTTTAACGTCGTCAAAATAAGCCGGATGCTGTACATAACTGTTTGCCCAGATGGTGCCGTCATCATCGCATTGTATTTGTAACACATCATTAGAGGGCAATCCGTTTTTTACCGAAAAATTTTGGAAATATTTGCCATCAAACCTCGAAACACCATTATCCGTTGCGATCCATAAAAAGCCCTTATGATCTTCAACAATATCGTAAACATGGTTGCTGGGTAAACCTTCGTTGGTGCTAAACTCATTTAACTTTACGGGCAATTGGCCCTGTACATTATTAAACAGGGAAATGCATAAAAGAAATATGAAGAGCGCTTTATTGATCACGGGATGATTTGGTTATATAAATGTAATCAATTTAGTGAAATAACTCCCGAAGTCTCTAATCGCCTGTGTATTGGGGGTACTTCCGAAGTCTTGAGTATAAACTATAGTTCGGCGGAGTACCAAATAACAAAAAAACAAAAAAGCAGTACCATTACGATACTGCTTTACCCTTAATAAAACAAAAATTAAGCCGTTGCGGTCAGCGTATTTCCTGAAACCGTAAGCGGATAAACCTTTAGTGCGCTAGTGGTACCACCGTCATTCGGTTGCGCTAAAATGCTTCCGGAAGTGTTATATCTCGAGCTATGCAAACCACATTGAATGTAGTTACTGGCCTGTATAAAACTTAACGCACCACCCTGGTGTGGGCAGATGGCTTGTGTAGCTGCAAACGATGTAGTCGTATTTCCGGCAGCCGTACGGATAAATAAAATACTGCTTACCACAATAGATGAACCTACCGTTAATAACTGTGTACCCAGATCTACACTTGCGGTGGTACCCGATGGTACACTGCCGCCACCATTTGGTTTGCCCGGCTCTGGTGAATCACCTTTTTTGCCACAGGCCGAAAAACAGGCTCCCGTACATACAAGGGCTACCCCCATACCTAAAGACTTGATAAATTCGTTACGTTCCATAATTGTTTGCTGGTTTATTTTGGTTGAATTTGATCTATTTTGCTTTTTTCTTATCAAAAGAAAATCTCCGCGCTATACTAAAACCCCAGCGATACTGGCCTTTAAGCCATGAGGTATTCGTATCGGTAATAAACTGCGATTCCTGTATCGCGGTAGCGTTGGTAAAGTTCAGGTGAAAAATATGCCCCCCCGTTTCAAATTCCAGTCCGGCACCAAGCGTTTTATAATATTGCGTTCCCAAGGTGCTTTCCAGATAGGCTTCTTTATTTTTATCCCTGAAAGGAATGGTATAATCGGCCACAAAAGCCATGCGTTTGGTAATTTTGATACGACCGCCTACTGATAGGGCAAGCATATCGTTCTGATCGCCAAAAACAGTAAAATTACGGTGTACGTATGATGGCATGACCAGCATCGAGAAATTTGAGTTAAATTTACGGGCAATTACCGCTTGCACCACATAAGTTAAACGGTCCTGAAATTCGCCGAATGCATTTGCTGCCGTCGGATCGGTTGAGGCTTTTGCTGCCGAAAGCGTAGTACTGCCGAATACAGTTACCGCAACTGGTATTTTATCATCAGCAGTTTGTTCCAGTAAGCGGTATTTTAAGTTTCCTTCGTACAGTTGCGTTACTACACCAGCTCCTTTTGCCCTTGATAAACCTACCGAAAGCCTGTCGCTGATTCCATATTCAAAACCAATGCGGATATCTGTTGATTGATCCAGTCCGAAAAAGTTTTTTGTACCACCTGCATTACCCGCAATATCCCCAAAACGGTGATCTACCCTAAAATCCATTTCGTTTTTGTAAATGGTTTCGTTGGTTTGGATATTAATCAGTTTAGTTGCCTTAAAAGTAGCCTGAACATTTTTCTTTTCAGTGGGCATCTGCAATGCATTTTCGAGCGAATCCTGTGCAAAAGCTAAGGACGGCAATAAAATAACAGACAGGTAGAAAAGAGATTTTAGATGATATTTCATGAAATTTTATTTTTTGGGTTGATAAATAGCGGTCATTTTTACCTGTACGGTTTCTGCAATCTGTTTAAAAACGATTGTAGGAATTTTGATATCATGATCGGCCAGTTTTACATTAAAGGCAGAAGTAGCTTTCGCCTCATCAGCGGTAATTACCAATGATCCTTTTGCCGTATATTCTTTCGTTATACCATGGATCTGCAGGTTTCCCTTAACCGTGATGGGGTAGGTGCCGGGTTTCGAAAAATCGATCTGTTCTACAATTTTTCCTTTAAAATCAGAGGTGGGAAATTTATCACTCTCCATATAATTTTCATTAAAATGCTCCTGCATCAGTTTTTTCTTAAACTGAAAAGAAGTATTGTTGATCTTAAAAATAATATCGTTGGTTTTGGTATTAATGGCCGATGCACCAGTTTTGCTCTGTGCATCAATATCCTCTATAGGAGTTGTAGAAAAAAACGAAGAATTAACGCTTTTGCTTACCCATATCTGCGCCTTTATGCCTGTGCATAAAAACAGGGCTGTTAATGTGAAAAATAATTTTTGCATCTGTAAGTATTTAAATTCTTAATAAAACCGGCGTTAATTTCGATGGGTTATTCTGGCATGCCTTTATCAAACCATGCTTGCAATAGTTCTCTTTCGCTTACTGTTAAAGTGCCACCTTTAGGCATGGTTTTAGTAACCAATACACTATTGGCTATTCGCGAATCATTTTTAATGGAAGCCAAACCGTTAAATAGCCAGATTGATTTGAGTGCGCCATTTGGGCCATGGCAGTTGGCACATTTGGTTTGGAAAAGTGCGCCAGCAAAATTGGTATAGGTTACATTGGCTGTGGTTACAGCTGCCGGACCTGTTGGGCCAGTTGGAGCCTCAGGTTTTAATTCTTCTGCCTGTCTTTTAGAGCAGGCAAAAAGTAAAATGACAAATGTGGCTAAGAATAAAATGGAAATCTGTTTGTTCATAAGTAATTTTTAATGAATTGGATAGGTATTTGATTAATTTGTTTGCTTATGGGTTGCTTTGGTTAAGTTTTGAGTCGAATTATCTGCTGCTTTTACAGATATGTAAAGCATGATGAGGAATGCGGTAAATAAAATGGCTAAAACCTGATTTTTTGCTGTCACGTTTGAAGTTTTTTAGATTTATGTTTAGTTTATTTAAAAATCATTACGCTTTTTATCAAATCATTAATTTTTTGAATGATGTTTTTGTCAAAATCTTAGTCGATACGTAAGCTTTTAAGGATAGGTTGCCTCTGAAAGAAAAAAACATAAAAAAAAGCCGTTCCGATTTTTACATCGGAACGGCTTGAAATAAATTTAATATCTAATTAATGGGGCTGAGCGCAGATGCTCATCATAATTGCTCGTGCATCAACATTTTCAATTTTTGCGGCTTCTGAAATACAATAAAGAAATTGTACCTGATCATAAGTAAGATGGATTCCACCTTTTACTTGTTTTAATTCCTCCCTACTAAGAGTTTTAAAGTTTTCATTGTTTTTCATCATTTTAATTATTATAAACAAATTATTGCCATTTCACGTAGGCAATTTAACGGTTTTAAATAAATATGGGATGATTAATAGGGATAATTATAAATAGCTAAGATACTTTTTCTTTTAATAAAAAAAATGAATAAAGCCTTAGAGTCTCTAAAGCTTTATTTAATTTAAGATTAATTTTCTCTTTTTACCGGATTGGCGTAATTATCAAAAATCTGTGTTTTAAATCCGGCTTTAGCTAAGCCAGGTACAAAAGCTTCACCTTTACCTACAATAACGATACGGGTATTATCATGGTTGTAATATTTTTTGGCTACTCTTAAAATATCGTCAGTGGTTACTGCATTTACTTTTTGTAAATAGGTGCGGTAAAAATGTTTGGGTAAACCGTTGATCAGGATATTACTGGCAAAGGCTGCGGTACGTGCAGGATTTTCTAAACCTAGCGCAAAAGATCCGTTAAACAGGTTTTTGGCATTCTGTAGTTCATCTGCCGTAACTTTTGCTGTACGGATGGTATTAATTTCGTTAAGAAATTCTACCACTGCGCTATCAACTTTATCATTTCTTACCGCCGCATTGGCCGAAAATTTAGACTGGAAACGGCCAGAACCGGTGCTAGAGTAAGCGCCATAGGTAAAACCATGTTTTTCGCGTAAATTATTGAATAACCTCGATTCAGAACCGCCACCTAAAATCTGGTTAGCCAATAAAATTGGAAAATAATCAGGACTGCTCATCGGCAGATCAATGAGGTTAACCACGGTAATTTCTGATTGAACCGCATTGCTTACATTGATAACGTCGACCTCTGTTTTAGCCGGATTGGCAACTTTCGTCAATACTGGTAAGGTTAAAGCACTTCCTTTCCAATCGCCAAAGGCTTTTTCAGCCAAAGCTTTTGCTGCTTCTGGTTTAATATCACCTACAAAAGTTAAATAACCTCTTGATGGGGTAACATATTTTTGATAGGCAGTTTTAACATCGGCCAGAGTAATGGCGTTAAGGGAAGCTTCGGTTTCAAATTCTCCCATCGGATGGTTCTTGCCATAAGCCAGGGCATTTACTACACGGGCCGAAATGGCTTTTGCACTTTTTTCGCTCGATTTTAAACCGGTAAGGGTTTGCGATTTTAGTTTCTCAAAAGATTCTGCCGGAAAAGCCGGTTTACGGATACTTTCGGCCATTAAATTAAATGCCTGTGGAAAGTAACGGGTTAAGGCTGATACTGAACCGCCACTTGCACCTGCATTTACATCGGCACCCAGCTGATCAACAGCTTCATCAAACTGAGCTTTTGTTTTAGTGGTAGTACCTTCGTTAAGCATACCGCCCAATAAACCTACCACGCCTGCTTTGGCACCTTCGGTAATCGGACCTGCATCGATACTATAACTTGCCGAAACTTTGGGCAGTTTATGATTTTCTACCACCAAAACGGTAATGCCATTAGCCAATTTGTAAATAACGGGATCGCCTATGGTAATAACCGGCGCCGGACCTGGTTTTGGTTTATGGCTACGATCTATGGTTTGTGCTGAAATACCTTGAGCCAATAAGGAAACTGCAGCTATAATGAATAATTTCTTCATGTTTTTAATAATTAAAATGAAAAAGCGGTCAGCTTATTTTTTAGGTAAGTAATACAATACAACTCTTTGGTTTTTGTTCAGGTATTTTTTTGCAACATCCCTGATCTCTTCGCGGGTAATGGTTCTGATTACCTCTAACTCCTTATTAATGTCGTTTGTATCCTTATCGTGGAAAGTATAACCATCAGCCAGGTTTTCTGCAACGCCAAGCATTTTACTGTTTGCGCTTACATAATTGTTTTCAAACTTGTTCTGCAATTTTTTATAGTCGGCTTCACTGATCAAATCGGTTTGAAGACGCAAAACTTCTTCATCAATATCTTTTAACAGATCGTTAAGTGGCGTGTTTTTATTGGGTAAGGCAAGGGTAATGTAAGCACCATAATCTTCTAATGAATAGTTAAAAGCTGCAACCTGTAATGCCGTTTTTTTCTGGTCAACCATTTTAGTACTTAATCTCGAGCTTCCACCTTCCGATAGGATAGAACTGATCATGCCTAAAACCTTACTTTCTCTGGTTTTCATACCAGGTACACGGTAAGCTGCAAAAATTGCCGGTATCTGAATGTTGGCATCATAAGCGGTATCAATAATTTCTTTGGTAATCTCGGGTAATTTATACTCCTTACGTACAATTGGTTCGCCTTTAGGTACTTCTGCAAAGTAAGATTTTACCAGGGCTTTGGTTTTATCAACGTCTAAATCGCCGGCAATGGTTAAAACAGCATTGTTAGGCACATAATACTTTTTAAAGAAAGCAATAAACTCGCCTAGCTTTGCCGCATCTAAATGTTCCATCGAACCGATCGGCTGCCAGCGGTAGGGGTGGCCATCAAATAAATGCGAAAAGATTTTTTCAGTAAATTTTCCGTAAGGTGCATTATCGATACGTAAACGTTTTTCTTCTTTTACTACTTCATTCTGGGTTTTTACCCCAACTTCGTTTATTACCGGATGCAACATCCTTTCGCTTTCCAGCCATAAGCCCAGTTCTAATTGGTTTGAAGGGAATACTTCGTAATAAAAAGTGCGGTCTTGTGAGGTATTGGCATTGTTCTGGCCGCCATTACTGCTTACCAGTTTCATAAATTCGCCACGTTTAATATTGTCCGAGCCCTCGAACAGTAAATGTTCAAAAAAGTGTGCGAAACCGGTACGTTGGGTTTCTTCGTCTTTTGAGCCAACATGGTACATTACCGAAACGGCAACCACAGGAGCAGTTTTATCCTGATGTAAAATTACGTGCAGGCCATTGTCGAGGTCGAATTCTGTAAACTGCACCTTCTGCGCAAAAGCAGTTAAGCACAGGCACGAAATTGCCAAAGCAGAAAAAAATCTTTTTTTCATTAGTAGTTGTTTTAATGGTTAGAATAAACGGAGGCGTAGGCCACCCATCAATCTTTTAATAAGTTAATTTGGTGTAATCACGATTGTGAAACAAAAATAAGGATGGCCTAAAATATGGATTTAAACAAAAAAAGCGGATATAAAATCCGCTTTTTTAAAGAATATTCTCAAAATAGTTATCTCCAGGCTTTATATTGGTTGATTAAGCCATTTGTTGAGCTGTCATGACTTGAAACTTTCTCGCTTCCCGACAATTCCGGAAGAATCTTTTTGGCCAGTTGTTTGCCCAGTTCTACACCCCATTGGTCGAAGCTGAAAATGTTCCAGATTACACCCTGAACAAATATTTTATGCTCGTACATGGCTACTAAACTGCCTAAAGTATAAGGGGTTACTTTTTTTAATAAAATAGAGTTTGTAGGGCGGTTACCTTCAAATACTTTAAATGGTGCGATTTTTTTAATTTCTGCATCCGTTTTACCTTCTTTTTTTAATTCGGCGGTAACTTCCTCTTCGGTTTTACCATTCATTAAAGCTTCGGTTTGCGCGAAGAAGTTAGATAGTAAAATTGGATGGTGATCGCCCAACGGATTTAAGCTTTGTGCAGGCGCAATAAAATCTGCAGGAATAATTCTTGTTCCCTGGTGGATCAACTGATAAAAGGCATGCTGTCCATTTGTGCCCGGCTCGCCCCAGATAATTGGTCCGGTTTCGTAATCAACTTCATTCCCGTTCCTGTCTACATGTTTACCGTTACTTTCCATGTCTCCTTGTTGGAAATAGGCAGCAAAACGGTGCATGTATTGATCGTATGGTAAAATAACTTGTGTTTCTGCATTATAAAAGTTGATGTACCAAACGCCTAACAAACCTAAAATTACAGGTAAATTGCTTTCAAACTCAGCGGTTTTAAAGTGGTTATCGGTTGCATGTGCACCGGCCAGTAATTGTTTAAAGTTATCGAAACCAATACTTAACGAGATGGATAAACCAATGGCGCTCCATAATGAATAACGGCCACCTACCCAATCCCAAAATTCGAACATGTTTTCGGTATCGATGCCAAAGGCAGAAACATCTTTTGCATTGGTAGATAGTGCTGCAAAGTGTTTGGCAATATCATCTTCTTTACCGCCTTTTTCTAAAAACCAGGTACGTGCAGAGTGTGCATTCGTCATGGTTTCCTGTGTGGTAAAGGTTTTCGAAGCCACTAAAAACAAAGTGGTTTCGGCATTTAAATCCGCTAAAGTTTCAGCAATGTGTGTACCATCAATGTTAGAAACAAAGTGGATATTTAAATGATTTTTATAATGTTTTAATGCTTCAGTAACCATAACCGGTCCTAAATCAGAACCACCGATACCAATGTTTACAATGTCTGTAATAGTTTTACCGGTATAACCTTTCCATTCGCCGCTGATGATGCTGTTGCTAAATTTTTCCATTTTAGCCAACACTGCATTAACTTCGGGCATCACATCTTTACCATCAACCAAAATTGGCGAATTACTTAAATTACGTAATGCAATATGAAGTACCGAACGGTCTTCCGTTTCGTTGATCCTATCACCATTGTACATCGATTTTATGGCCTCATCCAATTTACACTCGCGTGCCAGCTGGATCAGCAAAGCCAAAGTTTCGTCACTGATTCGGTTTTTACTGTAATCTAATAAGATATCTTCAAAAAAAACAGAAAACTTATTGAAACGATCTGCATCTTCAGCAAAAAGATCTTTAATGCTTTTTTGATTAATATCTATAAAATGATCGGCTAAATATTTGTAGGCCTCAGTTTCTGTGAAATTTACTTTAGGTAACATAATCTTTGTTTTTTTGTAAAAGTAATAAAGCAAAAATTTAAAACGGTCTTTTTAATGTTCAAAATCGTTAAGAATTTTTAATGTCGATTAAACATACTACCTTTAAAACAACATCCCTGTTAGTTCATTAATTATTTTAATCTTTTAATTCTACACTTATGTTAGAAAATTTAAATGAAATGGTGCGTGAAAACGTGCAGGAAAGTGTTGTAAACAATGCCGAAATTCCAAACGAACACAATGAAGCAGTTATTCAGGCTGCATCAGGATCTATTTTCGATAGCCTGAAAGATCAGTTATCATCTGGTAATATTGGCGCCTTAACTGATGTTTTTAACGGAAACCAGGTAGAAGGCTCTCAGGTTGCAGCGCAAGCCTCAGGAAGTTTTATGGATAAATTAAGTGGCCTGGGTATTAATGCCAACACGGCCAAATCTTTAGCAGCGAGTATTATTCCAGGCTTGATTGCAAAATTTACTCAAAAAACAAACGATCCGAACGACAGCTCTTTTAACCTTAAAGATGTTTTGGGCAGCCTGGGTGGTAATGATGGTAAGTTTGATGTAAGCGATGTAATCGGCATGTTTAATGGTGGCGGACAGGCACAACAGCCGGGACAAACCAATGAAGGCGGTATTATGGATAAGTTGAAAGGGATGTTTGGGTAAAACCTTTCCCGTAAAAATAAAATGCAGATTAAGCCGTAATGGATAGCTTTAATCCAAATCTATTTAAATCAGCATTATTTATCCTTTTAAATCTGCGGGAACAACTGCATCTTGTTTCCCGCAGATTGTGCAGAAAAGAGGCACAAATTTAAGTTGATTTAGTTTTACATATTTCTCAGGCTGAGCGGAGTCGAAGACCTAAAAGTTCGCTCGCTATAAGCTAATTCCATCTCTCCTTAAAATTGTTTAGCTTAGAACACCTAAACTAAACCATTATTTTATGAAGAAAATATTCCTGATTGGTTTTTCCCTGCTGGGATTAAATGCTTTTGCCCAAAAATCAGATTTAAGACCATTGATTTCTAAAAAAGCCGATGCCATCGAACAAAAAGTAATCACCTGGAGACGCGATTTTCATGAACACCCCGAACTGGGTAATACGGAAGTAAGAACAGCCGGTATCATTGCAAAACACCTCCAATCGTTAGGCATAAAAGTAACCACAGGTGTAGCCAAAACAGGCGTAGTAGGAATTTTAAAAGGCGGTAAACCTGGTCCGGTGGTGGCGTTACGTGCCGATATGGATGGCTTACCTGTTACTGAAAGGGTAGATGTTCCATTTGCCTCAAAAGTAAAAACGCAGTACAATGGACAGGAAGTTGGCGTAATGCATGCCTGCGGACACGATAGCCATGTGGCCATTTTAATGGGCGTTGCAGAGGTATTGGCTTCCATGCAAAAGGATATCCAGGGAACGGTGAAATTTATATTCCAACCCGCAGAAGAAGGTGTACCGGCCGGAGATGAAGGCGGTGCGGCTTTAATGATTAAAGAAGGAGTGCTTGAGAATCCTAAAGTTGACGTAATTTTCGGTTTACATATCAATTCCCAAACCGAAGTTGGTGAGGTAACTTACCGCCCGGGCGGAACCATGGCTGCGGTAAACGATATGAAAATCACGGTTACTGGCAGGCAGGCACATGGCGCTTACCCATGGAGCAGCATCGATCCGGTTGTGGTTTCGGCACAGATTATCAATAGCCTGCAATCCATAGTAAGTAGGAATTTAAATGTGACCGAAAACCCTGGTGTAGTTACCATTGGTGCTATTAAAGGTGGGGTACGCTCAAACATTATCCCTGAAAAGGTAGAAATGTTAGGTACCGTGCGTAATTTCAGTAAAGAAGACGAAGCCATGTTTATCGAGCGCATTAAAACCATTGTAACCAAAACTGCTGAAGCTGGTGGCGCTACGGCCGAAGTTAAAATTCCGTATAGTAACCATTATCCCGTTACCTTTAATAATGTGGCCTTAACAGAAAAGATGCTGCCAAGCATGCAGTTAACAGCAGGTACCGATCATGTGAAATTAAAACCACCAGTTACAGGAGCAGAAGATTTCTCTTTCTTTCAGGAAAAAGTACCCGGTTTATTTGTGTTTTTAGGTGGAATGCCGAAGGGAAAAGATCCATTAAAAGCGCCATCGCACCACACACCAGATTTTTATCTTGATGAAAGCGGTTTTGTATTGGGCGTTAAATTGCTTTCTAATCTTACCTTAGATTATATGTCGATGAAAAAATAGAACGGTTCATTAGTTCATTTGTCATTGTTTCATTTGTCGTGATGCTTAAAGCAAAACCGGTTTTCTTCTTTAATAAAACCGATTGATCAGCTGCAACTGGTCAGTTTTAAAGTAAAAACGCTTGCCGCTATGCGCTATGCTCAAAGCGATTTTATATATTTGTTGCATGACCAAAGAACAAATTCAGGATTTAAGGGACAGAGTAACGTCGCTGAGGAGGTATCTTTGACGTTGATGAGCTACTTTACGCCATTCGCGAAGAAGAAAAATTAACAATGGCGCCCGATTTCTGGGACGATCCAAAAAAAGCAGAAAAAATTCTTTCAGAAATTAGTTCAAAGAAAAAATGGACTGATGGCTTTAACCAGACCAATAACGCAGTTGAAGATACTGCCGTAATGTTTGAGTTTTTCCAATCTGGCGATGCCTCTGAAGCAGAATTGAAAGACCAGTTCGAAATCGGTAAAACCGCTGTAGAAGAACTGGAACTTAAAAATATGCTGCGGAGCAAAGAGGACCAGCTTTCGGCTGTATTACAGATTACTGCTGGTGCCGGTGGAACGGAAAGCTGCGATTGGGCCTATATGCTGATGCGCATGTATATGATGTGGGGTGAGAAAAACGGCTATAAAATTACCGAACAGGATAGCCAGGAAGGGGAGGTTGCAGGTATAAAATCGGTAACACTTCAATTTGACGGTGATTTTTCTTACGGTTATCTTAAAGGAGAAAATGGTGTACACCGTTTAGTGCGGATTTCTCCATTCGATTCGAACGCCCGCAGGCATACTTCTTTTGCGTCAGTGTATGTATATCCATTGGTTGATGATACCATAGAGATTGATATTAATCCGGCAGATATAGAGTTCGAAACTTTTAGGGCCGGTGGTGCCGGTGGGCAGAATGTAAACAAGGTAGAAACTGCTGTTCGTTTATACCACAAACCATCGGGCATTATTATCAAAAACCAGGAGTCGAGATCGCAGTTGCAGAATAAAGAGAATGCCATCCGGTTACTGAAATCGCAGTTATTCGAAATTGAAGAACGCAAACGCAGCGAGGCAACGGCATTGATAGAAGGATCAAAGAAGAAAATAGAATGGGGTTCGCAAATCAGGAGTTATGTACTTGATGACAGGCGGGTGAAAGATCACCGTACCAATTATCAAACTTCGAACCCAGATGCGGTTTTAAATGGAGATATTAACGATTTTTTAAAAGCATATTTAATGGAATTTTAATCTAAAATAAATGGCAAAATCATCCATCCTTATCTTGTTATTGTTTATGGCAATTAACTATTCGAATGCCCAGGAAATTGTACCCTTGTACTCAGGCGAAATTCCTGGCGCTAAAACTACACCTGCAGATTATGTAGAAAATACCGAAGTACGCTCAAATGGTACATTAAGCGTTACCAAAGTATCGGTACCTACATTTACGGTTTTCGAAGCACCAAAAAATATTGCTACAGGAACAGCTGTAATCATTTGTCCGGGTGGAGGTTATAGTGGCCTGGCTTTTAGTCACGAAGGAACCGATGTTGCCAAAAGGTTTAATGCCATTGGTATTACCGCTTTTGTATTGAAATACCGCTTACCAAGCGATGCAATTATGGTAGATAAAACCTATGGCCCCTTACAGGATGCACAACAAGCCATTTACCTGATTAGAAAAAACGCTAAAAAATATCACGTCAAAACCAATAAAATCGGGATTTTGGGTTTCTCTGCAGGGGGGCATTTCGCCTCAACCCTGATCACACATTATAACGACCTGAAAATTACTGATCCCGAAAAAATAGATTTAAAACCAAATTTTGGAGCGCTAATTTATCCTGTAATCAGCTTTGAACAGTCGGTACATACCGGTACAATGAAAAATTTATTAGGGCCAAACCCTCCTGATAGTTTGAAACATTATTTTTCGGCCAATAAAAATGTAACCAAAAAAACACCGCTAACTTTTCTGGTACACGCTAAGGATGATCAAACCGTACCTTACGAAAACAGTATTTTAATGCATGAAGCATTAAAAAAGCATGGCGTAGATACCGACATCTATCTTTATGAAAAAGGTGGTCATGGTTTTGGCTTAATTAATAAAACATCAGATGTAGATTGGTTTAACTTGCTGGCTGACTGGTTGAAAAAAGAGAAATTTTAATATCTTTGCTGATATTTTAACCTCTTAACCAAACATCTCAATGCAAAAAACAATTAAGTTTGTTATGGTCGCTTTTGTAGCCGTCATAGCAATAGCCGGTTGTAAAAAAGAAATTAATTATAACGAACAGCTTCTTGCTAAAGGCAATGGTTGTAAACTCACGAGTTTAAAAGCCGACCTTGATCTTTTAGGCAGTTATAGTTATACCATAAATTTTTCTTATGATGCGCAAGGTAGGATTTCGAAAGCAACTACTGGTGCCGAAACCAACACATATACTTATACCGCCAATAAAATTACCGCCGTTGATGAAATTGGTAATATGGCCGAAATCATTTTAGAAAATGGGAGGGCAGTATCAAGTGGAAGTGATGGTATAATTACCGTTGGAGGAGTTTCTTATGATTATACCCGAAAATATACGTATAACAGTGATGGTTATCTGGTTCAGGTAAAGAATTATTTAAATAACGATTTAAGTACTACTGATAATTTAACCTATGCAAATGGGAATCTGGTAAAAGCGGTATCTGTTAGTAGCGATCTGCATTATACCGAAACCACTATTTATTCCTATTCTAATGATTTTGCGGTAAATACTTACGAAATCTCCGACCCGCTTTCCTATCATGTTGATTATTTTCCGGGAGGATATTTCGGCAAACAATCTAAAAATGTTTTAATTAAAAGTGTATCAAATACGGTTGATCAGGATGGTAAGCCGTTTAGCGGTGACGTGATCACTTTTACCTCGCAATACGATGCAAAAGGCAATGCAACATCACTTAATTTTTTAGATATATCTACATTTTATCCATCAGGTGGACCTGTCGAAACGCAAACCTATAGCTCAAAATATACATTAGGTTATACCTGTAAATAATCGTCTAAAACATAAAAAAAGAGCCTGACCACACGTTTGATCAGGCTCTTTTTTATAGCGTAAAAGGAAATGTTTTACATTCCTTTTATTGTTTTGTCAATTACATCCAGCAATCCATCCGTATAAGCATCATCCGTCAGTTCCCAGAACATGATGCCGTTTAGTTTCTGGTTAATTACATATTTGGTTTTTAACGAAATGGATTTTGGATCGTCAAAAGTGGCAAGGTATTTTGTTTGCGGGTTATAATAATAGGGTGCCTGGGCAGTTTCATCCCAATAATAGCTATAGCCATTATCGGTTGAAAACTGCTTTTTAAAATTTTTAAAAGAAACCCCGCTAATGAATTTGGTTGGTTGATATAAGCCTTGGTTGGCATCGGTGGTGTTCGCAAAAATGCGTGCATAAAAGGCAGCGCCCAAGGCTATTTTTTGTGCAGGCACACCCAGCTTTATTAAAGCTTTTACACCGTAATCACCCGATAAATCTTGTTCCGAATTAGCATATAAAGGCGAATGATGCCCACTTTTAACGGCATAACCGCTAACCAGATCGTAACTCATTAAATTAACCCTGTTTACCAAAGGCATTACTTTATCCCATTCAAAGCAAGAGTCGATACAATTTTTTGTACCACCGGCCGCAAAGCTGATTTCGGCCTTTTTACCCAGTTTTTTTCGCAGTTCTTTTATCAGTAAGGTGAAATTGTGTTTATCATCCTCTGTATACCGATGTCCGGGATAGCCCATTACTGCCGGATATTCCCAATCCATATCTATACCGTCGGCCTGGAAAAAGTTAAGGATTTCTTTAGTGGTTTTAGCGAAAGTTTTTCTTCCGTTGGCCCTGCTGAAAACTTCCGAACAGGGTGCACAGCCACTCCAGCCTCCCAAGGCAATCATTACCTTTAAATCGGGGTTTCGCTTTTTTAAAGCTACCATTTTGGTAATCAAAGCAGAATCTTTTGCCGATCTGATATTCAAACTATCTCCCTTTAAGTGCCCGAAACTGTAAATTAAATGGCTTAATTTTTCAATGGGAAAGCTATCGATCACCGAATTTTGCCCGGTGTAATATGCGATTACGCTAGGTTTAACTATTTTTTGAGCCTTTAACCGGATAGCCGGAAGCAATAACAAAATAACAGCCGTAATGCGAAACAATACGGTAAGGTAGATAAACTTTCTTTTATGCATCGGGTACGTTTAAGGCTGTTTTTCGGCAATAATATCCTGTAATTCGTTTAATTCTGCCACTTTATCAGTAGCTCCGGCATTTTCATACGCCGAAATCAGGTTTCTGATTACCCTGCGGATAATATCAGTATTGCTGCATGGCCTGTAATATTCAGGCAGGGATTCTAAATTGAGCTGGCGCAGAAACTGGTCTACATCATGCTTGCCGAAAATATTGCCACGGTTAAAGGCGTTGATGTAAAAAAGCACACCGTATTCATTTCCTTCCTGTTTACTATCGTCTATATAACCTAAAATAAAGTGCTGCGGCAAGTTAATGCCATATACAGGGAGATCCAGCTTTTGGGCAAGCGTAGAATAAATAATGGCCAGCGAAATCTGGTTACCCTTTTTACTTTCCAGTACCTGGTTTAAATAAGAATTTTGCGGATCGTGATGGTTTTTAGTGTTCCCTCCAAAGCCATATTGCTGATAAAGCACATGGTTAATCAGTTTCACTTTTTCTACCGAACTCATTTCGTATTGCAAACCAAGCCAGATATCGCGTTTGATTTCTTCGATCTGGTTAATTACCTTCTGTTCATCCAAATCGGGGTATTGATAGCGGTTAATAATTAATGCACCCTGCAATAAATCAAAAGCACCACTTAAATACCATAGGTTTAAATCTTCTTTTACGGTTTTAAACTGGATTTGGTGAACAATATTTTCAATACGTTCCTGCAACAGTCCATCAAATGATTGTTCCCAGGCATTTTCTAAAAAATGAACAACCTCTCCGCCGTATTCCAGCAGTTTTTTCTCTACATGCTGGAACACTTCCTCATCCGGATCATCCAACAATTTTACTAAAGCACTTATCTCTGCGTTATTTTCCATAAAACATACATACGTTTGCGGCGTTTAATTACTTTTGCAATATTATGTTATTTCAATTTATTACAGATTACCTTAAACACCGTTTAACAGCAAAAAGCCGACATGGAACGCATTCGCCATTTGTGTACAAGCTAGCTGATGAGGTAATTTACGATTTTACAGACAAATCTGAATACAAAAACATCGAAGAGCAACGAAAAAAACTTTTTAATGACGATTCGATAATCACCGTTACAGACCTTGGTGCAGGTTCTCACCTGAATAAAAACCGTACAAAAAAGGTAAGCCAGATTGCTAAAAATGCATTGAAAAGTCCGCGACTGGCCCAGTTGATTTACCGTTTGGCAAAAAATAATAACCCTAAAAGTGCGATAGAACTGGGCACTTGTTTAGGGATTACCACAGCCTATCTTGCAAAAACTGATCCTGAAACCGAAATTATTACCATAGAAGGCTGTCCGCAAACTGCCGAAGTAGCCAGAAAGAATTTCGGGGATTTAGATCTTGATAATATCGAACTTCATGTAGGCAATTTCGACCTGATTTTACCAGATATTATTGCCAAACAGCCCAGCTTGGATTTCGTTTATATCGACGGTAACCACCGGAAAGATGCTACGCTGAATTATTTTAAATGGTGCCTGCCAAAAGTTAATGAAAATTCGTTGCTTATTTTTGACGATATTTATTGGAGCCAGGGAATGAAAGAAGCCTGGGAAGAAATTAAAAATCACCCTGAGGTTACGGTTACGGTAGATTTATTCTGGATTGGATTGGTTTATTTTAAAAAAGGCCAGGTAAAAGAACATTTTAAACTTAAGTTTTAAACACATGAAAGTTGAACCGAAATTAGAGGGAATTCAAAAAAGATCGGCATTATTTATTTTGCTGATCAGTCTATTTTCGGGGATTGCTGTTTACCTGGGTTCACTTTTTATCAAAATGAGTGTATTGGCGCATATCATGTTTGGCTGGGATGTATTTTGTTTAATCCTGATCAGTTTGCATTGGTATATGTTTTTTCATACTTCTGCCGCCGAAACCCATCTAAAAGCAAGGATGCAGGATGAAACCCGCGGCGAGATTTTTGCCATTGTGGTGGTTTCTACCTTTGCTGGTTTGCTTGCGGTAGTTTTGTTGCTGATCAATAAAGATATCGAACCACTCGATTTGATTGTGGCCATTGCAGGTATGTTTTTATCCTGGTTTTTAGTCCATACTACCTTTAGCATGCGTTATGCACATCTTTATTATGGCGACGATCAGGATGGGAATACAGATAAAAAAGGCTCAGGCTTGGAGTTTCCAGGTGATGATGAACCCGATTTTATAGATTTTGCCTATTTCTCTTTTGTGCTCGGCATGACTTTTCAGGTTTCTGATGTAGAAATTTCGGATCGGAAAATCAGGAGACTTTCCCTTTTACACAGTCTAATTGCGTTCGTTTTTAATACCGTAATCGTGGCCTTAACCATCAACGCCATAGCAGGTTTAAGCAATTAGATCTATTTTATAAGCGTTCGTCATCTCGACCAGTGTCCAACGAAGCGGAGAGATCTACTCAGGCGTGTTTTTGTCATACTGAACTGAGGGATCTTTAAAACATATTATTCGATAGGCGTGATGCAAAGCGTTACAACAAACACTCAAATGATCCTGGTACCTCGCTGGGAGCAGACCTTTCATGATAAACCTGACAGTAGCGAGCATCCCGATGTAAAATCGGGATAAAGCGAATGGCAGGACTTCAATTGCCAAGCACTACTGCACATTCATTTCCAAAACCAGAGAGGTCGTCCTTTCAGCCATAGTGCAATCCCGAATGTACGGGAGAGAAATCTGTAGCTCATCCTGAGGGATAATTTATGGTATAAAAATCAATATTAGTGACAGCGATATTTTTTAGATACAGGATAAGCTGCGCAAGACCGTCATTGCCAGCTCGACTGGCAATCGTAATGCCTTGGTAGGGTTTGCAATTGCATTAAGATTACCGCCTGCGCGGGAATGACGGACGATTTTTAAATCTGTCATTGATAGCTTAACGAAGGCTCTTTAAATTAAGGTATAATCATTTTATTATATTGATAGTCAATTGTTTAATATTTTAAACTGATTTTTCAGTAATGTAACTTTGTTTTTAGTTGTAAAACTGAAAATTAAGTTATAGATTTGAGTATGGAAGAATTAACCAAAGCAGAAGAACGCATTATGCAGGTTTTATGGAAACTGCAAAAGGCATTTGTAAAAGATATTATCGATGAACTGGACGATGAACCTAAACCTCCGTATAATACCATTTCATCAATTGTTAGGCTTTTGGAGAAGAAAGGTTATGTTAATTATAAAGCTTATGGCAAAACATACGAATACTTTCCGGCCATTAGTAAAGATGAATACGCCAAAACCACTTTTTCAAAACTATTCTCAGGTTATTTTGACAACTCTCCAAGCAGTCTTTTATCCTTCATGGTAAAAGAAGAAAAACTGAGCGAAAAAGATATAGAAGAAATTAAAAAAATCATTAACCAAGATTCTAAGTCATGATTTTAATGTATTTGTTAAAGGTTTCGGCCTGTACGCTGTTGTTTTTTGCCGTTTACCAGCTTTTGCTTGCCAAACTCACGTTTTTTAACCTCAATCGGGCCTATTTATTATTGATGCTGATGGTAAGTTTTACCATTCCCGCCATCACTATCGAAAACCGCCACGAAGTTGCAGTAGTCAATCAGCAAATTCCTGCAAAAATAACTTACAGCAATGATGGTTTTGCAGAACAGGACGGTGTAGAGGGAGCGCAGGCTATTAACAATACCCTAAAATGGGATCAGTTGCTTATTTATGCTTACTGTTTAATTTTAGCCGCACTCGTTTTTAGGATGTTTCTAATGATGGTCCGTATCCGGATGCAGTTGCGTAAACATGGTATTGGGCAAGATGGGCCTGTTATTTTGGTCGACAAGAAATCTGGTATCAAAAACTGTTCTTTTTTTAACCAGATTATTGTGGATGCTTCCTTGCCATTTGATGAAAAAAAGCTGGTAATTAAACACGAATCTGTCCATGTAAAACAACTTCATGCTGTTGATAAACTTCTGGTCAACCTCATTACCGCAATACTTTGGTTCAACCCCGTCATTTATTTCTGGCGAAACGCAATTAACCACAACCACGAGTTTTTGGCCGATCGCGAAACAGCTCAATTTGCTGATAAAAAAGCGTACGCCTCATTGCTTTTAAACCTGGCCATGCCTGCTGAAAATTTTGCAATCAATAGTTTTAGTAAACTTCCATTAAAAAACAGGATTATGATGATGTATAAAGAACCAAATGTAAAGCATCAAAAACTGGTGTATGTGCTCATAATCCCTGTTTTATTGATCTCGTGCATGGCTTTTGTAAACCGGGAAGAAGTTATTGTAGAGAAAAATGTAAATCAAGCTTCGACCGATGTTCTTAAAAAGCCAAACGTTTATACGATGAGTTATTTAAACAGCGGTATAAAAGTTAATCCTAATACAAGTTCAGCCTTTAAAGAAGTAGAACCCGTATTGATTATTGATGCCGGCCATGGCGGAAAAGATGGAACAGTAGCTGCCCTTGATGGACAAAAAGAAAAAGACCTGAACCTAAGGGCGGTAACTATCCTGAAAGAGGAGGCAGCTAAGAGAGGCATAAAGGTAATCCTGACCCGAAATTCCGATCAGTTTATTACCCTTCGAAATCGATTGCCTAAACAGGAAGCCACAGCTTTTATTTCCATTCACCATAATGCAGTGCTTGCAAATACAGTTGCACCTTTTAATGGTATAGAAGTTTATGTTTCGAAACTCAATCCTAATATAGTTGTTGCGGAAGATCTGGGCGCCGGTATTTTAAACAAACTGAAACAGCAAAATGGCTTAGCCGTAAAAGATTCCTTAAAAGATGCAAGTCTTCTCTTGTTGAGAGAATCGAAAGTGCCAGCCATTTTAATTGAAATGGGAAATATTTCGGATGCGAAAACACTTGATTTCATTAATCAGGAAAAAAATATCCGACGGATCAGTAACCTGATTTTAGATGGCTTTGTACAATTTTCAAAACGCGGCTGTTAACTAATTGCAATTATGGAAGCATTAACCTATCTGCTTAAGGTTACCGCCTGTACGGTATTCTTTTTTGGCTTTTACCTGCTGGTTTTAAGAAAACTAACCTTCTTTAAAATCAACCGTTTTTACCTGTTGGTTACACTATTGCTGAGTTTTATTATTCCGGCTTTGCAGTTTGAAGTTAAACGAGAAATTGTGGTAGTAGAGGGAGAAATACTGACCGGTTTGCCTGAAATAAAACCAGCAGCTCAACAGCCGGTTAAGTTTATGCAGCCCATTGTGGTTGAGTACCAGCCAGAGGTAAGCACTAAAATTGACTGGATGACGCTCATGTATGGTGTTTATGGCGTTACAGCTTCATTTTTATTGTTAGCCTGCCTGTGGCGATTGTTCAGGTTGTTAAAATATACAGTTAAGTACACCAAAAACAGTGATGGATTAAAGCTGATTACTAAAAATGAGGGTTTTACCAATTGTTCTTTTTTTAACTATGTTTTTATTGATGAAAGGGCTTTAAGCGATGCCGATTTAATCGTACTGCTCAAACACGAGCAGGTACATGCCAGGCAATACCACTCCATCGATAAAATGATGCTGATGCTTTTTAAATCCATTTTATGGTTTAACCCTATTGTTTACCTGTACGATAAAGCTTTGGAGCAGGTGCACGAATATGAGGCTGATGAAATTACCTCAACCAACTTTGGCAACCAGGCCTATGCCAACCTTTTGTTAAAACTGGCGATTAGTAAAAGCGACATGCCGCTGATCCACAATTTTGTTAAAAGTCCTGTGAAAGCCCGTATTAAAATGTTGTTCCACTCAAAATCTAAAAACATGAAAAAATTAATGTATTTATTGATATTGCCTGTTGCTTTAGGCCTGTTTTGGTTATTTGCCGTGCAGGTGGTTTATGCCAACAAAAGGATTATGTTAAGAGATAAAGCAAATTTGATGCTTAAGGGTGGATCGTTATTGGATGATAGTATTAATGTGGCAAAGGCTTTTAGGAATATATATGCTGTAAATGTTAGAAAAGGAGATGCAATTTTAGGGAAACATATTAAGGTTAAATTTCTTGGCTTCCGAAATTCTGAACTTGGTGTTTTAGCTGATTTTAACTATAGCAAAAAAGTTTATTCGTTTGAAGCCAATACAAATTTAGGAAAACTCTCATCGGTAAAAATTGGAGATAGTTTAAATATTATTGTGAATGGATTTTCATGTCCGGCACCATATCATCAACTGCGGTTAATGGTAAATGAAATCTCAACCATTAATAATCAAATGTTATATAAGTGGTCTGCAAAAAAGCTGCCGTTTTTATATGGACTAAATGGGTTAAGATTTACTTACTCGAAAATAGTTTCAATAGATAAAGATGCTAAATATATCAAAAGAATTACTTTAAACGATAACAATTATACCATCCAGTTTGATGTTTCCCATGAAAACTTTATAAATAAAGAAATAAATATTGGCGATGAAGTGAGTGTAACATTTGTTGGCGAGAAATTGGTGTCCTCAAAAACATATTTTTCAAATCAATTGATGGAGCTACATTCCCGCCAAAATAAATATGCTTTAAAAGCTAAAAAATTTGATGTAAAGTATGATCTAGATCAGGAAAAGGCAGTGATAGATACTTTAAAAACTGTTAAAAGCGGAACGGTAAAAGTCATTTCATACTCTAAAATAAATGGCGATGTGAAAAATAAAATCTCTTACATGGAAAATGCTGTGATGGAACTTCTAAATTATAGGTTAGAGGCTGGGCATATAGAATTTGATCAGGGTAATAATAAAATAATTGCCAAGAATGGCATCCTTAAAAGTTTAGATGGGAAAGCTATAGTAAAATCAACTTTATTCACTTTTGATCTGACCAAGCGAAGTTACAGTGCAGAAAATATTGAAGGTAAATTTGAAGCTAATGTGAGTGATGTGGAGCGCGAGAAGGATTTTTTAGCAAGGCTGAATGATAAAGTAGATTATGTTGCCAAAGATTCGGTTAAAATGAGCAAAGATAGATCTATCATCTCTTTATTTGGAAATGCAAGGTTGTTCTATAATGAGTTTAAGCTATCGGGATCTAAAATTGTTTACAATAAAAAGAGTAATACCGTATTCGTGAACGATGCAACAATGTTATCGGGTGATAATAAAGTTAAGGCAGATAGCTTATCTTTTGATCTGAATACAAAAAAGGCTAAACTATACGGATCCGAGTTAAATCGCTAATGTTTAGATTCCTTTTTTTCCTGATTCCTTTTTTTTCTGTTTTATCTTCGAAAGCGCAGTTTAATCTTTCGGGTAAGGTAACCGGTGAAAGGTCTAAAGTTTTATCTTTTATTACGGTTAAAATTTCCGGGCCTCAAAATAAAGTTTTTTATACCCAAACCGATAGTTTAGGGGCTTACCATTTTAAATTACAAGCGGGCAAATATTCAGTTAACTGTTCTCCGTTCAACTTTAAAGCCCTAAACCTACCATTTACACTAACAATAGATACGGTAATTAATATCCAGCTTCAAGGAGATCAAAATAACCTCGCCGATGTTCAGGTAAGAGCTAAAAAAGCATTCATCGAAAAAAAGATCGATCGTACGGTTTTTAATGTAGAAAATAGCGTTTCAGCAATGGGTACTGATGCCTTGGAACTCCTTTCAAAAGTACCTGGTGTTCGCGTTTTGAATGATCAGGTTTCATTGGTAGGCAAAGGGAGTGTTAATGTGATGATTAATGATAAAGTGGTGCCTTTATCAGCAGATGAACTTTCGAATTATTTAAAATCCATTTCTTCAGAAAATATTGCCAAAGTTGAAGTGATTACAAACCCACCTGCCCAATATGATGCGCAGGGAAATAATGGACTGATTAACATCGTACTTAAAAAAGTGACTTCAGAAGGTTTTAAAGGTTCGGTAAATGCAGCTTTAACCAAAGCAACTTATTTTACCGTAACTGCAGGTGGCAATTTAAGTTACCGGAAAAATAAAATTACGCTTTCATCAAATTTCAACATCAGGAAGGGATCTCTTGTTCCTTTTGAACAGAGTGATGTTTTCTACCCCACACAAACCTGGAACATTGTAAATAAGGATAGGAACTTCAGGACGGTGCCCAGCGGGCAGATAGGGGTTGATTATCAGGCTGCTGAAAATACCTTGTTGGGCCTGTCATATAGCGGTGGATTGACGAATTTCCATTCAGAAGAAAACATTAAAACGAAAGTTTATAATCAAAACAAAGGTTTGGATTCGACATTAAATTCGGATGCAAATGCAAAAATCCAATCTCATTATTATTCTGCGAATATTTATCTAAAACAAACTTTAGATCCGACTGGAAAGCAACTTACCATTAATGGCGATTGGTTTAGGTATGGCGATGATAAAAACAGGTTTTTTAACAACACCAGCTATTTTCAGAATGGAAATGTTATTCCAAGTTCCTTCGCTGAATACTTATCATCCAGTAAACAAAATATTAACTTGTATACTTTAAAAGCTGATGTAGATCTGCCCTATAAAACCTTCAAATTAGCTGTTGGTACAAAACTGAGCTTTATCACCAACCAAAGCGATCTTGCGTTTTATAAATCACGCATTAATACTTATGAAATAGACCCAAGACAGAGCAACCTGTTCAATTACAAGGAAAATACTCAGGCTTTGTATGTTAATTTTAACAAAACCATTAAAAAATGGGATTTCCAGTTGGGATTAAGGGGCGAATACACGCAAATTGATGGAACATCGGTTAATGAGCAGAACAAAAGTGAATATTTCCGCCTTTTCCCAACCCTATATGTAGTTTACCGGGCAAATGATAAAAATACTTTTTCAATAAATTATGGCCGAAGGATTAACCGGCCCGCTTACCGCAAATTAAACCCTTTCCGCTGGTACAGTAACCAATATGCTTATACCGAAGGAAACCCATTTTTACAGCCATCATACCACGATAATGTCGAGATCTCGCATAACTTAAATAATCTCTTCACCACTACATTATCTTTTAGCCATACCACAAACGGCTTTAATGATGTTAATTTTATTGATGCAAATACCAATATCCAGGCGGCTAAGCCGGTTAACTTTATTACAGGATACCATTATCAGTTCAGTAATGCCATTACGCTAAATGTTTTGAAATGGTGGGAGAGTATCAATCAGGCTGATGTTTATTATACCGTATCCCATTCAAGCATTGCGCAAACCCAAAGTAATCTTAAAGGATTTGGCACTTATTTTTCTACTTTAAACCGGTTTGTTTTTAACCCTTCGAAAACCATGTTAGGGGAAGCCAGTTTCTGGTATCAATTCCCCTCGGTTGATGGATTAAACCAGAATAAAAGTCAATATAATCTTGATTTGGGGATTAAAACTTTGTTGCTTAATAAAAAAATACAATTAGCAATTACTGCCAGCGATGTTTTAAAAACTAACCAATACCGTTACAGGAGTTTGATAAACAATATCAGGCAACAATACAATAACTACTACGATAGCAGGCAATTGCGGATTACCTTCCGGTATAATTTTGGCAATGAAAAAATTAAACAACAGGAGCGAAAGTTGGGGAATGAGGAGGAGCGGAGGAGGAATAATTAGGGATGGAAGATGGAAAATGGGTGATGGAAGACGGCAGCGGAGGTTGATTCCGTGCATCCGTGGCATAAAATTATTTGGGCGGATCTGTGGCTAAAGATCCTTCAACTTTGCTCGGGATGGCAAATCTGGTGGGAATGTTGATTGATGAAACATTTTCTCTTTCTAAAATTTTATATAAAAGGTGATGGTTTTTTTATAAACTTAGCATGAGATAAAAGATTAAAACTATATGGAGTATTTTAAGGTAATGGTAACAGGGGCAAGGGAAGGTTTGATCTGGAAGCTTTCAACAGAAACAGAAGTTGCCTCAGATCACTTAGCTTTGCAATACTTATCGAATGAAATAAATATCCCTGAATGGAAAAATAAATATTTAAATCTTTACGAAAAGTGGTTGAAGAATGACGATGGCCGTATTTATCAAATTACCGATCTTGTTAATATGGAAATGATCAATGCATTAGTGGAGGTAAATGCCAAGGTTAGTGATTTTAAACTTTATTATTGGTTTGATGTGGATCGGGATAAACATCCGGATTATATTTGGGAAAAATGTCCATTGTCTAATTCTGATCTAGGCCATTTATCTTGAGATTTTCATGAAAATAACAAGAAAGTTTCTTTGGTGTTTCCACTGGTATTTCCTTAGCTGTTTATCAATATGAATCGTTGTAAGAATTTATTTTACGTTTTGGTAATGATATTAATGTCTTGCTCATCAAAACCTGAGATTTACAGTAGTATATGTGAGAAAGATAAAATATATCAAAAGGTAGAAATGGATAATCTTTTGGTCAATATAGGTGACTATGATGGTAAATATGTAGAGCTTAGGGGCAAATATCGATCGGGATTTGAAGAATCTGCGCTGTATGGAAAAGGATTTTATAGCAATTCCGAAAATGCGTTATGGGTTGAATTTGATGCTTTCATACTAAAATGTCCTCTGATATCCTCTGTAAATAAGACTAATCTTTTTGGCAAAGAAGAAAGTTTCAAAAATATGTTCAATAGAACTGTAATGTTGCATGGAAGAATCGATGCTGAACGTCAAGGGCACCTATCTGGATATAAAGCCACAATAAGGGGTATAACTTTAGTTGTTATTGAGTGAGTAGTGTTATATTTTATAAATACACTGGGCGTTTTAATATCTGTGGTTAAGGATCCTTCGGCAGGCTCAGGATGACAAAGCCAATAGAAAAGTCATCTAGATCCGGTAGCTATGGGATAAAATGTGTTGGTATGGAGAGATTTGTGCTGCAGATTTCTCCACTGCGGACGAAATGACGACCACTCGCAGTTGAGTAGATTTTTCATTCCATCACCCATTTTACATTTTCCATAAAAAAGATCCTTCGACTACGCTCAGGATGACAAAATGAGTGCATCAAACCCATCATCCCTCTTACATCATCCGTCCGTTAAAACGCTTCTGCCAAACTGATGTAAAATCCTGCCTGGCGTTTTTCATTTGGCAGTTTTTCGCCCATTCCATAATCTAATCGAACACTTAAACCTTTGGCCGGGTCGAAAAAGTAGCGGCCGCCAACACCGAAGTTTGGTTTTAGCCCATCCCCGTTAAACTGGCCATTTGCAAATACTTTACCGGTACCTGCGAAAGCTACGATGCCAAAACGGTTCATAAAACGGTAACGGAGTTCAGCCTGTGCGGCCATCAGGTTTTCATCGCGGTAGCGGCCACTGTAATAACCACGCATCATCTGGTCGTTGCCCAATTGTTGCAAAAGGTAAAATGGTGTGCTGTTACTCTGGATGGTGTAAAAAATGCCCTGCACCCCTAATACCACTTTTGGTGCCAGACTAAAAAAACCTCGGAGGTCTAGCTTAATCTGTGAGCCATTAAAACTTTCCCCGCCAAAAAAATCAGGGGCATATTGGTAGGTTGCGCGGCCAAAAAAACCTTTTGTAGGGTAATTGTTGCTGTTCCGGGTATCGTAACTTTGCGATGCGCCGATCCAGGCTACTGAACCACCATCTTTATCTAAAATTAGTGGATTAGTGCTGTAAATGCCTCCAGCTACTTTGTCGATAAAATGGTAATTCTCAAAACCAAGCGAAATACCGGTATAAGCTTTGGGCAAAGTATTCATTTCGGCATCGAAAAGTGTTTTAAACACCCTTTGGTCTAATTTATCTTCATCTGCCTTTTTAGCATTGTTTCCGATACCATAAAAATTAAATGGCTGGTTCTTGAAACGGATATCACCAATAAAATGGTATTTGTTCCCTTTTGTCCACATATCGCCCTTAAGCATAAAATTAGCCGTTTTTTTGGTAGAGTAAGTGGTATTCAATGCGAAATTAGAACTGCGGTTCAGCGTATCTTTCCGGTCGATGTAAAATGAATAAATGGCACCGACACCAAATTCAAAACCGGTTTCCTGACTGTAACCAAAAGCAGGCAACGGTAAAAAGCTGGCTTTACGGGTAGTATCTTTTTCGTTGGAGAGCATCTTCCTGATCAATTTCATCTGTGCAAACGAACTTCCTGAAATGAGCGCAAGTAAAATAATTAGACAATATTTTTTCATTACCGCAAAGAAAAGGAAATTTAGTTATAGTTCATTGGTCAATGGTTCATTAGTACATTAGTCATTCGTTGATTGGTGCCTGCCAACTGCAAAATGTAAAGTTGGTTAATTGTTTAAATTGGTTAACTGGCTCTAGATGCCAAACTCCCAACTCGGATGTTCATTAGTTCAAGAGTCATTCGTTCATTAGTGCCTGCCAATTGCAAACTGTCACAGTATAAGTTTTTGGAAATCAGGTACAGCAGCATTTAGGTTTATACAGTCCCGCCCCCGCTTCTGCTCCAATAAAGAATTAGGAGCATCCCGCTACGGTCGGGTTTAGGTGGCCTGGCCAGCTGTGCTATTTGGGGTTGCAAGAAGCCATATTGATTGTGTTTTATAGCTATGGGCAGGGACAAACTTTAATTATTGTAAGACACAAGCCATCTAAACCGGATTGACGGGGAAAGCCCGCAGGTGAGGTACGAACCGCGGACTTATACCGCAAAGCAGGACTATCTTTAATAAAAGCTACTACCACTGCTTTTCAAATAAAAGATCCTTCGACTCCGCTCAAGATGACAATCCCGAGTGAAATCGGTTAATTGTTTAAATTGGTTAACTGGCTCCAAACTCGGTGGTTCATTTGTTCAATAGCCATTAAATAACTGCGAACAGTATGAGTTTTTGGAAAGCAGGTATAGTATCATTTGTGTTTGTACAGTCCCACCCCCGCTTCTGCTCCAATAAAGAATTAGGAGCATCCCGCTACGGTCGGGTTTAGGTGGCCTGGCCAGCTGTGCTATTTGGGGTTGCAAGAAGCCATATTGATTGTGTTTTATAGCTATGGGTCGGGACAAACTTTAATTATTGTAAGACACAAGCCACCTAAACCGGATTGAAGGGGAAGCCCACAGGTGAGGCACGAACCGCGGACTTATACCGCAAAGCCGGACTAACATTAATAGGGGTTACTACAACTGCTTTTCAAATAAAAGATCCTTCGACTCCGCTCAGGATGACGATCACAGGGGAAATTCACTTTATGATTTAATCGACTTTGGACTAAATTAACGCCATGCTCAAAGCGCTAAACGCTTTTAATGTTTTCACCTTTCGGCCTAAATACCTATTTTTGCGGCAAACAATACAAAACGAAATGAGCAATACAAGAGGACCAATATCTCAGTTTATGGAGCGTAATTACCTCCATTTTAATGCTGCGGCAATGATGGATGCGGCTAAAGGATACGAAACGCATTTAGATGAGGGTGGTAAAATGATGATCACACTTGCCGGTGCAATGAGTACTGCAGAGTTGGGTATTTCGCTTGCAGAGATGATCCGCCAGGATAAAGTGGCCATTATTTCTTGTACTGGTGCCAACCTGGAAGAAGATATTATGAACCTGGTTGCACACTCACATTATAAACGCGTTCCTAATTACCGCGATTTAAGTCCGCAGGATGAGTGGGACCTTTTAGAAAACCATTATAACCGCGTTACCGATACCTGTATCCCAGAGGAAGAAGCTTTCCGCCGTTTGCAAAAACACATCCAAAAAATATGGATGGACGCTGAAGCTGCCGGTGAACGTTATTTCCCGCATGAGTTTATGTACAAAATGCTTTTAAGCGGCGATTTGGAGCAGTACTATGAAATTGATCCAAAAAATTCATGGATGCTTGCTGCGGCTGAAAAGAATTTGCCAATTGTAGTTCCGGGATGGGAAGATTCTACTATGGGTAACATTTTCGCTTCTTATGTAATGAAAAAAGAACTTACTGCAACTACTGTAAAAGGTGGCATTGAATATATGGGCTGGTTAGCCGATTGGTATATTGCAAACAGTGGTGGTAAAGGAATCGGTTTCTTCCAGATTGGTGGCGGTATTGCCGGCGATTTCCCGATCTGCGTAGTACCGATGTTATATCAGGATATGGAAATGGAGAATATTCCGTTCTGGAGTTACTTCTGCCAGATCTCGGATTCGACCACTTCTTATGGCTCATATTCGGGTGCGGTGCCGAACGAAAAAATTACCTGGGGTAAACTGGATATTAATACACCAAAATTTATCGTAGAAAGTGATGCTACAATTGTAGCACCGTTAATGTTTGCCTGGATATTAAAACAATAAACGTAACATTTTAATAAACCAAATTGGTTTCTGGTATGCCCATTTGAGATTTTATATCAAAAATGGGCATTTTTATGCCTTGAATGGCTTGAAACGACATTTGTTTAGAATGATTATAAATTGTATTTCCAGTCACTATTATGTCATGGGATTTATTAATAAGTTATACTTTTGTTCAAAGTTTGATGGGGCTATCTGGGCTCAATCATCAATTTCACAACAAAAAGTAAATTAAATAAGTATAAAGTGTTCATTATGAGAGATATCTCGATGATTTTAAAAAGCGTTTGGAAGTCGTTATTCGTATTTTCAGCAATTTCCGTAATAGCGGTTTCTACCGTAAATGCGCAGGATGCTAAAGAAGGAAGAACGCTTTTCAAAGCAAAATGTTCTTCGTGCCATGCGTTAGATCACAAAGTAATTGGTCCGGCATTAGAAGGAGTAAGCGATCGTCACCCTGAAGCGTTCCTGTTAAAATGGATTCCAAACAACGCCGCAATGATTGCTGCCGGAGACCCTGCTGCTGTTAAATTATTTAACGATAACGGTAAAGTAGCAATGACTACCTTCCCTGAGTTAGATGAGGCGAAAGTAAAAGATATCTTAGCATACATTAAAGAAGGTGAGCCGAAAGCAACTCCTGCAGAAGGTGGAGCTGCTGCTCCAAAAGATGATACCACTTCAGGTTTATCAATTGCGGGTATCGTTGCTATCGTTGTATTAGCTGTTGTTATTTTGGTAATCTTAGGTCGTGCGTCTAAATTGTTAGAGCGTTTGATCCTGCAGAAACAAGGTATCGAAATTGAAGAAGAAGTGCCATTAAAAGTTGGTGTGCGCAAGATGTTCAAAAACAAGAAATTTGTGATGTTCTTTATCTTGTGTTTAATCATTGCTTTAGGTTCTTGGGGTTGGATGGGCATGTGGAATACTGGTGTTCATACCGGTTACCAACCCGTACAGCCGATTAAATTCTCGCACGAGTTGCATGCTGGTATCAATCAGATCGATTGTCAGTATTGCCACAACGGGGCATTTAAATCTAAAAACGCCACTATTCCTTCATTAAATGTTTGTATGAACTGCCACAAAGCTGTTCAGGCAAGAGATAAATATGATGGTGAGATTTCTCCGGAGATCAAAAAAATCTATAGTGCTTTAGGTTACGATCCTGAAACGCAGAAATACGACGAAAGTAAATCAAAACCAATGGAGTGGGTACGTGTACACAACCTACCTGATTTTGCTTACTTCAACCACTCTCAGCACGTAGTTGTTGCAGAAGATGCCATTCGTAAAGCAAAAGGATTACAGCCAAACGAGCCTGTGTGTTTCGCTTGTCACGGTCCGGTTAATACCATGGAAGAAATTTATCAATATTCTCCGTTAACCATGAAATGGTGTATTAACTGCCATAAAGAAACAGATATTTCTGGTCAGAAAAACAATGCTTTCTACGCTAAGGTTATCGAAGCGCACGAGAAAATTAAAAAAGGCGAGAAAATCACACCAGCATTATTGGGTGGTTTAGAGTGTGGTAAATGCCACTATTAATAGATTAGAGTTTAGTAAGAACGTTCGATAAACAGTAATATAGCTTAAATGGAAAGCAATAAAAAATACTGGAAAGGCTTAGAGGAGTATAACAATACACCCGATTTTGTTAAAAATAACAAAAACGAATTCGCCGAGCCACTTCCAATAGAAGATGTTTTAAATGAAGCAGGGTTAAGTACCGTTACCCCACGCCGCGACTTTTTAAAGGCGTTAGGTTTTGGTTTAGGTGCCGTTACCTTAGCTGCCTGCCAAAGTACACCGTTAAAAAAATCAATTCCTTATCTGGTAAAACCTGAAGAAGTAACTCCGGGTATTCCTAACTTCTATACTTCTAGCTTTAATGGCCAGAGTATTTTGGTTAAAACCAGAGAAGGCCGCCCGATTAAAATTGAACCAAATCCAAATGCGGGTCAGTTTAACTGCGGTACCGATGCAAGAGCGCAGGCTTCTGTATTAGATTTATACGATGTATCTAAACTAAAAGCACCTGTAACAGTAAAAGGCGGACAAGTTGAAGAAACTACCTGGGCAAAAATCGACAGCTTTGTAAAAGGCGAGTTGGCAAAAGCACAGGCTGGCGGAAAGAAAATTCGTATTGTATCATCAACAGTAAATAGCCCGTCAACCAATGCAGTAATTGCACAGTTTGTGACTAAATATCCTGCTGCTAAATTGGTTCAGTACGACGCTGTTTCTTACACCGGTATTATCCAGGCCAATCAAAATAGTTTCGGTAAAGCAGTTTTACCAAAATATAACTTCGATAAGGCTGATTTAATTGTAAGTTTCAGTGCCGATTTCTTGGGTACGTGGATCAGTGGTGAAGAATTTACTGCTCAATATACTGCTAACCGTAACTACAAATCGTTAGAAAATAAAAAAATGAGCCGCCACATTCAGTTCGAAAGTGGAATGAGCTTAACTGGTACCAATGCAGATACCCGTGTTCCGGTTAAATTATCAGAAGAAGGTCCTTCGTTAATTGCTTTATATAATGCCATTACCGGTGCTGCTTTACCAGGCGGAACGTTGGGTAACAACACCACTGCTGATAAAGTAATTAAACTGGCAGCAAAAGAATTATTGCAAAATAAAGGTAAAGGCCTTGTAGTTTGCGGTTCGAATGATGTTTCTACTCAAATCTTAGTAAATGCCATTAACGCCGCTATCGGAAGTTATGGTACTACTATCGATTTAGATAATGCCTGCCACTTATATGCAGGTAACGATGCCGAATTTAATGGTTTAGTTGCCGAAATGAGCCGTGGCGAAGTTGGTGCTGTTTTATTCTTAAACAGTAACCCTGTTTACGATGCTGCAAATGCAAAAGCATTTACAGATGCATTGGCTAAAGTACCTGCGAAAATTTCATTCTCTGATCGTGCTGATGAAACAGCAACGCTTTGTGATGCCATTGCCATTAACCATAACTATTTAGAATCATGGGGTGATGCCAATGCTTACGAAGGATATTATTCTATCGTACAGCCAACCATTAATCCTGTTTTCAATAGCCGTCAGGCAGAAGAGAGTTTATTAACCTGGGCCGATGCTCCGGTTAAAGATTACTATCAGTTTGTACGCAGTAACTGGGAAGCTAAAGTATTACCAGCTGCTGGATTGAAGTGGGATGAAGTTTTAGAAAAAGGTGTAGTTACTACTACAGCAAAACCTGCAGGTGCATATAGCTTTACCTTATCGTTAGGTGCTGTTGCAACTTCAATAGCCAATAGCAGCAAAGCTTTTAAAGGTGGCGATCAGGTAGAGTTACAGGTTTACGAAAACGTACCAATGCGTGATGGTAAAAATGCCAATAACGCATTCTTACAGGAGTTACCTGATCCGGTATCGAAAGTAACCTGGGATAACTTTGTTGCCCTTGCACCTAAAACTGCAGAGAAATTAAAAGTTAAAGAGTTTGATGTTGTGTCTGTTAAAGGCAGCAACGGATATTCAGTAGATCTTCCGGTGTTAATCCAACCAGGACAGGCACAAGGAACTGCCTCTATCGCATTAGGTTACGGCCGTACCAAAGTTGGTAAAGCAGGTAACGATGTTGGTAAAAATGCTTTCCCTTTTGTTTCTTTCGTAAACGGAACCATGCAATATGCTACAAACGTAACCATTACCCCAACAGGCGGTTACTATGAGCTTGCACAAACACAAACTCACCACTCTTTCGAAGGCCGTGCAGTGATTAAAGAAGCTACTTTTGCGGCATTCTTAAAAAATCCTGGAGCAGGTAACGAAAAAGGCGAGCATAAAGATTACGATCTTTGGGATCAATATGAAAAACCAGGTAACAACTGGGTTATGGCAATCGATTTGAATGCTTGTACAGGTTGTGGTTCTTGTATTGTTGCCTGTAACGTAGAAAATAACATTCCTGTTGTAGGCCGTGATGAGGTTCGCCGTCGTCGTGAAATGCACTGGATCCGTATCGACCGTTACTATAGCTACGAAACACCAACAGGTGATGTAACCAAAGAAAAAGAAATTGCCAAGTTAGAAGATTTGGATCATGTTTCTGTTGTTCACCAACCAATGTTATGCCAACACTGTGATCACGCACCTTGCGAAACAGTTTGTCCGGTATTGGCTACAGTACACTCAAGTGATGGTTTAAACCACATGGCTTACAACCGTTGCGTAGGTACACGTTACTGTGCAAACAACTGTCCGTACAAAGTACGTCGTTTCAACTGGTTCAATTACTGGAACGATTCTCGTTTCGATAACTATTTAAATAACGAGTTTACCCAATTAGTTTTAAACCCTGATGTAACTACACGTTCACGTGGTGTTATGGAGAAATGCTCAATGTGTATTCAACGTATACAAGGTGGCAAATTGCAGGCTAAAATGGAGAAACGTCCATTAAAAGATGGCGATATTAAAATGGCTTGTCAAGAAGCTTGTTCAGCAAATGCAATCATATTTGGTGATTCAAACGATCCTAATTCAGAAGTTTCAAAAGCATTGCGTTCTGAGCGTATCTACTACGTATTGGAAGAAATCAATGTGAAACCAGGTATCGGATATATGACTAAAATTAGAAATACAGATACAAAAGTACAAGCGTAAGCTTTAGCATAAAGAAAATACAAATTATGTCAGGACATAACGAATCAATACTTAGAGAACCATTAATTACCGGCGATAACATCACGTATGCAAAAATTACGGATGATATTTTGGGCCCGGTAGAGAACAAGCCAAACAAGGCTTGGTGGATTGGTTTCACCTTTGCTTCATTAGGTGCTTTACTTTGGGTGGTAGCAGTAAGTTACACCTTTTGGAACGGTATCGGAGCTTGGGGTTTAAATAAAACAGTAGGTTGGGCTTGGGATATCACCGGTTTCGTATGGTGGGTAGGTATTGGTCACGCCGGAACATTAATTTCGGCAGTACTATTACTCTTCCGTCAGAACTGGCGTAACTCCATTAACCGTTCGGCAGAGGCGATGACGATTTTCGCCGTAATCTGTGCCGCAACTTACGTAGTATCACACATGGGCCGTCCATGGTTAGCTTATTGGGTATTACCTTTGCCAAACCAGTTCGGATCAATTTGGGTAAACTTTAACTCACCATTGGTATGGGATATGTTTGCGATCTCGACTTACTTCTCTGTATCATTATTATTCTGGTACACAGGTTTATTACCCGATATCGCTACCATCCGCGACCGTGCAGTGGGTACACGTAGAAAAATCTATTCTATCTTCTCTTTTGGATGGAGTGGAAGTGTTAAAACTTGGCAACGTTTCGAAGCGGTGTCGTTAATCTTAGCAGGTATCTCTACACCACTTGTACTTTCGGTACACACCATTGTATCAATGGACTTTGCAACATCGGTAATCCCGGGATGGCACACTACCATCTTCCCTCCATACTTTGTGGCAGGTGCGATTTTCTCAGGCTTTGCGATGGTATTAACCTTACTTTTGGTTGCACGTAAAGTATTGGGTTTAGAAAACTACATCACCATGTTCCACATCGAGTCGATGAATAAGATCATCATCTTAACCGGATCAATTGTAGGTGTAGCTTATTTAACAGAGTTTTTTATCGCCTGGTATTCAGGTTCTGAATACGAATCATATGCATTCGTTAACCGTTCAACCGGTCCGTACTGGTGGGCATACTGGATGATGATGACTTGTAACGTAATCTCTCCACAGTTATTATGGTTCAAAAAAATCCGTTTAAGCATCCGTGCTACCTGGATCCTGTCTATCGTAGTAAACATCGGTATGTGGTTTGAGCGTTTCGTAATTATTGTTACTTCATTACACCGCGATTATATTCCTTCAAGTTGGGCAATGTTTTATCCAACCTGGGTTGATATCAGTGTATTCGTAGGTTCAATCGGTCTGTTCTTTACTTTATTCTTATTGTTCTTAAGGGTATTGCCATCAATCGCTATCGCAGAGGTTAAATTATTATTAAAATCTGCAAGTGAGCAAGCTAAAATGAAACAGATTAAAGAAGGACATGAGAATAAAGAATATGTAGCTGAATACATAGAGTCTTTAGAAAAATTTGATAGTGTTAAACAAGAAGATTACGCAAAAATATAACAATGAGTGATATCAAATATATTTTAGGCAGCTTTGGCGATCCTGATGAAATGATGCATGGCATCGAAAAACTTCAGGAAAATAACATCAGCATTTTTGATGTATATACTCCAATGCCTATACACGGAATAGAAGCCAAATTAGGAATTAAAAGATCTAGAATCGATATCGCAGCTTTTTGCTTTGGTATTACCGGTACTTGCTGTGCATTCGCTTTGATTTATTTCTGCGCAGTAATCGATTGGAGAGTAAACATAGGTGGTAAACCATCATTTGCATTACCGGATTTTATTCCGATAATGTTCGAACTTACAGTATTGTTCTGTGCTTTCGGTATGGTGTTAACTTATTATGCATCTACACACTTATTTCCGGGAAGAGCACCACGTGTGATGGATTTAAGGGCTACTGATGACCGCTTTGTAATTGCAATTGATGCAAAAGACAACGCAGCGCACACTGTAATTGATGGATTATTAAAAGATGCAGGTGCTTTAGAAGTAAAGTATAATGAAAGGAAGTACATTAGCTATGAATAAGAATAAATTTGTTTACACGGCGTTTTTAGCTATCGCTTTTGCAGCTACCTTTTCTGCTTGTAAAGATAAACGCAGTACTGGCTTAGAATATGCCAGAAACATGTATGATCCGATTGCTTACAATCCAGATCAGCCAAACAAGAATTTTAAAGATGGTAAAACTGCACAGTTGCCACCTGCACATACTAAACCGGTAGGTTTTACCGAGTATGATGAGTTTCCTAACACAAAAGAAGGATACGAAGCAGCAGGGGTAAGCATGGTTAACCCTTTACCAGTTGATACTATTAATTTAGCCCAGGGGCAACATTTGTTCAAAGTTTTCTGTAGCCCTTGCCACGGAGAAAAAGGCGATGGACAAGGACACCTGGTTAAAATTGAGAAATTTAATGGTGTGCCTTCGTACTTCTCAGGAAGTTCATCAAGAGGCGGAGATATGAAAGCACTTACTGCCGGTAAAATCTATCACACCATTACATACGGTGTAAATAATATGGGTTCGCATGCTTCACAAATCACGCCAATTGATCGTTGGAAAGTGGTGATGTATGTTCAGGAATTACAAAAACAACAATAAGTAAAGCAGAATATAAATGGGAACTCACAATATTAATTTTAGTGAACAGTTTGAGTTTACAGGAAAAGTAAAAACATTAAGCATAGTTGGTGTCCTTTTGGGCGCTGCTGCTATCGCTTATGGTTTTTTTAGTGGCCATCAAGAGCGCACTTTTGCTAACCTGTTGCTTATGGCATATTACTTTGCATGCGTTTGTATGTCGGGTACATTTTTCCTGGCTGTTCAATATGTAGCTCAAGCAGGTTGGTCTGCTTCAATTTTACGTGTACCACAAGCTATGGCAAAAACATTGCCTATAGCAGCTGCAATACTTTTTGTAGTTGTTGCGGCTGGTTTGTACTCACACAACCTATATCACCACTGGCATGCTGATGGATTAACTGATCCGAACAGCCCTAACTACGATTCATTAATTGCTGGTAAATCAGTATTTTTAAATGTACCGTTTTTCTTAGGTCGTCAGGTATTGTTCTTAGGTATCTACAGTATATTTTCGATCATGTTTGTTAAATATTCTTATAATGAAGATTTAGCAGGTGGTTTAAATTCATACAGAAAAAGCTTTAAAAACGCTTGTATCTTTTTGGTAATTTATGGTTTTACTACGCCAGTATTTGCTTTTGATACCATCATGTCGTTAGAAGCACACTGGTTCTCAACCATGTTTGGTTGGTATAACTTCGCAGCCATGTGGGTAAGCAGTTTAGCTACTATCGCGATTATCATTATCTTGTTAAGAAGAGCAGGTTACATGCAGTGGGTTAACAATAGCCACCTGCACAACTTAGGTCAGTTTATCTTTGGTTTCTCTATCTTCTGGACTTACGTATGGTTTGCTCAATTCTTATTGATCTACTATGCAAACATGCCTGAAGAAACCATATACTTCTACAAACGCTTTGAATATTACAAATTCTGGTTTTTCTTAAACCTGGCAATGAACTTCTTAGCGCCGGTATTATTGTTAATGGATAGAGACAACAAAAGAACAGATGCCAAATTATTATTTGTTGCTATCGTGGTATTGTTAGGTCACTGGGTAGATTATTACCAGATGATTATGCCAGGTGCGGTAGAAGATGGACATAATGGTTTTGGAATTATTGAAATTGGTACTGCATTAGGTTTTGTAGGATTGTTTACCTTTACGGTTTTAACAGCCTTAAGCAAAAAGCCTTTAATTGCCAAAAATCACCCATTATTACAAGAAAGTTTGCATCATCAGCTATAATGGTGATAGGATAGAGCAAATATTTAATTATTATTATAATTAGCAGTACAGCGTACTACTTTTAAGAAAATGAGTTTAAGAAAGTTTATAACGAATAAAACGACCGCAGCTTTAGCAGTATTGATTACTGCTTTTGCAAACACTAGCGTATTTGCGCAAGATGCAGCAGGTGCTGCCGCGGCACCGAAAGTTGATATGGGCGAGGTTTATAAATCGGTAATATTTTATATTCTGGTTTTCCTTGCCGTATGCTTATTCATTGCAATTATTGGTAAAGCAATAAGGGTATACGAATTAAGCCGCGAAGCACAAGGCAAATCTGTGGGCATCAACTGGAACAGGATCCATGCAAGTTTATTTGCACTGTTTTTAGTGATAGGTTTATATGGTGTATATTGGGAATACACAGTGCATGGCGCTATGTTGTTACCGGATGCAGCATCAGAACACGGAAAGAAAATTGATGAAATGTTTAATTTAACATTAATCATCACCACAATTGTATTTGTGGTTACTCACATCCTGTTGTTCGGATTTTCTTATATCTACAAATACTCAGCTAAAAGAAAAGCTTACTACTATCCACACAACAATACAATCGAAAAAATCTGGACTATCGTTCCTGCATTGGTATTAACCGTATTGGTATTGATGGGTTTCTTAACCTGGAGATCTATTTTCTTCAAAGTTGAAGATCCTAAAAATAAACCTTTGCAAATTGAGGTTACCTCAGAGCAGTTTAAATGGTCTATCCGTTATCCTGGAGCTGATGGTGTTGTAGGTAATAAAAATTACAAGTTAACTACTGCTACCAACCCATTGGGTATCGATTTTAAAGATCTTAATTCTCGTGATGATGAGATGGCGGATGAAATGGTAATTCCTGTTGGAAAACCAGTAAAGCTGATCTTAACAAGTAAAGATGTAATTCACAGTTTTTATATGCCGCATTTCAGGGTACAGTTAAACACTGTACCGGGTATGAGGGTTTACTTCGAGTTTACACCTACAAAAACTACTGCCGAAATGCAGCAGGAAACCAACGATCCTAACTTTAAGTACCTTTTCTATTGTGCTAAAATCTGTGGATCTGGTCACTACAACATGCAAAAAGTGGTACGTGTAGTTTCTGAGGCTGAGTACAAAACTTGGATAGCTGAGCAGAAAACATACTTAAACGATGATTTAAGAAAACAATTTAATTTGCCAGTGGCACCTGCGCCTGCAAAAGCAGCAGCAGATTCGACAGCTACAGATTCAGTAGCTGTTAAAACTAACCAAATGGCTTTAAATAAATAATATTAAGCAGGAGCGAACGAATTATGTCAACAATAGCATTACACGACGAACACAATCACGATCACGCTGATCATGGGCATCATAAAGAGACTTTGATTTCAAAGTACATCTTTAGTATGGATCATAAAATGATTGCTAAGCAATTTTTGATTACCGGTATTATTATGGCGGTAATTGCAATGGGCTTATCAATTTTATTCCGTATTCAATTGGCATGGCCAGATAAAAACTTCCCATTCTTAGAAACATTTTTAGGTAAATGGGCAGAAGGTGGCCGTATCAAACCCGATTTTTATCTTGCTCTGGTTACCATTCACGGTACCATCATGGTATTCTTTGTACTAACCGCTGGTTTAAGTGGTACTTTTAGTAACTTATTAATCCCACTTCAAATTGGTGCCAGGGATATGGCTTCGCCATTCCTGAACATGCTTTCATACTGGTTCTTCTTTATGGCCTGTGTGATCATGATGTCATCATTCTTTATCCAAACAGGACCGGCATCCGGTGGTTGGACGGTTTATCCGCCGCTATCCGTAGTAGCCAAGGCTATGCCAGGTTCAGGTATGGGGATGACTTTATGGTTAATCAGTATGGTACTTTTCGTAGCTTCATCTTTAATGGGTGGTATTAATTACGTAAGTACAATTTTAAACATGCGTACTAAAGGTATGGACCTTTGGAAAATGCCATTAACCATCTGGGCTTTCTTTTTGACTGCTATTTTAGGTATCTTGTCATTCCCTGTTCTTGTAGCAGGTGTGGTATTAATGGTATTCGATCGTAGTTTCGGAACAAGTTTCTACTTATCAGATATCGTAATGGGTACTGATATTTTACCGAACGAAGGTGGTTCTCCAATTTTATGGCAACACTTATTCTGGTTCTTAGGTCACCCTGAGGTATATATCGTAATTATGCCAGCATTGGGTATCTCATCTGAGGTAATCTCTGTAAACTCACGTAAACCGATCTTCGGTTACCACGCGATGGTTTATTCATTGATCGGTATTACCGTACTATCATTCATCGTTTGGGGTCACCACATGTTTGTAACGGGTATGAACCCATTATTAGGTGGTGTATTTATGATTACAACATTAATCATTGCAGTACCATCAGCAGTAAAAACCTTTAACTACTTAGCTACATTATGGCGTGGTAACATCCGTTTTACCCCGGCAATGTTATTTGCTATCGGTTTGGTTTCATTCTTTATCTCAGGTGGTTTAACCGGTATCTTCTTAGGTAACGCATCGTTAGATATTAACTTACACGATACTTATTTTGTTGTGGCCCACTTCCACCTGGTAATGGGATCTGCAGCAATCTTCGGTATGCTTGCAGGTGTTTATCACTGGTTCCCTAAAATGTTCGGTAGAATGATGAATGCTAAACTGGGATATTTACACTTCTGGTTAACTTTCATTGCAGCTTACCTGGTATTCTTCCCGCTTCACTTCTTAGGTTTAGATGGTGTACCTCGTCGTTACTATGCATTTACTGAATTCGAATTTATGAAGAAATGGTTAACGGTTAACGTATTTGTAACATGGGCAGCTATTATGGCGGCACTTGCTCAGGTAGCGTTCTTGTTTAACTTCTTCTATTCAATTTTTAAAGGAAAAGTATCTCCTCAAAACCCTTGGGAATCTAATACATTAGAATGGACTGCACCGGTTGAACATTTACACGGTAACTGGCCAGGAGAAATCCCAACGGTTTACAGATGGCCTTACGATTATAGCAAGCCAGGACATGATGCAGACTTTATCCCTCAAACTGTTCCTTTCTCTCAAACCATGAGCTCTAATTTGCCTCACGATTTTGAAGGAAATGCAGAAGCAGAAAAAATTCAGCAAGATTGGGAATTGGCTAATCCTGTTGAGGCAAACAAAGGCTAGTTTAAGCTTAAAATAAAATTTTAAAAGGGGTATCTGATTAAGTTTCTGCTTATCCGGATACCCTTTTCATCTTAATAGATATATGGTCAGTAGATCAGAACAACGTTTCATTAGCATTAATCTGATAACCATCATAGTTACACTATTGGTTATACTTGCCGGCGGTATTGTGCGCAGTACCGGATCGGGCATGGGCTGTCCGGATTGGCCTAAATGTTTCGACCGTTATATTCCACCAACCGATGTATCTCAGCTTCCTGCCAATTACAAAGAAAAGTACGTAGCAGGAAGGTTGAAAAAGAATGAAAAGTTTGCCAAATATTTAGAAAGCATGGGTAGAGTAGCCCTCGCAGATAGTATCAGGCATGATAAAAGCATTACGATGCCAGAAGAATTTAATCCTGCAAAAACATGGACAGAATACTTAAACCGGTTGGCTGGTGTAGCCGCAGGGATATTCTTGTTTTTAACGGTTGTTTACTCTTTTACCTATCGTAAAACGGCTAAACGGATAATTGTATTAAGTATCCTAAATCTTTTAGTTGTAGGTTATCAGGGTTGGTTAGGATCCATCGTGGTATCAACCAATTTAGCTCAATGGGTAGTAACGGTACACATGCTTTTGGCACTGGTTATTTTGGCCATATCCATTTATACCTATAACTACGCAAAACAGCTCAATAAAGCACCTTCGGTAATTATGTACCGGATATTGTGGCTAAAAGGGTTTTTGTTCTTTACATTGGTAATTAGCATTATCCAGATTGTTTTAGGTACGGATGTGAGAGAAGCGGTAGATGTAATTGCAAAATCGCTCAATTACGGCAGTAAAGCTACGTGGATTTCGAAAGTAGGAGAGGTATTTTCTTATCACCGCGATCTGGCCATTTTAGTGGTGATAACCAATGCCATAGTTTATAAAATGGTTATTGATCGTTTTAGTGGTAAAGCGGCCCCATTGTTAACCGCAAGGTTTATATTAATTACGCTCCTGATTCAGTTATTAAGTGGTTTTGCATTAGCTTATATTGCTTTTCCACCTGCAGCGCAGGCATTACATATTCTGTTCTCCACGCTGTTATTTAGTTTACAGTTTTATCTGTACCTGCTGGTTTACCGGACAAGTACCTATAGACAATAATATTTAAGGAAATTGAAACAATATCTTTCAGATTTTTCTAAACTCATCAAATTCAGGCTATCGTTTACGGTAGTGTTTTCGGCATCGATCTCTTTTTTAATCGGGCAGAAAATGCAGGTTGGGAGAAGTAATGATCCTGCTTGGGTAAAGAAAATGATAGCGTTAGGTGAAACTGACATTGTCCATTCTATTAATTGGGGGAACTGGTTGATCTTAATTGCCGGTGGATTTTTGGTTACAGCTGCTGCAAATTGTTTTAATGAGATTATTGAGAAAGATCTTGATAAGTTAATGTCGAGAACTAAAGACCGCCCGATGCCCGCTGGTAGAATGACTACCGGACAGGGATTAATTTTAGGCGTGTTTATGGCATTTTTGGGGACCTGGTTATTGGGTAAGTTAAACCTCGAAACAGGTTTGTTATCTGTATTTTCGATCTTGTTATATGCATTTGCTTATACACCTTTGAAAAGAAAATCACCGATTGCTGTTTTTGTAGGTGCTATTCCCGGGGCTTTGCCACCACTTATTGGTTATTTAGCTGCTTTTGGCAGTTTAAAAGCAGAAATGTTTCAATCAATTGATTATAATATTGCTGTTATTTTATTTTTAATCCAGTTTGTATGGCAGTTTCCTCACTTTTGGGCTATCGCCTGGGTGTTGGATGATGATTATAAAAAAGCTGGTTTCAGGTTATTACCAACCAAAAAGAGAGATAAAACATCTGCGTTGCTTACTTTTTTAAGTACATTAATTTTAATCCCGGTAAGTTTATTGCCAACCATTTACGGTTTTGGCGGTTATTACATTGCAGGTTTATCTTTAATAGCCGGATTGATATTTAGCTGGCTGGCTTTTAAACTTTTAATGAACAGAGAACTGACTGATGCAAAAAAAGTGATGTTCTGTTCGTTTTTTTACATCCCGGCCGTACAGCTGGGCTTATTATTAAATTTTATAGCAAAATAACTTATGGTTATCACAATGGAAAAAATCCAGGATACTTTTGATCCAAAACCCAGAAAGTTTATTGTTTGGCTATTTGTAGTATCATCTACCATTATGTTTGGAGGCTTTACCAGTTATTACCTGGTGTTTGCCGCATCTAAAGGTAAAGGGCATGGTTTAGTATTGCCTGATGCGTTTATTTACTCCAGCTTAGTGATTATAGCAAGCAGTATTACTTTGTTTTTAGCGGGTAGGGCGCTACGCAAACTTAATTTCAGTTTACAACGCAACCTGCTTTGGGTTACCGTAATATTAGCCATTGCCTTTGGCATAATGCAGTTTAATGCCTGGGGAAGCATGGTAAGAACTGGTGCAACCCTAGTAGGTAATAATGCAGCCATTTCTTTCATTTATGTGGTATCAGGCATGCACTTATTGCACATTATTGCAGGTGTTGGCCTTATTATTAATGCATTAGCCGGTAGTTATAGAAATATTCCTGCCGCTAAAAGCCAGTACAGAATGGAAATTGCTTCTATTTTTTGGCATTTTATAGATATATTATGGATATATCTGTATGTTTTTTTACTTTTGAACCGTTAAATTTGTTAACAAACTATTATACTATTTCCAAATGAATGCAGTATCACAATTAGATCAAGTTAAAACCGGACCATGGAATGGTGGTCGTTCTCCGTGGTCGGTAGAATATGGTAAAATCATGATGTGGTTTTTCCTTTTGTCAGATGCTTTTACCTTTTCATCTTTATTGATCTACTACGGCGCTCAGCGTTTTTCTAAATTGACATGGCCAGATCCCGATTTGGTTTTCCAATCTATCCCGGGTATTAAAGATACTGGTGCACCGTTGGTTTTCGTAGGTATCATGACTTTTATCCTGATCTTAAGCTCCGTAACGATGGTTATGGCAGTAGAGGCCGGACACCGTCGTTCTAAAAAAGAAGTAATTGCATGGTTAATTCCTACAATTGTTTTAGGATTTATGTTCTTAGGCTGTCAGGCATTAGAGTGGAGCCATTTACACCATGAAGGTTTCTGGTGGGGTACAATTCCATCTGCCGAAGAATTAAAACATTTATTTGATGGACCAGTTTCTTTAGTTGCTGCACAACAATTTGCAAACTTATTCTTTACCATTACAGGTTTCCACGGTTTCCACGTATTTAGTGGTGTAATGATTAATGTGATTATTTTAATCATGACGATTAACGGAACCTTTGAAAAAAGAGGACATTATTTAATGGTAGAAAAAGTTGGTTTATACTGGCACTTTGTAGATTTAGTATGGGTGTTTGTATTTACATTCTTCTATTTGGTTTAATTTCAATTATATAAAATATTTAATATGTCAGATCACTCACATACAACAGAAGGACACGAGCATGGCGAACATGCAGGATTGGATAAAGCTAAAATCTGGAAAGTAGCCGGTATTTTAACTTTAATTACTGCAATTGAGTTTATCATCGCACTTTGGGCAATCCCTGGCCATCATATTCCCCAGCACGTAGGTAACTATATTTATATTGCTTTAACCCTTGTAAAGGCTTTTTATATTGTTGCTTACTTTATGCACTTAAAATATGAGAAATTAGGATTACAGCTTGCATTAACAGTTTCATTTATTTTCATTGGTTACTTTATTGTATTAATGTTAATAGAAGGTGGTTTCTTGAACCTCCACATGATGAATCATTAATGAAAAGTAACCCCATAAAAAAGGTATTAATCCTGGTAAGCATCTTAGCTATACCGGGATTTTTATTTTTTTACTTATTGCCCCACTTCGCAAAAAACCGGTATAAGAGTTTACCGATTTTCGGCCAAAAGATTGTTGCATCAACATTCCACAGTGTAAAAGGCAAGAAAATTCCTGATACCATTTATCACCTGGTGCCTGATTTTAAGTTAATTAATCAGCATAACGATACCGTGAGCTGGAAATCATTAGAAAACAAAATCGTTGTTCTTAACCTTTTTTATGCTGAAGCTACTGGCCAACATACCAATAAGTACATCAAACAGTTATCTGATGGTTACGAACAAAAGCCATTGGTTAAATTTTTAAGTGTATCTGTAGATCCTGCAGATAAAAGTAAAATAAAAGAATTTGCAGATGGTTTTAAGGCAAAAGAAGGCAAATGGGATTTCCTTGCCGGAGATACTACTCAAACCTATCCACTCATTAAGCAAGGTTTATTGCTCGATGTAATCGAAGATGATAGCAAAGAGAAGCCAAGTTTTATTTTTAGCAATAAAATCCTGCTTATCGATAACCTTCACCGTATCCGTGGTATTTATGATGCAGATAATGCCGAAGCAAATGCTAAACTGGAAGATGAGATAAAAGTGCTTATTGCAGAGTACCTGAGAAACGTTAAGGACGGTCGGTAGTTTAGTTGGGAGCTCGAAGTGGATACAAGAAAATAATAATATAAAAGAGATAAAAATACTCATGGAAAATAGCCCGATTGAGAAAAAATATAGCAAATGGATCATTATCCTATCCATTTTTATTCCTGTAGCAGTAGCATTTTTATTTGTGGTTAAATTAAAAGACCTTGGGATTAATACACCAACCCTTCCTTTTTTGCCACCAATATATGCTACCATTAATGGCATAACCGCGGTATTGTTGGTAGTGGCTGTTTGGGCAATTAAAAACGGAAAAGTTAACCTTCACCAAAATTTAATGAAAACAGCCATTGGTTGCTCCGTGTTATTTTTGGTGCTGTACATTGCTTACCACATGACTACCCCATCTACCAAATTTGGTGGTGATGGTACAATAAGATATGTGTACTTTTTTATTCTTTTAACCCACATATTACTCTCAATTGCAATTATCCCTTTAGTATTGGTTACTTATGTAAGGGCTTTGGCTGAGCGTTTCGATCGCCATAGAAAAATTGCGAGGATTACCTTCCCATTATGGCTTTATGTGGCCATAACCGGTGTAGTGGTTTACCTGATGATTTCGCCTTATTACCAGTATTAGGGTATTCTGTCACTGTTTTTTTGTTAAAAATCTCTATTTACCCCACATTTCCGCCCATTAATTTGTAATATTGAAGTCAAAACTCTTTAATCAGATTTTTTGATGGATGTTTTAGATATAGAATCGGGGCAACATTTGATTGAAATAATTGAAAAGAATCGAACATCGGTTTTTACTCAATTTTATAGCTCATATTTTCAGAAACTCCTGTTGGCTAGTGATAAATATGTTAAAGATGTTTTTGTCACAGAGGAAATTGTACAGGATATTTTTCTTAAAATTTGGGAAAACCCCTATCATATTTCTGAAGTAAAATCTATAAAGTCTTACCTGTACAAGTCGGTAATTAATGCCTCTATTAATTATGTAAACCGTCAGAAAAATATAGAGCAACATCATTTAAAATTAGTAGCCGGATTTTCTGATGAATATGTCAGGGATCTGGACGATGAAAATGAAATGATTGTTTTGCTCCATTCAGAAATAGAACGATTACCTGTTCAATGTAGAAAAGTGTTTAAGTTAAGCCGCTTTGAGCAGTTGAAATATAAAGAAATAGCATCTCAATTAGGTATTTCTGAAAGAACAGTTGAAAATCACATCGGTAATGCACTCAAAATTCTTAGAGAGCGGTTTATGAACGATGAAAATCTAAATAGGAAAGGTAAGGGCTATTTACTTTTGGTAAATATCTTCCTTTATTAACATTTTAAAGCTGATTTTAATTTTATTTTAAATTATTTTAATTTTTTTGACGGAACACTAGGGGTTTTTGGTTTTTTATTTGTCTACCTACTAACAAACCAAACTAACTAATGCGTAACTATCCCGAATACCTGAACTTAATTGTTCGGTATTTAAACAATCCTCAGGATGAATCACTTCATGCTGAAATAACTTCTTACAGAGCAGAGTCTCCAGAAAATGAACTTCATTTTAAAGAAGTGGAGAGAATTTGGCAACTTTCATCTAAATCATCCAGGCTTGATCTGCTTAAAGTTAAAGATGCAGAAAAGAATTTCAAGTTTTCTTTAAAAGCTGTATCATCGCGTTCATCAAGCCTTACCAAATGGTTGAGTGGAGTTGCTGCAGGTATTTTTATAGCAGGTGCCGGATTAATCTTTTTTAATACTAAAACAAGGGCTGAATTGGTTACGGTTAAAACCGGTGTTGGACAAACAGATACAATTTCGTTGGTTGATGGGTCTAAAATCATTTTAGCTGAGAACAGTGTGATCAAATACCCTAGTAAATTCGTGGAGAAAACCAGGGATGTTAGCTTAGATAAAGGAAGAGCTTTTTTCTTGATTTCGAAAGATCCAAAACATGCATTTCGTGTAAATATGGGCGAGTCGAGGGTAAGCGTTCTTGGTACCTCTTTTAACCTGATCTTTTCAAAATCAAAAATCGATCTTGATGTGAAAACCGGCCGTGTACTATTTTTGCCATATAAAGATGCCGTTTCATCCATTCTATCTGCCGGGCAAGGGTTATCTTATAACATTAGCCAAAAACAATTTGTAGCAAGGCTATCTCAAAATTCAGATTCGTGGATCACAAAAGAGTTAATATTTGTAGATACGCCATTGGAAGAAGTTTGTAAACAGCTTTCGGGTTGCTACGGTGTAGAAATCACCTTCGATCCAGGTAAACGCATCAACAAGAAGTTTAATGCAACTTTTAAGAATGAAGGCTTAAAAGACATTTTAAAGGTTTTACAAGAAACCTATGATATAAAAATTCGAAAAGAGGGACCCCAACTAGTCCTTAAAACACCTTAAAATAAACCAATTAACTTAATATCAAACAACCAAACTATGGAGAGAAATTTCTACAAAAGAAATGCTGTGCTAAGTTGGGGCCGAATGGTCACGCTTATCTGTGCGATTTTTTGGAGTGTTTTGGCCAAAGCTGATGCTCAGCAAGCCAAATTGCAACCCGAAAGATTAGAAAACTATCTGAAAAAGATAGAGCAAGCTTACAAGCTAAGTTTTGTGTACGATGCATCTGAAATTAGTAAAATGATGATTTTAGACGTGCCATCTAAACTAAGCTCATTACAAGAATCACTTGATCAATTAAAGCAAAAAAACATTGGCTATACCAGGGTAGGTAGTCAGGTTATTCTTAAAATTCAGCCATCGGTATCTAAAGCGAAAGAGATAACTGTTAAAGGCCATGTTAGGGATAAAAAAGATAACTCTACTATGCCTGGCGTAAGTGTTCGTGAAAAAGGTTTAGCAAATGCTGTTTCAACGAATTCATCTGGCGAATATCAGATCAGGGTAAAAGACGGAGCAATACTTGTTTTTTCATCTGTTGGCTACAAAACAGTAGAAGTTGCAGTTAACGGCAGAACAACGATAGATGTACTAATTGAGGATGATGCCGGACAATTAAAAGATGTTGTTGTTACCGGTATTGGGGGTACAGTGGATAGAAAAACCTTTACGGGTGCAACCACTAAGATCTCTGTTAAAGATGCTGAAATTGGCGGTTTGCCCGATCCAAGTAGAATGCTTGAGGGTAGGGTAGCCGGTGTGAGTGTACAAAATACCACCGGAACCTTTGGAACAGCCCCTAAAATCAGGGTACGTGGTGCAACTTCTATTTATGGCAGTTCGAAACCTTTATGGGTAGTAGATGGTGCTATTTTAGAAGATGTGGCTGATGTTTCTGCGGATGATCTTTCAAGTGGCGACGCACTTACCTTAATCAGTTCTGCTGTAGGTGGAATAAATGCTAACGATATTGAATCATTTCAGGTGTTAAAAGATGGTTCAGCAACCTCTATTTATGGTGCGAGGGCTAAGGCCGGGGTAATTGTAATTACCACTAAAAGAGGACGTGCAGGCTACAGTTCACTTAATTATGTGGCTGAACTTACTTCAAGAGCAATTCCTTCTTACAACACGTTTAACATCATGAACTCACAGGAGCAAATGGGTGTGTACCAACAGCTCTTCCAAAGAGGGGCGTTAAACCTGTCGGATGTTTCAAACGCTTCTTCGAGCGGGGTTTATGGTAAAATGTACCAGTTGATAAACTCGGGTCAGTTGTTAAATACCGAAGAAGCACGTAATGCTTATTTAAGGGAGGCAGAATACAGAAATACGAACTGGTTTGATCAATTGTTCAGCACTGATATTATGCAGAACCATTCGTTAAGTATTACTTCTGGTACGGATAAATCTCAGTATTACGCTTCGGTAAGTGCGCTTACCGATCCAGGCTGGTCTAAACAATCGCAGGTAAAAAGATATACCGCCAATTTAAATGCAACTTATAACATATCTGATAAACTTAAGATCAACATTTTAACAACAGGTAATTACAGGATTCAAAAAGCGCCTGGTACACTTGGTCAATCTACCAACGTGGTAACTGCTTTAGTTAAAAGAGACTTTGATATCAATCCTTTCGCCTATGCTTTAAATAGTTCGCGGACGCTTGATCCTAACGAAACCTACACCAGAAACTATGCGCCATTTAATATCTTAAAAGAGTTGGAAAACAACTACATGGATATCAATGTTGCCGAGCTTAAGTTTCAGGGGCAGTTAAACTGGAAAGCAATTAAAAATGTAGAGCTAAGTGCTTTTGGTAGCGTAAGGTATCAGCAAACCTCACAACAGCATTACGTTAAAGATGAGTCTAATCAGGCAATGGCTTACCGATCAATGGGAACAACGGTTATACGTGATAATAACCCATATTTATATAAAGATCCAGCTGTTCTTTATGCAGTGCCAATATCAATTTTGCCTTCAGGGGGTATTTACAACAGAACGGATTACAAAGCGCTGGTAAACGATTTGCGTGCCAATGCCAAGTATCACAATAAATTTGCCGAAAAACACGTACTCGATGTAGAAGCAAGCGCTTCAGTAAATTCTATCCAAAGAAACAACAACTGGTATAGAGGTTGGGGATTACAGTATGGTTTAGGTGAAATTCCATTTGTTGATTATCGCGTTTTTAAAAGAGGTCAGGAAGAAAATAGTCAATACTATTCAGTCGGTAATACCAGAGGGAAAGAAATTGCTTTTTTTGGAAAGGCAGCTTATGCTTATGATGAAAAATATAGTATCGAAGTAACTGGCAGGTACGAAGGGTCGAACAGATTAGGTAAGAGTACATCAGCAAGATGGATGCCTACATGGTCTGTAGGGGGCTTATGGAATGCAAGTGAAGAAAATTTCTTTAAAGATCTGAATACACCAATATCTACTTTAAGTTTTAGAACTTCTTACAGTTTAATGGCAGACCGCGGACCATCGAATGTAACCAATTCATTAGTCGTAATACAAAGTTATAACCCATGGAGACCAAGTACAACGGATAATGAAACTGGTTTACAGATCAGTGATTTAGAAAACTCTGCTTTAACTTACGAAAAGCAGTATGAATTAAACTTAGGAATGAACTTTGGCTTGTTCAAAAACAGGTTAAATGGTGAGGTTAACTTTTATAGAAGAAAACAGTTTGACCTTATCGGCCCAATAAATACACAGGGTTTAGGTGGACAGATCAGTAAATATGGTAACGTTGCCAATATGAAATCGGGTGGTTTAGAAATCGCACTTTCTGGTACAGTTATAAAAACGCCAAATTTCTCGTGGACATCTACTTTTAACTATACCCATGCAACCACCAAAGTTACCAATCTGGAGAACAGACAACGGGTTATCGATCTGATCACCGGTAATGGTTTTGCTATTAAAGGCTATCCTGTAAGGTCATTATTTTCTATTCCTTTTGTTGGTTTGCAGGCTGATGGTTTACCTGTATTTACAAATGCAGATCAAACTACAACCGTAACAGGCGTATATTTCCAAAACAGAACAAACCTTGACTTCTTAAAATATGAAGGACCAACCGACCCAACTGATTTGGGTGGTTTTGGTAATGTTTTTACTTATAAAGGATTTAGCTTAACACCATATATTACTTACTCTTTCGGTAATGTAGTACGTTTAAACCCGGTATATAAAACAGATTATTCAGATTTAGATGCTACAACAAGGGAATTTTATGATGCATGGACTGTTCCAGGTGAAGAGCATGCAACCAACATCCCGGTAATTTTAGATACCAGATTTATCCGCAGCAATAGCCAATATGGCTATGCATATAATGCATATAACTATTCTTCTGCTACAGTAGCTAAAGGAGATTTTGTGAGATTAAAAGATATTTCACTTACTTATCAGCTACCTAAGGCATTTTTGGCCCGTGTAAAAGTGGCTTCAGCAAGTTTGAGGTTTAACGTTTCTAACCTGTGGCTAATTTATGCAGATAAGAAGTTAAATGGGCAAGATCCCGAGTTTGTAAATTCAGGTGGTGTAGCATTGCCTTTAGCAAAACAATATACGCTAACCTTAAAATTAGGACTTTAAATTTATTAATATGAAAAAGAGATTTATATATATCGCACTTAGTGCAGTTATATTATTTAATTTTTCTTCGTGTAAGAAATATTTAGATGAATTGCCAGATAACAGGGCCGAATTAAATACTACTGATAAAATATCACGGTTATTGGTTTCAGCCTATCCTACTAACGCTTATGTAGTAACTACAGAACTAGCGTCAGATAATGTTGATGATTACGGGCCTAGCTTTACGAGCTCAAGATTAACTGAGCAAATGTATGGATGGCAAGATATTACTGAAACCAGTAATGATGGAATTGAAAGAATCTGGGGAGCTTGTTACAGTTCAATTGCAAGTGCAAACCAGGCGCTTACGGCCATCGAAGAGCTAGGTAATCCAAGCTCACTAAATGCGGCCAGAGGCGAGGCTTTGGTAGCAAGAGCTTATGGACACTTTATCCTGGTAAATGTATTTGCTCAACATTACTCGCCTGCCAATTCTGCCACAGATCTGGGTATAACTTATATGACCAAGTCAGAAAATACTTTAAACCCGAAATATACCAGAAACACGGTAAAAGAAGTATATGATTATATTGTGGAGGATTTAGAAGCTGGTTTACCATTAATTAATGATGCATCATATGCAAATGCAAATGCTGCAAAATTCCATTTTAACAAATCGGCAGCCAATGCGTTTGCTGCAAGAGTTTATTTATATATGGGCCAGTGGGCAAAAGCAGTAACTTATGCTTCTGCATCATTTGCCAATTCGCCAACCAGTTATGTTAGAGATTATGCTAAAATTGCATCCTATGCCGCATCATTTTCTGATATGGCGCGTGAGTATAACGGAAGTGGAATTAAAGCCAATTTTTTAATTACGCCTTCTTTTTCTACCATGGGAACTCTTTTTGGTGGTTATAGCACCTTATCAAGGTTTGTACCCGGTTTGGCGATTTCCAATAACGAAACCATTGCATCAAAAGGTCCGTTCGGAACTTTTAGTACCACTGGTTACAGGCTTAAAGCATTTTCATATTCATCAAGCAATAACAAGGTACTTTTTGCACACTTAAGTTACCAGTTCGAATATACCGATCCGGTTGCCCGTACGGGTTATGCTCACGGAGTATTTACGCCTTTTACGTTCGAAGAAGCTTTGCTTACCCGTGCTGAAGCAAATATCCAGTTAAAGAACTATACGGCTGCATTAGCTGATATGCAATACTGGGGCAGTTTTACTTACACAACTGCTAGCTTACCAACTTTAACCGAAACAAGCATTAATAACTGGGCAAATTCTTTCGCCTATTTTACGCCAACAGCTCCTACGCCTAAGAAAAAGTTAAATCCCGAATTTGCAATTGAAGCCGGAACACAGGAAAATATGCTCCATGCCATTTTATATATGAGAAGGATAGAAACTTACAGTACAGGTTTAAGGTGGTTTGATGTGAAAAGATACGGTATTGAAATTACCAGAAGAAGTACAACAGGCGCGGTGGTAAATAGTGTTTCAACAAATACTTTGATTATTAGAGACCCAAGAAGGGCGATTCAATTGCCACAAGATGTAATTGCAGCAGGTTTAACCCCTAATCCAAGATAATATGAAAATAAAATATAACCTGATATGCTTAGTTCTTATTAGTCTGATTTATACCTCATGCAAAAAAGAAAAACTAAGCGAAGAAAGTGTTTTTGTAGATTCAACACTTCCAAAAAATGCTTTGGATAGCTATATCTATAATAATTATACGGTTCCATACAATATCGATATCATTTATAAATATGTCGACAGGGAATCCGATCTGACTTACAATTTAGTTCCTGCAACTTACGATGGTTCGGTCAGGATGACAAAATTGTTGTTAAACTTCGGTTTAAAGCCATATGATGATATTACCGGGAGTAAAGCTTTTATGAGAGCTTATTTTCCGAAAATTTTAACTTATATAGGTACTTCATCTGTTAAAAGTAACGGTACGATCGTACTGGGCACTGCCGAGGGAGGTAAAAAAATCAACCTATATAATTTAAATAACCTGGCTGGAAATTCAACCAGCATCAGCTATTTAAACAAGTATTATTTTCATGTTATTCATCATGAGTTTCAGCACATTTTAAATCAAACTAAGCCATTCCCTACAAGTTTTAACACCATTTCGGGAGTTGGTTATGTGGGCGATGTATGGAACACAACCTATGTGACAGATGGTGCTGCAATTGCCGCTGGTTTTATTTCTCCATATGCTTCAAAAGAATCAACAGAAGATTTCGCTGAGCTGTATTCATTTTACGTTACTTTATCCGCAAGTGAATATACTGCATATTTAAATTCGGCAGGAAGTACGCCTGCAGGCATAGCCATTATTAATACCAAAATGGAGGTTGTTAAAACCTACATGAAAAATGAATTTGGTATCGACATGGATGCATTACGTGCAAATATTCAGGCTAAAGTTGCCGGCCTATCTACATTCGATCAAACAACTTTACCTTAACTAGAAGAATTATGAAAACACAATATTTATTTATAACGGTATTAGCTATTCTTTTATTTACAGGTTGTGATAAAAAGAAAGACCGGATATTTGAAGATAGTCCTGCGGCAAGGTTAAATGCCAGTATTAACGACGCATACAGTGCTTTAAATGGAAAAAAAACCTGGATATTCAGCTTTTATCCTGGAGCAAATGTAGAGTATGGAGGATTTAACCTCTTTCCTAATTTTACCACATCGGTTGATGTAACTTTACAGGCTGATTATGCTACCACCACGCAAAGCAGCACGTTTAAGGTTTATGCAGGTTCTGGTCCTATATTGACGTTTGATACCTATAATTCCGTTATTCATTATTTTTCGTTACCCGGATATTACACTGGTAACAGTACCAGTTTAGGTATTGGTGCTTCAGATAGCGGTATGAAAGGAGAATTTGAATTTTTAGTGCTTAGCTCCAGCCAGGATTCTGTGGTGTTGAAAGGTAGAAAATACGGCAATGTAATGAAGATGAGAGCTGTTGCATCCGATCAGCTTGCAACGATTATTGCCAATTACAAAACGGCCAATACAAAATTTAATACTTACAGAGGCTTTGCTATTGAAGTTAACGGTAAAACACTACAAGGGGTGCCTACGCTTGCAACGGTAAATGGAACATCGAGGCCAAATCGCAGTTTTACTTTAGCCACAACACCAAGCCTAACCGTTTCTTATATCACAACAGATACAGGTATCGAATTTTATAAAGAATATACCATAGAAGGTGTTAAAGTAAACAAATTAACTTTTTTTGCTGCAACTACCCAATATCCGTTAGGTTATTATGCAAACAGTAACAATACGTTTAAAATGATTCCTAGATTAACAACAACGCCTTAGGCCCATGTTTTTGACCTAAAAACAGTTTTGTATTTTTAAAAACCTCGCTTTAAAAAGCGAGGTTTTTTTATTTTATTCCATGCAGCTATCAAATCAAATTGTATATTTATAAATATAATCTCCCTAATCTAGATAAACATTGCGTTTTACTTATTCTTTTATTTACGCTATGTAAACAAACCAAATTTAAACACTCGGTTAGGGAGTTGGAAGGATTTATTTTACAATATGCGCTTTAAAGATTCTGAGGGTGAAAAAATACTTGTGAAAAAAATTGTTGAAGGAGATGAACAGGCTTTTTCTGTCTTGTTCTTCAAGTATCTTCCTGTACTCCAGATTTTCGCTACAAAGTTTACCAAATCTGATGATGCTGCCGAAGAAATTATTCAGGATGCTTTTTTAAGGGTTTGGCTTAACCGGGATAAATTAGCAGAAGTAGAGAATGTGAAGGCATATCTTTATAAATATGTGTCTAATGAATGCTTGAGTTACCTCCGGAAAAAGCTTAAAGAAGATAAAGTGATCGATGCTTTTACCAACAAGCAGCCAAATAGCCACAATAGCACTTCAGAAGAAATTAATTTAAACGAAATTACCAAGATTATAGCTGTGGCAGTAGAAAAGTTGCCCGAACAGCGCAAAAACATTTATCAACTAAGCAGGCGTGATGGTAAAAGCATCCCGGAAATCGCTGAAATACTCAATATATCTCCAAATACAGTTAAAAATGCCCTTGTAATATCGCTTAAATCGATAAGATTGCATTTAAATCAGCATGGAATTATATTTGTTTTTCCTATTGTTTGCTTCTTTTTTAAAATAAAATAAAAAAAAGTAAAATCCCGATAGTCCTAAATTTCTTTTGCGGCTTCTTAGTATCAGAATCTTTATATGGAAGAACGTATACTTTATCTATTACAACAATTTACAGCTAAAACATTAAGCCCGGCAGAAAGAGAAGAACTCTTAGCTATGGCTGAGGACAGCAATTCGATCCTTACTGACGAAATCGTGAAAATGATTGTCGCAGAGGAAGAATATGCTGTTGAGATTGTTGATGTAAAATGGAATCCGGTTCTAAATAAAATTCTTAATGTAGATAAACCTGCACGCTCACCCCGTAAAATTTTGATGAATACCATAAAATGGGCCGCAGCTGCAGTTGTATTTATAGTGTTCTCATTTACGGCTTACATTTCTTTAAATAAAAAGAAAGAGCACGTTTTTGCCACTGATGTTGCTCCTGGTAAAAACAAAGCTATTCTAACCCTGGCAAACGGCAAAAAGATTTCACTTTCTGATGCCACCAACGGTGATATTGCAAAGGAAGCCGGATTTTCAATCACCAAAACAGCTGATGGTCAACTGGTGTATAACATTGCCGAATCAGAAAATATTGAGGATACACGGTTAAATACTATATCTACTCCTAACGGAGGCGAATGGCAAATCCGCCTGCCTGATGGATCAACCGTTTGGCTCAATGCGGCATCTTCTATCCAATACTCCTTAAACATAGGTACAGCTAAACAACGTGTGGTAAAACTTGATGGCGAGGCTTATTTTGAAGTGGCTAAAGATAAAGCACATCCGTTTATTGTTGAAACCGATAAACAATCAGTAGAAGTACTGGGAACGCACTTTAATATTAACAGCTATAACGACGAAATTGTAACAAAAACAACCCTGCTTGAAGGTAGTGTACGTGTTTCGCAGAAAAATACCGACCAGAGCGAAATATTAAAACCCGGAGAGCAATCTATCTTATCAGTTTCTGGTATTGATGTAAAAGGAGTTGATGTAGATGAGGCAATAGCGTGGAAAAACGGCTATTTCATGTTTAACAATGAAAGGCAGGAAAGTATTCTACGTAAAGTTGCCCGTTGGTATAACGTAGAAATAGAATATGCCGATCAGGATGCAAAAGATGTAATGTATTATGGTACGGTAAGCCGTTTTGAAAAAATATCGAAAGTACTTAGAAAGTTTGAACAAACTGGAGAAGTAAGATTTGATATTAAAGGCAATAAATTGATTGTCTACAAAGAATAAACGAGAACAGATGAAGGAGTAACTAACCTTTATCTCTAAAAATAACTAATTAATCAACCCTTAACCTAACAAAAATCATGAATAAACTTCGACAACACTCCTGACGATTCAATGCTGAATGAATAAAAAAGGAGTGCTTGCAACACCCCTTTCATATCTGTTTAGCTATTCCGTATGCCGGAATCGATTAAAAATCAATTTATTTCTTGGATAATCGCGAAACGCTTTTTGGCGTCCAAACTTAATTGCGTTCCGCACAAAAACAGACTATTAAATGTACAAAATTTATATTAGAATTTTATGTACGCATCGACGCTACATACCTAAATTGCTATTAATTATGAAGTTAGTTACGGTCATATTACTTGCCTCTTTAATGCAGGTAAGTGCAGCTTCATTTGGCCAGCTGGTTACATTAAAGGAAAAAAATGTAACATTAGAGAAAATGTTCAGAGAAATCAGGCTGCAATCTGGTTATGATGTACTATTATCTACCAACAAAATTAAAAGTACAACTACTTTTAACGCCAACTTTAGCAATGCTACTATCGAAGAGGTAATGGCAAAAATTATTTCAGGAAATGATTTAAGCTATACCATTGAAGACAAAACCATTTTAATTATACCTAAAGAAAAATCGATTATTGATAAAGTAATCGGATATTTTGTTGCCGTAAAAGTAAGTGGAAAAGTAAGGGATAAAAACGGAGCCGTATTACCAGGCGTAAGTGTAAGAGAAAAAGGTGCTGCAAATGCTGTATCAACGAGTGCTGCAGGTGATTATGCGATTTCTGTTAAAGAAAATGCAACGTTGGTTTTTAGTTATATTGGATACAAAACGCTTGAAGTAGAAATTGGTTCACGTGCTGTAGTCAATGTAACTTTAGAAGAAGATGCTGCTCAACTTAAAGAGGTGAACGTAATTTCAACAGGTTATCAGGATCTGAATAAAAAACTTTTTACAGGTGCTGCAACTGCTTTAAAAGCATCAGATGTAAAACGTGATGGTATTACCGATATCAGCAGGATGCTTGAAGGTAGGGTAGCCGGTGTTTCCGTGCAAAACGTTTCCGGAACGTTTGGAGCCGCTCCGAAAATCCGTGTACGTGGTGCAACTTCAATCTCGGGTGATAATAAACCGCTTTGGGTTGTTGATGGTGTAATTTTGGAGGATGTTGTAAATATTTCTAACGAACAACTTTCATCTGGTGATGCCAATACACTGATCGGTTCGTCAGTAGCAGGATTAAACGCTGATGATATTGAGAGTTTTAATATTTTGAAAGATGCTGCTGCTACTGCACAATATGGTGCAAGGGCAATGAATGGTGTGGTTGTTGTAACTACCAAAAAAGGTAGAAATACAGAAGGAAAACCTTTGGTTTCGTACACAGGTAACTTCTCTAGCTATTTAAAACCTTCTTACAGCAATTACGACATCTTAAATTCTGCCGACCAGATGAATGTTTATCTGGAAATGCAGAGTAAAGGCTGGTTAAACCAGGGAGTTACTGCAAATAGTGCAAATGGTGGTGTATTTACCAAAATGTACAACCAGATGTATAGTTACGATGCGGCGACAAATACCTATGCTTTAAGAAATGATTTTCCTAGTCAAAAGGCTTTTTTGCAGCGTTATGCCAATGCCAATACAGATTGGTTCGATGTTTTGTTTAAAAACTCATTACTACAGGAGCACTCTCTAAGTGTAACATCAGGAACAGATAAATCTAAATTTTACGCTTCAACAAGTTTCTTAAATGATAACGGTTGGACGATCGGTGATGGTGTTAAGCGTTTTACCGGTAACTTAAGAGGAACGTTTAAGTTAAGTGAAAAATTAACATTCGAATTATTAACGCAGGGTTCAGTCCGCGATCAGGTTGCGCCAGGTACATTGGGCAGAAACAGTAATCCGGTTTTTGGAACGTATGACAGGGATTTCGATATTAACCCATTTAGTTATGCGATCAATACCAGTCGTGTTTTAACCCCTTACGATGCAAACGGCAATCTGGAATATTTTACTAAAGATTATGCTCCGTTCAATATTATCGATGAGTTAAAAAATAACACACTAGGCCTTACCCAAATCGATTTTAAAGGTCAGGTTGGTATTAAATATAAAATAATTAAAGATTTGCAATATTCATTTGATGGTGCCTACCGTTTTGCTAAAACAAATCAGGAACATAAAATCACTGAAAATTCAAATCAGGCAAAAGCTTATCGTGCAGGTGTGGCAGAACAAAATCCAACCATTCTTAGCAATAACCGTTTCCTTTACAGAAACCCTGATAATCCGAATGCTTTACCCGTTTCAGTTTTACCTTTTGGTGGTTTTTACAATACTGTTGATGATAATATTACCAATTATTATTTCCGTAACTCATTAGAGTATAATAAAACCTTTAATGAAGATCACCTGGTAAATATTTTTGCTACTCAGGAGTTAAGGTACATTAACCGTCAGCATAAAACTTTTGATGGTTATGGCTATCAATACGATCAGGGTGGTGTGCCCTTTATTGACCCTAATATTGTAAAGCAGAATGTGGAGTCTAACTTCAACTATTACAGTATGAAATATAATTATGAGCGCTATTTAAACTATTCGTTAAGAGCAGCTTATTCTTATAAAGGTAAATATAGTATCAATGCTACGGGCCGTTATGATGGTTCTAACCTTTTAGGAGAATCACGTACAGCAAGATGGTTACCTACCTGGAACGTATCAGGTGCATGGAACATCGATACTGAAAACTTTATGCAGAAAGAAAGCATTAAAAAAGTATTAAACCGTGCTACTTTACGTGCAACTTATGGTTTGGTTGCAAGTTTAGGTCCCGCTACAAACTCTAGTTTAGTTCTTTTAGCACAAGGTACACGCAGACCATATTTATCTGAAAAAGAAACAGCCTTGTTTATTTCCGGCTTAGAAAATTCTCAGTTGACATTTGAAAAAATGAACGAGTTAAACTTAGGTCTGGATTTAGGTTTTTTCAACGATCGCTTAACCTTAACGGTTGATGCTTACGATAGAAGAAGTTACGATCTGATCGGTGCAATCAGAACATCAGGTATTGGTGGCGAACCGGTTAAAGTTGCCAACTATGCTGATATGAAATCGAGAGGTATTGAAGCAACAATTGGTGCTACAATCTTCAAAAAAGAAGATTGGGGATGGAATACCCAGTTAAACTTTGGACACAACACTTCGAAAATTACCAATTTACAAAATCAACCTTTAATATTTGATTTGGTTAATTCTGATGGTGGTGCACAATTGGGTTACCCGCAAAGAGGTTTGTTCTCTATCGATTTTCAAGGTTTGAGCCATGCAAATGGTGTGCCTCAATTTATTAAAGAAGATGGTACGGTTGGAACAAATGTTTACTTGCAGAGCGATGTAACCAAATACTTAAAATACGAAGGCCCTATTGATCCAACCTTAACAGGTGGTTTTTACAACTCATTTAGATACAAAGATTTTACTTTCAGTGCATTGGTAACTTTTAGTGCGGGTAATAAAGTGAGGTTAAATCCTGTTTTCAAATCGAGTTACAATGATTTAGACGCAATGTCTTCAGTTTTCCTTAATAGATGGGAAATGCCTGGTGATGAGTTAATTACCAATGTGCCTTCAATTCTTGATAAAAGACAGGTTGCACAACTGGATGGATATCCTTATAACAATTACAATTACTCATCGGCGAGGGTTGCAGATGGCGGCTTTGTGAGGTTGAAACAAGTTTCGTTAAGTTATAATGTTAAACCGGCATTGATCAGCAAGTTTGGTTTCAGAACAGCTTCGTTAAGTCTTATTGCAAATAATGTGGTATTAATTTACTCAGATAAAGCGCTAAACGGGCAAGATCCAGAGTTCTTTGGAACAGGTGGTGTGGCCTTGCCAATCCCACGTCAGTTTACTTTATCACTAAAAGTTGGATTTTAATTTATAACATGATGAAAAAAATATATAGTTCAGTATTATTAATTCTTGCAATTACTTCTTTTAGTGGTTGTAAGAAATATTTAGAAACTGCTCCCGATCAACGTACCAAATTAAACACTCCTGAAAAGGTTGGTGAGCTTTTAGCTACAGCTTATGCACAGGCAGATTATGTTACTTTTGCAGAAGCTGCTTCCGATAACTCTGAAGATAAAGGTGTTAACGTTGGTGATATTGCAGTTGAAAATCAGGATGCTTATTTGTGGAGGGATGTAAACGGTAGAGATACCGGAACGCCAACCAACTTTTGGAATGCGAGTTATACCGCTATAGCCGCTGCTAATGCAGCCCTTGAAGCCATAAATAGCATGCCAGATCAAACAGCATATCTAGCCTACAAGGGTGAGGCATTGGTTGCCCGTGCCTATGCACATTTTATGCTGGTAACCTTTTTCGCAAAAGCATATGATCCAACAACATCCAATGATTCTCCTGGCATTCCGTATGTTACTGTACCAGAAAAAATAGTTTTTGGTCAGTATACCCGTGGAACAGTGGCCTCAACCTATGCCGCAATAGAGAAAGATCTTTTAGAAGGTATGCCATTATTAAAAGATAATGCATACAAAGTTCCGAAATATCATTTTAACCAGGCCGCTGCAAATGCTTTCGCTGCCCGATTCTATCTATTCAAAAGAGACTATGCAAAAGTGGTAACCTATGCTACAGCGGTAGGGCCGAGCGGTAGTTTTGCAACGATCATCAGGCCATGGAATACGCGTTATTATGCTGCATCAGCAAACGAGTTCCGTATTGCATTTACCCAGGCTGCTGAACCTTCAAATTTATTAATTACTGAAGCAGCATCTAGCTGGGCACGTAATCAGGCATTTTACCGCTACGGAATGGGTTTAACCTTAAACGCAGCCTCGTATCAGCCAAATGTTACTGGAACAAGTTTTACTTCTCAAAAAGTATTAAATTATGGCGTACCTAACTATACATTCTATAAATATTTAGAATTGTTTATCCGTACAAGTCCTAATGCAACAATCGGTTTCCCTTACACCATGATGATCCAGTTTACTACTGATGAGGTTCTATTAAACAGGGCAGAAGCCTATGCAAATTTAGGACAGAATACTTTAGCATTGGCCGATCTGAATACCTTTGTAAGCACAAGGGTACAAAGTTATAACTCAACAACAAATGGTGTAACATTAGCAAAAGTTGCATCTTTCTATAACACGAACGATCCTAAAGAAGGATTGGTAAAAACGGTTTTGGATTTTAAAAAGCAAGAATTTGCACAAGAAGGTTTACGTTGGTTGGATATTGTAAGGTTAGGTTTAACTGTGAGACACAATATTAAGGCAGTAGACAATTCTGATACTTTTGTAACACTTGCACCAACTGATCCACGCCGTTTATTTCAACTTCCTTCTGAGGTTAAATTATCAGGTATAGACCAAAATCCTAGGTAGTATTATTAAATATAGAAATATGAAAAAGATATTTAAAATAAGTTTGTTGGCACTGGTTGTATCTGTGACCGTGTCATCTTGCAATAAGGATAAAACACTTAATGCAAATTTAGATGCAATTGACAGAAATAATACCGTAAAATCAGATATCGATAACTGGTTGACTACCAATTATCTTAATCCTTATAACATTGAAGTGAAATATCGCTTCGATCCTTTTGAAGCTGATTTAGACAAAGATATAACCCCTCCGAAAGAAAGCCAGGTAATCCCGGCGATGGAAACGGTTAGGGATATCTGGATAAAGCCTTACGAGAAAGTAGGTGGTCCGAATTTTATGAAGATATATACACCTAAACAGTTTTACCTGGTAGGAAGTCCATCTTATAATGGTGACGGTACCATTACTTTGGGTACTGCCGAAGGAGGAAAGAAAATTGTTTTGTATGTGATCAATAATTTCTCTAAAAGCAATACGGCCGCTACTTCAGAAATGATCCATGTAATTGAACATGAATTTACACACATTTTGAATCAGAAAGTGGCTTATGACGTAAACTTCGATCTGGTAACCAAAGCAGATTATACCGCAAACTGGAACATTCCAAGTCAGGCTGTAGCCAGGACTTTAGGCTTCATTACGCAATATTCACGTTCTAATCCATTAGAAGATTTTGCCGAAATGACCTCTATTATGTTACAATATGGTAAAGCAAAATACGATGCAACAGTTAATGCGCTAACAGCTGATTCTCAAACAAAGCTTCGCAAAAAAGAAGCATTTGTGGTAGATTATTTCAAGAAAGCATTTAATATTGATTTCTATGCGCTTCAGGCTGAAGTTACTGCTGCTACAGATCGTAACGCACCACCATTGTATACTGCAATAGGCACTGGTAAAACTTATACTACTCTTACAGCTAGTCCTTCTACACAAACCCCACAATCTCCTGAGTTTTTAGCACTTTGGAATACAGCTAAAACAGCAATGACTGCTCAGGGTTTTGGTTTAACTACCTATTCGATGTTGTTCGGTGCCAATAACCTGGTTACCATCAGATATACTTTTACACAAGGTACAAATACATTTAGTGGCGATGCAGACTATACGATATCATTTGATGCAAATGGAACAGCAACACTAACATTAAATAGTGTGCAACCAACTTCAGCAAATTATAGTAATTATGGCATTATTAAAACATCACTTGCCGGACTTGCTGGTTATGTGGCTAATAATAAATTCAATATAGATTATGCCCCTAATTTCGTTCCTGGAACTAAAGGTTTGCCAGGTGCTTTTGGTGCATTCTATAAATCAACTGATCCAACATCATTCATTATTGGAACGCTGAATTAATTTTCATACTTAAAAATATAAACATGAAAAAATATATATTATATGCCCTGCTTTCTGTTGCGCTATTTAACAGTTGTAAGAAAGGCATAGATCCAGGGCCAGGAGAAAGGCCAGAAGAAAGAACCGAAGCTGCGCTTACCTCTTATAAGGATGCTTTAACAGGTAATACCAATGGATGGAAAGCATTACTTTTTCCATCAGGAGGAGGCGTGTACTTGTTCTCGATGAAATTTGGTGCCAATGACAGAGTTAATATGATATCGGATTTCACTACAGCAGCAGCATCAACAAGTGCTGAGAGTGGTTATCGGTTAAGATTACAACAGGCACCAACATTACTTTTTGATACCTATTCTTACATCCACTTGTTAGCCGATCCGGATCCATCAGTAGCAGGAGGCCAGGCAGGTAATGGTTACAAATCTGATTTTGAATTTTATTTTGATAAAACTTCAGGTGATACCATCAAGCTAATAGGAAATAGATTAGGAAGTAAGTTATTTTTGGTAAAGGCTAAAACAGCTGCAGAATACGATGCATTTCCAAAAGGTACAAATGATGTATTGTCAAAATTAGCACAACTTAGAACTTATTTTAAAAGAACTACCATTGGTGGGGTTGAATGTGAAGTTAAAGTTGATCCAACCAATAAACAGTTAATTTTTACCTATTATGTTAATGGTGCAGCCGTTGTGGTAACTGGCGCTTTTTATGTAGATGGAACAACAATGGTATTTCTTAATCCAATTACTATAGGTACAGCAACTATAAGCCAAATTAAGGATACAAGCTTTGATGCTACAAACAGGGTTTTTGCTGGAACAATAAATGGTACTGCCTTCTCATTAAATGAGGCTATAGCTCCTTTAAAATTCGACGCAACTGCCGCACAAAAATGGTACAATCAAAAGGCTTTAAACTTTAATGATTGCTGGGTTTCTGATAAAGCTTTTCATGCCAATGGCGTTGATGATTTTTGTAATTTCAGAAGTGTTCCTGGTTATACTAACTTATGGTATGCGGGAGCTTCAGTATTTGGTGGTGCCAATGATGGTTTAATCGCTTTTACGACCGGATTAGTTGCCCCTTATGCTTTTTCAGTAACACCTGTTACTGTTGTTAGTGGTATTGCCCGGTTTACGCTGGTTTCGAGCGCAGGAACGTTTACAGGAACTGCACCATTGGCTGTTTCAATGACAGCTGCAAGAGCGCTTCTGTACGGTGGAGCAACAGCAGGTAGTTCTCAAGATTGGTACCTTATTTCTACCTCTCCTGATGGAACACGTTACGATATGGTACGTAAATCTGATGCACAAGCTTGGATTAGCTGGAGACCTAGATAAAATAAATCAATTAATCACTCTTATAAGAACTACCGGTTTTTGGTAGTTCTTATTTTTGACTACATTATATATTCTATAGCTCAAAAAATGAAATTTTTAAAACACTAACACTCTCAACTTTAATGGCTTTAAGTGTCATATCTTGTAAAAAAGAGGCATCAGATTTTCAACAAAGCTTAATCATCAAAAAGAAAGAAGTTGAAATCCCCAAAGCAAACAGTCTAACTATCTCAAATTTTGATGTTGGCGGTACCATCGGATGTACAATAAGATTTGCAGATCACAATAGCTCATTTTATGGAGATAATGATGTGTATGAGAAATGCTTTGATGAACAGACACGCAAAGAAGCAACATTACCTCCAGGTAGTGTCGACCATAAACAATATCCGGAAGCTCCTTGCTGAGGAGAAATAAACTTCTTAGTTACACTGGAACATTACCAGCTGGAATTATTCCGTATGTTGATTTTGTTTACGGCGATTTTTTTACTTAAAAGCTAATGTGGCGACAATTCTATATGAAGAAGCACCAAATGCCGATGGAATTATTGTTTTCAATACCTTTGGTGTAAAAGTGAGTTTGATGTAAAATTTATTTAAAAACTTAATTAAATAATTGATGCTCCAATGCCCTTACCCTAAAAAGTAAGGGTTTTTTGTGGCATAATTTTTAAGTCCCTCCAAGCGTTTATGCTTATATTTGTAATTCATAAAGAAGAAAGCAATTGCTCAGTAAAAAATAAAAAGCTTAAAAACCTCACCCTAAAAAGTGAGGTTTTTTTATGACATAATTTTTAAATCCCTTCATCCGTTTATTCTGTATATTTGTAACTCATGAAAAAGAAAGCAATTTTTATCCTGTTTTTGCTGGTATTTACCTTTGCGGTAAGCCCTAATGTTAATGCACAATGCGCAATGTGTAGCATAAATGCCGAGCAGGGCATTAAAAATGGCAATACAGTGTCTGCGGGTTTAAATACAGGCGTTTTGTACTTATTGTCTGTTCCTTATTTAATGGCCATAATTGTGGGGGTGGTATGGTATAAAAAATACCGTAAAAAGAACATTCACCTCAACATGAAAAAAGAACCTTTTAATTTAAATTAAGAGCATGGAGGGGCAAACTTCAAAGCTTTATGCCATTGTTCATTGTAAATGCCCGCATTGCCGTAGAGGATCTATTTTTACCGGCAGCATGTACGGCTGGAATATTCAGCATACTAAAGAAATCTGCGGTCATTGCGCACAGCGCATCGAAATAGAACCAGGTTACTTTTATGCGGCCATGTACGTAAGTTATGCCATGAATGTAATTGAGATGCTTTTTGCCAGTTTCATTACTTATTTACTTTTTGGCCCATTAACGGATGCTACTTTCTGGCATTATCTCATCGTTATTTTTGCAGGCTGTTTTATCCTGTATCCCTTTAATTACCGGTATTCGAGAATTATATTGCTTCACGTTTTATCGCCGAATATTAAATACAAGCCGTATTACGATAAATAGACGGTTGCTTTGGCACTAAGCGTTTTGCAAATTTGCCCCTAGAAAAGCTCCAATTGCCTGTAAACCATTAATAAGTTTAACGTTAGGAGTGAGCGGTTGCTGGTACGATTAACCAATGACCAGTAAACCAATTTAGCGTTAACAATTGGCAGTTTGAAATTACCAATAAACAAATGACCCGTGAACGAACGAACCTCAAGATATGCTTAAAAAAGAAACCTTAAATTTTATAAAAGATGTTGCCGAAAACAATAACCGCGAATGGTTTGCCGCCAATAAAGAGGTTTACGAAGAGGCAAAAGCAGATGTACTGGCACTTGTTGCAAAACTAATTCCCGAACTGGCCAAAGTAGATCCTTTACTTTCGGCAGAGGCTGATCCTAAAAAGAGCCTTTTACGCATTTACCGCGATGTGCGTTTCAGCAAAAATAAAGATCCTTATAAAAACAATTTTGGTATCTGGTTTTCGGCCAAAAGTAAAGGTGGCAACGAACCGGGGTATTACCTGCACATCCAGCCAGGCAAAGGTTTTCTGGCGGGTGGTTACTGGATGCCGGAGGCACAGCATTTAAAACTCATCAGGCAGGAAATTGATTATAACATTAGCGATTTTAAAGAAATTATCAATGAAAAGGATTTTAAGAAAAATTTTAAACTAGGGGTAGATAATGCCCTTAAAAATGCCCCCAAAGGTTATGACCCTGCCGATCCAAACATCGAATTTTTAAAACTGAAAAGCTTCGAGGCCACTACAAAAATCAGTGATGAAGAATTTTTAAAAGCAAACCTCGTTAATAAGTTGATAAGTTCTTTTAAAACAGTACAACCTTTAGTTGCATTTTTACGAAACGCAATAGAACAATAAACAGTTTTCAGTTAGCAATTAACGGTCAAACGTAAAAGCTCTTGATACTTGCTACTATATACTTGCTACTATATACTTGATACTAAATACTTGCTACTATATACTCAAATCTTGATACCAAACCCTTGAAACTAAAAAAATGAAAAATACCTTTCTTGCCTTTGCCGTTCTCCTTTTTTTCTCTTCATTAACGTCCTGTGTGGTGTTATCCCCTAAAAAATATAAAGCATTACTCGGAACCAAAGATTCGCTTTATACCGCTTTTAACGAAGGTTTAATTAAAATTGAAAACCTTGAAAAGGAGGTGTCGAAACTGAAAAAGGATACCACTTTAATGGCTGAAGAGTTGCGCGACCTGCAAAACAGTTACAATACCGTTGATGCGAACTACAAAAAACTTAAAAACAACTCCTCAACCGAAATCACTAAATTATCCGGCGATTTAGCTGCCCGTGAAAAACGTTTAAAAGAGGTAGAAGAAGTGCTTCGTAAACGTGATGAAGCCACCAATGCATTAAAAGAAAAATTACAGCAGGCTTTATTGGGCTTTACCAAAAGCGGTTTAACCGTTGAAATTAAAAATGGTAAAGTGTATGTTTCTTTAACTGATAAACTTTTATTCCCTTCTGGAAGTATTATTATCGATGAAAAAGGTAAACAGGCTTTAACACAACTGGCCAATGTATTGAAACAACAACCCGAAATTAATATTGCGGTTGAAGGGCATACGGATAACCAGAAGATAAATAATTTAGGACAGATAAAAGATAACTGGGATTTAAGTGTATTGAGGGCAACATCGGTAGTGCGTTATTTAACCGAGAATGAGAAAGTGGAAAGTGTAAGGATGACGGCCACCGGTAAGGGCGAATTTCAGCCTTTGGGAACCAATGCAAATGCCGATGGCAGAAGTAAAAACAGAAGAATTGAGATTGTTCTTTCTCCAAAACTGGATGAACTTTATAATTTGATTAAATAGGGTGTCTTTCCAGCCGAAATCAAAGAGGAACTTATTAATAATCATATTTTTATGATCAGTAAATGAAGGTGCAGCAGTTCTTGGCATTTTGCAGCCCCGCCATTCGCTTCAATCTTTTTGTGCAACTGTAATGCTGAGGTACGAAGTATCTGTTTAATATTTTACAGATGCTTCGTACCCTCAGCATGACAGCATATTCAGGGTTGCTGCAACAAAAAGTATTTTCGCTGCTGTGGGGTTTATGAACAAGGGTTTGTGCACCTCGCACCCTCAAAAATGAAAAGCTGGTTTTGCCACATAGCCCCGGTTGAAGCGTTTACCCTGCAGCAACGCGGCACGGGGAAGTGAAGCGTAAAAGCGAAAAACGGGAAGAATTTTATTGCTTTGTACAGGCTTTGCGCTCCAGACCAAAAAAGTGTTTAACATTAGAAAATGAGAAACTTGTAGTTTTTGAAGAACAAAACTTCTTTTATAGGTTTTGGTGACGGCGGTAAGATTTTAAAATCTTAAAGGTATGTTCAAATTCACTGCCGCTTAAGTTCGAATAATCGGGCATTGAAAGTTTATGTACCGTTAAGAAATTAAGAAGTTCTTTAATTACGTTCGATACCTCTTCAGATTCTTCTGTGTGTTTTAAAGTGTCGATTTTACTGAGCAAAAGCGAAATTTCGTACATTTTAAAATCACTTTGCTTTGTAATCTCCAATCCGGCATTGGCCTCTACCAGTGCCTGTTCATAATTATTGGTGGCATTATAAAAGTTCGCTTTAAAAATGCTGAAGCCAGCCAGAATAAAATTGGTATGGTAGGTATAATCGCTGCTGATGATTTTATCTACAAACTGCATAATCCGCTGTGCCTTTTTATAATAGTTGAGCTTAATATAGGTTTGACCTAAATGCAGCAGTAAGAAAGGAGAGAAAACGGAGTACCTGATGTAAAAAATATTTGGATATTTACTTAGGATGGCCATGATAAAACGGTGGCATTCTGCATAGCTTTTTTGCGAAAACAAGGTAATTAATACCAGGCGGTAGCATAATATTTCTGCAGCGGTAATTTCCTCATTTTTCCGTGGGGTGCTTCTATCTATTTCCTGGCAAAGTTTAATGATTTTATCTTCAAGGGTTTTACTCTCATTGGGTTTGTTAACGAGGTTATTGTAGAAATATAGGATTAAATCGTAAGGGTTAATGGGAAAAAGTTCATTTAATCTTTTGTAATTCCGTTTCAGGAGCTGCATGGTATTGGCCAGCGATACCTTATCTACATCAATCAGGTTTACATTACACTCTATTACATGCAGCATAATCTGAATATCCTCATTAAGTACATTTTCCGAAATGGTTTTGATCGTTTCTTTGTACAAGGTACTCATGGTTCGGCCAGAAGCCATGATATCTACAAAATCGACATCGATACTTAACTTGTTAAAATTGGAATTTGGCTTTCCAAGTTCGAATTTTGCTACATAACAGATAAAATCGAAGGCTGTATTTTTTTCCCTGTTGGTAAAAGGGAGCTTAAAGATATTTTTTAAGGCCGCTATTTCATTTCTGTTGATGCAAAACCTGATGGCCCAGTTTAAAATATGATCTCTGCGTGAGTTTTGCGCCGGAAAGCTGTTTAAAATGAACTCGAAAAAAGATTTTCCGGGTTTATATTCAAATTTATCTGTAATCTGGATAAAAAGGAAATAGGTATAAATATCATCGCTCAAAAAGCGGACAATTTCAGTGGGGATAGTGGTACTCAGCCTTTTTTCTTCAATGATAATCCCGGCATGTAAAAGTTCTTCGTAAGCATCAGGATAACAGTTGATATAACTTAGTATCTTTTCTTTTGATACCCTGAGTTTTTTGTTCCCTTCTGAAATACAATCGCTTATTTTTTTGAGCAGGAATATTTTTTCGGTGCTTTTTTTAGCAAGAAATACACGTTTTTCTAAGAAATAGCTAATTAATTCGTAACATAACAAGGGGTTACTCAGCTCAAGATGGTGGTTCTCATCTTTGAGCTTGAAATAAACCTGTAACCAAAATGGTGTTTTAAACTGGATCAGCAGGGGAGGACTTACGTCAGACCGGTTGATGATTTTGTTTTCAATATGGCTGAGGGTATAGAGCACTTCATCCGCATTTAGCGGAGGCACATTACTTAGGGTATCTTCATCGTAAAACAGCCCGGTGTACCAGGCCTTGGTTAAAGATGCAGATCCATAAATGGCAGGTTGTAAATTAATCCAGCTATTGGTGCGCAGTCCGAAAACAAGCTTAACAAAATTATTTTCTTCTATGCTGTATAAAAAATCTATAAATGTTTTAAAATAGTTGCTTCTGGCCAGCAATTCGTCAATACCATCAACAATGATAATGAAGCGGCCTTCACGTTTTTCGGGATTTTTCTTAAAAAAGCCAATGAGTTCGCTTAAGCTGCCGAACTTAAATTCTTTTAAAAACCAATCTTTTAAGGTGGCCCCGTTTTGCACAATCGAATTAATGCTGGTAGAGTTTACCATTAAAACGATATCATTTTTATAAATGGCATTTTCTGAAAAGAAAAAATATTCCACCATATGTGCCAGCAAAATAGATTTGCCCTGGCCCGGCTGTGCGCTTACGGTAGTAAACTGGTAGTTGTTTTTTAAAAAGTAATCAAAATCAGGGTAAAAAAAACTTCTGTTTGCGGTAGCGTTAAATGGAACGCCAGAATTGTTTTTCTTAGCAATTAACGATACTTCGGTAATGGCGTGTGCCTTTAGTTTTAAATCCTGCCATATACTCTGAACAGAAGTGGTCTGGTTTTCTTTGTCTTTACAGAACGCATCCCAATCATTGTACCCAATATATTGCGAAAGGCTGTTCAGGGTAAACAATGAAAATTTATGTAAAGTATTTGCGAAGCCGAAGAAGCGCTTTATGGTAGTTTCACTTACATAGTTCTTGGTTTCTTGAAATACATACTCGGAAATGATCTTACAATGGGCTGGGTCAATGTTTCTCAAACCAGATTTTATAAGGACAAACTTCCTGAGTTCGATAAGGAGATCGTTAGCGTTCATGAATTGACTGATGGGATGACTAGCGCTAATGTCATCATAATTTCACAATTGAGGAAATCTATTCAGCAAGAATGCTCTGTATGAATAAAATGAATGAAAGGGATAGTTTAAAAATGAATAGCAATGGATAAGATAGGTTGCTATTCTAGATATAGATTTGTCATAATTATATAATGCCCCTGAAAAAACATTTACCTACAGCAGCATTACCACATAGTAAGTCTTCTAAATAACGCCTGACATGATGAAAACTCGTACTTTTTCGTCCCGAATAGGGATAATCCGCAATGCCAGTATTGCAATCATCATTCTATTAACGCTCTTCTACTCGAAATCGTATGCGCAAACAAAAGTTTTTGCAAACAACGTAACAATCCAGAGTCATGTAGACAATGCAACGAATGCAACGTTAAACAACAACAACTTCGCCACGGTTAATTCGTATGGCGGGATTGCTTTGGGTGCATTGTCATTTAATGGAGAGCTGGAATTATCATATCCTGCTCCGGTTGCTGCGGGGGTTACATCGTACATCAGAATAGATTTTGACGGAGATATCCTCAACAGGCTATTAGGAGGTAGTTTAGGTGGATTACTGGCCAATGTGGGGGGTACGGTAATTCTTGGAAACCATTCATTCGAGATTGGCGCCAGAAGTGGTGCTTCATCAACTCCTGTATTAAGCGGGAGTAGTACTGCAGCTTTTTCATCAGAAAACCTGCGTTTAGTAAAAGATGAAAACGGTTATTTTTATGTAGCAATAACGCCAACGCAAGCTTATGATAGGGTATATATTAAAGATGTAACAAGAGCCCTTCTGCTGGGTGTTAACAATAATACTAAGGTTTATTATGCTTTTTACACTTCGGGCACTGATCCTTGCGCCCAGGCATTTAGCACAGGTTATGAAGGAACAGGAATAACACTCGATGCCTTACAGCTGGGCAGTTCGGGGGTAACCAATAGTGAAAGGGCAATTGATGCTGATCCGAATAATTTTTCGAGCCTTAGTTTAGGTATACTTGGCGTGGGCTCATCCATTAGCCAAAATTTTTATTTTGCAACCCCATCAAATCCTGGGGATGATATTAACCTCAGGTTTAGCACTACAGCAGCATTATTAACTGCCGGCGTTTTACAAAATATTTCGATCACTGCTTATAACGGGGGCACTCCGGTTTACACCGGGTCGGTGCCAACTACCCTGAACCTTGATTTACTGGGCTTATTAAACAGTGGTCAGCCGGTAACCATCCCGTTTTCTCCGGGAGCAAATGTGGTATACGACAGGATTAAAGTTACTTTAGGATCAGTTTTAACCTTAAACCTAACCCAAACACTTAATGTGTATGGTGCAACCCGTTCGGCACCTAGGCCAACTTTTACAGCACCGGCAAGTAATGCCATTGCTACCTGTTATAATACCGCAGTACCTTTAACGGCAACTACTTCAAGTGCCAACCAATTAATCTGGTATGATGTTGTAGAAGGAGGAACTACATTACAAACGGTTGCTTACAATGGTGCATTTACCACACCAGCATTAACTGCGAACAAAACTTACTATGTTGCGGCCAGAAGGATAGGTTGTACAACCGAATCGACAAGGGTACCGGTGGTTATTACCGTTAACCCTCAAATTATTTTTAACGGATCAACCTTAACCAATGCTACGCCGGGTTTTGCGTATTCTAAACAACTGGATGTAGCTACAGGTGGAACAGCAGGTTATACTTATGCATTAGCTGCGGGCAGTACATTGCCAGCTGGCTTAACTTTATCATCAGCGGGTGCAATTACAGGAACACCAACAGTTGCGAATGCTTATACTTTTTCTGTTGTAGCAACTGATACGAAAGGCTGTAAAGCAACCGCAACCTATAATTTAACGGTTACTGCTGCTTTGGTGTTAACACCGGGCGCATTGCCAAATGGTATAACAGGAACAGTTTATCCTACGCAAACTATACCGGCTGCCACTGGTGGCAGCGGACCATATACCTATACCGCCACAGGTGTTCCTCCGGGCCTAACCTTTAATCCAACTACAAGAGAAATTACCGGAACGCCAACCCAACCTGGAATATATACCATTCCGGTTACTGTTGTTGATGCAAATGGTAATACCATTACCTCAAATTATACGGTAAAAATTACTGATCCTTTATTGTTACCGGCCGCAACTTTAGCTGATGGTACAACAGGAACAGTTTACACCACACAGATTTTACCAACTGCAACGGGTGGTACCACGCCTTATACTTATTCGGCAACTGGTCTTCCTCCGGGTTTAACTTTTAATCCGGCTACCAAAGCCATTACAGGTACACCAACAACTGCCGGAACTTATACCGTGCCGGTTACGGTAACCGATGCTGATGGAAAAACGGTAACCACCAATTATAGCATTACGGTAAACAATCCATTGGTATTACCAGCGGCAACTTTGCCAGATGGAACCGAAGGAACGGTTTATGCTACACAGACCTTACCAGCTGCAACAGGTGGTGTTGGTCCATACACTTATGTAGCTACTGGTGTTCCGGCTGGGTTATCATTTAATCCTGCAACAAGAGAAATTACCGGTACGCCAACACAGGCTGGTAATTATACCATTGGGGTAACTGTAACTGATGCTAATGGCAAAACAGCAAATAACAACTATGCTGTTAAGGTAAATGGAACGTTAACCTTACCAACCAGAACATTGCCTAATGGAATTGTTGGTACATCTTATTTACCACAAACTTTACCTGCGGTAACAGGTGGAACCAGTCCGTATACTTACGCGGCAACCGGTCTTCCTCCAGGATTATTGTTTAACCCAACTACAAGAGAAATTACAGGTACACCCACACAAGGTGGTAACTATACTATTTCTGTAACGGCTACGGATGCAAATAATAACAAAGCCACTACTACTTACGCATTGGCTGTAACAGTAAATGCTCCGGTTGTGGCTTCTGCAACGGTATGTACCGGAAGCACGGCTACTTTAACGGTAAGCAACCTTCAGGCCGGTGTTACTTATAACTGGTACGCTTCTACCGGAAGTACACCATTGGTAACTGGTAACAACGGTACTTTTGTAACTCCAGCGGTTACAACAGCAACTGTATTTTATGTTGAAGCTGTTTCTGGAACAGCGATCAGCTCGAGGACTTCGGTTACGGTTTCGGTAAATCCACCGGCAACTTTAGCTACAGTAACCACCAATAATCAGGTAATCAACTCCGGACAAACCACTACTTTAACTGCAACTGCTGATGCAGGCAATACCATTGCCTGGTTTGATGCGCCAACGGCAGGTACGCAGGTTGGTTCTGGAACTTCGTTTACTACGCCAGCTTTAACCGCAACTAAAACTTATTATATAGAAACCACCAGTACCAACGGCTGTAAAAGTGCAAGCCGTGTTCCGGTAACAGTAACCGTAATTAACGGTGGTGGTGCAACTGCTTGTAATGCAGCCAACAGTCAGAATACTGGTATTAACGGTATTTGTTTATTATGTGCTGTAAATGGTGCAGGTAACTCAACCGATGCTGATGCGAACAACTTCACCAGGATTTCTCTTGCTGTGGGTGTTGCGGCAACTGGTTATCAACAATTAATTTTTCCATCAGTTGGCGTAGCTACTGATAGTATTCGTTTAGATTTATCTTTACCAACCGGTTTAGCTGATGTTGGTCTTTTAAATAATGTAACCGTTACCATATTAAATGGCACTACAGTTGTAAGAACTGTACAGTTAAATGGCGGTTTATTAAATCTTCAACTTTTATCGGGCAACCGTTTTGCAGCAACTGTTTTAGCAGGTGGTGCTTACGATAGGGTGCAGGTGAGCTTTGGTGCTTTGGTTTCGGCTTTAACCAGCTTAGATATTTATGGCGCTACAGTGGTTTATCCTAATCCAACTTTTATAGCCGGCGCACAATCTATGTGCTCTGGCAGTACCGCAACATTAAGTGCAACTGCAAACGGCGGTACAACCTTAGCCTGGTTTGATGCACCAACTGGCGGAACACAGGTAGGAACAGGAGCAAACTTTACTACTCCAGCTTTAACCGCTACCACTACTTATTATGTTCAGGTAAGCAAAGGGACCTGTTCTAATACCACAAGGGTTCCGGTAACCATTACCGTTAATCCGGCAATTGTATTTGCAAATTCGATATTAACCAATGCCACAATTGCTTCTCCTTACAGCAAACAAATCTCAGTAGCTACTGGTGGTACACCGGGTTATACTTATGCTTTGGCTGCGGGCAGCACTTTGCCTGCTGGTTTAACTTTATCAACAAGTGGTTTAGTAAGCGGAACACCAACTGCAACGGGCAACCCAACATTTGATGTGGTAGTAACCGATAGCAAAGGCTGTAGCAAAACTGCAACCATTACATTAACGGTAACACCAGCATTGGTTTTGGCTCCCGGAGCATTACCTAATGGGGTAACTGGTACAGCTTATACCACAAACGGTATTCCTGCTGCCACAGGCGGAACTGGTCCTTATACTTATTCGGCTACAGGTGTTCCTCCGGGATTAACCTTTAACCCTGCAACAAGAGAAATTACAGGTACACCAACACAAATTGGAACCTATACTATACCTGTTACGGTAACAGATGCGAACGGTAATACCATTACGGCTAACTATACACTTAAAGTAACCGATCCTTTGGTTTTACCACCAGCAACTTTAGCTAACGGAACCACCGGAACAGTTTATACTCCTCAAACCATTCCTTCTGCAACAGGCGGATCAACACCTTATACTTATGCCGCAACTGGTCTTCCTCCGGGATTAACCTTCGACCCGGCTACAAGAACAATTTCGGGAACGCCAACACAAGCAGGAACTTTCACCGTACCGGTAACTGTTACCGATGCTGATGGAAAAACAGTAACTAATAATTATACCATTACAATTGTAAATCCTTTATTGTTACCAGCGGCAACTTTGCCTGATGGAACCGAAGGAACGGTATATGCTACTCAAACCTTGCCATCGGCAACTGGTGGTGTGGGCCCATACACTTATGTGGCAACCAACCTTCCGGCAGGATTAACTTTTAACCCAGCAACAAGAGAAGTTTCGGGTACGCCAACACAGGCAGGAAATTATTCGATCGGTGTTACCGCAACAGATAGTGAAGGCAGAACAGCAAGTAACACTTATGCACTTAAGGTAATTGGTGTATTATCGCTACCAGGTGCAACTTTACCAAACGGTATTGTAGGTACAGGCTATCCAACACAAACTTTACCTGCAGTAACCGGTGGAACTGCTCCATATACTTATTTAGCAACAGGCCTGCCTCCTGGATTAAATTTTAATACGGCAACAAGAGAAATCACCGGAACACCAACTTTAGGTGGAACCTTTACCATTTCTTTAACTGCAACAGATGCAAATGGAAATAAAGCAACAACCGCTTATAACTTAGCTGTTACGGTTAATGCTCCGGTAGTTGCTGCGGCTACTGTTTGTGCTGGCAGCCCCGCTACATTAAGCGTAAGCAATCTTCTTGCAGGCGTAACCTATAACTGGTATGCAGCTACAGGAAGTACACCATTAGCCACTAATAACACAGGTGTTTTTGTAACGCCTGCAGTTACTGCCCCAACTGTATATTATGTAGAGGCAGTATCTGGAACGGCGGTAAGCTCAAGAACTGCCGTTAATGTTTCGGTTAACCCACCGGCAACACCAGCAACGGTAACCACCAATAGCCAGGTAATTAATGCTGGCCAGTCTACTACTTTACTGGCTACAGCTGATGCTGGTAATACCATTCAATGGTACGATGCTGCTACAGGTGGTACACAGGTAGGTTCGGGTACTTCATTTACTACTCCTGCACTTAATGTAACGACTACTTATTATGTAGAAACCACAAATGCCAATGGTTGTAAAAGTGCAAACCGCGTTCCGGTAACTGTAACTGTATTAACAAATGGTGGTGGTACTGCATGTAATGCAGCAAGCTCACAAAACTCTGGTATAAACGGAATTTGTTTATTGTGCGGTATCACCGGCGCAGGAAATTCTACTGATGCTGATCCTTCTAACTTTACCAGAATATCACTTGCAGTAGGTGTAGGAGGATCGGGTTACCAACAATTAATTTTCCCTAGTGTTGGAACCGCTACAGATAGCCTGCGTTTAGATTTAGCCTTACCAACAGGTTTGGCCGATGTTGGTTTATTAAACAATGTAACTGTTACCGTATTAAATGGTACTACAGTTATAAAAACAGTACAATTAAGCGGTGGATTATTAAATCTCCAGTTGTTATCAGGTAACCGTTTTGCTGCAACCATATTAGCAGGTGGCGCTTACGATAGGGTACAGGTTAGCTTCGGGGCATTGGTTACTGCTTTAACCAGTTTAGATGTTTATGGTGCAACGGTAATTTATCCTAACCCAACGGTAACTGCGGGTGCACAAACCATCTGTGCCGGAAGTACTGCAACTTTAACTGCAACAGCAAATGGTGGTACAACATTAGCCTGGTACGATGCCGCAACTGGCGGTACACAATTAGGTACGGGTGAAACGTTTACCACACCAGCTTTAACGGCTACAACAACTTATTATATACAGGTAAGCAAAGGAACCTGTGCAAATGTAACCAGGGTACCTGTAACGGTAACGGTTACACCAGCGTTAGCAACTCCGGTATTGGCAACCATTGCCAATGTTTGCGAAGGGTCATCGGCAACTTTATCGGTTGCTAACCCAGATGCGGCAGTAACTTATAAATGGTACGATGCTGCAATAGCAGGAAACCTGGTATTCACAGGAGCGGTATTCCAAACTCCTGCATTAACGGCTGCAACTACTTATTATGTAGAAGCATCGCAAGGAAACTGTACAAGTGCTGCACGTGCTGCGGCTGCGGTATCCGTAAATCCTCGTCCGGTATTACCTGTAGTAACTGCAAGTTCATCTACTGTGAGCGCCGGTCAAACAGCCATTTTAACAGCAACCTCTGCTGATCCAACCAATACTTTTAACTGGTATACTTCTAATACAGCAACTACACCGGTTTATGTTGGCGCTACTTATGTTACCCCTCCATTATTGGCTACCACAACTTATTATGTAGAATCGGTTTCTACCAATGGTTGTACATCGGCAAGCCGTGTGCAGGTAACCATTACTGTTGATGGTAACGGATCTCCAAATCCGGTTCCATGTGATGCAGCAACCACCCAGGTTAATGGCGTTACAGGCGTAGCCCTTTTATCTGGTGTGTTTAACCCGGCACTGGCAATCGATAACGATACCCAAACCGCATCTTCACTGGTGATGCCTGTTGGAGCACTTGGTGCATCGGTTTATCAAAGAGTGGGTTTTGGATCACTTTCTAAAGTTGGCGATACCGTACGTGTATTGGTATCATCTCCAGGGAAATTATTGTCACTTTCATTATTAGGCAATACCGCAATTACCACTTATGTTGGAACCAACAGCAATGGCGATTCGCAATTGTTAAACAATAATTTATTAAATGTTCAGTTGTTAAGCGGCAATACCCAGGCCTTAATCACTTTTGTTCCTACCAACGTATTTGATGGGGTAGAAGTAAGGTTAAACTCTGGTGTATTAGGTGCGCTAACTTCGATTAACTTAAATTACGCACAACGCATTCTGGTTGCGCCAACGGTAACGTCGGCAAATGTTACGGCTTGTGTGGGTTCAACTGCTCAGTTGCAGGTGAGTAACCCATCAGCAGGTTTAACCTACAGATGGTACGATGCTACTGGTACTTACTTAAGCGGTAAAGACGGTATCATATTTACCACTCCTGTTTTAACAGGGGATACTAAATTCTATGTTGCAGCAGTTTCTGCAACTGGTTGTGTGAGCTACAAAACACTGGTAAACGTAACTACAAACCCGGCACCGGTAACACCTGATCTGCTTTCGGCATCAGTAAATACCTGCCCTAATACATCAGTTACTTTCCAGGTTAAAAATCCGGTTGCAGGTACTACTTATAACTGGTACGATACTGCAACTTCAACTGTAGTATTATTTACCGGTGATAACTTTACCACACCATTAATTACTGCCGACAGAAGTTATTTTGTAGCCGCTGTAAACAGCTGTGGTACTTCATCAACCAGAACTGAAGGTAAAATTGTTTTAGGAACCATTGATGTTCCGGTAATTACCCCTCCATCAATCACCATCAGCGAAGGTTCTGTTGCAGTATTAAAAGCAACATCAAGTACAGCAGGTGCAACCATTAACTGGTATACTACTGCAAATGGAACAGTTCCGGTATTTACAGGCGAAACTTATATCACACCACAATTAAGCAATACTACTACTTATTATGTAGAAGCAACTGTTCCGGGTGGTTGTACTGCAACCAGCAGGGCAACAGTAACGGTTACAGTAGTACCTAACGGTAACCCTGTAGTAACACCTTGCGGTGCGGCTACCACAACAGTGGCAAGTGGCGTAACTGGCGTTGCTTTACTGGCTGGCGTTTACAACCCAACATTTGCGGTTGATAACGACATCAATACAGGATCTAGTCTGGTTATTCCGGTAGGCTTACTGGGGGCATCTGTTTATCACCAGGTTGGTTTTACAGGCTTATCAAATGTAGGCGACACCTTAAGAGTGAAAATTACCACTCCAGGAGCATTACTTTCAGTAGGCGTATTAACAAACTTAACGGTAACCACGTTCCAGGGTACCACCAGCAATAACGATGCGGTTTCTATATCTAATCCATTAATCAGTTTAAAACTATTATCAGGCGGAACATCAGCCATATTAACTTTCGTACCAACAAGCAAATTTGATGGTGTGGAATTGAGGTTAAACTCTGGTTTACTGGGTGCCTTAACTTCTGTTAATTTAGATTATGCACAAAGGGTAATCACAGCTCCAACAGTTACTGCTGCTACAGCGAGTGCCTGTCAAGGTTCATCTGCAACATTGAGTGTACAGAATCCACAGGCTGGTGTAGTGTACAAATGGTACTTGGGCAACACTTATCAGGCCGGAAAAGATGGAGCAACTTTCACAACAGATCCAACTTTAGCTGCCGGTACTTATACTTATTCGGTAACTGCAACAGCAAATGGTTGCGAAACCTTAGGAACTAAAGTGGTGGTAACAGTTTTACCTCCGGCAGTAGCGCCTATTCCATCAACTACCAATCCGGCTACCACCTGTATCGGTACATCTGCTACTTTAAGTGTGCAGGCAGTTGCAGGTGTTACTTATAACTGGTACGATGCAGCAGTTGGCGGAAATATGTTGGTAACCAACAACAGTAGCTTTAATACGCCTACAAGCCTTGCAGCAGGAACCTACGATTATTATGTAGAAGCTGTGAGTGGGGCAGCTTGTTCAAGCTCAACCCGTACCAAGATTTCAATCACAGTTAACCCGTCGGCATTACCTACCGATTTAACTGTAACCGGAACAACTTCGTTATGTGCTTCTGGTACAGCAGTACTTACTGCAGCGAGTACAACGGTAAACAATCCGGTATTTACCTGGTACAGCGATGCCGCTCTAACACAAGTTGCTTTTGTGGGTGCTGTATTTACTACACCGGCCATTACCGCAACAACCAAATATTATGTTACTGTTGGCGGAACAAATAAATGTGCCAATACACCAGGCAATGCAAAAGAGGTTACCATTACGGTAAATCCTGTTGCTGGTCCGACTGATATTAACCTGGCTGGAACAAGCACCATTTGTGGTGGTTCTACGGTAACCTTAACCGCCAGCAGCACAACAGTAACCAACCCTATATTTACCTGGTATAGCGATGCTGCCTTAACTACGGTAGCATTTACCGGGGCTAGCTTCGTTACGCCAGCACTTAATGCTACAACCACTTATTATGTAACGGTTAAAGGCGATAACAAATGTGAAAACACAGCAGCTACAGCAAAATCGATTACCATTACGGTTAATCCTGCTGCTACTGATGCTGATATTGCCATTAATGGCATTACATCGATCTGTAAAGGATCTGCTGCTGCATTATCTGCCTCTACCACAACAGTAATTAATCCGGTATTTACCTGGTACAGCGATGCGGCTTTAACTACAGTAGCCTATGTAGGTGCCAGCTTTAACACGCCGGTACTTAATGCAACTACTACTTATTATGTAACAGTAAGAGGTGATAATAAATGTGAGAATACACCAGCAAACGCCAAGGTAATTACAGTAACGGTTAAAGACTTTGCAACAGCCGCAGATATTGCAGTAAGCAATGCCCGCATCTGTTCTGGTTCCACCGTAATGTTAATGGCTTCGAGTACAACGGTAACTCAACCAGTATTTACCTGGTATAGCGATGCCTCATTAACCAGCGTAGTGTTTACTGGTCCAACCTTTACCGTAACCGGCTTAACTGCCACTACTACTTATTATGTAAGTGTTAAAGGTGCCAACAAATGCGAAAATGCTGCGGCTGATGCTAAATCAGTAACTGTAACCGTTAATCCTTTAGCTACCACTACCGATATTATTGTAAACGGAGGCACAACTGCTTGTGCAGGCTCGTCGGCAGTATTAACTGCAACATCGCCAACTGTGACCAATCCGGTATTTACCTGGTACAGTGATGCTGCTTTAACCAATGTAAGTTTCATCGGTGCAACATTTACCACACCGGTACTGAATACCACCACTACTTATTATGTAACGGTAAAAGGTGATAATAAATGTGAAAATGCGCCTGGTACGGCAAGGGTAATTACCATCACCGTTAACCCGGTTGCTACCGCTGCTGATATTACTGCTGCTGATGTTACCATCTGCTCAGGATCGGGTACTACTTTGGTAGCTAGCACTACAACTGTAACCAACCCAACATTTACCTGGTACAACGATGCCGCTTTAACTTCGGTAGCTTATGTGGGTACATCATTCGTTACCCCGGTATTAACTGCAACAACCAAATACTATGTTACCGTTAAAGGTGATAACAAATGTGAAAACTCAGGCATCACTGCTAAAGTGGTAACGGTTAATGTAAATCAGGCTGCAGTTGCTGCCGATATTACCTTATCAGCACCAGCATTGGTATGTGGATCGGGTACGGCAGTAATCAATGCCAGCTCAACAACCGTAAGCAATCCGGTATTTACCTGGTACAACGATGCATCATTAACCAGTGTAGCCTTTACCGGCCCAATATTTACCACACCGGTATTAACCACCACTACAACCTATTACGTAACCGTTAAAGGATCTAACAAATGTGAAAACGCTGCTGTAAACGCAGCAAGTGTTACCATTAAGGTTAATCCGGTAGCAATTGCCAGTGATATTGTAGTAAACGGATCAACAAATGTATGCGGCGGATCTGCAGCGGTATTAACGGCCAGTAGCACAACCGTAACCAACCCGGTATTTACCTGGTACACCAACGCAACATTAACCGATGTGGCTTTTGTAGGTGCAGTATTTACCACACCAACATTAACAGCCAATACCACTTATTATGTAACGGTAAAAGGTGATAACAAGTGCGAAAACAGCGCTGCCACAGCTAAATCTGTAAATATTGTAGTTAACCCGGTTGCTTCGTCAACTGATGTTACTGCTGCCGATGCAACAATCTGCGCAGGCTCATCAGCCAGTTTGGTAGCCAGCACTACAACTGTAACCAACCCAGTATTTACCTGGTACAGTGATGCCGCCTTAACAACGCCGGTATTTACAGGTGCAACTTTTAACACACCGGCATTAACTGTAACCACTAAATATTACCTGACTGTAAAAGGTGATAACAGATGTGAAAGTTCTGCTGCAAATGCGAAAGTAGTTACCGTAAATGTAAATGCAGGTGCAACAGCTGCCGATATTACCTTATCAACACCAGCACTGGTATGTGGATCGGGTACAGCAGTAATCAATGCCAGCTCAACAACTGTAACCAACCCGGTATTTACCTGGTACAACGATGCTTCATTAACCAGTGTAGCCTTTACCGGCCCTATATTTACCACACCGGTATTAACTGCTACAAAAACATATTATGTAACGGTTAAAGGAACCAATAAATGTGAAAACACGGCAACAAACGCAGTAGCCGTAACCATTAAAGTTAACCCGGTTGCCATTGCTACAGATATTACTGTAAACGGTTCAACATCAATTTGTGCAAATGCTGCAGCAACACTGGCCGCAACAAGCACAACCGTAACCAACCCAATATTTACCTGGTACAGCGATGCTAGTTTAAACACAGTAGTATTTACTGGTCCGGTATTTACAACTCCGGTACTAACTGCAAATACTACTTATTACGTAACCGTAAAAGGCGATAATAAATGCGAAAGTTCTGCCGCAACAGCAAGGGTAGTAGCCATCACCGTTAATGCATTACCAAACAACCCGATAGTATCTGCTCCAAACGGAGGTATCTGTGCGGGCGATGGTGCGACCTTAACGGTAACCAACGCACAGCCTGGCGTAACATACGAATGGTACAATGCAGCAGTTGGTGGCAACTTATTGTTCACTGGTGCAACCTATAATGTTACAGCCCTGGCTGCCACTACTGATTACTATGTTTTAGCCATTGGTACAGGTGGTTGTAACAACAACGGAGGCCGTGTTAAAGTAACCGTTACCGTAAATGCTAAGCCAACCGTACCAACTGTAGCCTCGTCATCAGTGAGCGTATGTACAGGAAGCCCTGCGGTGTTAACGGCTACAAACCCTCAAACAGGCGTAACTTATAACTGGTACACTGCAGCAGTGGGTGGAACATTGGCCGGAACAGGCGTAAGCTTTACAACACCGGCTGTTAATGCAAATACTACCTACTTTGTAGAAGGTGCAAACGGAAGTTGTATTTCAACTTCAAGAACACCAGTAAATGTAATTGCCTTACCAGTACCAGTTGCTCCAGCCTCGGTAACAGCTGCAAATGGTACACTTTGCGCAGGTAGCTCAACCATATTAACCGTAAATAACCCGGTAACAGGCTTAGTATACAGGTGGTATGCAGCAAGCTCTAATGGTCCGGTATTGGCAGAAGGTATCACCTTTACCACACCAAACATAAGCGCTACAACAATCTATTACGTAGAAGCAGTAGCCGTAGGCGGTTGTGCAAGTCCAGGCAGAACAGCTGTTACAGTAACTGTACTTCCGATATTAGATAAACCTGTGGTAGTGGTACAAAACACTACACCAAACAGTGTAACGTTTGCATGGGCTGCGGTTACAGGTGCTACGGCTTACGAAGTTTCATTAGATAACGGTTTAACATGGATTAACCCAACAAGCGGACCAACCGGAACAACTTACTTAATTGCAGGTTTAAAACCAGATCAAAATGTAAGCATTACGGTTAGGGCTAAAGGTCAGCTCGACTGCCAAACCAGTGCAAATGGTTCAGCAACAGGTAAAGCAACCAATCCTTTTGGAGATCAGGTTTACATACCGAATGCATTTACACCAAATAACGACGGTAAAAACGATATATTCCTAATTTATGGCAATACCATATCAAGCGCTAAAATGAGTGTATACACGCAATGGGGCCAATTGATATTCCAATCGGATAACGTAGCGAATGGATGGGATGGAACCTTTAAAGGGGTAAATCAACCGATCGGAGTTTATGTGTACATGGTTGAGATTACATTCAGTAATGGAACAACATCATTGAGAAAAGGTACAGTAACGTTGATTAGATAAGAAGAGGATTAATAATAAACAGATAAAATCAAAGACCATGAAAATACTATCGGTTCTAAAAATATATGTTGCGGTGCTGGGATTACTGCTGTGTACAGCAAAATCCTTTGCACAAACTGATCCGCATTTTTCACAATACTATGCAAACCCGTTATACCTTAACCCGGCATTAACGGGGGTGATAGATGGCGATTACCGTGCTACTGTAAATTTTAAGCAACAATGGAGCGCACTTAACAGTTCTTTCTTAACCGGCGGCGCATCTTTCGATCTCGCTCCGAAAAAGAACTTTGCATTTGGTGCCACCATTTTAAACCAAAGGGCAGGAGAGTTAGATTTTAACTACCTGTCGGCCCTGGTATCCGGTTCCTATCGTTTAAGATTTGGCGCAGAAGGTTTGCAAATGGTGAGTTTTGGCTTACAGGCCGGAGTGATTAACCGCAGTTTCGATTTCTCGCAGGCCAGGTTTGGTAACCAGTTTAACCCGATTTCGGGTTATGATGGTGGCATGATGAGTGGCGAAACCCTTTCTTCGCAATCATCACTGGTTCCGGATGTAAATGCAGGTATCATGTTTTTTGACGGTAATCCGAATAAAAGCGTAAACGTTTTCTTAGGTGCAAGTGCAGCACATTTAACCCGTCCTATGGATCGTTTCTCTGGCTCAAATTCCCGTATTCCGGTTCGTTTTACCGCACATGGCGGGGCAAGAATCAAGGCTTCAGAATTGTTGGATATTGTACCCAATGCATTGTTTATGTATCAGGGTAATACAAACGAAGTTTCACTAGGTGCCTATGCACAGCTTAACGTTAACCCATCAGCAAATATTTTATTTGGTGGTAACTACCGTAATAAAGATGCTGCAATTGCCTTTGTTGGCTTACAGTTAAAAAATATGGTTTTCGGACTCAGTTATGATGTCAATACCTCTACTTTCAACCGTGCATCAAACAGCAATGGTGGTTTAGAGCTTTCGGTATCATTAATCGGCCGCAACGGAATTATTGGTCCAAACTTCTTTTGCCCGCGTTTATAATTATTCATCACCTTTTGAAAAACAAACCAAGCTTGCAAGTTCATTAATTCCATTAAAAACGATAGCAGAACGATTAATAATTTATAACGATGAAAAAAATATTACTCATTTTATTAGTGGCACTTGGCGGTTTTGCTAACGCTCAGTATGTGATAAATTATAAAAAGGTTGCCGATACTTATTTCGAAAATAAGGATTATTATGCTGCATCAACTTTTTATAAAAAAGCCCTGAAAATTACTGGCGATAGTAGCCAGGCCATTTTACCTTATGGTCAGGAAAGAAAATCAGCTTCCGAAAATAAAGTGATAGAAGATTATGAGGGGTCGATTTATAACCTTGCCGAATCTAGCAGACTGTACAGGGAGTTTAACGAGGCCGAAAAATATTATGCCATAGCCATTACTTTTACCAATACCCGTTTTAGAAAAGCGTTGTTTTATTATGCCGAAAGTTTAAGGGCCAATAAAAAATTTAATGCCGCTATTGATGCTTTCCAGCAGTTTATTCAAAAAAATGGCGACGATCCTTTAGCCAAAGAAGCGCAAAAAGAAATCGAAGCCTGTAAATTTGCCATCGAAGAAATGCGTTTCCCACGTATGGTGCAGGTAAAAAAGGTGCCAACTAATGTAAATGGCTTAGGTTCTAACTATGCTGCCGTAAAAATCAATAATGTATTGTATTTTACTTCATCACGTCCGGTTGCTGTAGGTACCAAAAGAGATATGGTTAAAACAGAAGCCGGGGGCGAAGTTCAGGTATCAACCAAAGCTAATCCATTTATCAACAACCTTTATTCAGCAAAAGACGGTTTAAACTCAACCGATATTCCTGTTAAAAAACTGGATATCAATTTCGGAAAAGGTACTGAAATTGCAGCTCCTGCTTTTACACCTGATGGTAATACACTGTATTTTACTGCCTGGAGAGATAAAGAAAAATATGCCATTTACAGTTCGAAAAAAACTGGCGATAAATGGTCTGACGCGCAACCGGTAGGTTTACAGGTAAACAGTAAAGATTTTAATTCATCACAGCCCTTTATTACCAGCGATGGTAAGTTTCTTCTTTTCTCATCCGATAGAAGTGGCGGTTATGGTAAATTCGATCTTTGGTACTGTGCCATTCGTGAGGATGGCTCATTGGGCCAGGCGGTAAACTTTGGTCCAACCATTAATACTGAAGATGACGAACGTGCACCTTATTATAATACTTTAACCAAAAAATTATTGTTCAGCACCGATGGAAGAACAGGCTTTGGTGGTTTGGATTTCTTTGAATCAGAAGGCGACCTGGTAGATTGGACCGCCCCGAAAAACCTGGGTTATCCTTTCAACTCTTCAAAAGATGATATTTACTTCACTGCAACCGATGATAAAGGGACGCAAGGATACATTAGTTCCGATCGCGAATCATCATGCTGTTTAGAAATCTTCGAAGTAAAAAAAGAATACCTTTCAATTGCTGGTCTTTTAACCGATTGTAAAACCAAATTACCGTTAGCCGGTGCAGATGTAAGCCTAAGCAATGCCGAAGGAACTAAAAAGGTAACAACAGGCGCCGATGGTATTTATAGGTTCAAAGTAGATTCGAAAAGACCGATTAAATTGCTTTTCGCAAAAGACAACTATTTTGCCATTACTAAAAATTATGTTTACGAAGAACTGGCAAAAGCAGATACGCTGATTTATAAAGATTACTGTTTAAGTCCTTTTAAAATTGGTATCCCGATGGCGTTGGATAATGTTTATTATGAATTTAACAGCGCCGAATTAACTGAACCTTCTAAAAAAGTGTTAGACTTCCTGATCCCGATTATGGAAGATAACCCTGAAATGGAAATTGAGTTGGGTTCACATACCGATAACATTGGTACAGACGAATACAATCTAGACTTATCAAACAGAAGGGCAAAATCTTGTACCGATTATTTAGAGAGCAAGGGTATTGCTGCGGCCAGAATGACCTCTAAAGGTTACGGAGAATCGATGCCGATTGCACCAAACGAAATCATCGTTAAACGCAAGAAAAAAGATAATCCCGAAGGAAGGGCTAAAAACAGAAGAACCGAATTTAAAGTAACCAAAAAGTAGAATACAATTAACATCCCGGTAAAGCCATTTTCGTAAAAAGAAGATGGCTTTTTTGTTTTATCGCGTTGGTCTGGATTTGTAATCCTGACCTATCGTAATGTGGATTTTTAATCCACAAAGTAAAAGAAAATATATTCCTTCGCATCTGTTACATGTCTTCAAGGACCGAAGGCAAAGTAAATTAGGTTCTCGTTGGTCTGGATTTGTAATCCTGACCTATCGTAATGTGGATTTTTAATCCACAAAGTAAAGAAAATATATTCCTTCACCTCGGTTACATGTAATCAAGGACCGAAAGGGAAGTAAATTAGGTTCGTGGAGACACGAACCACGGCTTTTGGGTTGCAATCCCTGCTAACAAAAGACAAATAACCAGTACTATCGCTCCTCG
>NZ_JAVTSU010000007.1:0-313265 GCF_032678605.1 Pedobacter miscanthi
CCCCTGGGATGCCAGTTTAAACATCCGCGTAAATTACAGGGGCAAATATCCTTTTGGCGATCGTAACGGAAACCAGTTTATCGATCGTTACGACACCTTTGTGGATGGTTTTTTTATGCTCAATGCCGCTTTTGAAAAAAAACTGATGAAACAGCATTTAAGTATCAGGCTTACGGCCGACAATATTTTAAATTATACCGACCGTTTAATGCCTGGTCAGCCGGGGCGTGTACTGCTGGCCGGATTAACCTATCGTTTATATAAAGATTAATTATTCAATCACCATAAATTACAAAACATGTTAAGTACTAATATTAAAGAGGCTACAAAAGCCGAGCACCAGAACCTGGAGAAACAGATTGTTTTAAAACTAAAAGCCATCAGAAGCAATGCAGATTATGCCGATCTGTTAAAACATTTTTATGCTTATTTCAGCCATATTGAAGCAAGCATAAAACCATACATTACCGAATCTATCCTGCCTGATTATGCCCAACGCAGAAACTCCAGCTTTATTAAAGCTGATATTTTAGAACTGGGTGGCGATATCACCGATCTGCCATATACCACTGTACCAAAAATTGAAAATGCTGTAGAGGCATTAGGTGCCTTATATGTATTGGAGGGTTCGATTATGGGTGGAAGCATTATTGTGAAAATGCTCGAAAAAGGCGGGGTAACCAACGGCGTTTCTTTCTTTTCGGGTTACGGCGAAGCCACTGGAATGATGTGGGGCAATTTTGTAACGGTTTTAAATGCACAGGCCAAAACGGAACAGAATGAAGAACAAGCCATTGAAGCTGCAAACGAAACGTTCAAACATTTTGCTTATGTGTTTGAGAAAGTGAATGTGCAACCTGTCTAAACTTCGGTAAGGTAAAATGATCTATGCCAGTTGCTGAGGCACAAAACTGGTATAGATTAAGACTTTTTTTAAGAAATTATAGCAGCAACCTTAAGTTCATCATCTGAACTGACCCTGGATGTCCTGTCGTCTAGTTTTTGGTAAAGCCGTAAAGGGAAGCGGTTAAAAATACATGTTGACAGAAACCTTTCCCATAGACATACGGTAACAACGTAAATACATTTTTTTTGAAATGGTTTGTATATTATTACGGTAGCAGATATGGCATTCACTGATGAATTCAGTATTTGACATTCAGCAAGATTTTTATCAGTTGCTTTGATTTAGGTTATATACTGGATGTATTAATGCGTTGGTTTTTTATGGTTGTTTGAGGTATCCGGTAATAAGCGTATGGGTATGGGGGCTTACTGCCCTTTTGGTATAATTAATCAATTTATGCTGGGATGAATTAAATTTTTCTATAAAGGTAGCCTCAGTACTGCTGAACTTGAGATAGCCCTGCTCAAAGTAACGTTCTTCTATTTCGGCAGAGGAATCTGAAGAACGGAACCACAATTTAACCAGTGAAGATGATAGTTTGTCAAAATATAACCAATGTTGGGGGTTGGAAAGGTCATTTTCTGAAGAAACACCGATAAGCTTGATTTCCATAATCAAGGTTTGTGCATTTTCGAAGAGATAAACTAATTTGTATTGTGTTGGCATCGCTACAAAAATAACAATGGCCCACCTTATATTGATATATAATTATCCACATCGTCCTTCGGAAGTTCAAAAATATTCTCCCTGAGCATCAGTAGCTTATGTTTTTAGGTTTGTGGTTCCGGGCTGTGAGATTAAATTTGTTTTATGACTGTAACAGTACTGGCTATATTAGAGACAGATTTTAAGCCTGAAAAGGCACTTGCCAAGGTGATGAATGAGCGCTTGCAGAGAGCTGCCAAAGAGCTTAGGGATAACCATCTGAAATCACTTTCAGGCAGAGGCTTTTCCGCTGAAGATCTGGTTATCTATCTCAGTTATAATCCAAAATATAAAATCCGTTTCCGGATTGTAAATGATGTGCCGGCAGATATTGAATACATGGTAGCGGAATGCTGCGGCAGATTGGGTTACATTCTCTGGAAGGCCAATGCCGTAGGGGTATCCAGCGAGAATCACGGGCTTTAATTTACCCCTAGGATAATCAGAGGTTGTCATCTGATTGACCGGATGTCTTGTTTGTCGTTTGAGACAACCAAACTGATCAACAATATTTACATTTCTTTTGTGGATGGATATTAATCGCCGCTCTATCTGCCGATCTGTATTTTCGCATTTAAGATAATTTTATGACCGAACTAGACTATCACTTTAAGGATATTTACGGAAACCAGACCTTTTTACGTCTGATCCAGGATGAGTCGCTAGATTTCTGGCTGATCTGTGATGGAGAAATTACCATGGCCAGGATTTCAAGGATTTATGGCACATGGAAACAGCTGTCGGGCGAAATAATTCCAAAAGGGTTGATAGCTGGTGCGGGGACATATATTGAAAAGAACTATTATGAATCTATCCCGTTAAGGATCAAGCAGCGCTGGCCAAGACTCATTACCAAGGCAGAGAAGACTTCTGATGGAGAGGTAATAGTAGTTTGTACTGCACAGGTAAATCTTATATCATTTAAGCCTATTTTTTGCAGACATGTATCGCAGCTGTTTAAAGAAGATGTAAAAATAAATCTCAAGGTCTACAGCCATGATTTTTCACAGGATTTTACTTATAACCTTGATGTCAATGGTCTACGGGAAAAAAGAAAGCTGACAGGCATCTTATACTAGCCTGGGATTATTGACTGTTGATTGTATATTTCATTAACAATGCTTCGTTGTCACTTCTTTAACCGTAAGTCCTTGATAAAAATGCCTACAGATTTTATTTATGATTATTGGTCAATCCTGAGGTGAAATCTGGGATCGGCCAAATGAATCAGAGAATGAATGGTTCTCATTATTTCCAATCTTTTTTATCCATTTTTGGATTATCTGTTTAGGTTGGAATTTGGTCACCTGATATATTCAAAGGGAAGCATTTGGGCTGCATACTCCATCAAAAAAGGGGGTAGAACGATTAGTACCGTAATACCAATATCAATCTGAATACCAACGGAAATATTTTTCAGCGAAAAAATACTGGATGTTTTTGCTTTTGAAGATAAAATAGTCCCGTTCTGCCTGATTGATAAACTGTGGCTGAACGGGACATAGGAGAGGTCGGCGATAATTTATTGGAAAGGTGGGCGATATTTGTATTAAATGTTACCTGCACTTATTGATACAACTTTATTTGCCTGTTTCTTTTGAATATTCCTTTAAAAAAGATTAATTTTTGATGATATCAGATACGTATTTCTTGATCTGTTGTTTATATGCACTTACCTGTTCGGCATTGTTGGTTTTCTCGGCTATCCTTAAGGCTTTTACCAGATACTGCAAACCTTCAAGGTGTTCTCCGAGATTTTGTAATATCAGGTTAAAAGTACTGTTAAAGGTTGCGTTTTCAGGTGAGGAGATCAGGGTACGTGCCGACCACAGCTTTGCGGTTTTTAGTGCAGCAGTATCTCCGTATTTGCTATAATTCCTGCCGATATAGGCTGCGATATCATTCAGCTGTTCATCTGCATAACCGGCTGCTGCATACTGTCCTGCTGTGTAAATAAATTTGTCCCATATTTTTTTATCATTCTCAGCCAGGCCATTCAACCAGGTTGTTTGCAGTATAAGTTTATTCTGTAAAACGAAATCTCCCATGTAGAGGGTCGGCCGGTCGCGGTTATAATAATCATTGGTAACCCTGATCTTAAATTCTTCCGGGTCAATACTTACAAAAGTTTTTTTGCCCGGTGCCACGTAGGCGGGGATCGTTTCGGATATGTTGGGCAGGCGAAGTAAAAGCTGATGTGCGCCATGAAGTGGAATATCCATACTGAAAGTACCATCTGCGTTAACTGGCATCCGTTTTTCAACTGATTGCCGGCCATTTAATGCCCTTAATTCTATCACGGCATCAAATCCTTTTGCAGGAACAAAGTCCTTTACATATCCACTGAAATATGCGGTTCCGGAGGTGGTATCTGCCTGTATGTAATGCTGCAGTTTCCCGTTTTCTGACAACGGTTTTGTGGTTTCGCTAAGATTGCAAAGTTCCAAACTTTTAATGTCCGGGCCCAGGAAAAAGTTTCCTGTAGCCGCATCCATTTTTGCAAAAATGGTTTCTGTTTTTCCTGCATTACTCATGCTGATGGCGAAACCGTCGTTTTCTTTTTTAATATTGCCGTATTCCCAAACTTTACCTTTGTAGGCAATTCTGTTGTTGTAAATGCCGATCAGCCATTCGTTGCTACCGTCGGTTTTTAACCAGTTGCCTTGCATTTCTACTGGTAACCGGTTGTAAAAGACTGTATTGCCGATAAATATATTGCCATAGCGGATGCCGCCCTGCGCACCGAGAGTGTTCCATACCCTTATGGCGACGGAGTTTTTTTGATTGGGTTTTATCAGTTTTGCAGGGATATAGTAAGAACGGTATTTCTTCCACTGGTTCCATTTGCTTGTATCGGCATTATCATTGCCTGGCCGTTTGCTGATGTATAGTTTAAGCGGTTCGCCGTTAAAGAAAACTTCGCAATCATCATCTGCCTGTCCGAGGTTAAAAAAGTAAGTTTCCTGCTCTTTTAAGGTAACCTCTTTTCTGTACCAACCGTATCCCAGGTAGTTTAGGTCCCAATCCCAAATTGGCAATATCCTATTGTCCCAGGCTACGGTGTTTACTTTAGTTTTTGCCCATTTAAGGTTGTCACCTTTTTTAAAGCTCCAGTTGCCATTTAATTCTATTACGTTGTTTTTTTGGCCATGGCAGGCCAGGGCAAGCGTAATACACGCTATGCATACCATAATTTTTTTCATGTGATTTATCTACTTTTTAGGTGGATTTCTAAAACTCCGTTAATGCCCTGGTCACCATATTTACTCGAGGCCTCTTTGCCTGTAATGGTGACGATGCTTTCGATGAAATTGTTGATATTGGCCATTGAGGGCAGGACTCTATTGAGCACTACCTGTTGTTCGTCACTGAGTTTGGTTCCCTTCAGGAAAAATATACATTTAGGTTTATTGGCCGATGACAACATAAATTTCAGCAGTGATTCTGCATTGTTGCTGGCGGTCGGCTGGCGGTCTTTGAACAGTGAGATAACAATGGCACCACTTTTTCCTTTTTCTCCAAAGGCATCCCTGGCTTCTTTTTCCTTTAATACCGTTACAGTTTTTATATCATCAGGGTTGATGAGTTTAAAGTCTGCACAAGTGATTGGTTTACCATCAACTATGCATATCGGCGTGCCTTCTTTACCGTTAATGATTTCCTGTTGATCTGTCGCGGGAGCAGGGCTTTTGGGGGTGTCATCTGAAACGGTTAAAGGCGCCAAAGCCTTTTTCAGTAGCTGTTTTTCACTTTTAACAGGAAGTTCTTCCTTAACGGGATCAGATATATTACTAACCTGTTTTTTTATAAAACTGCCCAGTTTCTCTGTTGACATCGCCTGAATTTTTTCTGCTATGCCAGGTTTTGCAAAAGCAATTATTGAAAAAGTGCTAAGTACAACAATGCAGAGGTATTTCAATGTGGCCCATGGGGCTGAAGGCTGTCTGAGCATCATTTTGATCCGTACACCGAGTTTGCTCTGGTTAAAGGTGTTGGCGATGGAATATATTTTTTCGCCCGCAGCCTTTCTGATGAGCAGTAGCTGATATGCTTTGGCATCAACCCCCTGGCTGATCAGTGCACTGTCGACTTCGAATTCGTGAGTGTCCTTTAATTCTTGGGTCAATAACCGGACCGCCGGATTGAACCAGAATAAGATGATGGTTATTTCGGTGAGTAAAAGATCTAACGAATGGCGTCTTTCAAGATGGATGAGTTCATGTTGTATAATGATCTCAGGGTTACCGGCATACTCTTTTTCCGAAAGAACGATATACCTGCCCCAACTAAATGCAGGGTGTTCCTGGGAGGTAACGGCAATGATGTAATTACCGAAGGGGACGTGTTTTGCTCCGTTTGCCAATTTATATATACGGATAAAATTTATGCCGCTGACGATCAACTGTACCAGAAAACCTATAAAATAGATGCAGAACAGCACTGGATAAATGATGTCGGCAAGCCCGTTGGTAAGTCCCCCCGGTTGCTTTGGCTGTTTGAACAATAACTGCTCGAAATTTTGTACACGGACAGGCAATGCCGCTACACTGGGTGAAGATATGGTTAGCTGCATGGCCGGAATGATCATGGAAGCTACAATGATGCTTAACAGGATAAAACGGTTTACGCGGTGGAAGGTCTCCCTGCTGAGGAACATTTTGTAAGCTAGGTAAAATGCGATCAGGCAAAAGGAGGACTTGATGATGTGAATAAAGAATAGGCCCATAATCTTATTTTTTTTGTTTTTTTTCTACCTCTTCAATTAGTTTTTTCAGTTCTTCAATGCTGATGTTCTCCTCTTCGATCAATGCTGATACCACCCGTTTATATGAGCTGTTAAAATATTTACTTACAACGCTCTGGAGCGTACCACGGTTATATCCCTCCAAAGAAATAGCCGGATGATATTCATGGCTTGACCCAAAGGCTTTGTAACCCAGAAAACCTTTTTCCTGTAAAGAACGCGCCATGGTGGATAGGGTATTGAAATGGGGTTTTGGTTCGTTGTATAACTCTTGTAGCTGTTTAACGAACAATGGGCCGTGTTCCCAGAAATATCCCATTACTTCTTCTTCTTTCGCTGTTAATTTATTCATGGTTCAGTTTATTTTATGTAAATGTAACTATATGATCTAGTTTTGCAACTATATTTTATAGTTTTATAACTATTTTTTGTAGTTTTGTTTTTAATTAGCTGATTTCTAGGTATTTATTCTTTTTATTTTTAACTGAATGATGGATAGCCTATATAAAGGTATTCCTTGTGTAGGATGACTGTGTATATAAGTTTTAATGGCAGACTGAAAATGTCGGAAATGCCAATGTTTGCTATTCTCTTACGAAAAGATTATTTCCAATGCCAGTAAACATTTTTGGAATGACCATCTTTATAATGAATTTAGGGTCTTACCTGTCATGAAGTGGAGGCTCATTTTCTTTCGTATATATTCATTTTTTCAGATAGCTCTATAATACTTTTAATCTTTAACTTCCCAAACATCCGCAGTTTATATGTACTTACTGTTGCCATCTGCAGATTGAGCTTATCAGAAATGCCCTGCACCCCAATACCTTTTATCAGCAGTTCTGCTACCTGCAACTCCCTGTCTGAAAGCCTGATAAAAGGATCGTCGGTTTTACTGCTTATAATGCTGTCAAGCAGACTCTCTTTGACATTTCTGCTTGAATAGCGGCCACCGGCGAGAATTGTGGTTATAGCCACGACGATTTCGGATTCATCTGAGGTCTTTGTCAGATAGCCTGACGCACCTGCTTTTAGGTATGGTACAGCATAAATATTCTCGTTCAAAGATGAAAATACCAGAATTTTTGCATTTGGCTGGATCAGTTTAACTTGACCGATCGTTCCTGTGTTCTGGCCTCCCGGTAAATTTACATCGATAATGATGAGGTCGGGCTGCTTTTCAACCCCTTTTAGCATCTGCTCAAATGTCGGTGCGTGGATGATTTCAACACTGGGCCATAACTCTGAAATCAGCGACTTTAAAGCGCGCCGTATGATTTGATGGTCGTCGGCAACAAGGACGGTTAAGCTTCTTGAGGATTTTTTTGCTTTCATTGTTTATTGATTATTTTGGAAGTAGGTTTAAAATGTGACTCGTTTGGGGATTTCTGTTGTGCTTGATTTTCCGGATAGGCCTGCGAACATTAAAGATGTCTCTTGTGCCTCTTTTTGTATTGGGAAGGGGCAGAGCCGATAATTTCTTTAAAGAGCCTGGAAAAATAATATGGATCATCAAAACCCAACTGGGCACAGATTTCTTTAATACTGTACTCAGTGAAATAGAGGAACTGACAGGCTTTCTGTATTTTCAACTGGTTAAAATAATTGATCGGTGAAGCGCCGGTTTTCTGTTTGAACAGCCTGGAATAATGTGAAACCGAAATATGCTGCTGGTTGGCGAGATCCTCTACCCTGAACTTGGTTTCTATGTTTTTTTTCATATAGGAAATTGAACGGTTTACCTGATCGGTATTGAAGGCTTCGGGATTGATCTCCCGGTAATAGATAAGCGAGCAGATGAAATGCAGAAGACTGACATTCATGACCTCCAGTTCCTTGTCCTCAAAACTGTGTTCGAGAATGGAATAGTTCTGTTCAAAAACTTTTATCCTGTTCTCATCATAGGGGATACTCTGCACCTCAAGCCTCCCGTTGGGTGAAAACCGGCTAAAGATCTGGTCAGCAACCTCCCCTGTAAAGTGTAGCCAATATATACTCCATGGATTTACAGTGTCACTATAGTAGCGGTGACCGGTATTTCTGGGGATAATAAAGTAAGTGTTCGGGAAAAGCGTATAGCAGATCTCTCCCAGATAAATGTAGCCTATACCTTCCACACAGTAGATCAGTATATATTGTGAACTTCCGCTTTTTCTGGTCCGGTCATGTTGTTTTGCCTTTGGGAAGTAACCGATAGCGGTGATGAAAAGATGGCTGATTACGGGATTGGACTTGATCCTGTGCTTGATATTGGGCGGGAGTACAACCATTCGCTGGCCTACAAAGCCTTCCTTAATACCTCTTCGGCTCGCATGTGTACCATCGTCCATCAAATTATCCATGAAAATTTTAATTATGTCTAAAAAGTTAATTTACTCTGTTTTTAAACATATAAATTTTAATTACAGTTATGAAGATATGGCGGGATAGTCCATCATTTTTTGGAATTTATCCATTTTTAGAAAAAGGTTTTACCGATAAGTTTACAGAACCAAATTATAAACTAAGTTATTATGATTGTCATCCCAACCAGCCCTAAAAGGCTGATGCCAAGGTACAGGCCCGACTGTAACCGGTTTTCCGGTAGTTCCCGGATTCTTGCGCCACATGTGTATCTAAAAAATTCCACAGGCTGCAACGCCCAATTATCCTTTATCCCACATTTAATACCGGTTCAATGAAAGAAATCTACTCATCGCTTAAAGGGAGGTATTTTTGCCTGCCCTTACTATCTATGCTTTTTTTGCTTTCTGCAAATATGGCTTTTTGTCAGTCACCGGTGAAAAAAGTGATAACCGGTAAGATCACCGATACTGCCGGCCGTCCGATTCCAGGGGTAAGCATCATTAGTGAATCGCAGGCCAAAGTTGGCACCCAGACAGATATGAACGGTCGGTTTTTGCTTGAGGTGACTGTCGGCTCAGTCTTGAAGGTATCCTATGTGGGTTACACAGAACAGCGGATCACCGTAAGTGCATCGACCGAATCGGTTAATCTTAAACTCATCGAGGCCAATCTGTTGGCCGAAGAGGTGGTCATCACTGCGCTCGGACAAAAACAGCGCAGAGAATCAGTTGTAGGTTCGGTAACCACAATAAGGGTAGGGGACATGAAGATCCCCTCCAGTAACCTGACCAATTCACTCGCAGGGCAGGCATCAGGTATTATTGCCTATCAGAGTTCGGGACAGCCCGGACAGGATAATTCCAGTTTCTTTATCCGTGGGGTTACTACTTTTGGTTATAAAGTGGATCCCTTGATCCTTATCGATAACATTGAACTTACCACTAATGACCTGGCTAGGCTGCAGGTCGATGACCTGGCCAGTTTTTCCATTCTTAAGGATGCCAGCGCAACCGCGCTGTATGGTGCAAGGGGTGCCAACGGAGTAATCCTGGTGACCACTAAGCAGGGCAAGATCGGTAAGCCGACCATTAATGTCAGGCTGGAAAATTCAATTTCTGAATCTGCCCAGACCCTAAAACTTGCTGATCCGATTACCTACATGAACCTGTACAATCAGGCATCCCTTTCCAGAGATCCGCTTTTGCCAGTACCCTTCAACCAGGACAAGATCAACAATACCATAAATACTATTAATAGAGCTCCTGGATACAATCCATACGTATATCCTGCAGTGGACTGGCTTGATTTACTGCTGAAGAAACGTACGACTACCCAAAGGGCAAATATGAGTATCAGTGGCGGTACACCTTTTGCGCGCTATTATATTGCCGGATCCTATAATCTGGATCATGGAAACCTTGCAGAGGATGATGCAAACAATAATAACAGCAACGTAAAGTTCCAGAATTATCAGTTGCGCTCCAATGTTAATCTGGACCTGACCAAGACCACCGAAGTGGTATTGAGGTTTTCAGGGACTTTCAGTGAATATACTGGGCCATTGACTGCTGACAATTCGTTCAGCTCCGATGTTTACAAAATAGCAACCCATACAAGCCCCGTGCTTTTTCCCGCTTTTTTTGCCCCGGATGCCGCAAATGCCAATACCCAGCATATCCTCTTCGGTGCACCCTCTGAGATCGGGGTGGCTTACAACAATCCCTATGCTCTTTTGCTAAGGGGGAACAAAAGCTCTTCAGAATCAAGAATGCTGGCCCAGGTCGAGCTCAATCAAAAGCTGGAATTTCTGACCCCGGGACTTGCCTTTCACGGTATTTTCAGTACCAACCGGTTTTCTTATTTTGAATCCAGCCTGGCCTATAAGCCATTCTATTACAATATTGCCAATTACGACAAACGGGCAAATACCTATACCCTGACATGGCTCAACCAGACACCGGGCGATGCTATCGAATACCTTGAATATTTTAAGGGAAATCCGACCATCAGTAATCAGGTATACATGCAGGGAAATCTTGACTATAACAGGCAGTTTGGTGACCATAACGTCTCTGCAACAGCTATATTTACAAGGCAACAGACCGTTTATTCAAATGCAAACCTGCTTGTTGATGCACTTCCCCATAGAAACATGGGACTCGCCGGAAGATTGGCCTATAATTACGGTAGTAAATATTTTGCTGAATTCAATTTCGGATATAATGGTTCAGAAAGGTTTTCGGATGATCACCGGTATGGCTTCTTTCCCACTATCGGGGCAGGATGGCTGGTCTCTAACGAAAAATTCTTTAAACCGCTTTCCGGAATCTTTTCACGCTTCAAGCTGAGGGGAAGTTACGGCCTGGTAGGCAATGATGCCATCAGTGACAGACGCTTTTTCTACCTGTCTGATGTGGACCTCAATGGAGGGGCCTATGCAGCTTTCGGTACCAATGGGGGCTATAGCAAAAACGGGGTATTTATCCGTAACTACGCGGATCCGAATGTTACCTGGGAAACATCCAGACAGGCAAACGTAGCACTGGAATTTACCGTTTTAAAAAGCTTGAACATAACAGCGGAGGCTTACAATTATAACCGTTATAATATTCTTCAGAGACGTTCTTATATACCTACCACAGTGGGTCTTGAATCGGACATTTATGCCAATCTTGGAAAAGCGAACTCCAAAGGTATAGATCTTTCGGCTGACTATAAGCAGAATTTCGGTCGCAACCTGTCCATTACCGGCAGGGGTAATTTTACACTGGCGACCGACAAATATACATTTTATGAGGAGCCGACCTACGCAGAGCCCTGGAGACAGTTTACAGGCCAGCCGATACGCATCGGTTATGGCCTGGTCGCCGAGCGTCTTTTTGTCGATGATGCAGAAGCACAATCTTCTCCAACCCAGATATTCTCCACCAATGGCAAGGCTCCTAAAGGCGGGGATATCAAGTACCGGGATCTCAACGGGGACGGGCGCATAGATAACCTTGATCAGACTTTTCTTGGCTACCCGCAGGTTCCAGAGATCGTTTACGGCTACGGAATATCTGCCCGTTACAAGAATTTTGATCTTTCCGCATTTTTTCAGGGACAGGCAAGGGTATCCTTTTTTATCAATCCCAATGCGGTCAGCCCCTTTGTACAGAGCACAGAAGCATATATATATGGAAATACACAGCTTATACAGCAGTTCGCAGATAGCCATTGGTCCGAAGGAAACCAGGACCTGTATGCCCTTTATCCCCGTATGGGCATAAACCGTGCTGATATAGAGAACAATCTCCAGGCAAGTACCTGGTGGTTGAGGAGCGGTTCGTTCCTTAGGTTAAAATCAGCTGAAATCGGTTATACTCTCCCCACTGAACTGACCAGAAAACTTAGGCTGAGAAGCTGTCGGGTTTATTTTAATGGACTGAACCTAGTTACCTGGAGCTCATTTAAACTTTGGGACCCGGAACTTCTGGGCAATGGATTCAATTACCCTATACAGCGTGTCTTCAATGTTGGACTGAACATCAATCTATAAACCAAAAGATAAAGATCATGAAACTACAATATAAACAGATCGGCCTGGCAGTTTTGACATTAGTCTGCTCTGCTTCCTGCAAAAAATACCTGGATGTTACACCCAACAATGTGGGTACCCTTGACTATGCGTTCAGAAACAGGAACGAGGCAGAAAACTACCTTTTTACCTGCTATAATTCATTACAGTTGCTTAATGACCTTTCCAGGAGCCCGGCTTTTACAAGCTCTTCGGAAATCATTTATCCCCTTGATCTCCAGAGTCATCCTTTCGATGAGACAGGGTTTAACCTGATCACAGGAACACAGAGCAGCGGGAATCCCGGACTGAACTTCTGGGATGGTACCAATAACGGCGTCGGAATGTTCAAGGCCATAAGAAAATGCAATACGATGTTGGAGAATATCGATAAACCTATCGATCTCTCTGCAACTGAAAAGGCCAGGTGGATAGCTGAGACAAAATTCCTTAAAGCTTACTTTAATTATTACCTGTTGAGATTGTACGGACCTATTCCCATTGTAGATGTAAACCTCCCCGTGGAGGCCAGTCCCGATGAAGTAAGGGTGAGACGCTCCTCTGTTGATGAGGTAAGCGCCTATATTGTTAGGCTTCTTGACGAAGCCATACCGGACCTTCCAAGGTCTATTGAAAACCAGGCCCGTGAACTAGGAAGGGTGACCCAGCCGGCAGCACTGGCGATAAAGGCAGAACTACTGATGACCATGGCCAGTCCGCTCTTTAACGGAAATCCGGATTATGCAAATTTTAGGGACAAAAACGGTGTGCAGCTTTTTCCTGCCGCTTACGATGCCAGTAAATGGCAAAAGGCAGCGGTAGCCTGTAAGGCTGCAATCGATGCCTGTGAGTCTGCTGGATTAAGATTGAATGATAATTTTGTTCCCGCACCGAATGTATCCAACCTTCCGGATTCGCTCAAAAGAGTGCTTACCACGCAAAATGCACTTACCCAGACTTGGGATACCAATCCTGAACTGATCTGGTCGCTGAGCAATATATGGCATGGACAGGAATATGTGATCCCAAGAATGACACAGCGCGCCAATCAGAACGATTCACAGAACCCGGCCTACTTTGCCGTTCCCATCAACACCACTGAACTTTTTTACAGCAACAAAGGTGTGCCGATCAATGAGGACATCAACTGGGATTTTGCCAATCGCAATCAACTGCGTACCGGAGATGCTGCAAACCATTGGTATATCGCCCAGGGATATCAGACCGTGAAGGCCAATTTTGACAGGGAACCGAGATATTATGCAGATTTGGGCTTTGATGGCGGGATCTGGTTCGGTAACGGGGTGCTCGATGCAAAGTTGTCAAGAGGTGTAGAGGCAAGGGGTGTTTTTTCACTTGCAGGACCAAAAACCAATCAAAAACGTAACCTTACCGGCTATTGGCCAAAAAAACTGGCCAATTACCTGACTGTTTTCGATGACGGCTTCCAGTGGGTGGATTTTTCCATGCCGATAATGCGCATGGGCGGGCTTTATCTGCTATATGCTGAGGCACTCAATGAAGTGAACGGGCCAAATGCAGAAGGAATAGCGCTGATCGATAAGATCAGGGCACGCGCAGGTCTGGATGGGGTAGTTGATTCATGGAGGCTGAACTCCAGAAATCCATCCAAACCTTCAACCAAAGAAGGACTCAGAAGTATCATACACCAGGAAAGAAGGATAGAACTATGTTTTGAGGCACAGAGCGGATGGGACCTGAGGCGGTGGAAAGAACTCCAGGAAGTGCTGAGCGTACCGCTCAAGGGATGGAGCATATACGAGGATCAGGCAGTCAATTATTACAGGGCCAGAAATATCCTCACTCCGGTATTCAATACCAGGGATTATCTTTTTCCTATATCAAGCACATCGCTGGTAGTCAATAACAATTTAGTTCAAAACCCTTTTTGGTAGTTATAAATCAATCCATATGAATTATTTAGAAGATATTAAACGGTGCCGCGCCGTTCGCCCGTTTCAGCTCCTGATCTGGATACTGGTCATTTCAGCATCCTGCCTGCTTTCCTGCAAAAAAAGCGACGGGGACAGGGAACCGCTGTCATCCGATACCGCGAAACCCGGACCGGTCAGCAACGTAACGGTTAAAAATTTTAATGGAGGCGCAGTGATCAGCTATGCCCTTCCAAGTACAAACAACTTACTGTATGTGATGGCGGAGTATAAAATCAACAATACTGTTGTAAGGCAGACTAAATCGAGCTTTTTTCTCGACACTATTCGTGTTGAGGGTTTCCAGAGAAGTCAGGACTACACCGTAACACTTCATGCAGTCAGCAGGGCAGAGGTCAAGTCAGACCCTGTTGTTGTTACCGTACATCCGGACATTCCTTATTTTCAGCTGATCAGAAATTCACTCCGGATCACCCCGGATTTTGGGGGCATCAACATTAAGGCAGATAATCCGGCAAGACGTTCGGTCGGTCTCAATATGATTGCCATTGAACCGGCAAATAACAGACTGGAAATCCAAAACCAGACTTTTCTCAATAGTGCCAGTATCGATTATTCAATCAGGGGCTATGAAGCGGTAGAGAAAAAATTCGGTGTTGCCGTTACCGATCAGTTCGGGAATGTCTCTGATACCCTGTTTGTCGATCTTACCCCGCTTCATGAGGAACTGTTGGATAAAAGCAGGTTCTCGGTGTATCGCCAGTTTACAGATGCTACCATCGGTTATGGATGGGAAGTTCCCTTTTTGTGGGACGGACTGACTACCGAAGCCGGGGGCACCAAGGGATGGCATACCACCGTTGGTCCGCTTCCAAAAGCGATGCAGGTAACATTTGCGGTGGGTAAATTATATAAGCTTAGCCATTTTATGCTATGGGCGAGGCCCAGTGCTTCATATGGGTATGGAAATCCGCGGGATTTTACGGTTTGGGGATCCTCAAAAGATAATCCGCAGGATGCGGTAACACCAGGGGGAAGTGCTGTGGGGACAGTTTCAGGTGACTGGGTAGTGCTTGGGGATTATCATTTCCCTAACCCACCGTCGGGACTTTTGCCCGGCAATACCAACGCAGCTGATGCACAGTTTATCAATAACGGCGTAGACTTCAATGTTCCGTTCAACAGCCCGTCAACAAAATACATCCGCTTTGTCATCAAGGATACCTGGGGAGGAACGGATTATGCACACATGATGGAATTATCTTTTTATGGTATTGCACAATAAATATTTAAAGAAATGAATGCTAAATTGAAAAATATATTGTCACTATGGCTACTGACGGCCATTTTTGGGGCAGGATGTTCTGATAAGGACCAGAAATATAAAGAGCTTTTGGGAGATGGCGAAATTGTGTATCCGGGCGTGATAGCCAAGCCTGATTTCCGCGCCGGGAACTTAAGGACCCAGCTGGTATGGAACCCCAGCCCGGATCCGAATATCCAGCGTTATGTCATCTATTGGAACAATAACCTCGATTCACTCGTTGTACCTGCTACCAGGCTCGCCAGTACCGATACTGTCAAAGTGATCGTGCCTAATTTAAGGGAGGGTACTTATTCTTTTACCGTTTATTCCCATGACAAGAACGGACATGTGTCCATACCCATAAACATCAATGGTGTCCGTGTTTTCGGACCGATATACCAGAGCGGGATTTTTAACCGTGGATACAATGCAGATACCCCATATGTGGTTAACCTTGCAAACGGTTCGGTCCAACTGAAATTCAACAGGCCCGATTCAATCAACCTGGGGACCACCATTTCCTATACCGAAAACACGGGCGCAGTAAAATCTGTTGTGCTCAGCCCTGATAGTAACCAGATCACATTGAAGGATTTTGGTTTTGGGACTTCTATTACCTATCAATCATCCTATATCCCACTTAGGGGGGGGATAGACATCTTTACCGTGTCGGCCCCAAGTACTTATCCGGAAGTGAGAAGGATAGGTGACGTTACCTCTTTCTATATCAAGAATCCAGGTGCGCCGTTTTTAAGAAGTGATAACGGTACCGGAAAATGGGGACTTCCCAAAGACTGGCAGTATAATGCCAATGCGGTCAACCAGAATAATGATACAGGCGGGGGATGGTCAACTGATGGGGGTGGGGTAATCCATCTTGAATCAAAAAACTGGGGAGATGCCGGACTGGACAATGCAAAGGTGTATCAGTCGGTTACCTTGCCGCCAGGATCTTATGCATTTGACTGTCTTACACAAGGTTATGGTGGAACATTTAATGTTAATATCGTAGTGGCCCAGGGAACCGTAATGCCCGATATCACCAACCTGGGTGGCGTGCTAGCAAGGTTTCAGGGGAATAACGGGAATTTGGGTGGCACCCATACCCTCAACTTTACACTGACACAGAGTACGACTGTTGTGCTGGGCTGGGTGGCCAGTTCCGATGTATTCACCTACATCCAGTTCAAAAGCGTTAAGCTCCGTAGCTTATAATGATTGACTGAAATACCAATAAATATGGCTTTAAACGTTATTCGATTTATCCTTATTATTTTAACGTTTCTAAGTCTGTCCATTTCCTGAACTACAGGAACCAGCTCCCGGAGTCTCCATATAGGAAACACCGGGATCCTGGTTTGGATGGTTGGACCGAGATGCCGGTAGGGTGGACTATATAACCAGGGTTGTTCAAAGCCATTTTTGGAGGTCCGCGTGTGTCCTTAGTTTAACAGTGGCTTTGGAAAAGCACCCGTTTTGGCAACAGATATAAAGGGCTGGCAAAGTCTGTCCTGGCCATATTTTTTGACCGTCACAAACCTATATACACCCCAAAAATGTGATGGGATTTTCCGGGGTTTTGTGGTGTCAATCGCAAAGGGGATATATAAATGAACATGAATATGGGATGCTTTGAAGGTCTGCGCAGAAGAGGAAAGGGCATGAAGATGAAAAAATAAGCATATCAGTCTACCCCTCTGTCAACCGTGCCAGTCAAGGCCATATCTAATGCAAAGATCTTGATTATGCTTGAGGTTGCAGTATCCAGAGTTTCACAGATCCAATTACTTTAACCGACGAACAATATATGAAATTCACAATACCGATAACCTCTTTTCTTATGTGTATTGCAACTATTGCCACGGCACAGGAAGTTACCATTCCCATTGAGACCAGGGACAATGCAGTGGTGCTCCGGGCTGATAGGGATAAAAATCTCGCAATGATCTACTTTGGCCCGAAGCTGATGTCCAGCGACGAATATATTCAAACAACCAGCGTTTTTAAACAGGCAACGGATTATTCGGGGGTGCTTGATGCTGCCTATACAGCTTCAGGTTCAAGAAACCTTGCTGAGCCGGCCATTACCGTTAAACATGCCGACGGGAACAGTTCTCTTGATTTAAGATACGTCAGACATACGGTAGAGAAAGAGAACAGTGATGTGAGCCTGCTTACTGTCCTGCTCAGGGACCCTCTTTATGATTTCGAAGTGCAACTGTTTTATAAATCGTATTTTAAGGATAACATAATCGAGCAGTGGAGCACCATCAGGCATGGGGAAAAAGGAGATGTACTGCTTGAAAAATTTGCTTCTGCCAACCTCCACCTTAAATCAGAGCGATTTTACCTCACCCAGTACCATGGGGACTGGGCCCGGGAGATGCAGCCTGAGGAATCCAGGATTACCCACGGGATCAAAACACTCGACTCAAAACTAGGCACACGTACAAATCTTTTTCAGCCCTCGGTATTTATGGTATCCATGGGCAGCCCTGCTACAGAAAATGAAGGTACTGTGCTTTTTGCTGCCACAGAATACAGTGGCAATTTCAGGACTGATCTTGAGCTTGACCATCAGGATAATCTTAGGATTATCTCCGGGATCAACAACTATGCTTCTACTTATTCGCTTAAGCCGGGTGAGCGTTTTGATACCCCGGTATTCCTTTATACCTTATCATCAAAGGGGAAAGGAGAGGCAAGCAGGAACCTGCAGTCCTGGGCAAGGAATTATAAGCTCCTGGACGGTAAAGGTGACAGGCTGGCGCTGCTGAACAACTGGGAGGCTACCTATTTTGATTTTGATGAACAGAAACTTTCTGTACTGCTCCGGGATACCAAAAAGCTTGGCGTGGATATGTTCCTGCTTGATGACGGATGGTTCGCAAACAAGTTTCCCCGGAACGGCGATACTGCAGGCCTGGGTGACTGGGAGGAAAACAGAAAAAAATTGCCCAACGGTATTGCCTCCCTAGTCAGGGAAGCCGGTGCAAACGGTGTTAAGTTCGGGATCTGGATAGAGCCTGAAATGGTAAACCCCAAAAGTGAACTCTATGGCAGACATCCGGATTGGGTGGTTAAACAGCCTAACCGGGAGGAGTTCTACTTCCGTAACCAACTCGTGCTTGACCTTTCCAATCCCGCTGTACAGGATTTTGTATTTGGTGTGGTTGACGGGCTGTTCTCCAAAAACCCAAAACTGGCCTATATCAAATGGGACTGTAATGCAGTTATATATAACGCCTATTCCGCCCATCTGAAAAACCAGTCGCACTTTTATATCGAATACATGAGGGGCCTTTATGCGGTGCTTGAAAAAATCAGAAACAAATATCCAAGGGTTCCGATGATGCTTTGCTCAGGCGGTGGAGGACGGGTAGACTATGCAGCCCTGAAATATTTTACGGAATTCTGGCCCAGTGACAATACTGATCCACTCGAAAGGATTTTTATGCAGTGGGAATATTCATATTTCTATCCGGCTATGGCCAGCTCCAACCATGTTACCGACTGGGGCAAGCAGCCTATAAAGTTTAGGACTGATGTGGCAATGATGGGAAAACTTGGCTTTGATATCGTAATCGCCAACCTAAATGAAAAGGATCTCAAATTCTGTCAGGATGCGGTTAAGAACTACAATGAACTTAAGTCCGTTATTTATCAGGGCGACCAGTACCGGCTTTCTGACCCAAGGTCTGCTAGCGTGGCTTCCATGCTCTATCTCAGCCCGGATAAATCTTCCGGTGTCATATTCAGCTTTCTGGTGAACAGCCGGTACGGGGAAGGGAGCCGTTTTCCGGTCAAACTGTTGGGGCTTGATGCCGGTAAACGTTATAGATGCATTGAAACAAACCTTTTTCCAGGGACGGGTTCAACCATAGATGCCCAGAAGGTTTATTCTGGGGATTTTCTGATGAAGGTAGGATTTAACCCGGATATCAGCTCATCCAGGACCAGTGCCATAATCAGGCTTGTTGAAGTGAAATAGTCTGTTTTAAAGGAAATAAACAGCGTGGATTAGGGAAGTTTTATGAGCGTCCACATCCATCATAAAAAGAAAAAACGGGAGTCAGACAGACTCTTGTCAGATAAAACATGTAAACCAGTTTAAAAGAGATAAGTTGTGAAAAATATTGTTTTAGGTGTTGATGTCGGAGGTTCACACATTACCTCCTCACTCATTGACCTGGATGCCAAAAAAGAGATTCCTGAAAGCCATGCACGAGACCGTGTGGATTCCGGCGCTGGGGCCGGGGCCATACTGGATGCCTGGGCCGCTGTAATGCGGAAATCGATAGGCTTTGCCCCATCCAAACTACTTGAGATCGGCATTGCCATGCCAGGCCCCATGGATTATGATAGGGGGATATGTTACATCAAAGATCAGGATAAATATAGGACGCTCTACGGGCTTCATCTCAAAACGATGCTTGCAGAACGCCTGGGAATCCTCCCGTCCTCTATTTATTTTAAGAATGATGCTGCCTGTTTTCTTAAAGGGGAGATTTTCAGTGGCAGCCTTGTAGGATTTGAGGATACAGTCGGGCTTACCCTGGGCACCGGACTTGGAAGCGCATATACTGTCAATGGTGAGGTCGAGGATGCAGGACTATGGCAGATGCCTTTTCTGGAGGGAATAGCGGAAGACTACCTTTCCACAAGGTGGTTCGTTAAACGTTACTTTGAGCTGAGTGGGACAGTGGTCAGGGATCTGAAAGAACTTGTCTCTGAGCAGATCGGTTCTCCTCATTTTACTGAGATATTCGCTGAGTTCAGTTATAATCTTTCCCTGTTCCTTTATAAGTTCATCAGAAAAAAAAATACGACTGCAGCGGTGATCGGTGGAAATATTGCACTTGCCCAAGAGTATTTTCTGGAAGATACAAGAAAACAGTTAAAGGAAATGATGGGATACAGTTTCCCTGTTCAGCATACATTGTTAGGGGAAGGGGCTGCGTTGATCGGCGCAGGAGCTGCGCGCTCACCAGCGGGACGCAACTGATCATGTGGGATATGGATTGTCTCCAGGGGCCTTTTCAGGAATCCCTGAGATCATTTTTACCATTATCATGTTCTTAGATTATTTCAGGGATATTGTAAACTTGATTCATTTCATATTGCCAATTATTTAACCGTTATTTCTATCCACCTGAAATTTTACGTTTAACATATCTGAGTTTTGCGAAGTGCAAAAAGAAAACTTGGGAGTCTGCCCGGGGAAATGTTCATATATAGTCCCCTTACAGGGGATAGGTTTTTCCGGGGATGGCTTTAGCTGTCATCTGCATTCTGGAAAGCTTTGATTTTAAAATTGTTAAGAGGTGATATAATGCAGCTGTCATACCGAAACTGGCCAATCAGAACAGTAAGAATGGATACTTGGTTTATGCAGAGAGTGATGACAGTAAGAATAGGAAAGTAGTCAGCAAAAGGGATCATTTTATTATCCGACAGGCTGGAGGGTATAAAAACGTTGGTTTTCAGGGGTGAGATGAGAGAATAAAGGATTATATTTAGATATGGGAAAAACAGAAATCATTATTTTAAGCATTATTATTCTTATGCCTCTGGCAGGCCCTGTTTGATTTAAGCCAACATGTGGTTGATCGGATGCGCCATTTTATAGGGGTGATGATTATAATATTTATACCCTTTTTCGGTCCGATCGCTTACCTGATCTACTCCCGCGTGAAATATGAATATAAGGATTAGTCTTGAGTTCCTTGAACGGGATCCTGGGAAATACCGGTTTTTTAATGATATCATCAATGCAGGTACTGATCCCTATGCTTATGAAGGTTTTGGTATATGTTTTGCCATTATGTATTTGGGAAATGATAGTGGAAATATCACACAAGATGTGGCGGTAACATCTTGATAATTGCGTAATCGATATTTATCTGGATTATTAAACTGAGCATATATGGGCTCCATGCCTGTTGCCACCTTTACCATTGAAAAAACAGCGGGCAGCATCCACCGCCCGCTGAGTCATCACTAACTATTACCTGAATTGAATTCATGCGTAAAAGCATCTTATTTATTTACCGGAGTTTACCGATGGAAGCAAAATAAATTTGATCAGGTTGTCCCCACTCAGATATTTATTTGCGGTAGCTTTGATGTTGTCCGGCGTTATTTTACCCAACAAACTGCTATAGCTATTGTTAACATCGAAATTTTCACCGGTCTGTAAGCAGTTGGTCAGATAGTTTAACCAATAACTGTTGGTATTCACAGAGGTTTCCCATTGTCTGCGCTCTTCAGCAACAAACTTTTCGACATTCACTATCGGCGGGCCCTCTGTTCTGAGTTTTTTGACCTCATCCAGGGCAGATGCAATTAATTTATCTACGTTTTCAGGTGAACAGCCAAAGGAAATTCCGAAGGTATAGGTCGGCTTAGGGAATTTTCCAACCGAATAGCTTGCTGATGGTGAATAAACACCGCCTTCTTCTTCCCGAAGTCTTTCTGTCAGCCTGATGCTCAATACTTCTTTAAGTGCGCTTAAGCTGATGTTGTTTTTTAAATTGTACTCATAAGGGCCTGAAAAGATCAGTTCCACTGTAGCCTTTGGTTCACTGCCCTTATAGACTGTTTTTGATATTTGGCCGCTCGGAATGGCGATGTTCAGGTCTTTTGCGCGGACTGTTTTGTTTGTGGATGGCAAAGCCCCAAGGTATTCTGCGAGCAATGGCTTGATGCTGTCCACATTAAAACTGCCCACAAAAGTAAAGGTAAACCCGCCTGCGTCTGCGAAACGTTCCTTGTAGATTTCATAAGCCCTGTCAAGGTTGATCTGTTCGATCTTCGCAATGCTTGGACCGGTACGGCGTATATTGTTGCCGCCCATTACTGCAGAAATGGTATCCTGGAATACGCTGCCGGGGTCATCGCCACGGTTTGCAAGTGATGCCTTTGAGCGGGTGATGATACTTTCAAATTGTGCCCTGTCCTTTCGTGGCTCTGTAAAGTAGCCATATAACAGTTCCATCGCCATTGGCAGGTCCTGGGGAACAGCATAACCGGTTACTGTTTGGTTGCGTTCACTGATACCCGTACGGACAGATAGATTTCGTCCTGTGAGGAATCTGCCCAGATCGGTCGCGTTGTAATTTCCTACCCCGAAACCGTTGATCAGAGCGGATGAATTTGCTGCTGACTGATAATCAGCATCCGGATAAAGTGAACTTCCCCCTGAAGAAAACCCGCTGAATGAAATTTCATTTGTTTTGTATTGGGTCGGTTTGAGTACGATACTGACGCCATTACTCAGCTTTAAACTGGTAATGCCCATCTTAATGTCTTTTTTTTCTGATATTATTTTTCCTCCGGTCCGCTTGCCGGCCAACAGGCTTTTTGAGTTCGCTTCTTCGGTGTATGGAGTGAGGGTTTCCGATTCAACCGAGGCGATCCATTGATTTAAGGTGGCCTCATCGGGTACCTCAGTCTTATCTTTGTCGGGGCTCATTATTAAAATGTCCCTATCTGTATCTTTAATGTAGTTTTTGGCGAGACTATTAAGCTCTTGCAGGGAAATTCCCGGTAACAGCTCTTTTATCAACCTGTTTTCGGCTTCCAGTCCCGGGGTTGCCTGTCCTTTTAAAAAGTGTTGCAGATAAGCATCTACATAGCTTTGTGATGGCATTTTGTCTTTTTCCTTATAGACTGCCTCAATCCGGCTATTGTAGTTCATTTTTGCCCGGGAAAGCTCCCCTTGGGTAAAACCGAATTTTTTTGCCCTAAGGCTTTCCCTCCAAACAGATTTAAATCCTTTTTCGAGATTGTCCCGCCCTGGTTTGGAAATCACATTGACAGCAAAGACATCGAATCCAGCGAACAGGGGACCGATGCTTGCACTTCCCTGGAGGAATTCGGGTTCCGGTTTACGGGATAATTCGTTATAACGGCCAGCAAGCATCTGGTTTACCAGCGAGCGCCCGATCGATAGCCTAAAATCTTCAGCAGTTTTCAGCTCTGAAGCTGTATGTTTCACCATCACCTGAACGATGGTAGCAGTCATCTCTTTATCGCTGACAGCAATAACCTGGTTTTTGCCACTGAGCGTTCCGCTGTATTTTATTCTCTGTTTTTCATGAATTGGATTTTTAAGATCGGAGAATTTTGCCCTGATTTCCCTTTCCATCGCATCTACATCGATATCCCCAACAATAATTACTGCCTGAAGATCAGGTCTGTACCAGTCTTTGTAAAAGGAGCGTAAAGTGTCCGGACTAAAGGTCTTCAGCACCTCGTCGGTTCCAATCGGCATTCTGCTGGCATACTTTGACCCATTAAGCAGCTTAGGAAAATATTCGTTCTGCATCCGCTCCTTGGCCCCTTTGCCAAGTCTTTTCTCCTCCAGGATGACACCTCTTTCCTTATCGATTTCTGAAGTTTCCAGCGTAAGGTCCTGAGCCCAGTCGCGCAGGATCTGCAATCCGTTTTTAACAATTTCAGGATCATCGGTTGGCAAAGGCAGCTGGTATACCGTCTCATCAAAACTTGTATAGGCATTGATGTCTGCGCCGAACCTGACACCCGCTTTTTGCAGATAGTCGATTAGCCTGTTTTTAGGGAAATGGGCAGTTCCGTTGAAACTCATGTGTTCCAAAAAGTGGGCAAGCCCCCTTTGCTGCTCAGTCTCCAAAATAGATCCGACTTTATTGGCCAGATAAAATACTGCCCTGTTTTTGGGTTCGGTATTGTGCCTGATATAGTAAGTGAATCCGTTGGCCAGTTTGCCTGTACGTACTGCAGGGTCCAGTTGCATTGGACCTGTTTGAGCAAAGCTACTTAGGCCGCCCGCCCATAGGAGTAATATGGTTAGCAGCTCCTGCCGCTTAAAGGTTCTATATATTTTCATTTTGCATGTTTTTTAAGAAAGTTTTTTTTCCGGTATTCTAATATAATATCCGGGGTTGTTCTTAGAGCATTTCCAATATCCCCTCATTTTCAATGATCATCATTCCCTGCCGGTCGGAGGTGATGCCCTCTTTTAGCTGATAGGTATAGCGGGGTATCTTTCCTTCCATCACCGTAGGTAAATAGGCAAACTGTATGTTTTCATCAGTTTGATCCAGCGCATCGCCAACTTCGATAATATGGGTGGATACGATATAAAAACACTTTTTGTACCTGGCAAATGCTGCTGTCACCGACAGTGTTCCATCATAAGCATCCTTCACATTGGTGCCTTTGAAGAGTTCATCAAAGAGTACTATAAGATTTTTTCCTTTGCTAACCTGCTCTGCAACAGTTTTAACCCTTAACACTTCGGCATAAAAGTGACTGTATCCCATGTTCAGATCATCATGAACATTGATGGAGGAGTAAAGCCCCTCGCGGACAGAGAATTCCATGTCTTTTGCTGCAACCGGGAAGCCCATGTGGGCAAGGTAAACCGCGACGCCCAATGCTTTCATCAGGGTTGATTTTCCCGCCATATTTGCCCCTGTCAAAAAGATCATGTTCTTTTGGCCGTCAAAGGTTACGGGATTTGTTGTGCCATTTATCAATGAAGGATGCCATAAAGCACTAGTCTTCATTTTATTATGGTTTTTGGGTAACGCGCTTGCATAAGAAAGCCCCCGTTCTTTTGCAATACCGCTTACAGAGATATAAACTTCCAATCGATAAAGACTATTTAGAACGGTTTCCATCTGATTGTGGAGCGTGTTTTTCAACAGATGGTCGTAGGCAGCGACTTTCATCAAGCTGAAATGTTTTACTTTCCGTTCTGCTGTGATCCACTCCAGCCGTGGGTCGGCAAATACTTCTAGCAACTTTTGTAACTCTACTGTATATGGATTAGTGTCCTGTTTTTTTATTTCAATGAGAAAGTCCCGGAAACAATTCAAAACCTCCACAGTTGCAAGCAGGCCCTGTTCGATTAGATTGAATTCAGGATCCCGCAGAAATGAATGTTGGAATTTTTTAACTATTAATCTAGCCAATGCAACTGAGTAAATACCCGCCGTACCCGAATTCAGATATGCTTCTGCTATTTTAAATACTTCCTTGTCAACTGGAAATTTAAAACTTAGATCCGTAAAGAACCGGAAAAGATTACTGCGGGAATTTATTTCTTCGTGACCAGTTAGGGGCTTGTGAAACATTTGTTCGAGCAACCGGCCGCCACCTTTTGTCTGAACCTGATTGAAAAGGTTATAAATAGAATTTGATTTATATTTACCCAGCAGGTTTAGGTCCTGAAGGGTTTGCTTGTCAGCGATAAAACCCTCATTTTCTTGTTCTGTTGTTGCCTCGAGGTTCCCCTCAAGCCCATCTCGCAGGGTTTCAAGAATTTTCTCATTGTTGATAATAATCATGCCATGGCGGTCTTCGGTTATGCCTGCTTCTAATTTGTAAGTGTAAACTGGCTTTGTCCCGTTCATGATGGTTGGCAAATACACAAAATTAATATTTGGGCATCGTTCTCTAAGCGTATCGCCGGCTTCAACAATGTGTGTCGAGATCACAAATACACTATTTCGATTCCTCGCAAAAGCTTCCGTAAAAGCAATTGTTGCTTCTGCTGCATCTTTGACATTTGTTCCACGGAACATCTCATCAAAAACGACAAACAGTCTCCGGTTCTTCAATTCCTGAGAAATCTTTTTAACCCTCAATACCTCGGCGTAAAAATGACTGGCACCCATGCCTAGATCATCCGGTAAGTTTATTGTGGTATAAATACCGCCCATTACCGCAAACTCCATCTTCGCTGCTGCAACCGGAAATCCCATATGGGCTAGGAACATAGCGACACTGAGCGATTTCATGAAAGTCGACTTGCCAGCCATATTTGCTCCCGTCAGAAAAATAACATTTCCTTCTGGCGATATCCGGATATCGTTAGGTATAGCATGTTCAACCTGTGGATGATACAAGCCGTTTATGCATGTCATGCGCACATCTTGGGGCAATGCAGTCGGATAACTGAAGTTACCTTCGCGTGCCACCCTTCCAACAGTGAGGTACACATCCGCATGATAAAGGTAATTTAATAGTCTATCAACGGCGTCGCGGTTGCGAAAACGAAGCAGGTCGTCGAACTTAACTAATGCACCAAATGTGAACTTTGCCTTATTCTCAAGTAAAGACAGAAAAACTGGCTGTGAAAGCAACGCCTTTGTAGCCTCCAGCTCACGATTATACTGGTTATTACCTTTCTGCGGTAGCTTGCCAAGAAACTCCTGGGTCAGGTTTAATAATGTAAAAATACCCTCTATTCCATTTTTAATCTGCGTAGTCATCAGGTCCCTGGCTAGGGCATTCGAAAACTTTTTGGCAACAGTATCGTCTTCAGCAGTCAGTTTGGTGCGCACATCTGTGTTCTCCATATAAATCTGAACCGCATCGAGAACGGAACTTTGAACGGGAAAGCTCAAACTGCTATCAGAATACTGCCTGATAATCTCTGTCCGATTGTTGATCTCTTCAGCATCGGATAGGGGATATTGGAACATCTTTTCTAATACCGATGCACCGCCTCTTGTTGCGCAAACATTAAAAATGCTGAAGATTGAATTACTTCCATGCCTGCCAAAAATGTTCAGGTCGTCCAATGTTTGCTTGTCTGTGTTGAATGTCATCAGTAATTATTTTCTCTTGCGTCTCAATAATAAAATCAACCCGAATAAAAACAATACTGCGGGCATCGCATATATGTACAAAATCTTCAGCATTCCGACCTGTTCGATCGAAACCTTAACGCTTTTGTCTTTGACATCAGGTCTTGTACTATCAATCGGAAACTCTCCGTAGTTAAGCCAGCTGAAAAGGGAAGTGTTAAACACAAAATTTCCAGTTCTCATATTATTTCGCTGAAGTTCTGAATTACTAAGAAAATCTGCATCTCCGGCCACTATGATTCGCTGCTCCTTTCCGTTGATTTTTCGTGTCAGGCTAACTACTGTGGTAATTGGGCCACGAAGATCGCCTTCTGCCGGTGAGTATGTTATCCTACCAATTGCAAGAGCCTTCTTTCTTCGCTCCGCTAGATCGCTGTTGGTGTTGTCGCCTTGTTCCTGAGGAACCTGAGTTTTTTCCTGGGCAGCTGAGGTATCAGCGGAAGTCATTGTTTCCAGGTCTAGTTTACGTTTTCTGTTCCAGGTAAGCTTCCCATTGGTAACCAGCAGTGGCTGTATATCAAAGCCACTTTCGTTACTATAGCTTAATCCCGCCGTTCCAGGCATAGAAACAATCAAACTGTCTTTCATATTTTTTGCAACAGCTTTTGAAAATCCACCTGCGAATTTTGTAAGGTAAGGCGTTATCAGGTTAGGAGCGAAATCCTTGCTCTGCTGTATAAGTGTTCCATCCATCAGTTGAACCCCTAACTTTTTTAACACTGGGTTGATTATGTTCTGCTTGCCAGGTTCTCCAGCGATAAGCAGGTTTCCGCCCTTGTCAATATAGTTCTGTAGTTTGATAAGTGCATCCGGATCAAATTCAATTTTTGGATCGGCGATTACCAGAGTAGTGACGCTGGCAGGAATATCCTGGTTTTCCAGCGATACTTCAGTAACGTCGAAGCCTTGATTCATCAAAGAATAACGGAATGTACGCTCGTTGTTCAGAATCTTATATTCACGTTCGCCAACTTTATTTATATCCCGCTCCAGATTGCCGGTAAGAAAAGCAATTTTGGGCATTTTGGTAGGCAATAGTCGGAGTAGGGCTGCTGAAACTTCTGTTTCACTCGGCCAGGTCTCCTGGTCATTGAAAACACGCAGGAAAGTGGTTTTGCCCTTGTATTTCAATTGCATCACATAACGATTCAACTCCGGCTTTAGGTCGATAATTTTTTTAATCTCTTCGGGTGTTTTCAACCGTGCTATTTTTGTATCCGAAAATTTAGCATGAATAGTGGCAACCTCCCTTAAACTTTTTCCTGGATAGGGGGTCAATGTTGTTGGATCATCGAAAGGAGTGTCATAATACCGAACCGTATTGATTATTATGTTGTTTTTGAAACGCATGTAGGGTTCCCATCGCGCCAGGTTATAATTATAGGTGGTGAAATCACCCAGATACCAAAACCTTGATAAAAGATTTGGATAGGCTGTGATCTCCAATGGCTCATCTCCCATGTTTTTTAAAATTTTCTGTGCCCCAACAGTAAGTGTTCTGGCCTTGTTGGACGTTGAGTCGTAATAACCGATCAGACTGGGAATAGAGCTCACATATCCAATGATTAGCGCAGAAATGATAACGCCAATATAACGGGCCGATTTTAACACTACTGGTTTGGATTCCATTCCACCTTTTAGTTTAAAGATGGTGAGGCCAAGGAAGATGTATACGATCACAACAAAGTAAATCACATCCTTTGTCGTCAACAGTCCGTTTAGCATTTTTTCGGTCCGCCCTGCAATGGAAAGGAAGTAAGTAAGCTCCCTTATGAAATCAATACCTTGCCATAACCTTCCTACATAATATAAAATGCCTATCATCAGAAATGTACAGACTGCTGCCACCACCTGATAAGTAGTAAGAGAAGACATAAACAAACCTACAGCCGAATAAGCACACAGCAAAAGGAAGAAGCCCAGCGCTCCGGTTAAAAGCATTCCCGTTTCCGCAGATTGTATCTGAATCGAACCAGATGCAATAAATATGCCCACAATGCCTACAAGCAAAAGGCTGTAAATCATCATGGCCAGGAATTTACCGAAGACAATCTCATGAACCTGTACTGGCGAAGAATACAGCAGCTTGATCGTACCGCTACTGGTCTCGCGACTGATCAAGCCCATTGTGAGAAGTGGTATATATAGGTATAAATTCTCTATAACGCCGGTAAATAACCCGCGCGGACCAAGAAAAACGCTAGCTGTCAAACTTCGGATCCAGCTCAAATCTCCGCCCATTTCCTGGATCTTTGCTATATATTCCAGTTGTCCAGTATAGGTTACTGCACATTGGATCAGAAATACGATCATGATGAACCATGCAATAGGGGAGTAAAATAAGTAACGTAATTCTGTTTTGGCTATTCTGAAAATCGTTTTCATTAATTCTTAAGTTGATTTGATTTGTTGGATAGTTGTTTAAATATTTCATCGAGAGCACTTTTATCGAGCGTTAACTCCCGAAGTCGCCATCCGTTGTTTACGCTTGCAGTTACTACTGCCTCAGTTATGTCCTGATCTCCATTAAAATAGACACGGAACGTTCTCGGAGTCAGTGAATCCACGTTGGTAACTCCATTTATTTTTAGTAACTCAGCCGGAGCTGGCGGGTTCTCCAAAGTAATCAGCATGCTATGCGGCTCGACGTAATTATTGAAAGCATCCATAGTGTCCGAAAATACAATCTGTCCGTCCTCGATCATAACAATGTCCCTACATAGGACTTCGACCTCAGATAGGATGTGTGAAGAGAAAATTACGGCTCTATCGGTTGCAATATCTTTTATTAAAGCCCTAACCTCGGTGATCTGATTGGGATCCAGGCCATTGGTAGGTTCGTCTAAAACGACGAGCTTAGGTTTATGAACAATAGCCTGGGCAATTCCCACCCGCTGGCGGTATCCCCCAGAAAGATTGCGGATAAGGCGCTTGCTGAAATGGTCGATGTTACATTTAATTTTTGCCTCTTTTACTGCCTCCTTTATTGTCCCGCTGGGCATCAGCCTCAGCCCGGCACAATAGTTCAGGTATTCATCTACCGTTAGATCCATATAAAGAGGCGGATTTTGAGGGAGGAAACCAATTTGTTTCTTGGCTTCTTGTGGCTGTTCTCGCATGCTGATGCCATCAATGTAGATTTGACCTTCCGTTTGGTTGAGTGCACCGCAGAGGATGTTCATAATAGTGGACTTTCCCGCGCCGTTTGAGCCCAGTAGTCCCACTATGCCAGTTCGAGGAATTTCCATGTTGATGTCGCGTACCGCCCAGGATAGGGCATAGCGATGCGACAGATTTTCAATCTTTACAATTGATTCTTTCATTTGTTGATGTTTTTTTAAAATGGGATTCTGCATAGCAAGTCAGGGCGCACCAAATCCTGGTGCACCATAACTGCAACTATATCATTATTAATAGCCTGGATTCTGGGTTAAAAACGGGTTAAAATCTCGTTGACTTTGCGGAATTGGGAATAAGGCATCCGTACTTTGCCAGAAAGCTGGTTTTTCGGTTCCTAAAACCTGATCGATTGTCCCTGTCCTTTTTAGGTCGTACCACCTGTGGCTATTTTCACAGAAAAATTCTACCCTGCGCTCCTTCAGAATTGCTGTTATAATAGCGGCCGAATTTACCGGGCCACTATAAGGTGCAAGCCCTACCCGTGCAAGATTCCGGATCCTTCCTAAATCAGTTATGGCGTCGGTATTTTTCTCCTGGCGGGCAAATGCTTCCGCTCTTATAAAATACATTTCAGATAGCCTGAATAATATATAATCTTCCGCCGGGCTTCCGTCAACAGTTCTCTGCTTATATTTCGCGGGATAGATGTAGGCATTTCCTAAAACAGTTTTTGACCCTAACCACTGCGTTTTACGCAAATCCCCGGTTTCAAATGAATTTATCATCAATGGTGAGACAATGTAATTTGGGTACCTGCTATTGGTAGGGCTTATCGGTATAAAATTGAATGCTTCCCCGGTTTGGGCAAAGGTAGCATTTGACGGTAGCTGCCAGATTGCTTCTCTACTATCCTTAAGAAAAATTGAGGCTAGGGGAGCCATGCTGTAAACGCCTGAAGAGATAACATCTGTTGCTGCAACCTCCGCGTTGTTCCATTGACCACGATATAAGTAGACTCTGGCTAAAAATGCGTTCACGACCATCTTATTCGGTCTAGCCCTGCCCGCTGAAGGATAGTCATCCATCACCAGGCGTTTAGCGTCTGTAAGATCGCTCATGATCTGAGCGTAAACTGCATCAACGGATGCCCGCGGCTCACGTCTATTCCGCTCATAGTCGGTAGTGGTGATTATCGGAACCCCACCAAATAGGTTTACCAGATAAAAATAGGTATATGCCCTTGTGAATTTCGCCTCACCGATCAGCTGATTTTTGAGCTTTGCACTGATCACTTGAGTGCCCTCGATATTCTCTAAACATGAATTTATCCGAAAAAGGTTCGAGTACGCATCGCTCCATAGCGCAGTAGATCGTCCGTCCATAGCGGTCATGTTGTTCGTCTGAACAGCCAAATCGGTAGGGAATGCACTTGGAGATGTACTAAGTTCATCACCCGTTAGCCCAGTAGCGATGGTAATGCTACCGCTGTAAAAGTTCATGGTGCTAGGTCCAAAGCCGGTATAAATGCTCGCCCATGCGTTCATAACACCAGCGCTGTCGGCAAACAGCACCGTTCCAGGGATTTGACTCGCTGGATTGGGTGGGATTTCAATTAGTTTTGTACAAGAGCTTAGATATGCAGACACCATACAGAGGATGGCCGCAGATTTTATATAATGTATTTTCATGTCCTGATTATTATAGATTAATGGAAAGGCCACCAACAATCGTCCTTTGAAGTGGCTGGGTAAATAGACTCGTGACAGATTCCGGATCTCCAACCTCAAAATTGCTGATCACGAATAAGTTCTCGGCATTGACATAAACCTGTAAACCTTTAACTCCAATTTTCTTCAGCAAACCGCTAGGAAGAGAGTAAGATAGGCTTGCCATCTTTAGTCTTGCATATGTCGATTCGGTGTAGGCTCCAGTTGAGCCAACAAATTTTAGCGCTGGACCATCATACTGCGCTACTGGGTTTGTGGTAAATTTCTGTAATTCAGAAATGTCGCCTGGTTTTTGCCAGCGTGACAATGCTTGCACAGGAAGATTGCTCATTTGACCTGGAATAGCGGACTGGGTATATAAAGTCGCCAGCCAGTTGGTAGTCATTCCCTTTGAAAATTGAAACAGGAAAGACAAACTAAAATTCTTATAGGTCATCGTGTTTCCCAATCCCCCGAAGAACTCAGGCGTGATATCGACCAAAAGTTCCCGATCGTTCTGCCCAGGGTCTGATGTAGTCCCACCATTTTTTGTATAGAACTCGAATAGACCTGTTTGCGGGTTCACCCCCTTGTATCTAAAGGCGGGCTTTGTCGTAATGGGCTTTCCAATTTCATATTCTCCGAAATAAGCCGAATTTGCCAAATCAGGAAAAGCCAACAATTTGTTGCGATTACCTGATATATTGAAGTTGGTCGTCCATTTGAAGTTTGGGGTTTTGATATTGGTCGTGCTCAAGGTGAACTCTAAGCCTCTATTCTGCAAAGTTGCCGGCGAGTTTTCTATAACTACAGACTTTCCAGTTTGAGCTGGCAGACGTGCATTGATGAGCTGATTTCCGATACGACTTTGATACCAGGTAGCATTCAGCAATATACGGTCATTCAGAAATCCAAGGTCGATGCTGGTATTCAGGGTTTTTTTAAGGTCCCAACTGTAATTCGGGTTATAGAGGTTTGCCGGTTGATAAGGCCTTGTTCCCTGGAATAGCGCTCCAAAATCTGCCGCTTCCCAGAATGTTTGGTATCGGTATGGGTCTACCGCATCCGTTCCGGTTGTTCCGAAACTGGCAGATAGTTTTCCATAGCTTAGAAACGATAGAAAGTTTTTTACTGGTTTTTCCTCTGAAAAAATCCATCCAAGTCCGGCAGAACCAAAATTCCCGAACTTCTTGCTAGGGCCAAAATTACTCGATCCATCCCTTCTCCCTGTAACGCTCGCAATGTACTTCTGGTCCCAGATATAACCTATTCTACCGAATACACCCGTATATTTGTAAATCCGGCCGTCATCAGGAATAACAAGGACAGAAGCTGCCCCTGCTACAGATCCTAATAAGGCATCGTTGGCATAATCATTTCCCAGAATTGTCGATCTATCCTGGACATTCTTTTTGTAGGTTCCGCCTATTAACACAGAAAGGTCGCCCTTGCCAATTCTATTCTTATAGTTCAGCTGAGGCTCTATATTTATGGTCTGGGAATTATTATTGCCAAAACCCGCCGAAGACCTTCCTGAAGTAGGAGACTGGGATGATAACGGATCTTGCTGTAATTCCGACGTATTATTTCGGTTATAGCCAACATTGACATTAGCCTTAAAATTTCGGAAAAACTCGTAAGATATCGCTATAGAGTTATTCATGTTGGTGGATTGGGTCCGGTCCACCTTGTTTAGTTTTCCGAGCGTTTGGAAATCGTCGAGACTTACGCCCCGGTAATCCCAAACTAATCTGCCTTGCGCATCTAACAAGTCCGGGTAATTAGGCGGCGTTAGAATATTACGCACAACGGATGCCGCAGATGATGCCTGATTATCCTGGTAAGCTAAATCCGAAATTATCCCCACAGCAAGCTTTCCATCGGGACTGTTATAATTAAATCCTGAGTGAAAAGTATAAACGCTGTTAGAAAGGTTGCCTGGGAAATTGTAGCCCTGACGGTTTAACCCTCCAGATACTATGAAATTCATATTGTTGCTTCCGCCAGAAAAACTACTGTGAACATTAGTGTTAATGGGGTTGTTTCTCAAAAGGTAATTATACCAGTCTGTATTCTTATTCTGGTCGAACACAGTAAGGTCAGGAGCATAAGTTGTTGATGAAAAGGGGTTTGTGCCCTGCAGGTCGTTAATATTTATGCCATCGTTTGCAAATGCTTCCAGCCTCATCGCTCTGTATTGCTGGGTATTCAGCATAGTCACTGTACTGGTTGACATATCTATACCCGTTCTCATAGATAAAGAGAGTTGTGGCTTGCCCGCTTTTCCTTTTTTGGTGGTGATCAAAACGACGCCGTTCGCACCCTGGCTGCCGTAGATAGATGTCGCATCCGCATCCTTAAGCACGGTTACACTTTCAATATCCGAAGGGTTGATCGTGCTGAAAGGGCTTAGGCCAGTTGAATTTTCGGTACCTGGGCTCAGAAAGCCAGGAAGGGTATTTATATTGTTATTTTGAGCGGCCATTGGTATCCCATCGACAATGAATAGGGGCTGATCATAAGGACTGATCCCTGAGTCTCCATTACGCAGGGTATTCTGCCCCCTGATTTGAACTCTCACCGCTGCACCAGGAGCACCCGAGCTGGTCGTCAAGGCCATTCCCGGCACTTGACCCTGCAATGCAAGAAGAACGTTTGAAACCGGATGCTTTTCGATGTCGGCAGCAGTAACTGTGGTTACAGCGCCTACGTTAAATCGCTTTGTTGTAGTTCCATAGGCAATAACCTGAACCTGATCCAAATCGGAGGTTCCCTGCTTAAGTATGTACAGTAAAGAATTCATTCCCTGTCTCACATTTACAGTCTCCTCAAGCTTTTTATAACCAACATATGTGACACTGATCTTATAGTTTCCCTCGGGTATGGATGGAAATTCAAACCGCCCTGTATTATCAGAGGTGGCATTATAGGATTTAGCTCCCCTCAATGACACTGATGCTCCGATTAACTTGTTTCCCAATGTATCGCTTACGGTTCCATTAACATTCTGATTGAATGCGAGTGCAGATTTGACACGCGCTTCCAATTGGTCCATAAATGAAATCTCCCTGGCTTTGATTACAATTATTTTGTCTTTTATTGTAAAGTCCAGGTCCTGGTCTTTGAATACAATTTTTAGGGCGGATTCGAGGTTTTCATTGTTTAGGTTCACACTGACCCGTTTTGATTTTTCCAATAAGCGAAAATCAAAAACAAAGTCATAGCCTGTCTGGCTCCGGATCTTTGAAATTACCGATTCTAATGGTGCGTTTTTTTCCTTTAAGGTTACATACTGTGCAAAGCTCGTAGCAGATACCTGCATTAGAGAGGTGAATAGAATTATTATGACTAGCTTCATAATCAATAACAATTTGTGCGGTAGCCGCAGTTTGGGCATACCTAGGTTAAAAGCATATTTATTCATACTTTTGTAGTGGTTTGAGTTGATAAGGTTGTTGAGTAAATAATTTTTCCCGCCTTTGGTGGGATGGTTAGCTCAAACTTTGGAGGGCGGTGTTAGTAGCACTGCCTTCCTGCTTTAAAGCCTGCCTTTAAGCCCTAGCTTTCCTGTCGTAAGTTTGTTGTCATGGTTCTTCTGAGTTTGGTTTGGTTGATATTTAGTTGATTTTGTTTTTTTTAGTTGTAGGGCATTACGGTGACCAGCTTTCCTTCGATCTTAAACCGGCTATGGCTGGCTGAGGCAATCCTTTCAAGAACTGCCGACAATGGTCTGTCCCTTGAAATCTGACCGATTAGAGGCGTTGATCTTTCGTCATTGCTCTGGTATATGATTTTAACATCGTACCAGCGTGCAACATCCTTCAACACGTTTTCCATTGTTTCACCACGGAATTGGAAATCATTTCTTATCCATGCGGTCTCCATATCTGTATCTGCAGGGAATATATTTATTTTTCCCTGTTTCAAAACAGACTGCTCATTGGGTTTCAGCACAACCGCCGTTTGACTGCCCGGCGATGATGTTGAATGGCTAGAGAACTGACCTGAAAGGGGAGCAATTTTGACAGATCCTTCCAGAAGGGTTGTTTTTGTACGGCTTTCTTCCGCATAACTCCTGATATTGAAATGGGTGCCCAGGACCTCCAGCTGCTGATCTTTTGACCTGACAACAAAAGGGTGGTCGCGGTCTTTGTAAACCTCCAGATAGGCCTCTCCACTGATCTCTACTGTCCGGCTGTTGCCGGTGAAATGCATGGGGAATTTAATCGTTGAGGCGGCATTCAGCCATACTCTGGTGCCGTCAGGTAAGGTGAAAATATAGCTCCTGCCATTAGCAGTTGATGCCGTCAGCATTTGGGTTCCATTAGAAGGATTTTGATTTTTATCCTGCTGAGTAGTTTTTATGGCGGTACCGTCACTATAAATGATCTCCGAATTGCTAGTTATCACTTCACTTTTTTTGCCGTCCAGCTCAATTGTTCTACCGTCGGCCATTGTTAGGGTCGCACCTTTTCTTCCAGGAGCGATATCATTCACGATCAGGTTCACAGAACCTGACGAGGGACTGCTGTTATGCAAAGAGTTGAAAAAATATATTCCGATACTGACAATTAGGACGGCGGCCAGGCCCGCGATCCACTTGTAGTTTATGATGTTGATTACAACCGGTACTTTTGTTTCTTTCTCCGTAGGCGAACTGTTCAGTTTTGCCAGACCCGTTAACGTTTTTTTCCAGGTTGCATCTGCATCAATATTTCCAAATCTGGAAAGCTTATCACGTAACTCGTCCTTTTTAGAAAAACCTGTAAGAAATAGCCTGTTTGCGTCGACCTCAAGCCATTTGTCCAGCGCTGTGCGCTGCTCAGCAGAAAGGGAATCCTGAAGGTATGCAGTGATCAGTTCCGCAATATGGAAGGGGTTTTCGGCCATTAGTGTGAAGTCAGGTTTGTTAGTGATGGTTTTTTAAATAGTAGAACACGCTCACCCAGGCAAACAACCCATGAAATAAAAAATATTTTTTACAACCTTCGGTCGAGCAGCAAAAGGGCCAGTGTAAGGGCAGAGGAAATACCTTTTTTTAACAGCGCCGTTTTAAGCAATTCTACCGATCTGGTTTTGTAATTACGCACTGTTTGTACGTTGATACCCAGTTCCAAAGCTATTTCATCGGTTTTTTGCTGCTCGAAATAAATCCGCTTAAATACTTCGCGGTAATTTTCGGGAAGCAGTTCAATCTCCCGGTGCATTGCCTGCAGTACTTCGGATTCAACAATTTTATATAAGATATCTTCCGATGAATCTTCGAGTTCCTGATGGTAGGCCTGCTGGGCGGCCGATTTTACCTTAAGATGCCGGAGGTGGTTCAGGCATGCATTCCGGCAACTTACATATAAAAAACTTTTGAGCTTATGGGCATTTTCAAAATCAGATCTGCGTTCCCAGAGTTTAACAAAGCATCCGGCAACAATGTCTTCGGCTTCAGCCTCGTCACCGATCATCCTTGATGCGAAATATCCTAAAGATTTTTGGTGAAGTTTAAAAAAATAAGACAGCGCCGATTCATCACCCTTTGCCAGGGATGCCATCCAGTTGCTCTCTTCCCATAAATCATTGGCTGCCATTTTATGCGCGTTAAATTCCCAGCGCAATATCATATTATTTATTGAAAGGACAAAGTATGTATTTCGGTGAAACGAATGCCTGCTCCCATTATATTGGCACGTGTATGAAGTTTCCAATATCTTATTTGTTAAATAGGATATTGTCACATTCCCGGCCCGTGTGCCATTTATAATATTAATGTATGCTAAAAAGTGTTAAAAATTGCACGAAAAGTATTAATTGAACTGATTGAAAGTTTGTGTTCTTTATAAAGAACTTAATTAATAATACCCATGAACGAATTAACAAAAAGAACGGTTATCATTGTTGCATCAGTAATCCTTGCAGGATTTGACCTCATCTCATCATTTAACCAGACTGAAGATGAATATAGGACATCTTCCGGCTGCCAGGGCCCAGATGCAGTAGGCATAGCTTGTGTTAAAGTGCCGGTGGCAGACTATCGCCACCAAATCAGTCCGGGGGATAGTGTGCGGTCAAAGCAGAATGAATAGATGAGATATCCCACAGGCATATAAATGGTAGGTTCAGGATAACTATCTTTTTGGGAACTATTGCAAAATACACGTCCATAAAGCAGCACACTGATTTTGAACTGGGTATTCCCTGATAATGTAAATACTACGACTTATAACTTTTTAGGCTTTCATCAAACCGAACGATAAATTTATTATGTATATATCGGCCATAAATAGATAAAAGTGTTAAAAATTGCACGAAAAGTACTAATCAGCCTTTTGAAAATTTGTGTTCTTTGCGATAGTGAAAAACGAAAAATGATTGATGACCAATAAAACCAATGTCATACTTATTATCATCCTGATTGCCTGCGTTGGTATTTGCAAGAAAAAAAGGCCTGGCCGGGTTAAAGTCGGTGCTGATCTTGAACAAGGGAAAACGGAAAATTCCAATTTATTAAAACCGGGTTTACCTTATCATAGCAGTTATTCGCAAAGAAACCCTGTTTTTTTTGAGGAAATGCATGATTCCTGGGTGCATGTTGAATGGACTGATGGCGAGGTTGGAAATTAAAAGTGTGGGGGCTAAGATGATTGCAATAGTTCACCAGAATCTGCTCTGCGTCAGTAAATATGCTAAGTGAGAGAAAAAGACAAAGTTGTCGTGGGGTTTTTATCTGGCCTTGCCAATGGGACAGATTACGGCACATTTAAATCTGTTCAACAGCCCAAATCTATTCTATTCCGGTCATCCGTTTTCGCTGCAAAATCCGCTTAATCTATTGTCTTTAAAGACAACAGGTTATTATAATGAAATCACGCTATACCGCTTGGCCAGGTCCAGGAATGAAATCTGAACGGCGTAGATTTATTCAGCGTTTTGGAAAGCGGTTTATACGCACCGATAAAGAAATGATCGATTTTAAATGAATATATTCTTAACCAATACAGATTATAGATAGCTCAAATGGCTACGTGCGTCACTACATATAGCAAGCTTACTGACCGGGAATTATCGGAAATGTTACTTACGGGGGATCAGTCGGCCTATACTGAAATTTTTGAGCGTTACCATGAATTGTTGTTGAAACATGCTTATCAGCTTCTTCAGGATAAAAATGAAGCGCTGGACCTGGTGCAGGATGTTTTCCTCTTGCTTTGGCAAAAAAGGGAAACGCTCGTATTCAGCACCTCACTTTCAGCCTATATCTACACCGCGACAAGGAACCGTGTTTTTAACCGCCTGTCCCATCAAAAAGTTGTCGGCCGCTATGCCGAAAGCCTTTCCTGTTTCATGGAAAAAAGTCAGCCGATTGCAGATGAACAGATGATCGGGAAAGAGCTGGCTTTTTTAATCGAAAAGGAAATCCATAATCTGCCCTCAAAAATGCGTGAAATATTCCTGCTCAGAAGGAAAGAAGAACTGAGTTACAATGAAATTGCTGAACGGTTGGGCATCTCCGGCAAAACTGCAAAACTCCAGGTGCATAATGCATTAAAAATTTTAAGGGTTAAAATCAGCTCATATTTACATGCTTTTGTTTTATTTTAAAATGTTGATAATCAGTTCTTTGTTTAAATATGCAATAAAAATGATTTAAAATCTATAACGCTATCAGCTTAAAGATGTCATGTGTATATCAAAAACACTAAACCCGCATAGATGACTAACGGAGAACAGATAAGAGAAGTGAAAAAACAGCCCAAATATACATATCCTGTTATTCATGGTATGTTAAATAATTTATACGCTGATGTTAGAAATGATAAAATCTAGATGAATGCATTCCCTTATCTAACTTCCAGATTTATAAATAGTTCAAATGGGTACTGGTAACAAGTATAGCTGCTTAACGGACCGGCAACTAACGGAAATGTTTCTTGGCGGGGATCAGTTTGCCTATACTGAAATTTTTGAGCGTTACCATGGATTGCTCTTACGGCATACTTTTCAACTCCTTCAGGATAAAGACGAAGCGCTGGACCTGGTGCAGGATGTTTTCTTATCGCTGTGGCAAAGAAGGGAAACGCTGGTATTTAGTACTTCACTTTCAGCCTATATGTACACCGCAACCAGGAACCGTGTCTTTAACCGCTTGTCCCATCAAAAGGTCGCCAACCGTTATGCCGACAGCCTTGCAGGTTTCATGAAAAAAAATCATCCGGTAGCCGATGAACAGATGATCGAGAAGGAACTGACCGTCTTGATCGAAAAAGAAATTCATAATCTGCCTGCAAAAATGCGCGAAATATTTTTGCTTAGAAGGAAAGACGAACTGAGTTATAAAGAAATTGCAGAACGTCTGGGCATCTCTGACCAAACCGCAAAGCTTCAGGTACATAATGCAGTAAAAACTTTGAGGATTAAAATGAGTTATTATCTGCATATTATGGTTTTATTTTAATTTATTGATAATCAGTTGATTATGACTATTTTTTGTTGTAGCTGATTTAAAATCTATAACGCCCTATGGCTTAAGGTGTCATGTGTACATCAAAAGCATTAAACAGAACCTACATGATGAACGCACAAAAGGCTGGCGAACTGATCGAAAAATACAATAACGGTACACTCAGTTCCCACGAAAAACTCAGGCTTGAACAATGGTACAATAAAGAAGCTGCAGTTGAGAAAAACAGGCTGAGCCAAAAGGAAATAACCGAGCTTTCTGCAAAATTAAGAGCAGGTTTGCCGCTGCATTATAAAAAGTTCAGCTTCCGGCCCCGATTGATGGCAGCGGCTGTCGCGGTCATCATACTGGGTGCAGGTCTTTTTTATAAGATGAAAACATCGGAAAGCGATCTACAGGAAAGCAGTAGATACGCCAATGATGTTGCTCCCGGAAAACAGGGCGCTACGCTGACCCTTGCAAATGGTCAAAAAATATTGATCAGTGAGCTGCAGTCTGGAACCATTGCCCATCAGCTGGGCGTAAAGATTTCAAAAAATGCTGACGGACAGCTCATTTATGAGGTAACGGTAGCCGGATCCGGGGGGCTGGAGTACAATACGCTATCTACTTCGCGCGGAGAACAGATCCAGGTACGCCTGCCTGATGGCTCCCTGGTTTTTCTTAATGCTGCCTCTTCGCTGAAATATCCGACAAGCTTTGTGAAAACGGCAATCCGGCATGTGACTTTGACGGGTGAAGCTTATTTTGAAATTGCCAAAGACAAAGCACATCCCTTTATCGTGGAGAGCAACGGTCAGCAACTGGAGGTATTGGGAACGCATTTTAATGTAAATGCTTATCTGGGTGAAGCCATTGAAACGACCTTGCTGGAAGGAAGTTTAAAAGTCTCAAATGTTTTGGATTTTAAGCTGATCAGGCCAGGTGAGCGGTCAGTGGCCTTGGATAATGGAAAAATAACTGTTGACAAAGCAGATACACAACTTGCAGTGGCCTGGAAAAACAATGAGTTTATGTTTCACGAACAAAATATCGAAAACATCATGAAAATGGTTGAACGCTGGTATGATGTTGAGATAATCTACAATATGGAAAAAACCACTGATACCTATACGGGCAGTGTATCGCGGTTTGACAGGGTGTCGAAGGTGCTACAGATTTTAGAGCAGTCCGGCGCAGCCCATTTCAAGATTGAAGGACGGAAAATTTATGTATCAAAATAATATTCAGCCGATAAAAATACTCATTTACGAGGTGTAATTAATTGATTATTAACTAAAAAAAACATATGGGAAAAGCAATACGACAGAAAAGCTAAGGCTGAATTTACCTGAGGTGAGATTACATAGATCGGCCTCTGGAGTACTAATGTTAGAGGTTAGAGCGAAAAACCAGATCCCGATTGTAGTCGGGAAATGGTATAACTGGCCTTGATACTAAAATCAACTGAACCGCAGATGCCCACAGCTTGGACACCAAAGGCATACTGCAATGAACCAGACAAACAAACTTAGGCAATCTTGCCCATGAAAGCAATATTGACGGTCACTCATTTGGCTGCTAAGTCTTTGTCGCAAACTAAATGAAATGTTTAACAAACAAACAAACAAACCGGGTATACCGAAAGGTCTTATCCATAAAATATGGCTGATTATGCGATTAACTACCGTGCTATTAATAAGTGCCATCATGCAGGTCAGTGCCACCGGCTTTGCACAAAAGATCAGCCTGTCCAAAACAAATGCAACGCTGAGCACTGTATTAAGGGCGATTAAATCCCAAAGTGGTTATAATTTTATTTACAAAGATGATCTGCTCAAGAACGCCAAGCCGGTGAGTATTAGCGTCAAGAGTGCTGAAGTCGAAGATGTGTTGGAGCAGATTTTCGGGGGACAGCCATTTTCTTATGAGATCAATAACAAAGTGGTTATTGTAAAACAGAAGGAATCATCCTTTATAGATAGGTTAATATCTGCGTTCGTGGATATTGATGTCCGTGGAAAAATATTAGATGAGAAGGGCGTGCCGCTGGAAGGAGCTACAATAGTAGTTAAAGGAAAGAACAGGTCTGTTAAGACCAATGCCAATGGGGAATTTATTTTAGCCAATGTGGAAGAGGGAAGCATTTTGGTGCTTACCTATACCGGATATGCAGCAAAAGAGGTTAAGGCTTCAAAAAATCTCGGGAGTGTCCTGATGGAAGTTGCCGTGGGCGATTTGGAGGAAGTAGGGGTGTCGATCAATACGGGTTATCAGCGAATCCGGCCGGAACAGACTACCGGTGCGATATCGGTAATTACCACTAAAGATTATGAATCGCGCATCAGTACCAATTTTTTATCCGGCCTGGCGAACAGACTGCCCGGGGTGATGATCAATAACGACATCCAGTTTGAAGGGAACAACCTGTTTCAGATCAGAGGACTTTCCACCATCAACGGGAATAAAAGCCCGCTGATCGTGGTGGATGGTTATCCGACGGATCTTACGCTGGATATGATCGATCCCAACGAGATCAAAACCGTTACGGTATTAAAGGATGCAGCGGCAGCCACTGTTTACGGTGTGCGGGCATCTAACGGCGTAATTGTGATCGAACGCAAGCAGGCCATGGTGGGTAAAACGCAGTTCACCTTCCGGGCAACGACATCGCTAACGCCCAAAGATGACTATAGCCGTTACCGCTGGGAAAAAGCATCGAATACGACTGTGGATTATCAACGGTATAATTACAGATCATATGCAGCAAGTTCGACAACCTGGTCAGCATATATACCCAGTGGACTTGGGTATTTATTATATGGCGTACCTCCTGTTGGAATTACCTTGGCAAAACAGGGTGCGGGTATCATCACAGCAGAGCAGGCTAACCAGCAGTTTGCGGACTATGCTGCTTACAACAATGCCGAGGATTACGGAAGACTGTTCCTGCAGAACCCTACCACAAAGGCATATAATTTTAATTTTTCAGGTGGTACAGAAAAGGCACTCTATTACATTACAGCCAATTACAACAATAGTTCACTAGCGAAAAAAAACAACGACAACGACCGGATGATGTTATCTGCCCGCTCCACTTTTAATTTCTCGCCCCGGTTCTCATTGGAACTAACTACGGATTATCAGCAGGTGCATACCAATACCGCACCTGTAACCGATCTTAACTCATTCTACTCTTATGAGCGGTTCCAGGACAGCAGTACCGGTGCACCACTTTTTACAGCTACTTTATCTAGGAATATTTCAGAAGGAAACGTCATGGAAATGGCAAGGGGAGCAAAAGATAACATGTATTATCCCTTGCAGGAGCTGAACGAGGTGAGCGATAAGGACAGGTCGGTGATCAACCGGTTCACAACTAATTTTAAATATGTGCTTGGTCATGGCTTCAATGTTACATTTGGTGGTATCTATGAAAACACCCAGCTACAGCACCGGCATTATGTCACTGAGCAGTCTGCCGAGGTACGCCAGGCTATGAACCGCTATGCAACGACCGGTTCTGACGGCAAAATTGTATTTAATGTTCCTGCCGGTGACTTTTTGCAGCAAAGCTTTGGCCGAACCCTTAGCATTACCGGACGAGCTCAGTTGAATTATGATAACAGGATCGCTAAAGACCATATGTTGAATGTGATTTTGGGCACCGAAGTGCGCCGCTTAACAGATCAGTCAAGCTCCTCAGCCTATTTCGGCTACAATGATCAGAATTTACTGCAGCAGTCGGTTAATCTGCAGTTCTTGAGCAGCACCGCTGTTCCGGAATTTGGAAGGGCCAATGTTGGATTAAGTCCTGCCAATCTCTTCAAACAGACTTCCACTGATAACCGGTATGTGTCGGGCTATTCCAATCTGGTTTATTCCTTTAGGAGTAGATATTCCCTGACAGGCAGTATCCGGGTCGATCAGTCAAACCTGTTTGGTACCGATCCCAAATACCGTTATAAACCACTGTGGTCGGTAGGCGCAGCCTGGAACATGGATAGAGAATCGTTTATCCGTGACATTACCTGGATAAAGAGTTTGAAACTGCGCGCGGCCACCGGTTTTAACGGCAATATAGCCAGGAATGCATTGCCGCAGACCATTGCCCAGTCCAGTTTGAATAATTTCATTGTACCCAACATTGTGTCATTAAGCCTGTTCTCATATGCCAATGGGCAGTTAAGATGGGAACAGACGCGCAACCACAACTTTGGTATTGATTACAGCCTGTTTCGCGGCATTACCGGCCACATTGATTATTATGAGAAGTACAGTACTGATCTTCTGGCGAATACCAGGATTGATGCTACCAGGGGAGGTACAGTGGCGATGATCAACCAGGGTTCGCTCCGAAATAAAGGTATGGAATTTGACCTTCAGGCGGACTGGATTTCACGGCGCAGTTTCAACTGGAACACCGGGCTGGTACTCTCGCAAAATAAGAGTAGGGTGCTGGAAGTGTACAGCGCCCTTACACCTGCCAGTTCCGCTGGGAATTATCTTGCGGGCAGCAATGTAGCTTACCTGAAAGGTTATCCGGTAAACGCGGTTTTCAATTACCGTTATGCAGGCCTTGACGCGCAGGGTTATCCGCTTATTTATGATATCAACGGTAATGCCAAACGTCCCGGAACGCCGAATGGAGGAATTAACGATTTAGAATTTGCCGGAAGCTCTATTCCAGCCATAAGTGCCGGCCTTAGTAACCGTGTAGATATAGGTAATTTCTATGCGTATTGCATGATCAACTACTATGGTGGATTTAAAGTACGGGTACCTGCTCCAAGTATGACCGACCCGCGCCCACTGGAAGGGGCTGCTAACTACTGGAAACAGCCCGGTGATGAAAACATACCCGGTATGCTGCCTTCCATTGCAGCATCAGCTTTGACAGCAACTGTTCTGGCTTTTTCTGATCAGTATATTGTTGATGGCGATTATTTTACGCTGGGCGATGTAACATTATCTTACAATTTACGCAACAGCCCCTGGATAAAAAAAGCCGGCTTCAGTAATTTCGAAATCAAGCTGCAGGCGTCCAACCTGTATACCGTTGCCTTGAACAGGTATAACTACAGTGCTGCAATGGGGTCGTATGCCAAAGGTTATATTACCCCTACTTATGCTATTGCCCTATTTACCAATTTTTAATCAATTTTAATATGAAACGATTTAATCAATATACACTGGTTCTTTTGTTATTGTTACCAGTGATGGCCTGTAACAAGTTCCTGGAGGTGGAGCCTAGGGGTGTACAATTGCTCTCTACGGTTACAGACTACGATAAGTGGCTGAATAATGTACTACTGGAAGGCTCATTGGCGCGGGAAATCAATCTGCTGGCCGACAACGTAGACAATCCCGTTATTCCCGATCCAGTGGTATCGGTTAATGATAACATCTACACCTGGGCCGATCAGTTTAATCCAACGACAGTAAACGCCGATCCGCTGATCTGGAAAAACCATTATCAGTCCATTAACTATTTTAATACGGTACTACTGGGTATCGACCAGGCGACTGGCGGTACCGAACAGCAAAAAGCAACATTGAAAGCAGAAGCACTACTTGGCCGGGCGTTCGAGTACTTTTACCTGGTAAATTTGTATGGCAAGCCATATGATGCGCTTACCGCTGCCAGTGATATTGCTGTTCCGTTCACCCTGTCAAACGACGTATCCGACCAGGTACCCGACCCGAGCACGGTGAAGGTTATCTATGACCACATCTTCGCGGATTTGAATGCCGCCCTTCCTAATCTGCCGGCCGATAATCCCACCAACCGCTACAGGGGTTCAGTGGCAGCGGGTTATAGCGTACTTGCCCGTGTGTACTTCTACATGCGTAATTATAGCGAGGCGGCAAAGTATGCGCAGATTGCGCTGGATAGGGCAGGCCGCGAAATGATCGACTACAATACCATTACCAGCTCAGCGAACTTTTCCTATCTGGTGATCCGCCCTGATGCACTCTATGCCAGAATAGCTGTATCGTTTGGTACAACCGAAATACCTACTGTTGAATTTGTCAAGTCATTCGATAAAAATGATCTGCGTCTAAAATACTTTTTCAGTCCGTCAGGCAACAATAATCCAACAGCCAGGAACCAGGTAACGTTTCGCCCAGCCGGCGTGCCCTCCGCGACTGCCTATGCCAATTGGGGTACTTCTGTTGGCGAAATGCGCTTAATTATTGCGGAAGCCGCAGTCCGGAGCGGAGATCTTGCTACGGCGCTGCAGCAGCTTGACGCCATCCGGAAGCGCCGTTTCCCGACTGCCGTTTACCAGGCATTCCAGTCGGGGGACCAGGAAGAGGTCCTCGAAAAAATATTGACGGAAAGAAAATTTGAACTGACCTTTAACGGTATGCGGTGGTTTGATATGCGCAGGCTCGATAAAGAGGGCCGTATGCCAACGGTAAACCGCTATGATGCAGCGAATAGGGTGATTGCCACTTTACCGCCGAAGAGTGTAAAATATACGCTGCAGATACCCGATGAGGTGCGTTATTTTAATCCCGGCTGGCAGAACACACGTTAGATCCCTAAGGAAAAACCGTGTTAAAAAAACCTGGCAGAATAAATGGATGTTGCGAACCGTACCGATAAACGGGGGTAAACAATGTCATAGAAAGGAGACGCTTTTTTTAAGCGTCTATCGCCCCTACAGCTATTGGCAGCAGGGCAATAAAAGTGATCTGCTTTCTCGTAAACCGACTGGTTTTTCCATAACCAGTATGTTAATCAATAAAATCTTAAAACTAAATAAAAGTAAAATGAAAAGTACGATGAAAAAACTATCCATTGCGCTCGCTCTCCTTGTAGTGTCCTGCAATGCTGTATCCGCACAGAATGTATCCAGATTTGTTATCAACGGTGTTTTGAAAAACGTTAAACCTATGCCAGATAAGGTGTTTTTGATATATCCAAAATATGAAAGTAAAAAAGTGGACAGTTCAGATGTGGTCAATGGGACTTATAAGTTTACAGGTGAAATAGGCAATGATGCTATTCCGTTTACCTTAGCCTTCGGACCGGAACCCGAGATGATGGCAGCTCGGCAACACCTTGACATTCAGGCGGACCTGATCATTGTCAAGGGGGAAACCAATGTGGTTTCTGATGGTTTCATGTATAACGTTACTGAAACCGGGGCATCAGCTGAGGCGGATCGTCAATATAAGCAGCTCGCTGAAAAAAGTAGCCGGGCAATGAGAGATTGGTTGGAAACAGCAAAATCGCCGTTTTTCCTTACACGCAATTCCGTGAGGGTCCAGGCGAATAAAAAATACCAGCAGGAAGCTGCATATTTACCGGATGCCTATTATACGTTTATTAAACAGCATCCTACCTCACCATTGACACCATTGCTAGCCAACAACCTTTCAAGCAATAGATCAGTTGACAAAGGTAGAACAGACTCATTGATTACCATACTTAGTAGCGTAAATGAAAAGAGTACGATAAGAACAGAGGCATTAACCAAACTACAGACAAAATCTGATCAGCTTGCTAAGGAAATGGTTGTATCAGCAGGTAAACCAGCCCCTGATTTTTCACAGAATGATGTGAACGGCAATCCAGTGAAACTCTCTTCGTTTAGGGGTAAGTACGTACTGATTGATTTCTGGGCAAGCTGGTGTGCCCCGTGCCGCGCAGAAAATCCAAATGTCGTTAAAGCTTATGCGAAATACCATGACAAAAATTTTGAAATTTTAGGCGTTTCACTTGATAATGAATCTGCAAAAAATGCCTGGAACGAAGCGATTAAGAAAGATGGGCTGATCTGGCCACAGGTCTCAGACCTCAAAGGCTGGAAAAATGAAGCTGCCAAACTTTATGCGGTTACTGGGATACCACAAAATTTCCTGATTGACCCCAAAGGCCAGATTATAGCAACTAACCTCCGCGGAGAAGCTTTGAATAAAGCACTTGAGAAATACTTAAATTAAATTTGTCCGTGATTATTGACTGAGGTCAGAGCGGCTTGTCTGTAGAGATCCTTCTATATAGGCAGGTTGTGAGGGATAAAGGCACCCTCAGGCAGTATTGATTATTTAGCAAAGCGGCTTATCAGTTTCCCGGACTGATAGGCCGCTTTTTTTATGGTAGCAGACAGGATGGCGTCGTGTGGGTATCATTGATACTTTAAAAACCTGGTCCTTTTCATATATTCAGCGTTCCGGGAAGTCATTTTTATTACTATCGCCTTGGGAAGTAATTAGGTATCGCGGTTTTGATTCTGTCGATCTGTTATCAGGGGCGCAAAAAAAAGGTTTTTTATGCCAAAGTTTGTTAACTTTATATTAAATCAATTCCTTGCTAACTTACATTTTATAATAGCTCAAATGGGTACGGGTAGTGCTATATATAACAATTTAACTGACCGGCAACTGGCAGAAATGCTTCGTGACGGAGATCAGCAAGCCTATACCGAGATTTTTGAGCGTTACAACAAACTACTGATCAAACATGCCTTCCATCTTTTACAGTCCAGTGATGAGGCAGGCGACCTGGTCCAGGATATTTTCCTGATCCTGTGGCAAAAACGGTCGGGTTTGGTTTTTAAATCCTCCCTCTCTGCTTACCTCTATACTGCGGTAAGAAACCGCGTCTTCGACCTGCTATCCCATCAAAAGGTCGTTGCCCGCTATACCGATGCAATTGGGCGCTTTATGGAGGAGGGCCATAGCATTTCGGATGCGGGCCTGCGTGAACGAGAGCTGGCCGAGCTGATTGAAAGGGAGATCGCAGCTTTACCAAGGAAGATGCGCGAGGTTTTTCTCTTGAGCCGTAAGGATGAACTGGGTTATAAGGAAATCGGTGAGCGTCTGAACATATCCGATCAGACAGCCAAGCTCCAGGTACATAACGCCATTAAAATCCTGAAGCTGAAAATTGCTTCCTATCTGCACGTTTTTTGGTTGCTCTGATTACCGCCACATCATAGGGGTTGGGTGTCCCGCACGGAGAAAGAGCCATTTGATTTTTATAGGATACCATTATCAAACAGATCTGTCATTGTTTCAATAGATTATGCCATTACCACAGAAAAGACTGTCCGCCACCGCTTAAACAAACTAGCGCTGCCCTAATTTTTTTAAAGGTCGCCCGAAATTTTGATGGTTGTGAATGCTTTATGCTACTTAGTGCATTGGGACTTTGGTACTGTCGGTGTAAATTGCCAAATTGTAATAGGGATGCTATGTATTGTTGTGAATGGCAAAGTTAGGGACGTGCGTTTGTTAGCCCATTTATTATGTGGCAAAAAATCTTTTTAGGTATTCTACGAAAACAAAGCTATGTGCATCAGGCATGTAAAAATAGCCACTGGCATGTAAAAACCATCTTATTTACTTTTTTTATAAAAAATCTATAACGCAGGCATATCATAACCGTCATGTGTATGTGAAGGATAAAAATCTTTGCTTACAAGCGAATGAATCAACAGCAGGTAAACGCATTATTAGATAAATACAAAAAGGGGAGGCTGACCCTGGAGGAAACCGCATTGCTGGAAACCTGGTACCTAAGGGAATCTGCTGCAGAAAAACCAAGACTGACCGAGGATGAGGTTGAAATGATCTCTCAGCGCATCCGTCTGGACCTGCCTTTGATGATACCCGCTGCGCCTGCACAGATTTTCCTGTGGCCCCGGTTGGTTGCCGCCGCTGCCGTGATCCTTATCATCAGTGCGGGTCTTTTTTACTACAGCTTCAATACTGCTGGAAAGGATCAGCAGTTCATCAGTAAATACACAAATGACATCGACCCTGGAAAACTGGGGGCTACATTGACATTGGCAAATGGAGAAAGGATCTTGATTAAAGATGCTTTAGCTGGAAAGATTGCAAGCCAATCCGGCGTAAAGATATTCAAAGACAAAGATGGGCAGATTATCTATCAGGTGACTGATACTCAAACTGCCCCCCAGGAATTTAATACCCTGACTACTGCACGCGGTGAGCATACTCAGGTGCGCCTACCTGACGGCTCTACCGTGTTTTTGAACGCAGCATCTTCGTTAAAGTATCCTACCAGTTTTGCCAAAGCAGAAATCAGACGCGTTTCCTTAACGGGCGAAGGATATTTTGAAATTGCCAAGGATAAGTCACATCCCTTTATTGTCATCACGAAAAAACAGGAGGTAGAGGTTTTGGGGACACATTTTAACATCAACGCCTACCCGGATGAGGCTGCTATTGCTACCACTTTGGTGGAAGGTTCAGTTAAGATCAGTTCTGGAGGAAGCCAGCAGATACTCAAACCGGGTTTTCAGGCTGTCAGTAATGGTTCCACGATTAAGGTAGCTAAGGCCAATATCGAGAATATCATCGATTGGAAAGACGGAGACTTTAACCTGGAAGGATTGGACTTCAGGCAGGCTATGCGCAAAATCGGCCGGTGGTATGATCTCGAAGTCATTTATGAAAGTGGCGTACCTGATGGTGTAGAAACCGGAGGCTGGATTTCCAGGGATAATAAATTGTCAGATGTACTGAAGCTGATTGAGAAATCAGGTTTTGTACATTTCAAATTGGAAGGGAAAAAACTATATGTGTCCCGATAATCTTTATGCGAAAATATCATCTCCTATAAAAACAGAATTAACCGATTTGTTTACCATTAACCCATTTAAGGAGATAACAGGACAGCTATAACAGGAAACCTAAAATACAAACAAACCAGAAGTGAAGCACCCCTGGTTTGTGTTTGGACAATCAATATAAATATCAACTATTTAACCGCAGCATGCCACAAGTTTTCGACCGCTAGAGGCAGGATGCACAGAACCAAACTTTACGTAAATGTATACAATTTATACGAAGAAATTCAGTATGCCAAATTGGCTATACTATAAAATATTGCTAATTATGCGCTTAACTACCGTTATATTAATAGCATCCCTTATGCAGGTCAGCGCATCCACCTTTGGCCAGCGCATTACCCTAAACCTTCCAGATGCTTCTGTTAAAGCGGTGCTTAAAGAGATCAGAAAGCAGAGCGGCTATGATATTTTCTATGATAACAGGATCATACTGAATAACCAACGGGTGTCTGTCGCAGTTACAGATGTGACGCTCGAAGAAGCTTTGAACAATGTCTTTAAAGGGCTTGCCCTTAAATATGATATAGATGGCAAAACAGTGTCCATTACCAGAAAAGAGAAACCCACCTTTCTCGAAAATCTTATTACGCAGATCAACGCAGTCGATATCAGGGGGAAGGTCATTGGAGAGAATAACGAAATACTGGCGGGAGCGACCATAAAGATTAAGGGGACTAACAAAACAGCCAGGTGCAATGAAAAGGGTGAATTCTTTTTGGCAGATGTGGATGAAAACGCCGTATTGATAATCTCCTACATCGGATATATATCTTCGGAAGTCAGCTTGAAAGATGCAGTCATGCCATTAGAGATCAAGTTGAATACAGTCATCAGCGACCTCAAAGAAGTGGCTATATCTACGGGATATCAACGCATTAAGCCCACCCAGGTTACAGGGGCTACAAATACAATTTCGACTAAGGAATATGAATCCCGTATCAGTACAGATTTCTTATCAGGTTTAGTTAATAAAATGCCGGGACTGGTCATTAATCCCGATGTGAAATTTACCAGCAGTACCTATAACGTAACGAGTAAAAACGGCATGTTCAACATCCGGGGGATTTCGACGATTACAGGGAACCAGAACCCCCTTATTGTACTTGACGGGTACCCTACAGAACTATCCTTAAGCGATATCAACCCTAATGAAATTGGCTCAGTAACCATCCTGAAAGATGCGGCTGCAGCGGCAATATACGGTGTGCGTGCTGCCAATGGGGTTATTGTTATACAACGTAAGCAGGCTAACCTGGGAAATACCCGTTTTGCTTTTCGCAGCACCGTTAGCATGAAGCCAAAAGAAGACTATAGTGGGTACCGCTGGGCGCCTACAGATACTTATTCAAATTATGCAAAGCTTCTTGCACCCACATCAGCAAGTAGCCAAGCTTCTTATTATCAATATGGTATTGGCATAAATCCAGTCATGGCGATTATTTTTCAGAGAGATGCAGGTACCATTACCCAAAGTCAGATGGAACAACAGCTTTTGGAGTTAAACTCCTATAATAACACAGAAGATTATGAACGTTTATTTACCAGGAATGCGTTTGCCCATCAGTATAATATGAATATAAGCGGGGGTACAGATAAGGCTTTGTATTATTTTACAGGTAATTATCTGGGTAATGAACTTAACCAGAAAAACAATAGTAACAGACAATTGCAGTTAAGCGGGCGTACCACTTTTAACTTCACTAAAAAACTCTCATTCGAGCTGACAACAGAATATCTTGACAGGTCCGCTAAGGGTGCACCGGTGCCGGATATTAACCAGTTTTATCCATTTGAACGTTTTGAGGATGCTAATAGTAACCCCGTTTCAACATATACAGGCTCAAACACAAATGAAGTGCACAATAACAATCAAAAAGCGATGGGTTATTTGGATAACAAATATTATCCATTGGTAGATATGAATGAAATTGAAACAAATACGCATACGATAGACAACCGGATCACTGCTAATTTTAAATATGTGTTAGGGAGTGGTTTTAATTTAGGCCTTGGCAGCGTGTATGAAAGGTCTGTTACCAACCAGCGGTACCTTGCCTCATCCAACTCCTCGGTGGTAAGGCAGTACATTAATAAATATGCAAATGCTGGTACCAATCCTTTAACGCTCAATATTCCAATCGGTGGCTATCTTCAGGAAACAGATTCACGCCTGACAAGCTTTACCGCACGTGCCCAGTTGGATTATAACAAGCGCATTGGAAGCAACCATTCTATTAATGCAATAGCAGGTTTTGAATTAAGACGTTTAGTTAACCAGTCTTCATCTGCACCGTTTTTTGGCTATAACGATCAAACACTCATCTCCCAGCCGGTAGATTACAATAAAGTAGTTACCTACAATTCAGGCGCCTTTCTCCTTAATCCAAGTTTAACCTATGCGCAGCTTTTTAGCCAGCAGTATACCGACGACCGTTTTGTATCAGGTTACTTCAACATGGTATATGCTTTTATGGACAGATACTCAGTGACGGGGAGTATCAGGATGGATCAGTCAAACCTGTTTGGCCAGGATCCCAAATACCGGTATAAGCCACTCTGGTCGATTGGTGCTGCATGGAACATTGACAAGGAAAATTTCATGCAGAACTTAGATTGGATCACCTCATTTAAATTAAGAATAGCAGAAGGTCTTAGCGGCAATATTGCGAAAACCAGTTTACCGCAGATTGTTGCAGCAGCGGCAATTAATCAGTTAACCACACCTCCCTCGAGTGCGCTTAATTTGTTGACCCCGGCCAATAGCGGCCTGCGCTGGGAAAAGACAAATAACTTTAATGTAGGAGTGGATTATAGCTTTTTAAGCAGGATCAATGGCAGTATCGACTATTATATCAAAACAAGTGAGGATCTTTTGGGCAATACACAAATAGATGCGACGCGAGGCGTTGCCAGTGCTTTAATCAATCAGGCCAGTGTTCGGAATAAGGGTATAGAGTTTAACTTGAACGCAGATTGGATGAGTTCAGCAAACTTCAACTGGAATACCGGGTTTTCATTGGCCCGTAATACCAGTAAAGTACTTGATATTTACCAAAGCGCTTCTTATAGCAGTGGTTCACCCCCGGTACTGCTTAACCAAATGGCCGCTGGTTATATAAAAGGTTATCCTTTAGGCCAGCTGTTCAGTCTTCGTTCTGCAGGTCTTGACAATGCGGGCGTCCCCTTAGTTTATGATGCCAATGGTAATGCCGTGCGGCTCAACACCAATATCAATCCCGGCCTGAATTATTTTACAGATCAGGGCAGTTATATTCCCAAATATAATTGTGGGCTGAGCAACAGGGTAGATATCGGTAATTTTTATTTCTATGCCATGGTAAATTTTTACAGCGGTTTCAATGTACGGGTGCCTTACCCTACGCCAGGTGTTGTACGGCCAATAACAGGAGCCGAAAATTTTTGGCAAAAGCCGGGTGATGAACTCAATCCAAATGCAGTAATGGGTACCGGCACCGGAATATTAGCTGTTAATTATTTATATGTAACACCTTATTTGGATTCTTATACCGTTAACGGTGCTTATTTAACTTTAGGCGATCTGACCGCCTCCTATAACCTGGCAAGTACAAAGTTTATTAAAAATCTCGGATTCAACACTTTTGAAGTTAAACTGCAGGCCACTAATGTTTATACAACTGGTTTTAACCGGTATAACTGGAGTCAGGCGACAGGTTCATTCACTAAAAACTATTTGACGCCTACCTATACCATTGGGATATTTACTAATTTTTAATTCACAACCATGAAATATATATATCAATACATCGCAGTACTGGCCATATTCCTGGTAACAGGTTGCGATAAGTTTTTGGATGTAGAACCAAAAGGAAAGCAATTGCTACAAACCGTAAAGGACTATGACCTGTGGCTAAACAGTCAGGCCTTAACCTATGAAACTCATGTTTATACCCTTTATCGTTTTTCGGATATCTATGACATTCATCCTTATAACCTCAATAGCATCACCGTTACCGATCTGCAGTACCGCTGGGCACTTCAATTTGAGGACCCGACACTTACTCCGAGTATATGGTCTAATTTTTACAATATTATTTATTACTATAATGCGGTGATAAACGGCATTGATAATGCCCAGGGTGGTAGCGCACAGGAAAAACAGAAACTCAAAGCTGAGGCGCTTCTGGGCCGGGCCCACGAATACTTTTACCTGGTTAATTTATATGGTAAAATTTATAACCCGTCTACCGCAGACCAGGATCTGAGTGTTCCTTTCGTATCCTCTTCGGACATCGTTACCATAACCCCGCCCAGAAGCACTGTAAAACAGGCATATGAAAATATCATCGCTGACCTGAACATGGCTTTGGCATCCCTGCCGGCCGATAATGCCACCAACCGCTTCCGGGGTTCAGTGGCGGCTGCTAACAGCATGCTTGCCCGTGTCTATTTCTATATGCGTGATTATGCAAATGCCCGCAAATATGCAGAGCTTTCCTTGCAGGCCCCTAGCCTAATGATGCTGGATTATAATGCAGGCGTCATCACTGCTACAGGATTTCCCAACTGGCCAGCCCTGGTTACACGTAAAGACGTAATTTATGCACGTGGGGCAGGTGCTATGTCGAATGTTGCAACGGTGCCCGTAACACTTTCTTTTGCGCAATCCTTTGCTGCGGGTGATCTGAGATCCTACTTTATTAAAGATATCAATAAGTCGACTTTATCTGCTAACCCTAAACGGGGAACTATAAATTACTGCTATGCCTATCTTGCTTCGACCACCAGCCCGAACATGGCCGGTAATGCCAACATAGGGACTTCAGTTGCAGAGATGAAACTGATCATTGCGGAAGGGGCTGTACGTTCGGGTGACCTTACAACCGCTTTGCAGCAACTTGATGATGTACGCAAAAATAGATTTTCCCCTACAGGTTATGCTGCATTTCAGTCCGGAGACCAGGCGGCCATACTACAAAAAATTACAGACGAAAGGCTTTTTGAACTGCCGTTCGGAGGGGTACGCTGGCTGGATATGCGCCGTTTGTCATCAGAAGGCAAAATGCCCGCTGTGAACAGGTATGATGCTAATGGCAATGTATTTGAAACCCTGCAGCCCAATGATCCAAGATATGTCTTGAAAATACCTTTAAATATTTTAGGGTACAATCCTGACATGCCACAAAACCAATAGAACATTAAACTCAATAAACTCAATAAATTATTTAAAATGAAAAATTTTATTAAACGAATCGCATTTACTTTAACGCTTTCAGCCATATTGTATAGCTCAGCTTTGGCGCAACAATCCTCCAAATTTGTGATCAACGGTGTTTTAAAAAACTTTAAGACAGTGCCCGATAAGGTCTTTCTGATCTATCCGGCGTATGAAGGTAAAAAACCGGATAGTTCAGATGTGGTAAACGGAACTTATAAATTTGTAGGCGAGATAGAAGAAGATGCACTTCCTTTACAGATAGCACTCGGCCCCGAGCTGGACATGATGTCTTCCATATTCGATCTCCAGGCCAGGGTGATCGTTACCGCGGGTGAAACTAAAATCGTTTCGGACAGGGTGTTGTACAACTATGTCGAAACTGGAGCCGCGGGGCAGCTTTTTGACCAGTACCGTGAGCTGTACTGGAAATATACGAATCCCGGTATAGTATTTTCGGAACAAAGAAACAGCTTTGGCTATCGCACCCGCGAAGCTATGAGAACCAGCTATGTAAAAAAATATCAAAATGACACCAAAAATTATTTTGATGATCATTACAACTTTATTGTGCAGCATCCTAAATCACCGTTGGTGCCTGAGCTGGCATTCAATTTATTGAATATCATAAAAGTTAAACAAAAAGCGGATTCCCTGATTGAGATTTTATCAGCTACAACTATAAAAAGCAAGGTGAGAACAGCCACATTGACAAAGCTTCAGGACAAATCGAAAGAACTTGCGGCAAAACTGGCAACATCAGCCGGAAAACCGGCCCCTGATTTTTCGCAGAATGATGTGAACGGCAACGCGATCAAACTCTCTTCGTTCCGGGGTAAATATGTACTGGTTGATTTTTGGGCAAGTTGGTGCGCCCCATGCCGTGCAGAAAATCCAAATGTTGTTAAAGCTTATGCGAAATATCATAACAAAAATTTCGAGATTTTAGGCGTTTCACTTGATAGTGAATCTGCAAAAAATGCCTGGAATGCCGCAATTAAGAGCGATGGGCTGACCTGGCCCCAGGTCTCAGACCTTAAAGGCTGGAAAAATGAAGCTGCCAAACTTTTTGCGGTTACTGCTATACCACAAAATTTCCTTATTGATCCAAAGGGCCAGATTATCGCAACGAATCTCCGAGGAGAGGCTTTGGAGCAGGCACTTGAGAAATTTTTAAAATAAATCTCCTGTGGTTATCTGACCGATACCAGCGTAAAATTGGGGATAGTCCCTTGCTGGTGTTTGATAAGGAAAAAGCGGCCATCAGTTTTCCCAACTGATTGCCGCTTTTTTATTAATGGCAGCGAATATGACGGGCCAGGTAACAGGATATCTGTCCCAAGTCGTTACACCGGGGGACAGCTACAATTTTGTGGCATTTAAAACAAAGTAAATAGACCTTTAAAACAAAACTGAAAAGATCTGATCCATTTATTTTTGTATCAACGGAGAATTATAAAAGCGAACTACAGCAGTCAATGGATCCAGCCGTTAATGTTAGATCACTGTTAACTGGGCTTTAAGGTGAATTTCCTTAACGCAAAGATTGTGAACCTTATGGGGGGCTGCAGGCATCGGACAAAACAGTAAGCTCATGGCCTCCGGGGTAACAGTTACTTTGTCTTCAACAGATGTTGGGATTATAAAATGTACTGACAATGAAACCAAGATAATCAATTAAAAAATAAGTATGAAAGTAACCAGGGATATGCTGCACAAAGAGTTGCAGTCAAGTTATTGGGCACTGAAGTTGTCCTCAAAACTGCTCATGAACAGGGTAGGCATAAAAATGATAAACCGGATCAGCGCAAGATCCAAAGGTAAGGATATTGAAGGTCTGCAGTGTGGGGAAACGTCGATTTCCAGTAACTCCGGAGGTCCGGCTATCAGGCTGCGTATTTTCAGGCCATTGCACTATACAGGGGATTTGCCGGGGATGCTTTATATCCATGGCGGTGGCCTGATGATGGGGAATCCCGAGGACTATCTGGATATCGTTAAAAGGTTTATCGATAAAAGCCCATGTGTCATTATCGCCCCGGATTACCGCAAGGCCCCGGATGCTCCATACCCCGCGGCCTTTAATGACTGTTACGATACCCTTTTGTGGATGGACAAATATGCAGGGACTTTGGGTATCATGCCCAATAAACTCATCGTCGCCGGACACAGTGCAGGAGGTGGGCTGGCAGCTGCTGTCACTTTAAAGGCAACTGATACTGGAGAAGTAAAGATCGCCTTTCAGATGCCTATCTATCCGATGATCGATGATAGGCAAAACTCACTCTCGGCAAAAGAAAATAACGCTCCCGGATGGAACGCTCAGTCGAACAAGATGGGCTGGTCAGCTTATCTTCAGGGGTTAATGAAAAGAGGTGAGGAAATCCCGCCGTATGCCGCTGCCGCAAGGGCCCGGGACTTTTCAAAACTCCCTCCAACCATCACTTTCGTTGGGGACATAGAGCCTTTTAGGGATGAAACCCTTGAATACGTGGACAGGCTTCTTGATGAGGGTATTGCTGTGGAGTTCCGCATATTCGAAGGCTGCATTCATGCCTTCGAAGTACTTTTTCCAAAACTTGAAGTGAGCAAAGAGGCCTGGTCGTTTCTTTTGTCTTCCTATAGCAAATACCTGGATGCATATGTTTATTCCCCATTCTTACCCACTAAACTTATCCTGCACAAATAATATAGTCTCAATATAAAAAATATAGATCATGACAGCCAGTAAATTTATTGTAATCCCCATTCTTACCTGCATCCTCTTACTCATTGACTGGTATGTATGGCAGGCGGTAAAAGCTGTCTTTCAGCATTCCCCGGCGCAGGTTCAAACGATTGTGAGATACCTGTTCTGGAGTTTGACAATCGTCATAATCGCTGGTTTGTGGGCCTATAATTTTGTGGATCCGGATGTATTGGGGGTCAGGATGCGCACCCTTATACTTGGCAGTCTGTTTGTCATCTACTTTTCCAAGCTGTTTTCCATAATTTTCATCCTGACCGATGATATACTGAGACTTTTTCAATCGCTCAGGTTCAAAATGTTCAATACCAACGGAGCTGTTGAAAGTGTTGATAAAGAAGGTACTGGAATAAGCCGTTCGGATTTTCTGATGAAAACTGCCCTGATCGCTGCCTCGGTCCCCGCAGTTGCCCTCACCTGGGGGATTCTTTCCGGGGCACACGATTACCATCTCAGACGGGTACGCTTAGTGATCAGGAACCTTCCCAAGGCTTTCCAGGGGATGACTATCGGACAGATTTCCGATATCCATACCGGATCGTTTTTTAACCGCACTGCGGTTAAAGGGGGGGTGGAGATGCTGTTGAGGGAAAAAGCAGACATGGTTTTCTTTACAGGCGACCTGGTCAATGACCGCGCAGAAGAGGTTAAAGACTACATTGATATCTTTGATAAGATAAGGGCGCCCCTTGGCGTATATAGTACCCTTGGTAACCATGACTATGGTGCCTATAAGGGATGGGCGAGCCCACAGGCAAAAAGAAAGAACCTCGATGCGGTCATACATGCCCACAAGTTACTGGGTTACGAGCTCCTCCAGGACCAGAACAGGACAATCACCCTGAACGGAGAGAAACTGGCGATCATCGGGGTTCACAATATCTCTGCCAAAGAATCCATTTTTTATGGGAATGGCGACCTTGCCAAAGCGAAAAAGGGAACAGAGGATGCGCCCGTAAAGCTGCTTTTAAGCCATGACCCTACACATTGGGACAAGGAAGTGAACAGCGGTTTTACAGATATTGATGTGATGTTCAGCGGGCATACCCACGGTACGCAGTTTGGAGTGACAATCGGCGGGGAATGCTATTCTCCTGCACAGCTCAGTTATGAACAATGGGCTGGACTATATCAAAAAGGTGCCCAGCAGTTATATGTGAACCGTGGATTTGGTTATCTCGGCTATCCAGGCAGGGTAGGGATGCCGCCGGAAATAACCATTTTTGAACTTTCAGGCTCTTAAAACAGCCGCTCACTGCTCAAAGAGCCCATTTGTAGATTGCTTAGTTTTTGAACCAAAATTAGATTTAAAATGGGACATATCTCAAGATACATTTCCCCCGGTATCAAGCTTTCCTGTTATAAAGACAGACTGTTCAAGTCCGGGGTCGTTTTTAATGACCACATGCTGATCTGGCTAATTTCAGGTGAAACGAAAATTGTTCAGGCACAAGCCAGCCAGATTTTTAAGGCCGGCGATATATTCCTGATCCCGAAGGACCATCCGTCCACGATCCTCAATTATCCCAAAGATGGCCTGCCCCATAGGAATGTGGTGATGGTGCTGACTGCGGAAATACTCCGTGAGTTTTATGCAGATCTGAAGGTGTCCATCCACCTCAGGCCGGTTCCCCATATCCGCAGTTTCGACAAACACCCGTTGCTCACCAGCTGCCTGGATTCCCTAGTCCCGTATTTTGAGCTAGAGGATCTTCCAAAGCATATTGCACTTGGAAAGATTATCGAGGCCATCGCCGTAATCAGGGCCGTTCATCCGGAAATAGATGGTGTGCTGGCAAACTTTGAAGAACCTGGCAAAGCTGACCTGATCGGGTTTATGGAGAAAAATTATATGTTCAATATGACCATAGAGAAATTCGGATATCTTACCGGTAGGAGCCTTACAACCTTTAAACGTGATTTTAAAAAAGCATATAAGGTTACGCCCCGGAAATGGCTTACCCAAAAGCGCTTGGAACTTGCGCATTTTATGATCGCCCGAGAGCACAGAAAACCAGCGGAAGTGCTCTTGGAAGCCGGGTTTGAAAACCTGTCCCATTTTTCATATATTTTTAAAAAACAGTTTGGCTATGCACCAACAGAACTGTGCGGCCGTAGCGCTGGGATAAAGCCTGTTGTGTAAATGTTTTATGATTCCTTATGCGGGGTATTTCTGGAGGGAATAGAAGGGTTTTTCAAGCCCCTATTGCTGACAGCCTGGAAATTTGCTGAAATAAAAGCCTGTTTTTGCCAAATGGATTCTGGTTCCTACCATATGGATGCCCTGGGTGTATCTTAGCCTTTGCGGCTTCCTGTTTTCCCGGCCCGGCGGTTGCCGGTAAAAATAGGGACTGCATGTTGATGCAGTCCCCGGGCAATAATAACAGTTTTCTTTTTTAAGGTTGCCCTAAAGACTATTTGATCAGATCCTTAAGTCCATTTGGGAACAGTGCCTCTACAAAGGGAACTGTATTGAGGTATTCTTTGTGGGAAAAGATCTTTCCGTTTTTTAAGGTGATCACCCCGATATACTGCATCTTATATGGTCTGCCCGTGGCAGTAGTGGCTTCACTTTCGTACTCGGCAACAAGCTGGTTTGGCGTTTCAGAGACAACCTTCATCCCCGTAAAGTGGAAGTTGGGCGCAAGCTTTAGCAGTCCCGCCATTGTCGCCTCGATCACATCATGTCCCTGAAACTTGGCTGGCATCCCAAAAGCCGCTACATAGGGAGCCTCCATATAACCATCTTCAGTAAAGAAAGAGGCTGCTGCCTTAGGATTTCCAGAGCTAACCGCTGCCAGATATTCTGAAAAGATAAGGGATGCCTTCTTTGCCCGCTGGGCGGAAGCGGTAAGTGCCGTACCTGTTAATAATAGTGTGATAATCAGATTTTTCATCATTTGTTTTTTAATATGTAATTCATATCTATTTTAATAAATGGGCTGATGGAAGGCATCAACCCTAATTAACATCGAATTTAATACCTGTCATCTCTATGCTAAGGTTCCATAGCTTTTTTGCATTTTGCTCATCCAGGGAATATTCCTGTACGCCGCTCTGATGAAGTTTGGCATTGGTTTCAACATTGGGATCTTCCGAGAGAAGCTCGGCAATATCCCCATCTTCGCAATAGACGCCTCCAATATTATCTAGCAATGGGCTGGTTGCGGCCCATACGGTAGTTGCAGCGCCCTGTGGAATGGTTTTTAGCCCAGCAAGAATTTCCGGACGCAGATTTCCGTTTTCATCGAAGAAGCCCATCTGCTTGAACAGTTCAATATCGGCGTCCCTGGCCAGCTCAGTTCCGGCGATTGAACCCGGGTGCAGTGAATAAGCCCTTACATTAAATGCCTTGGCGCGGTTGTCAAGTTCAAGTGCAAACAGGTTGCTGGCGGTTTTCGACTGTCCGTAGCCCTGTAGTGTCTGGTACTCTCTTTGTTCGAAATTGGGATCATCGAAATTGAATGGTGCCATGTGGTGTCCAAGTGAGGAAACATTTACTACACGGGATCCATTGGCTGCTTTCAATGCAGGCCATAATCTCGCAACCAATTGATACTGTCCAAGATAATTGGTTACCAGTTGTGATTCGATGCCGCGGCTGTCTCTTTGCAATGGTACCCACATGATACCTGCATTATTGATCAATAAGTGCAGTGGCCTGCCTGAGGCAAGAAATTTTTCAGCAAAAATATCTATTGTTTCGGAATGGCTCAGGTCCATCGCCTCGATTTCCACGTTTGGAATTCCCTGAAGGTTCTTCTCTGCTTTCTCAACATCCCTCGCCGGTACGATCACCGTTGCACCCGCTGATGCTAGAACTTTAACGGTCTCCAGGCCGATGCCAGAATTTCCTCCAGTTACGATGGCTATTTTTCCACTTAGGTCAATACCACTGATCACTTCGCTTGCGGTTGATCTGGCATTGAAACCTGAACCAATCGGCTGCTGTAACGCGCCTTGATAATTATTATTTTCCATTTTGTCTTTATTTAAATGTATATAACAAATTTAGGTAGATCCAGAGGGACGGGTTTTGTTCAGCGTGTCAATTTTTTTTGTTTTGAAAGTCAGTTTGTTTGTTGAACATGTCAAGCCACCGCGGAAACACCAACTTAATGGGCCATACAAAGCTTTTTGAAACCAGCAGGGATGAAAGGAGTGATCTGCATTGGTCCCGCGGCTATATTGTTTCTGAATAAATTGTTTATGCTGTTTTCTGGGATTATCGGTGCTCAATGGGCATCGTATTTCGGATCAATCCATATACTGTCCGGTAAGGGCACCGAATGGCATATCGTGGGGGCATTGAACAGATACTATCGAAGAGATTATATTCTTTGTGAAAAAAGGGGTTCCTGGGGAAAAATATTCACATCGTCCCTGGTCGGAGAGTATTCACAAATCCCGCATGAACAGAATGCTTCCCTTTCAGCCAAAGCACATAATCCCCTCAGATTGACCGCGGTCTGCCGCCGGTATGCAGGGCAGAAGCAGGGTTTATCTTCGGGGGATCTGTCCGGAAAGCTTCGTTTATGGTTTTCTTCCATAAAGCAACAGCCTTTTAAAGGCATAGATCGCGGGAAGCTTCTGAAAGTTTTTTGCGATCCTTTCTTTGAATGCTGCTACAAAAAGCTCTTTTTCTCCTCCTTCCAGACGCTCCAAATAGGGGATTAATGAAGATCCGGAAATAAAATTATAAAGCGTTTCATGATCATGGGCAATGATGGGGTAGACTTTTTGTACAATCTGGATATCTTCCAGCCCGCCATCAAAGAGAATCTGCGCATATTCATCGATTGAAAGCACTGGAGAACCCCTTTTCCATCCACCGAGAAAATCAGAGAAAGGTTTTTCCTCCACCAGTTCAAAAAGGATCCTATTGAGCAGGTTTTCTTTTTGGACAGGCATCTGTACAGCAAACTGTCCGCCAGGGTTAACCAGCGCGAGTAGCTGCGGGAAAAGTTCTGCATGGTTTTCAGACCATTGCAGTGCCGCATTGCTGAAAACAAGATCCCATTTTTTACCCGAGGCAATAATCTCTTCTGTCGTATTGCTGAGAAAGCTAAGGTTGCCGGTTTCCAGCTTTTTTGATGATTCCAGCATTTCTGCAGAAGAGTCGACCCCCAGGAACACCGTATCCCTGAACCTCTCGGCAAGTATCGCTGTCTGCTCGCCAGTGCCACACCCAAGGTCTATTGCCATGCTGTTCGCAGCTGGTTTGACAAGCGCTGCCAGATCATAAAATGGCTGATAACGGATGTTTTTGAATTTGTCGTAAATCTGTGGGTTCCATGGCATAAAATTCGGCTTTAATTTTTCCCGCCCTGCTGTTTAACGCTTGGCGGTATGGTTAAAAAAAGTACTGGTAAGCGAACAGCAAAAAACATGCTAACAATTTTCTTCGTTTTTCTGCAGGGCGCAAAAGTAACTGTATATGTCTGTCAGGACGTTGATACTTTCATTGACAGGAAAAACGGGATTCCATCATCGACCGAAGATTACTATGGAAATGCTTAGAGGGGATATTTTTTTGCATCTGTAGATATCGATTAAAAACGCCGTTGTTGATCCGGGCGGACCATACTAACTGTCAGCTGGCCGGCAAGAGATGGTAACGGGCCTTAAAAAAGCGCCTGGACGTATGCGTAAGCTGCGAAGCAGGGTGTTATTACCTCACTGTTGTGCTTTTTATCTGAGCGGTATGGGCACTGAAATACCCAAGTGCAGTTGGGGAAATATTATTGGGCGGATTGGAAGGGGTGACGCCACCTCCGGCACCATTAAGCCCCTGCTGGCGTAAGCTGAACCAATAGGTATAAACCGGAAGATCAACACATTGCATCTCCACCCTAACGTTGGCCCCTGAACGGACTTCGGGATCTTCCGAGAGCAGCCTAAGGTCAAAACGCACATTGCGGCCGTTGCTGAGCATGTCGTTGTTGACAAACGGCCGCCTGACCATCACACCGTCTATATAGAAAACAAAGCGGTATTGGTTAGGCCCGTCCACTGGATCCCGGTAGTGAACACTGACCTGTCTGTCGTTTCCCTGTATATCAAAGTCATCTATCCTGGAACTTACAGAATCCAGTTCCACTACAGCAGGCATCACAGAAACCGCGGTATAGGTTGTTCCCCCATTTATAACGCGTAGGGTATAACTGCGTCCGGGTGTCCCCCTGAACCCGTCGGCGATGTAGGTTCCCGCTGTGGTTTCCCGGAAGATATGATCGCTCTGGGTACCCTCGCTTACCGTTACCTCGGCACCGCTTACAGGGTCAGTGCTTTGCCCGCCCGAAAAAGAAACGTTGGTACTCAGCCTTACCGTTTGCCGTTCAGACAGGTTATTGATATTGCCCTCGATGACCAGCTGCCCGATATCATTGCGCAGATCAAGCTCTACGACCTTTTCGCAGCCAGAAAGTGCGCATAAGAGAACGGAAAATATAGTAAATCTTATCTTATTTATCATGGTATTAAAATTTAAAGTTCCAGCTAACTGATGGAATGGGGTTAGGGAAAATACTGGTCATCACCGCCTCGGTACTACCGGGCATGGTTTCGCTATCTCTGAAAGCAATCGCATATGGGTCACGGCGTCCGTATATATTGTAGATGCTGAAGGTCCAGCTCGAATGGAAACGCTTGTGTACCCTGCCTTCAAAGGTTGCACCGAGATCAAGCCTGTGTGTCGGAGGTTGGCGGTAACCGTTCCTTTCCGAATAAGAGAGGGCCGTTGTACCGTCAACGGTATATCTGCCTGTGGGAAAGGTAACCGCGTTGCCCGTTGCATAGATGAATGTTCCCGATAAGGACCACCGTTTGTTCAGCTCATAGATGCCAACCAATGAGAAGTCATGTGGGCGGTCCTGTCTTGCAGGATAATACGTGCCGCCGTTCACCGCATCAAATTTCCGCTCTGTCCTCGAATAGGTATAGCCCATCCAGCCGTTGAACCGGCCATATCTTTTTTTAAGGAACAGTTCCAGCCCATAAGCCCGGCCGACTCCATAAGTGAGCAGGGACTCCACTTCCTGGTTGACCAGTAGCTGTGCGCCGTTTCTGTAATCAATCTGGTTCTGCATCCATTTGTAATATATCTCTGCAGAAAATTCATATGTATTATCTTTAAAATTGCGGAAATAGCCGGCAGAAACCTGGTCTGCAATTTCCGGCCTGATGTTGTTGGTACTCATTACATAAAGATCTGTGGGGGTGTTGCTTGTAGAATTGCTCAGCAGGTGGATGTTCTGTGTATTCCGGTTGTATGAAAATTTCAGAGAGTTTGCACCATTGAAAGCATAGGATACCGACAGCCGGGGTTCCAGATTGATATATGATTTCACCAATGCCCCTGAACCGTAAGTTTGCGAGCTGAGGGGGATCCCGTTGCTGTCATAAGTCCTGAATGTTCCCGGCCCTACGATCAGCGACCCGCTTAAACGAAAGCCGTATAGAAGTGTCAGCCTGCCATTTGCCTTCCATTCATCGCTGAAATAGGCCGCTGTCTCGTAACCATGGCGCAGTTCGACATGGGTATCATTAAAACTCGAACTCGCTCCCGTGGTGACATCGCCGGGCGAGATACGGTGCCGGATCAGGTTGATCCCAAATTTCAGGTTATGATCCCCACCGGGCATATACTGGAAATCCTGCTTTAGATTGATATCGGTGATGCGGGAGGCAACCCTAAATTCGTCTACGTTGTCGAAACTCTGGATAACGTAATTGTAATTGCTTGCAATCAGTGAGGTGTTGGAAAACAGCCTGTTGCTGAATACATGGTTGAACCGCAATGTAGCTGTCGCATTTCCCCAGTCGGTAGCGAAAATATCCCGCAGGCCTAACACATCACGGCCGAGATAGCCCGAGAAGTAAATTGCATTGCGGTCGTTGAAACGGTAATTGGCCTTGGCATTCAGGTCATAAAAATATAGCTGACTGTTATTGATGGCCGGATCTGAAGAAAACCTGAAAAACTGGTCAACATAGGTTCTGCGGCCGCTGATCATAAACGAGCCCCTGTCCTTCACAATAGGTCCCTCCATCTTAAGCCTTGAGGCGATCAGGCCGATGCCGCCCTGGAGGGTGAACTGTTTACTGTTTCCCTCGTTCATCTTTACATCCAGGACCGAAGAAAGCCGCCCCCCATACTCTGCACCCATTCCGCCTTTATAAATACTGACTTCCTTGATTGCATCGGAATTGAAGGTGGAAAAGAAACCCAGTAGGTGGGAGGCATTGTAAACCGTTGCCTCATCAAGAATAATCAGGTTCTGGTCTGAAGCCCCGCCGCGTACATAAAAACCTGTGTTGCCTTCACCTCCGCCTTTGATCCCTGGCATCAGTGTGATCGTTTTCAGTATGTCCCGCTCACCGAGCACCACCGGGACCATATTGATCTGGGCCATGTTCAGTTTCTCTAGGCCCATCTGTGGGGACGTGATCTGACTGTTGCCCGGTCTGTTCGTGCTGATCACAACCTCATCCAGATCGGCTTTGGATCCCAGCTCAAAGTTCATCACCTGGTTATTGTACAGGGAGATTTTTTGGGTAACTGCTTCGTAACCGATATAGCTACAGATGATACGGTATACTCCTGCAGGCGCATGAAGTGAAAAGAAACCGTAACTGTTAGTTGGGGAACCCGCTGTCCCGAGTTCCTCAAAACGCACGGATGCACCGATCAGCGTCTCGCCGGTCTGGGCATCCTTTACTGTTCCACTCAGGGTGAAGCGCTTTTGGCCCAGGCAGCTAAATGTGGTGAACATCATTATTCCGGTGAAAATGTAACCGGTAAGTCTTAAGTGTCTTCTATTGCCCTGCCTGGAAAAATATTTATGGCGCATCTGGTTTTTTGATATCATAGCAGTTCTCTGTGGTCTTTTGTTCTAGATAATTCTACCCTGCATTATGTTCACGCAAGTCAGTGTTTTGATGTGAGTCTGTGGGCTTTTTTCTGAAAGTATTCGTTAGCTAACTGAATTTCCCAAAAACTATGGAAGCGTCGCGATATAGTCCCTGATCAGTTGTAAACCCTCCTGATGGACTACCGTTTTGCCAAGCAGGGGCATTTCTCCTGCCGTTACCCTTTCCAGGATACGGGTTTTTCTTTCACTGATGCCTGTCCGGTCAAGGGGAAGGTTAAAGGACATATGAAGATTGGTCAAACCTGCAATCCCATTTGGGTTGTGGCAGTGTGCACAGTTGACATCAATATAGGCCCTTGCCCGTTCCACAAGCGTGAACCTACTGTCAAATGCGCCGGGAAGCGGGGCAACCTGGTCAACAGCAAAACGGTTGAGGATACCCTGGGACTGAAAAAAAGCCAGTTGGTTTTCATTCTGCCCGTTGTTACTAAGTGTAACACTCAGGTTGCTCAGTTTTGGCCCTATGGGAATAACGGTCCCGTTACTGTTGTGACAGGCATTACATTCTGCTGCGCTGGGTATGCGGTAATTTACAGCCATCGCACTGCCTCCAACGGTGATCCAGGACACATTGGTCACTGAACCGCCTTCCTGGAGAAAAGCCTCGGACTGCGCATCGTTCCACACATAGGTCGCCAGGTTCCAGCGGTCCAGCCGCTTGATCAGCAGCCTGGTTTCCAGTATTCTTTTTCCCCTTGTCAGATCCCTTAGATCGGTGTAATAATAAAACGTTTTTACCATAATGGTACCATCAGGGAAGGAAGGTAGCCCGTCGCCTGAGCTGATCATTTGCGTCCCTGCTGGCAAGCTGATCAGGCGCTGTTTCTCAGCATAATCCGTGTATAGCGTAGTGGCGAGTGAAACGGGATGGTACTCCATCCGGGGTACCAGGTCGCTTAGCGTTCCCTGATAGATATTATATGCGGAAAGCCTGGTACTGAAATCCACCGTAGGAATGTCTTCGCTTGTTGTACTGTCCTTTTTGCATGAATTCAATGCAGCTGATCCGAAGATAAAACATAGGAGTACAGCCAGGATGATCTTTTTGTCGTAATTTTTTAAGTTTGCCATTGCCTTGATTTTTATTAATGGTGTTTATGATTCCCAAAGGGTTTCACTTTTTGGATTTGCCCCCAACACTTGCCATTGAGCGGCCCACAGTCAATAGCCAGTTTTCCATATCCCAACTTTGAAGATATAGCCTGCTCCGCAGGGACCCGCCCGCCTATCATTATGTATACGGTCCCAAGACTGCCGGTTTCTTCCCTGCAGCTTGATCGTTCCTCATCCTGCTCAAGGTCCCTGATTACTGACGCGGTCAAAATTAATGCGATCAAAACAAAGCGGTTTTGTTCAGCAGGTCATTTCTTTTTGTTGAGCATGTCAAGTGCGCAGAAGAAGCAAAAAAAGTTATTTAAAGGCTACTCAACCTATTGTTTTGAATGAAAATATTCTTTTCTTTGGCGTAAATTATAATCAGTCTAAATAAAATTAATCTTATTAAATGTCCTTATCATCAACTTTAACACGCTATTGTCTGTTTGCTAAAATCTGCTTGGCCAGCCTGGTTTTCATGTTCTTTTTTATTCCGGCTGATGCCCAACTTTCCCGGGTAGAAAAAGGGGTGGTCAGGGGAACAGTTACATCACAGGACGGAAATCCCGCGCAAGGCGTGACCGTTAGGATCAGGGAAATTAAAAAATCAACTTCCACCAACTCATCCGGGAAGTTTGAGATCAAAAACCTGCCGTTCGGAAAATATACCATAGAGATGGTCATGGTCGGCTTTGAATCCGCCAGATCAACTTTTGAGGTCAGCCAGGCAGACCCTATAGCTGATATTGATCTAAAGATAGATTACTCTTCTGAAAAGCTTGAAGAGGTTGTGGTCAATGGCGGAGGTAACCGTTTTTCAAGGAAAGAAAGTGAAGACGTTTCCAAAATGCCGCTCAGGAATATCGAAAACCCACAGGTTTATACCATCGTCAGTAAAGAGCTTATGAAGGAACAGATCATTACCGACTATAACAGTGCCTTTAAGAATGTTCCGGGGGCCGGAATCGCCGAAGTAAGGAACCAGGGCAGGACAACAAATATTTCCAGGGGATTCCCAACACCTCAACTGGTAAGGAACGGGGTTGGAAGTTTTACCTTTACGACCATCGATCCTGCCAACCTTGAACGTATCGAAGTGATAAAAGGGCCGTCAGCAACGCTGTTTGGAAGCACAATATCTTCTTTTGGGGGACTGTTCAACCGGGTGACCAAAAGGCCTTTCGATTCATTTAAGGGCGAGGTGTCCTACTCTGGTGGGGGTTATGACCTCAACCGTTTGACAGCCGATATCAATACCCCGGTCAATGAAGAAAAAACTGCGCTTATCAGGATCAATACCGCACTGCACAGCGAGCGCAGTTTTCAGGATGCGGGATTCAATAAAAGCTTTTTGATCGCACCCAGCTTTTCATATACACTTAATGACAGGCTGACATTACTACTTGATGCCGAACTGAGCGGTTATAAAGGCACCTCACCAACCAGATTGAGCCCTTTCACAAGGGGGAGTGCAACCAGCATCACAGAACTGGGGATACCATACGAACTCTCCTTTGCCAACAATACCGTAAACTATACCAGCCAGCAGTATAATATCTTTGCCCAGCTAAAATATAAAATGTCGGACGCATGGACTTCTCAGACTATAGTTTCCCGCACAAGATCCTCTTCTGACGGATATGTGGTCGCACTGACCGCACTCACCGATTCAACGCTCAGACAGGCGGTAACCAATCAGGAATACCCATACTATGGAACAGATATCCAACAGAACTTCACCGGTAAGTTCAACATCGGCAAACTTAAAAACCGGGTAGTGGCTGGGTTTGATTTTTACAGCCTTAGAGCTACCCGCAATGATGCTACCGTGAATATGCCTGCTATCAACTTCAAAAAACCGGGTGCTGCCTACAATAATTTTAATATTGCCAAGATAGCCCCTTTATTCAATACCGCTACCTTTGTTAATTTTGTTTCCAATAACGAGCAGACCTATAGCGGATATGTTTCCGATGTGCTCAATGTGACAAGCCGGCTGCTTGTGATGGCTGGTGTACGCATAGACCGCTATTTCAATAAGGGGGTTTATTACGCAAATAGGGATTCTACCTCTGGTGCCTATAACCAGACCGCATTTTCACCAAGGTTCGGTATGGTGTACCAGGTCGTAAAAGATAAGGTTGCTCTTTTCGGTAATTACATGAACGGTTTCAGCAACGTCAGTGGTTCGGATTTTAACGGTACAACCTTCAGGCCAAACCAGGCCAACCAGTTCGAAGGAGGGATCAAGCTTGACCTCAACAAGTTCAGCGCCACCTTTAGCTATTACGATATCGATGTGACCAATGTTACCCGGGATGACCCGGATCATGCAAACTTCCAGATCCAGGACGGAAGCCAGGTCAGTAAAGGCTTTGAAGCAGAGTTTATCGCCAATCCCCTTCCCGGGCTGAACATTGTAGCTGGTTATACCTATAACAATAGCAGATATAAAAAAGCGAACGCAACTGTTGAGGGGCTGCGCCCTACCACTGCAGGTTCACCGACGACAGCGAATTTTTGGGTCAGCTATAGGCTCATTTCCGGTCCTGCGCAGGGATTGGGTATCGGGTTCGGGGGTATTTATGGTAGTGAATATTACCAGACCAATACCACTGCTTTTAAATTTAGCATACCTTCATATACCGTGCTTGATGCAGCCATTTTTTATGATAGAACAAGATATAGGATCGGCCTGAAGGTCGACAACCTTACCGATGAAAAATATTGGTCATACCGCCTTGCCGCTCAGATGCCGACCAGGGTGACGGGCAACATTACCCTGAAATTTTAGTATTAGCGCTTTTCTTTTTGGCCCGATCCCGGTAGTTCCGGGCCCGGGCCATTTTTTTTGGCTTTATGAAAGGTGCGGCTATCCGCATGGTGTGCCCTCAGGCCGGTTTAGTACTTGCCAGAAGGCCTGTGCTCAGGCTAATCTTGCTGGTCGTCTTTTATGAGCCTGTTTTCAAAAATCCATTTACTCATCTGTTCAAACTTTCCGGTACAGTATATGCTCCTGACTTTATTTATCGACAGATCAGTCCCACATTCAACAGGGGTCGACATCGTTTCCAATTTCCCAGATCCGTCATCCTCCAGAAAGTTTTTACGGTAAAATTCGATGCCCCCGTCCGGACGGCTTAAATAATACTGCAGTTCAAAAAGCAATGCACGTTTTTCCCCTGCGGAAAGCCTGTTTATGATTCCGGAAGCTTCTGTCACGAAAAGGCCCGATTCAGCAGCGACATAACTGCTCATCAAAAACTCCAGCCTGTCGTACAGTTCTTTTTTAAGGTCCAGGGCCGGCGCAAAACTATAGTTTTTGATTTCTGCCTGGAGGAAATCGAGATAGGCTTCCATGTCAGAATCCGCCCCTTTGAATTTTTTGGTGTCGATCTTATAATCGCTCACCACAATGTTGAGGTATTTGTGCCTGATTTTCCTCACATCCACAGGTTCCTTTATATCCTCCTTCGCAACCGCCTGGTAGTAGTTATGGTAAATGTCCGGTCCGGTATAATCATCGTTTAAAAGTACATAATATTGAAATGTGCTGAACAGATCGATATAACAGTACAGGTGCTTTTTGCCCCCTTCGAATTTCTGAGAAAACAGAATAAGGGTATGGCTCGGGTAGTGCCTCTCGATATCCGGACGGATAAGTTCCAGTTGGGCATCTACCGTACCTACTGGGAAAAATGGAAAAATATTGCCCTTGTTGACCAGCACGCCCATTCCCGATGCATCTATTTTGAGGACGTTTTTCAGGTTGTTTCTATCCACTTTATGGTAAGTGGCAAAGCCCACCGCGATCTTGCAGAACCCCATTGTGAACTTCTGGTGGAAATCCTCTACACCCTGTGAAAAAAATATCCCTAGCACACCCATTTCCGTTACATCTTCCACAACTTTAAAGGTGAGCTCCGCTGTATTAATGCCTTTTCTTTCTAGTTCTTTCCTGACTACAGGCTCGTACTGCTTTGAGCGTACCCTGTTTGCATATAGATAGACAACCTGCTCCTCCGAGTCATAGTCATAAAAAGGATCTTTAGGCGTAACGATATTTTCACGGATCCGGACATCCTTTTTCTTGCGCTCATCGGCCTTATCGAAGAGAAAACCGCTGAGTGTGTTGATGCTGCCCTTGCCATGGTCCTTGTTTATGAACCTGTGCTGGGACGTTTCTGTGATAATCTGGAAAAGACTGACAAAATCTTTGTCCGTACCAGAGCTGAAACTGCCCCCACACTGTTTGCATAGGATGTTGTTCGGCTTAAGGCGTCCGTAAAGGGCGTTCTGTATAATATGTTCGTAATGGTTAAATTTCGGCTCGACGGTAAATTCACTCTTGTTCGCCAGATAATGTTCCTCGCTCACCATCGTGTGGCCGCATTGATAACAGATGTTCATATTCTTATTTATTTGTGGTGAGTATACAAAACTGGATAAAATAAAAGCAGCTTTGCCATGACAGGTTTTAAAATACAGGTTGACAGGATAAAGGTGCCATTGACATAAGGTGATTTGGTAATTTTAAGTCTGTACAGAAGCCATATTTTAACGCCCTATCCATATAGTTTTTTAATGACGGGAATATCCCCTTGGATAATAGCTGCATAGAATGCCCAGGGCCTGGACTTCAATTCCAGCCGCCCCTAATGGACGGTACAGGTCAGGGGCCGCAATAAACCCATCGCATTTCAGTTTGGCCAGATCCAGTTCGCTCTGCAGTGCGTTGCACCCGGCGGCGATCACTTCCAGGTAGTTTGCCATGCTTTTCCTGAACAGCGGTCCCTCGTTGGCTGTTGCCTGCTTCAGTGTTTCACAAACGCTGCCGATATGGCCAGTTGCTTTTTGCTTTTACAGCGGGTCTTTTTTGGTAGGGCTGTTCGATTCTTCCCCCGGCTTCCTGTAGTGACAGGCTGGTGTGATCGGCAGCGTTCTGTCTCTGCAGGAAGGGGCAGGCCTTGATTAGGTCTGATAAGGTTTTACGGACTTTAGCCCATGGACTGTATTTATTAATATGCATTCATCGGAAGCTGGTTCGGAGATACCCCATATTTCTTTTTAAATGTAAAAGAGAAGTGGGAGAGATCCTCAAAACCAACTTCCAGGTAAACCTCTGTGGGTTTTTTCTTTTTTTCCGCCAGATGGTGGTAGGCAAGTTCAAGCCTTTTATCGGTGAGCCATTTTTGAGGTGTGGTATTGAAGAGTTTTTTGAAGTCCCGGTTAAAGGTCGACAGGCTTCGCCCGGTCAGATAACCCAATTTTTCCAGCGACATATTGAACATAAAGTTACGTTGCATAAAACTGATGAGATCGATTTTTCCCGGCGCATCAAAATTGGCCAGTACATTGTCAACCTCGGGATCTATAGCGCGCAGGATACTGATTGCCTCGGATATCTTTAATGAGGCAAGCGCCTCCGGAAATTCCCCCTCGATATTGAAATAGGGGATCAATGAGGCCAGGCAGCTTTCCAGGAACGGATGGTTCTGGAAACTGTAAATTTTTTCCTCGGGCTGGCTCCTCCTTGTAATGTCTATTTTATCATAGAAACGTTTAAGCCGTTCGGTAGAAAGGTGCATAACCACAGTTTTGTGCGGAAGGCCGTTTTTTGGGTAGTTGATGACCGTGGCCAACTGGTTGCGCGGGATCAGGAAAATGTCCCCCGTCTTGAAAAAAAATGTCCGGTCAGCCTGGATGATCTTTGTTTCACCTGAAATAAACCAGATCAGCATGTGGTCTTCAAACATCAGTTCAGACTTGAACAGCTTGTCCTCATAACTGGAAAGTTTGATGTCCTTGGTGAGGTATTTCGATATGTGTTCCATTGTATTAAAGTTATCTGTTTTTGATCGGTTTCTCAAAGAGAAACCCGTTTATTGTTTTTGTGTACAGTCGGCTGCTTTCAGTTTTTTGGCATCGGCAATGCCTTTTTCCGAACTGCTTTTTCCTTTATCCCTTTCGGGGGATTGAGCAGATCGGTACAGGTGATAAGGGCCAGTGAAAACAGTTTGGCAGGGTAGACCGCTATTACCACCATTAACATTACCAGCCGGGCATCGGCACTTAAAAGATCCTCATCTATAAAAATATAGCCCCAAAGGAACCGCAGTGCAACAAAGGTCACTCCCCAGAACAGGTATGTTACGCTTTCCCTTGTCCTGGTGCCCCTGTTTTTGAGGGCCGCTTTTACCGCTTTCCAGACGTACCAGTCAATGCATAATAAAATACAGGTTAGCAGCGGGGCAATTATGAATTTAACTATAACCATTGTCTTATATATTTATTTGCTGCTGAAAAATAAATTCCTACTAATAACTGAACAGATGGTTCGGGAAAAAGGCATCTGCAAAAAGGAGCGTATTCAAAAACTCCCGTTGGCTTAATATCTGTCCATCTCTTGCTGTTAAGTGGCACATGTGCAGTTGTTTATATATTCTTCCACTGCGCAAAAGTGCTTCACTTTCATACTCTGCAACAACCTCCGTTGGTGATTCCAGTACAATTTTGATGTTGCTGAACCGGAACCGTGTCGCAATCTTGAATAGATTTAAGATCGTAGCCTCTACAGGTCCCCGTCCATCGATCCTGGAGGGAAGGCCCAGGGACTCCACATATGGTGCTTCAAGGTAGCCTTCAGGATCGAAATGCGATGCTGTCTTCTTCGGGTCACCGGCGGATACGCTGGCAAGAAAATCGGTTAGTAACCCTGCTGCTGATCTGTTTTTGTAGTTTTTCATTTTATTATGTTCAGGTGTTGTTTGAGACTGGCGAACCTTTTATCTTCAACTATACGCACTGGCCTCCGTCGATCAGATACTCCGATCCGGTAATGAAAGAGGAATCCCCACTGGAGAGAAAGGCCACCAGTTTTGCCACTTCTTGCGGTTTTCCAAACCTTGCCAGCGGTATGGTGCTGATCATGTGATCTTCCAGATTTTGATTAAGGCCTATTTTTTCCATAATCTCTGTAGAAATGGGCCCGGGACTCACTGCGTTTACCCTTATCCTACGGCCCGCAAGTTCAAGCGCAGCAATTTTCATGACCGCATTTAATGCTGCCTTGCTTGCAGCATACACAGATGCCTGTTGTGGTGAAATATGTGCGGATGTTGAAGACAACAGTATCACCGAGGCACCTTCGTTTAAAATCGGAATGAACTTGCTCAGCGTAAAATAGGCTCCTTTGAAATTTACATCCATAATCTCATCAAATATATTTTCAGGCATAAACTCAATAAGGGAGAATTTGCTGATCCCTGCATTTACCAGTAGGATATCTATTTTGCCAGACTTTCCCGTAACTTCGCTTACCAGTGCCTTAATATCTTCCAGGTTTGACTGATCTGCTACAATACCGGTTACGCCCAGTTCCCTGGCTGCTTTTTCAACAGCATCTCTTCTTCTTCCGGTGATGATCACCTCTGCACCGTTTTCTTTAAGTTCCTTTGCCGTAGCATATCCGATGCCGCTGTTCCCGCCTGTAATCACGGCGGTTTTTCCTTCTAAGATTTTCATTTTCTTTTCTTCTCAATTATTTTTATCCCACATCAGCTTCCAATCGCCCGCATGGTTTGTTTTGTGAAAATTTTTCGGCCAGGGGGTCGATGTCAACATGTCTTTGCTCGCCTCCAGTACGCATTTTATATTCAGTTTATCAGCCGGTGTGGGGGTGAAGTGCTAAATTTCCAGGGTTTCCCATACTTGTAAACGATATTTTAATATCCAGATAATTATTACGTCCCATTTGCTGGTGTTTAAATGTATAGTACAAATTTAGGGAGATCAATCAGGGAGGGTTTTGTTGAGAATGTCAATTTGTTTTGTTCATACAGTCATTTTTTTTGTTCAGCGTATCATCTGGTCGTATGTAAATCAGGAAATTGTAGTATAGGGTATCTTAAAGAATTAAAAAATGGATCACTTTCCCTTACCACGGTATTACTGGGCTGTAAAATGTTAATGATAATAACAGGTCTGTCCGGTTTTCACCTGAATGTTTTTGGAACTTGTTTCACCTAGGAGAGCTGGGCCCGTAAGGCAATCTCATGCGTAAATACCGGAGAGAACATTCATCCCGGTCAATGATCCTTTTAAATTTATCCGACTAGCAATCCGATTCTTTTAAATGCCAGTGCCATATTTTCCTGGATGCCTATCGCCCTGATCAACATGTCAAACTCGAAATGTTCCACTTAAATATCCAGAACTGTAACTGTTCAATTGCAGCAGAAGCAAAGCGTTATAAAAACCCAGGTAATCAAACATGTCAGTGCCGAAAAGGTAGGGCCGATAATGAGTATAAAATCACAGCCCGCTAAGCTCTTATTGTTTCAGATAACTAAATACCGGGAAATAGCTGCAGGGGAAAGAGCGTGTCTTCCCCTGCAGTTGAAGAAAAATTTACGCGGGAAAAAGAAAGGAAACCAGAGCGAACTCAATCTCGCTTTGAAGCCATGCCTGTAAACTGCTGTTTATCATAATAGAAGTTCCTATGGTTAATGAACGGGAGCTGAGCTCTGCACCAGGCACAGTTCCAAAAGGAGCAACGCCACCACTGGTCTGCCGGGTTCCGGTGAACTGCTTTTTTGCCACGTGCCGAAAAGCAGGTTTGAGTGCAGGCCTGGGCAATGCCCAGACCCGGAGAATTGATAAATTCGGTTCTTTGCATGATTGTTTCGTTTGCTTGTTCTTTGATTGATCTACTTTGCTTTCTTCTTATCAAAAGAAAATCTGCGGGCAATGCTAAATCCCCAACGGTACTGGCCCTTCAGCCAGGAAGTATTGGTATCGGTAATAAACTGCGATTCCTGTATGGCCGTCGCATTGGTAAAGTTGAGGTGGAAAATGTGCCCACCGGTTTCGAATTCCAGTCCGGCGCCCAGCGTGTTATAGAATTGATTTCCAGAGGTACTTTCCAGATAAGCCTTTTTATCTTTGTCCCTGAAAGGAATGGTATAATCGGCAACAAAAGCCATCCTTTTAGTAATCTTGATGCGGCCGCCAACCGATACCGCAAACAGATCGTTCTGGTCCCCGAACACCGTAAAATTGCGGTGGATATACGAGGGCATTACCAACACTGAGAAATCTGTACTGAATTTTCTTGCGATCACCCCCTGCACCACGTATACCAGCCGGTCCTGGAATTCGCTGTAGGCATTCACCGCAGTCGGATCGGTTGATGCCTTTACGGCAGCAATGGTGGTACTGCCAAATAGCGTTACAGATACTGGTGTTTTTTCTTCCGCAGTCTGCTCCAATAACCGGTATTTTATATTGCCCTCGTACAACTGAGTAACTATGCCTGCGCCCTTTGCCCTGGCTAAACCTATCGATAGCCTGTCGCTGATACCATAATCAAAACCGATGCGGATATCCGTTGATTGGTCCAGTCCAAAAAAGTTCTTAATTCCACCGCCATTGCCAGCAATATCTCCAAACCGGTGATCTACCCTGAAATCCATTTCATTTTTGTAAATGGTCTCATTGGTTTGTATGTTAATGAGTTTGGTGGCTTTAAAGGTGGCCTTGACATTCTTTTTTTCGGACGGCATCTGCAGAGACTTTTCTAGCGGATCCTGTGCAGAAGCAGCCATCGGTGAGCAAAGGATAAACAGGTATAAAAGCGATTTTAAATGATACTTCATAAGGTGTTATTTTTTGATTTGATAAACAGCGGTCATTTTTACCTGTATGGTTTCTGCTATCTGTTTGAAAACAAGAGTTGGAACTTTAATATTATGATCGACGAGCTTTACATTAAAGGCTGAGGCAGCCTTTATTTCTTCACCGGTAATGACCAGCGATCCCTTTACCTGGTATGCTTTGGTAACCCCATGGATCTGTAAATTGCCCTTTATTGTAATAGGGTAGGTGCCCGGTTTCGAAAATTCGATCGGTTCCACAATTTTACCCTTAAAATCCGAGGTTGGGTACTTATCGCTTTCCATGTAGTTTTCGTTAAAATGTTCCTGCATCAATTTTTTCTTAAATTGAAATGAACTGTTACTGACCTTGAAAATGATCTCGTTGGTCTTGGTGTTTATGGCCGATGCCCCGCCCTTGCTGGAGGCGTCTATATCCTCTATTGGTGTTGAAGAAAAAAATGTAGAGGTAACAGTTTTACTTACCAATATCTGTGCTTTTACGCCTGTGCATACAAACAGGGCTGTTAACATGAAAAATAATTTTTGCATCGGTATATCTGTTTAAGTTTTTAATGGATATTTTGGTTTCGCTGTTGGACCTGTATTATTGCGGCATGCCTTTGTCAACCCAGGCTTGTAATAACGTTCTTTCATTTGTAGTTAAACTGCCCCCTTGCGGCATTGACCTGGTAACCAGAACTGCATTGGCCACGCGCGTATCGTTCTTTATGGAGGCTAAGCCGTTAAGTGTCCATATACTGCTCATAGAGCTGTTGGGCGCATGACAGCTGGAACACTTGTTTTGGAAAAGTGCACCGGCAAAGTTGGAATAGGTCACGTTTTCTGTGGTTACCGCACTTGGATCCTCGGGTATCATTTCTTCTGCCTGCTTCTTTGAACAGGCAAAAAGTAAGACAGTAAACGCGGCCAGTAGGAAGATTGAAGTTTGTTTTTTCATAGTTGCTTAATTAAAATTGGGAGTCGGTTCATTTTTTAAATTATATACTGTTTGTACGGTGAGCAGCTGGATTTTGGTTTTTGGGGGGATTGTTTTGTGCTATCGGTGATGTGCATAAAATATCGTAAATACAGTGGATGAATCGCGATAACTTGTTTTTTATCAGTCATGTCCGGTTTTTTTTTGTTGTTTATTCTTTGTTTATCCAAAAAGCCATGTCGATTTGTCGTCAGTTGTGGCTTTTTAAATAGAATCCGTGTTAATCTTAAATGAATACGCGGTTTTTTTTGGTTTGGTTGCCTGAAAATTGAAAAAAAAAGTATAAAAACCTTTCCGTTTTTGCGTTGATATGGCTTTTGTGTAAGCTTTAAAGCTCCGGCTTTTAAATCGGAGCAACTTGGATGTCTTTAATGACGGCAGAAGCTCGATTGGCTCATTTGATTGATAGTAATATGGGAGTGGCTAAAAAAAAGACATCACCCGCTCAGACAGTTGAATGTGGAAGACCGGTTTATTTACTTCTGCCAGCAGAGGCCGTGCTCCTGTCTTTTAAAAGATAAACCTTAGTCAGTGTCAACATGTTCTGTTTGCGCTTTGCCTGAGGGGAGAGCAATGGTGCACACCGACCGGTTAGATAAAGGGCTAAGCTAAAGACCACCCTTTAATTATGAGCGGCCCCTTCTCCAGGACCGCAAGGCTCATTAACTAAAATACTGACATCGGCGGAAATCCGCTGCACGTTTCCATGTTGTTACCATTTTTGGTTATTAAGTGACCTCACATAATAATTAGTATTATGAATATACTCGTGAAAGCCTATTTTGGGATCGATAATACATTTAGCGCACCAGATATTTTTAAAATTTTGCTTTAAAGGCTAAGTCAGTAAGGGTTAAGGTAAATTCGCCCTGTTTAACTTTAAAAAAGATATATGGGCCGCATTCATAATAATGGATGGGCTTCGACTGGTTTTTGGGTATGCAATAATCCCGTACAAAAAAAGAAAAAATGCCATGAGCAACTTCTTTTTTTTTAAGTAGCTGTATTTTTCGGGGTATCCTACGGTCAAAAATTTCTTAATTTAAACAATACCAGAACAGCGTTTTTGCTGTATGCATTATAACCTGGCAATTGTTTCGTAAAGGATTCCAAGAAACTTGTTTGATTACTTTTTAGTATAACATTCAACTGGTCTGGCTCGACTAATAAATAAAAAAAGTCCTGGTGATTACCGTGAAGACCATATAACATAAAATCTGTGAAATTTCTGACACCAAACCTATTGAGAACTTGCTTGCTTTTCTTGTTGTAGACTGTATAACACATTTCCTTCTGTAGAAAATAGGAAAAAACAATATTGTCGTTGCTTTCCCAAAACGTACTGATCCTTGCGAAATTATAATTACTTGGTGAAGGCAGGTTTTGCGAAATTGCTTTTAGAAGGTTAAAGTTGTATTTGGCAAAATCCACTTTATATGCTGGCTTACTAAAATCAGGGTACTTATAAATGGCATTTTCCTGATCAATCAACAGGTTACATGAATTATCCGTTTTAAAAATATGGTTTGCAACCGTACCAGTTCTGAGACTTGCCTCATTTTCATCTTTAGCAACCGGCAAATACCGCTTCTCCACTTTAAAGTTGCTATCGGTCTGAACGAAATAATATGGCGTACCAAAATCACTGTTCACATATCCCTGATAAATAACAATAGCATTTTTTTCAACAAATTCACCCTCTGACGCCCAAAATGATATTTTTTTAATGTCTTTTAATTTATCTTTTTTAAATGTTGCGACAATTCTATTTCCAGTGTCTATGAATGTGATTTCATTATTTGCTATAAAAAAACTGCTCGCCTCAATGACTAGGTTATCTTCTGTCTTATATTTGGATAAATCTACCACATACCGTAAAGTACTTTCCTGGCTAAAGCAGTAAAATTTATTCTGGATTACATCCAAAAGATAAATCTGATTGCCTGTAATTTTCACATGCTTGAAATCTATAGTATTTTCCTTAGCTTGGTACCCCTTCAATTCAACACATTTAAAGTCAAGCAGAAAGTCATCCGCTATAATATCAGATTTTAAAACATCTGGTATTGAAATAACCCCATGGTTTATTTTTGAGCCTTTATCTATCCTTTTTTCATTCTTGGGACTTCTGGAACAGGCAAGAACAAAGAAAAAAAACAGTATTCCGCAGATCTTAATTAAATTATTATTCATCTTCAAGTTTTAAACCGGGCAGGTTAATTCAATTATAAAATTTAAATTGCCTATCCTGGATTGTTTATTTATCAGCTTATCTTTATATAATACATCCTGTATGTATTGAAAATGTTCATCATTCCAACAGCACTAGCTTTAAAGCGACGCCAGTTCCATCAGTTGAACATTCGAAAAAGTCTTATTTATTTTCCAAATAACACAAACTTTTCTAAGGTTGATTTAGTACTTTCCGTGTAATTTTTAATACTTTTATCATACATCAACATTTGAAATGCCCTCAGCGATGAAAACACACTCCGATATGGTTCCTTTACTGGAAACGATAGCTGATTTCTTTAAGGCTTATGGTATTGATATGGAACTGGAAGGGGAGTTTGCCTGCATCAGATTGGAGGATCAAAAGGGTGAAAAGTTGAAACATATGCCCTTGAGCAGGACAAATTTCTACCGCATCATCCATCTGGAATCATCCCACCTAATTCACATTGAGGGAGACAAAAAAGTAAAAGTAGGGCTTAATAGGTTAATTTTCAGCTACCCGGGGAAACTCGAATCCTGGTCGAGGACTGGGAAATTAAAAGGGACTGTCATCTATTTTACCAGGAATTTCATTGACATGGATGTCAGCCATCCAAAATATTTTGACAGTTTTCCGTTCTTTGATCCGCTAAAATCTGTCCCTCTCGGCTTACAGCCCCCAGAGGCAGCAGGATTAAAATTTATCGTGGATGAGATGATACTGGAGATGCGCTCCAACAGGCCCGATAAATTTGAAATGGCTAAAAAGTTGCTTGCCATTTATCTGCTAAAGATAAAGCGCATACATCTTGCCATCGCGGAGGACTGCTCGTCGCCCGGGAATAAAAACCAATATTTATATACCCAGTTCCTGGAAGTTTTAGAGTGTTACATGAGACAGTTGGCAGCAGGTGAAAAGCAGGTCATGCCCTCGGCATCATTGTTAGCGGAACTACTTAATGTTACCCCTAACCGGCTTAATAAAAATATTATGGAAATCAGGCAGCAGACAACTTCCTCGGTAATACAGGAAAAAGTATTGAAGGATGCCAAGACCTATTTACTGAATACCTCATTCCAGGTGTCGGAAATCGCCTATAAACTTGGTTTTGAGAATCTGTCCTATTTCAACAGGTTTTTTAAAAAATTCACTGGGATTACACCTACACTGTTCCGGCAGCACGCTATATCATAGTGCGCAGATAAGCTTTGAAGCGCCTTTTAGGCTATCCCGAGATAGAAATGTCTCCGTCTGTTTCCTGAGGTGTTAAGAAAGATAAGAGCACCTGTTTCAGTGAAAACGGTTTAAAATTAAGTGATTTATGAATTGACAACAGATTCGATCCGTGTTTACTGTATTCAGGCTGGGTAGGGACTTGATAACATATATTCCAGCGTTTATATTCCGGCAATAAATCCTTATTGATCGACTATTTGCGTGAAATGCCATTATTTTTCTTTTAATTTATAGCGTTTTACAGATGTCGGTGCTAATTTTGCTAAATTTAGCCTGCACTTCCGGTTTTTACTCAGCACTTAAATTTATAATGATAAAATTTCAGTGGAATTATCTAAAAAGTATAGTGATCCCAATAGTACTATGATTTTCTATGACAAGCTTAGTGATAAAGAGCTTGCTGTTCTGCTTAGCAATAAGGACAGGTCGGCTTTTACAGAAATTTATAACCGTTATAAGGCTGTTCTGTTCCTGCATTCTTTAAGGATGCTGAAGGATGACCTCGAGGCCGAAGACCTCGTTCATGATCTCTTTTCGGCGCTGTGGACCCGTGCTGAAAAGTACAATACCGAAACCCCATTGAACTACTATCTGTACCGGTCGGTGAAAAACCGGGTCCTGGATGTGTTCGCGCACAAAAAAGTTCAAAACAAGCACATGGAATCGCTGCAGGAAATTATAGAAAGCGGTTCCTATATTACCGACAATACCATCAGGGAAAAGGAACTTGGTAAACTGATTGAAAGGGAAATCACGCTGTTGCCAAAGAAAATGCGCGAAATCTTTGAGATGAGCAGAAACCAGAACCTATCACACGCGCAGATCGCGGCCGAACTGAATATTTCTGATAAAACGGTAAAAAAACAGATTAACAATGCCATAAAAATCCTTCGCAATAGGCTTGATTTATATGTGTTTTTTAATTTCTTTTTATAAAGGGGACGCTTTTTATCCTGCTTTAAGATAATGTTAATTTTTTTTTAAAATAAAACTACTACCAGGGACATACTTATCCGTATTGCTATTATAAGGTAATAAAATACCTTCCTTATATGTCTACCACAAAAGCAAAGGAATTACTGGAAAAGTACAGATCAGGAATGTTAAGCCCTGAGGAGATGGCCATCCTGGATACCTGGTATCTTAGAGCTGCCGCTCAGGAAGACCTGATTATCGAGGAGGCGGGGTTAGAAGATAACCTGGACCGGGTCTGGGACCGCTTGTCGGTAAATCATTCCCAGCCTGTAAAAAGAAAATTACTATCTGTTCCGCGCCTCGCTGCGGCGGCAATACTGTTGGTTTTGTGCAGTTTCGGTCTTTATTTTTATCTCAACAGGACTAAAGTGGATAACCAGATCGCCTCATCAGATAAACATTTTAAAAATGACATCAGACCTGGTGGAAACCGGGCCCTGCTTACCCTTGGGGACGGAAGTGAAATTGTTCTTGATGATGCATCCAACGGACAGCTTGCCATCCAATCTGGGGTCAGGATCACAAAAACAGCCGAGGGAAGACTGCTTTACAGCGTTGCCGATACCCATTCATCCGGCCTGCCTACTTTCAATACCATCAGCACCCCAAAGGGTGGGGCTTATCAGATTGAACTTCCCGATGGGACCAGGGTGTGGCTTAATGCCGGCTCCTCGTTAAAATTCCCTGCAAACTTTCCATCCAGCGAACGTAAAGTAGATCTCCAGGGGGAGGCTTATTTTGAGGTCGCCAAAAACGCCTTAAAACCCTTTAAAGTGGAATGTAACAGGCAGGAAATAACGGTTTTGGGTACGCATTTCAATGTAAATGCCTATGCGAATGAAAAACAGATCAAAACAACGCTATTCGAGGGCGCAGTTCGCCTAAATGCAAAAGGGGCGGTATCCAGAGCTTTGAAACCAGGAGAAGAGGCCGCTTTCAGTTCAGGTAAATTTTTGATATCCCGAACCAATGGTGAAGAATCGATCGCCTGGAAAAAGGGTATTTTTCAGTTTGAGGATGCAGATATCGCAACCATTATGAGGCAGCTCGAAAGGTGGTATAATGTGGAAGTAGAGTACCGGGGAAATATTTCTGAAGATACCTTCAGGGGTAAGATTTCCAGAAATGTGAACCTTTCCCAGGTGCTGGAGATTTTAGAAGTCGGTGGAGTTAAGTTCGATATCGAAGGCAAAAAAATTATAGTTAATTAAACCTAACCCATTTTGAAAGGAGAACACCAATATCGTTAAAAAACAGAGCTAATCCTGTTGTGGGACAACCACAACCCGGTCTGTCAGAAAAACCGGAAAGTGCTACCAACACGATCCGGCTAAAAGCTTAGGCAAACCTCATTACAGTCTTATCATTCAACCAAACAAGTAAACCCAAACTAACCAAAAGTATGCAAATTTCTACTTTGTATCAACCGCATTATGTGCGGTTCAAAAAACTATTTATGATAATGAAATTGACAACTGTCATCATGATCATCGGCTGTATGCACCTAAACGCGGCAGTATTCAGTCAGAATATCAATGTCAGCGAAAAGAGCATTAAACTTGAAAAACTGCTGGACGCCCTGGAAAGCCAGAGCGGCTATACCTTTTTTTATAAAAAGGCCCTAATTAAATCCTTATCGGTCATTAATGTTGAGCTTAGGGATGCGACCATCCAACAGGCGATGGATAAAAGTCTGCAGGGCCTGCCGCTTTATTATAAAATAGTCGGAAATACAGTGGTCATAAAGCCCGCAGAAGTAATTAAGGTATCCGAAATAAAGCACATCCCGAGTGCATTCCTGGGCAGGGTAACCGATGAAAACGATAAACCTATGCCAGGGGTAAGTGTGCGCATCAAAGAAAGCAACATTGCGACCCTCACCAATAATGCAGGGGAATATACCATTATTGTACCTGTTCCGGATAAACAGATCCTGCAGTTCAGCTTTGTTGGCTATGAAACGAAGGAAATTAGTATAGTGGGACTCAAGAATCCGGTATTGGTGAAGCTAAAGGTGAGTATCAGTAACCTTGACCAGGTACAGGTGCTTGCTTATGGGACAACGTCCAGAAGGACCAGCACTGGTAATGTGTATACCCTCAAAGCAGAGGATATTGCCAAAAGTCCGTCAAGAAATGTTCTGGAGATCATCCAGGGGCAGGTTCCCGGACTGTTTGTCCAGCAACAGAGCGGGCTTCCAGGAAGTCCGTTCAATGTTTTGATCCGCGGAAAGAGCACTTTCGGGGACAGTCAACCGCTTATCGTTGTCGATGGGGTTACCTATCCATCGGGAAACCTGCCCAAGTATTACATATCTGGCGGAAACGAAGGCGTGGGGAGTATATTAAGGGGCGGTAATGCACTTGATTATATCGATCCCTCAATCATAGAAAGTATAGATATTTTAAAAGATGCCGATGCGACCTCCATTTATGGGTCCCGCGGTGCCTATGGTGTGATTTTGATCACTACCAAAAAAGGTAAGGCCGGTAAACCGGTTTTGAACGTGAACGTTTCCTCCGGGCTGACTGTCCGCGGATCGTCCCCGGAAATGCTCAATACCCAGGATTACCTGATGCTTAGACGCGAGGCGCTGAGGAACGATGGCACTAATCCCAATCCGGCCCTGGACCTGGACCTGACCACATGGCCAACGGACCGTTACACGGACTGGGTTAAAGAATTTTCGGGAAATTATGCAAATGTAAACCGTGCAAATGCTTCCTATTCAGGTGGCAGCGAGAATATCAATTTCCTGGTTAGCGGAAATTACCGCAAACAGAACAGCATCCAGATCGGTAGCGGCTCGACGCGTGATGGGGGCATCAATGTTAGCCTGGGAACAACCACTCCTGATAAGAAATTTTCACTCAACGTGAATGCCTCTTATAATTCGACTACCGATGATGCGGTACCTTTTGATTTCAGTCAGGGTGCCAGTAGCACACTGGCCCCCAATGCACCGCCTCTTTTTTTGCCTAACGGTAGATTGAACTGGGAGACCAACCAGAACCCTGCCGCGGCAACGAACATCATCTATAAAAGTGTTTCCAATAACCTGATTTCAAGCGCTCAACTGTCCTATAAACCTATCAATGGATTGGCCTTTAATGCGACAGTGGGCTACAACAACATCTCAGGAAAAGAACTCCGGGCACAGCCATCGGCTTATTACAATCCATCGACCAACTATATTACCACCAGTACAATGAACCTCTATACGGTAAGAACTTTTACCGTGGATCCCAATGTAAGTTACGAAATCGCCCTGGGCAAAGGAAAACTTTCAGCTAAAACAGGGTTTACCCTGCAGGACCAGTTGACTTATTCCAATCAAGTGACCGGAAACAATTTTCTTTCCGATGATATGGTTTATAATCCATCATTTGCAGATGCCCTCACAGCAACCGGTCAGCCTAATATAACGACGGTTTACAACCAGACCCCCAATAAGTATATTGGCTTCTTTGGTAACCTGAATTATAACTGGGCGAACAAATATATCCTTAACGTAAGTGCCCGATATGATGGCTCTACCAAATTCGGTGAAAACAAACAGTTCGGCTGGTTCGGGTCATTTGGCGCTTCTTATATTATCAGCGAGGAGGAGTGGTTTAAAAATGCCCTTCCATTTGTTTCGTTTGCGAAAATCAGGGGAAGTTATGGTAACCAGGGCGGAGATAATATTCCAAACTATGGCTACCTAACAACCTATAGCAGGTCTGGACTGCTTTACCAGGGCAATCTTGGGCTCCAGGCAGATGCCCTGGCCAACCGCGAACTGCACTGGGAGCGCAATACAAAAGGCGAGGTAGGCGTTTCGATAGAATTTTTTAAAGGCAGGCTGTATTTCGATGCGACCTATTACCGCAACCGCGCTTCAGACCAGCTGACCAGTCAGCCTTTGTCATCAGTCACCGGATTTAACTCCAGGTTGATTAATTCGCCGGCAGAGGTCAGAAATACAGGCTATGAGTTTGTACTGAATTCTAAAAACATCAATGGAAAGGATTTTTCATGGGCGACGACTTTTAACATCAGCTTTCAGAAAAACAATTTGCTTGCCTACCCCGGAATAGAAACGGCTGTGACAAATTTTAATTATGAAATCGGCAAATCGATCAACGGAATCAAGGTTTTTAATTTTGATGGCGTAGATCCCAATACCGGCCTATATAATTTTATCAACCGTAACGGTGTCCGTGGAACATTCAGGCCTCTGGTCGATCCGGTTTCCCTGGATCCAAATCTTGACCGTACGGAATTTATCGACCTCACACCTAATTTTTTTGCAGGGCTCCAGAACACCCTACGGTACAAAAATATTTCCCTCGATTTTAATTTTTCCCTTACCAGCAGGATGGGAAAAAACTTCCTGGGCTCACAGCAGTTCAGTCCCGGGCAAAGGAACAATACTTCTGTCATTGCCCTGGAGCGTTGGCAAAATCCGGGCGATGTTACCGGGGTGCCAAAAGCATCTGCCGGTCTTGGTGCGCTATTCAGTCAGAATAATTTCATCAGCAGTACCGGTGCCTATAGTGATGCCACTTATTTAAGGTTGAATAGCCTGAGTCTTTCCTATGCACTTCCGACTGCATTTCTGCAAAAAATACGCATCAAGGGCCTTAACCTGACTTTGCAGGGCTCTAACCTTTTCACCATTTCGAAATACGGCGACCTGGATCCTGAAAACCTGGGTGCGGGCATGGCACCTTTAAGGTTTTTTACCGCTGGACTTAACTTAACCCTTTAAAATCTGGAACATGAAAATTCACAATATAAACAATATAAAACTGATCCGTAGCTTTTTCTTTATCGGATTGTTATCCCTGTTATCTACTTCGGGCTGTAAAAAGTTTCTAGAAATACCATTGCCCGCAAGCAGTATCGCAAATGAGGCAGCCTATTCTACCGATAGATCCTCAGCTGCAACAATAAATAACATCCTGGGCAATCTCTCCAATAATGCCATGTTTGATGGGACCGGCATAGCCTATAAATCTGGCCTGTACACTGACGAGCTTCAGAACCTTAACAGCGCAAGCGCGGTTAACCAGCCTTACTATACAAACCTGCTCCAGCCGGCAGATGCCGGTCAGTTATGGATCCAGCTTTACAAACAGATCTATAATGCCAACCTGGCCATTGAGGGGATCACCGCATCAGAAACACTCAACAGAAAAAACCAGTGGCTTGGAGAAGCTTATTTCTTAAGGGCTTATCTGTATTTTTATCTGGTCAATCTATACGGAGACGTTCCTTTGAGCTTGACAAGTGACTTTTTGATCAGTAACAGGTTGCCGCGAAGTCCGCGGGCCCAGGTTTATCAAAGTATCGTCAGTGACCTCACCCAGGCACAGTCCCTTCTGACCCCTGAATATCGGGACGGTGCAGGCGCTATCACAACACTGAAAGGAAGGCCCAATAAATTTACCGCCCAATCTTTGTTGGCAAGGGTTTATCTTTATACAGGTGAGTGGGCAAAAGCAGAGGAGCAGGCAACAGCTGTTATCGCAAACACTGCTTATATCTTGCTTCCTGCTGTGGATATTGATAAAGTATTTTTGGCCGCAAGTGCTGAGACAATATTCGCCTTAGTTCCGGTCGGTGTATCCCCGGAAAAGGATTATCTGGTCTATACCAATACCATGCCCGCCACAATCCCCGCAACATCATCGTTTCTCACTTATGGCGTAAATGCCTCTATGAGCCCATCTCTCTATGGTTCCTTCGAGGTGAATCCGGTAACCGGGGCCGATGACAGAAGGAAAACGTTTTGGACAAGAACATCGATCAGACCGGCCACCCCGCCTGCATCTGCAGAAACAGGTTATTTTCCATTTAAGTATAAATCATTGGTCAGCGGTACTGAATACATTATACTCTTTCGCCTGGCAGAACAGTTTTTAATCAGGTCAGAAGCCAGGGCAAGGTTAAATAACCTGGATGGTGCCAAATCTGACCTGAACAGGATCAGGGACCGTGCAGGTTTAAGCCCGACCAGTGCTTCCACTCAGGGAGATCTGCTCAGCGCTGTAATGCAGGAACGCCGTATAGAACTTTTTTCAGAATGTGGTCATCGCTTTTTTGATCTTAAAAGGACCGCGAGCATTGATGCGGTCATGAGTGCAGAAGTAGCCCTTAAAGGAGGCGGCATTGTATGGAACGGTAATAAAGCGCTTTGGCCGATCAACAGTGACGATATCCGGGCAAACCCCGCAATCGTCCAGAATCCGGGATACTAAAATACTTGAATATTCCTTCCTTAAACCAGCGGACCGGCTGCCACTGTTCCGCTGGTAATGGGATTCTTTTCCCTAATCTTTAATAAAATAGCAAAAAGAATGAAAAAGTTAAACCTTAAAATGCTGATGCCCGCCTTCGCTCTGACGGCATTGCTGGCCTCGAAAAGCGCCACCGCCCAGGACAATAAAAACTTTGTGATCAATGGCCAACTGGAAAACCTGAACCCCATGCCCACAAAAATTTATGTACTCTATGATAAAGTCTTTGGAAAAACAGCAGACAGTGCTTCGGTATCCAATGGGAAATATACCATCAAGGGCAGCCTGGATGTTTCCTTTCCCATAACCCTGGCGCTAAATAAAAATGAACCCATAAAAAAAGATAAAGACCATTTTACCCTGGTTCCAGACAACGGTGCCATAGAACTCCGTTCTATAACAAGTTTGTCAAATACAGAAGCTACCGGTAACGGTGCTTCAGCGCAGGAAGAACTCCAGAAAATAAGCGCTTTTTCACGACAGGAATCCGAGGCAATCGGAAAAATTGTCAAGGACCCATCTTACAGTACTAACGATTCCCTGAAAAAAGAAGTGCAGGCCAGAAGTTCAAATCTTCTTGGAAACGCTTTGAGCAATATGATTGTTTACATCCGCAAAAACCCGAACTCATCTATATCCCCATTTCTAACATATACTTTGGTTTCGTCCGGCTTTGTTACCCCGGCCATGACCGATACACTGCTGATGGTCCTCCCAGAAAAAATAAAAACCTCCAGCATCGGAAAAGGGATTAATGAAGTGCTTAAAAAACGGACGGAAGCAAGTCTTGAGGAAGCTGCAAAGCGAAAAGAGCTGGACGATAAAATCCCCCTGGGCAGTAAGGCACTTGAGTTTTCAATGAATGATACAAAAGGTTCACCGGTGAGCCTCTCTTCCTATAAAGGCAAGTATGTTCTGATTGACTTCTGGGCAAGCTGGTGCAAACCCTGCCGCGAGGAAAACCCCAATCTGGTGAAAGCTTACCAAAAGTATAAGGCAAAAGGTTTCAACGTCCTGGGCATTTCGCTGGATGCGGCCTCACAAAAAGCCGCGTGGCTCGCCGCCATCGAAAAGGATAACCTGCAGTGGACCCAGCTTTCTGACCTGAAGGGATTTGGAAACCAGGCCGCTAAACTATATAATGTGGTTGCCATTCCCCAAAATTTTTTGATTGATCCCAATGGCGTTATCATCGCTAAAAACCTAAGGGGGGAAGCACTTAACATCAAGCTCGCTGAAGTTTTTAAATAATCCAGCTTATGAAAAAGTATATACTAATAGCCTTCGCATTTTTACCGATGGTGGTAATGGGCCAGAAGGAATATAAAATTTCGGGTACGGTACGGAATTTTGACCTCAAAAGGATTTACCTGAACTATTCAACAGGGATGGTTAATGCCCCCATGGTTACCGATAGTGCGGAGGTTATCGACGGAAAATACGCCTTCAAAGGAAGGGTGGGGAATGCAACCTTTGCAACGCTAAAAACAAAAGATATGGCCCAGGGCATGGCACTGGTTGTTCTGTCGCCAGAACAGTATATAATATCGCATGAGGGAAGTCTTTCAAGTACGGTTATAAGTGGTTCAAAAACCCAGTCGGATTTTGAAAATATGAAATCCATGGAAAAGGAGTATGCCCAAAAAGCAAAACTGTTAACCGGTGAGGTTGCTATAAAAGCGCTGGAAGAAGAAAAAATGGAATATCTATATGCCGGTTATATCAAAAAAAATCCCGGCTCCCCATTAGCTTTGTACGCCTTGACCCGGTATGCCAGTACCGGACATGGTATTGATGTTGCCAGGGCCGAACCTTTATTCAGGCTTTTGCCAAAGTCAGTCCAAAATTCTTACGAAGGTGAAGCAATGGCCAAACAGATCCGCTATACCAAAACGTTCCTGCTCAACAGCTCCATTGGAAGTATGGCGAAGGATTTTTCGCTTCCCGATACTTCAGGGGAAACGGTAAGCTTATCAGCATACAGGGGGAAATATGTGCTGCTTGATTTTTGGGCGAGCTGGTGTGCCCCCTGCAGGGAAGATAATCCCCACCTGAAATCGGCTTACTCCAAATACAAACCCAAAGGATTTGAGATTTTAAGCGTTTCCCTCGATGTTGCTGCAGCCAAAAAGAAATGGTTAAAGGCAATACATGATGACGGGATTGGCGCATGGACGCATATTGCTGATCTGCAAAGCGTGACCAACAAAGCCGTGGAGCTTTATGGTGTACAGGGCATTCCCCAGAACTTTCTTATTGACCCAAGTGGTAAGATCGTTGCCATGAGCTTACGGGGCGGGGCACTGGAAAAAGAACTGGCCAAAATTTTCGAAAACTGATGTCCCGCTGCTGCGGTTGCTTTTTTATCACTTAAAGCAGCAAATCAATATCAAGAAAGTAAATCCAATGAATTATGCGAATGAAAACCAATGACCTTCGAAAAGGCATCCTGATACTACTGTTCTCAGAGTTGGTGTTGATGCCCTTGTCATTTTATCTGAAATTTAACCATACCGGTAGTCAGCTAAGCCCTGTCATATGGGCTTTAGGTGCCGTTTCCTTAATTCTTCTATTCATCCTGTTAATTGTTTGGCTGGTTATCAGCCTGATTAATGGAAACCCGGAAAAACACATAAAAAAAACCGGTAAATAAAAATTAAAAATGAAATTCTACAGAAACTGCTTTTTAGGCTTTCTTGCCTTTTTATGTCTGGGCAGCCCATCAGAAGCACAAATTATCCCACTGGATCAATCCGTTAAAACCGGCGTTTTGCCAAACGGGTTTACCTACTACATCAAGAAAAATACTGAACCTGCCAAACGCGTGCAGCTTTACCTGGTCAATAACATCGGATCAATTCTCGAAGATGATGACCAGCAGGGGCTCGCCCATTTTATGGAGCATATGAATTTTAACGGAACGAAAAATTTCCCCAAAAACCAGCTTGTTGATTACCTTCAGAAATCAGGGGTCAGATTCGGTGCAGACCTGAATGCCCATACCGGTTTCGATGAAACCGTATATCAGCTGCCCCTTTCTACCGATGATCCTGGATTACTTTTGAACGGCATTAAAATTATGAGGGACTGGGCTCAGGAAGCGACACTTGATCCCGAAGAGATCGATAAGGAACGTGGCGTTATCCTTGAAGAGGACCGCCTTAGAAAAGGGGCAAGTGAGCGCATGTCAAAAAAATATATGCCTATGATGCTCAATAACTCCCGTTATGCCCTGCGTTTTCCCATTGGCACTTATGAGGTACTTACCAAATTCCAGGAACCGGTAATCAGGCGCTTTTTGCAGGATTGGTACCGCCCGGATCTCCAGGCGCTGATAGTTGTGGGCGATGTTGATCCCGATCAGGTGGAAAGCCAGATCAAAGCCAGTTTTTCAGACCTTAAGGCTTTAAGCCCAAAGCGCGAGCGAATCAATTATAAAATACCCTTAACAGGAAAAAAACAGTATATGGCCGTAACCGATAAAGAAATGGCCGGTACGACGCTGGAAATCATTTATAAACACCAGGCAGCTGAACTTAAGACCGAGGCGGATTATCTGAAGCTTATCAAAAGATCGCTGCTCTCCCAGTTGATCTCCTCAAGGCGTTATATGGAAATTAGCCGCCAGGATAATCCGGCATATAACAATATGAGCATCGGTATACAAAGCTTTATGGGCGGGCTGGATATGTTTGTTTTTGAGGTGAGTGCAAAGCAGGGCCAAGTTCAACAGGCCTTCAGTCAGGGATTCGGTTTTCTGGAGAAAATAAAAAGGTTTGGCTTTACCCAAAAGGAATTTGACCAGGCGAAACAGAGCTACCTGCTAAACTTTGAGAATACTTTAAGGGAGCAGGATAAAACCGCTTCAGTAAACTTTGTTAACGAATATAAAGAACATTTTCTCCATGGTACCGCCGCCCCGGGGATACAATGGGAAGCAGATTTTGTGAAGCGCCATATCCCTGAGGTACAGCTCAGCGACATTATGGCGATTCTAAATGAGTACCTGAACAGTGCGGACGTGGACGTGCTGGTTCTGGCCCCGGAAAAAGACCAGTCTACTTTACCCGATTCGGCCACTGTGGACGCATGGATAAAAGCGGCTGGAAATATGAAAGTTCAGCCGTTTGTAAATGAACAGGTCAATGCCAAGCTATTGGCCGTTCTGCCGAAAGCTGGAAAGATAACCGCTGAAAAGCGCTTGCCGGAAATGGGGATTACCCAGCTCAAACTTCAGAATGGTATCAGTATTATCCTCAAACCGACCACCTTTAAAAATGACCAGATTTTATTCAAAGGGTTTAAAGCCGGTGGTACTTCGCTGTATGATGATGAACAATTTGATGATGCCTTCAATGCAGGTGCATTGATCAGCCGCTTTGGGCTCGCATCTTTTAATCCCAACCAGCTAAAGGAATTACTCAACGGCCGCTCGGTTAATGTAGTTTCCAATATCCTGTCCAGATCAGAAGTGGTTACCGGAAGCAGCTCTGTTGCAGATTTTGAAACCGCCATGCAGGTGGCTTACCTCCAGATGACCAAACCCCGCGTGGATTCAGTGTTATTTAAAAACATCATCAGCAGCGCGAAGGAAAATCTCAGGGCCCACCAGAGTGATCCGGTGACAAATTTTACCGATACCATAAATGCTGTCCTGGGGAATTATGTTTACCGTGCTATGCCCTCAACGCCTGAGCGCCTGGATAAAATCAACCTTCAGCAGGTCTGGAAAATTTACAGGGAGCGTTTCGCTGACGCTTCGGGATTCACCTTTGTTTTTGTCGGCAATTTTGACCCTGAAAAAATAAAACCCTTATTGGCGCAATATCTTGGCGCCTTGCCGGACCTGAAGCAAAAACACAGGGCCAAAGATCTTGGGATACATATCCCGGAAGGCCGGATCACCAAGAAAGTTTACCTCGGGAGCGAAAACAAAGCCTCTGTCCGCCTTGTATACAGCGGGGATTATCCATACAGCCCGCAGAACAATTTATTTTTGAAAGCATTGGCCGATATCCTTCACGTAAAGGTCCTGGAACGCCTGCGTGAAGCTGAAAGTGAAGTCTACAGCCCCTCTGTCCAGGCCAGCTATGTTAAGTATCCACAAAACCGTTTCTCGATCAATGTGGTTTTTGGATGTGCGCCGAAGAATGTGGACCATCTGATCACTGGTATTTCGGAAGAAATGGATAAGGTTTTAAAAGGCGGGATAACAGAAGTTGATATACAGAAATTTAAAGCCTCTTACGCCAAGAATGTAGAACTCGCCCTAAAGGACAACAGCTTTTGGCTTAACTATCTGGCAGGTCAGATCGAAAATAACGAGCCCCTGCCTGAAGTCCTCGACCATTCGGTTATACTGGACAAGATCAATGCAGAAAACCTTCAGCAGGCCTCAAAAATCTTTTTTGATCAAAAGAACCTGATCAAATTTATCCTGCTACCCGGACAGACTAAAAATTAAAATAATGTTTCTGCCTCAAAAACAGGTGCTGTCTTAGCGATGGTGCCTGTTTTTTTTGGCGGATGCCAGTTTAAAGTCCGGTAGCGGTATGGTAATTATATTTATCAGGGGATAAGCAAAAGTGCTAATGGTAATACATTGAGATTCAGTTAGTTGGTGGTATATGTGTGGAATTATACAGGCTTTCTTGAGCAGTTGTTGTTTTGCTGATCTTTTATTAAGTGGGAACTGACTGTGGAAGGGATGTGTTAAAATAGTTTTTGATAATTGGTGTTTCAGAAGGAAGGCCGGTAACTTACCGGCCTTCACATCTTCAATGAACAGTACAAAAAATCGGGACTAACTCCGCTTAAAAAATACTGTCTTACAAAAACTAATTAATCCTAAACTTCCTCTTGGCATCCGCCTAAAGGTTGTCCCACCTATGAAAAAATCAGCTTCTACAATCTGATTATAGGGCTTTGGTAAGTGCATCAGTTACAGGCGAACCTTGAAACGTTTATGCCGTCATCCGTAATGTTCTGGATAACCTATCACAAATATCGGTAAGAGTTCCATTTAATGAGAGAACACTCCGCTTTTTAGAGAATTTCTCTGTTTTGAGGTGTTTTTGCGGAATTATATTTTGATCCCCGTTAAATGCTTCTGATTGGCCGAATTTTATTTTGTAAAATCTTCTTTTTTAGTTGGTTAACCTTGCTTTTGGGAAGGAAATCCGCTATATTTGATAACCATTATACCTAACTAAATTTTTCATAAAACCAAATAAATATAATGGAATCTTTCCGCCCCGACCAGACTGATTTTGGTATTTTAAAGCTACTACAGCAAGATGCACATTTAACATACAAAGAGTTAGCTGCCAGACTTCACCGGTCCCAGACCCCGATCAAAGAACGCATAGAGAAGCTGGAAAAGTACGGCTATATCAAATCTTATGTGGCACTCGTGGATTACCGTAAAATACCGGACTGTATGATGGCTTATCTGCATGTCCAGATTACAGATCACTCTGTAGCAGCTATCTCTGAATTTCAACAGGGAATTTGTGGTTTTACCGAAGTTGTTGACTGTTGTCACTGCACTGGCTCTTATGATTTTATCCTTAAAATCCTGACCAGGAATATGAATACCTATAATGAGTTCCTCACCCAAAAACTTGGACTTCTGAATAATGTTGGCGCAATGAACTCTTCAATTGTAATTGTCCAGACAAAACACGAAACAGCTATTCCGGTTTAAATGCGCACCACTTGAGTTCAAACGCTTTTTATAGAGAAGGGGATAGGAACAAAAATTTCTTTTTTTTATGTTAAAGAACTATTTTGTACTGTTGGGTGAAATAACTGTGAAGGTTACGGGAGCGATGAAAGGGGGAATAGAAAACGTGGTTTTATCGAGATCCTGGTTTAAAAACAGATTCGCCATAGCTTGTTTATTATCTGTCTGTTTTCATTTTAGAAAAGATGGGCCGCCCCATAGCTTCTGGAAGAGCGTCTTCCGCAAACTGCAAGGGCGGCCCAACTTATTGTTTGATTATCTTACGGTAACTGTTTTTTTGAAGTGGATGTTGTCTGCGGCGCTGCCGATCTGTAATTCGAATTCGCCGGGTTCAACCACATATTGCATCCTTACATTGTACAGACCAAGTTCGCAAACAGGGATCTCCAGGTGCACAGTCTTTTGTTTTCCTTTTTTGATCCATTCTTTTTTGAATGCCTTAAGCTGCTTTATCGGGGTTGCGACAGAACTGACCTTGTCATGGACATAAAGCTGTACCACTTCCTGTCCGTCAATTCCACTTGTATTTTCGATGTCAACATCAATTTTTATGATATCTTTTGAGGTAAGTACAGAGTCGGCCAACCTACAGCCCATATATTTAAAGCTGGAATAACTCAAGCCGTGTCCAAAGCTCCAAAGCGGGTCCGGTCTGTCAAAAATATAATGGCCTTTTGGATCCTCTTGACTGCCGGGGCTATCAAAAGGTTCGTTGCGATCGGTCACAAAATGGTTATAATAACTCGGTGAATTTCCTGTGCTACGCGGAAAGGACACATTCAGTTTACCTGATGGATTGACCGCCCCGGTAATGATATCGGCCAATGTCCTGCCCTGCATTTCGCCCCCGTACCATTGGCAGATCACCGCATTTGCATTATCTTTCACCCATGGCATCGCAAGGGGTTTACCAGCTATAAAAACAACGATAAATGGTTTGCCTGTTGCTTTGACCGCTTTCAAAAGGTCTTCCTGTACTCCGGGAAGTTCCAGTGAACTGAGGTCAAAACCCTCTCCTGAAGTGGAATATTTCGGACTGCGGCCCAAAAAGGTGCTCCGTGTACCGATGGCTACAATTGTAAGGTCACTGGACTGAGCAGCTTTTACCGCCTCATCGATCTTTGATCTGTCTTTGCTCCACCAGTCACATCCTTCTGCATAATTGAATTGTACTTTATTACCTGCCACATCTTTGAGCCCCTGTAACAGGGTGATGCCTTCCTTGGTGTCCCGCCCGGTCCAGGCATAATCTCCAAATACGGTCTGGTCCGCATTGGGGCCGACCACCGCGATCGATTTATATTTTGACAGGTTCAAGGGTAAAATATTGTTGTCGTTTTTAAGCAATATCGCGCTTTCGTCCGCTACTTCTTTGGAGATAGCGACATTCTTGGCGCTGTGCACGATTTTTTCTACTCTGGAAGGGTCACCGAATGGGTTCTCAAAGAGGCCAAGGGTGAATTTTACGCTCAACACACGGCGTACCGCCTGATCTACATATTTCATATCAAGCTTGCCCTCTCCAACCATTTTTTCCAGGGTTTCATAAGCACCGTCGACATCCAGGTCAACACCTGCTTCCAATGACCTCACCGCTGCTTCCTCTCTTGAGTTCACCGCATGGTGAAACGTCTGTAGCCGCTCGACAGAACCCCAGTCTGAGTATACGTATCCTTTGAAACCCAGTTCGCCACGCAATATCTCGGTCATGTAATAAGACGACCCGCTCACCGCTACCCCATCATAGCTACTATAGCACGACATCAGGGATAATGGGGTAGTATTGGCAATCACCTTGGCAAAAGGGTAGAGGTAAAGGCTCCGCAGCTCACGCTCGCCGCCGCTTACATTCGCACAGTTGAGACCGCCCGAAGGACTGCCATGGGCAACAAAATGTTTAGGGGTACAGGTAATATTATACTGCTGGTACCCCCTGATGAATGAAGTGCCCATCTCCGCGATCAAAAACGGGTCCTCACCGAAGGTTTCCTCCACTCTTCCCCAGCGGAGTTCCCTTGCAATATCCAGCACAGGGGAAAGGATCTGGTGGATGCCGATTACCTGTGCCTCACTACCGGCCGCATTTGTCATTTTTTGTATCAGCTGCGGATTGAATGTACTGCCCTGTGCCAGGGCCTGGGGGAAGATTGTACAATTGTTCTGTAAGATGCCCTCGATACCTTCAGCAGCGGTAAGTATGGGAATGCCTAACCGGGTTTTCTTTCGCATATAGGTCTGTAGTTCCTGGTACATATCCGCACATTTCTGGGCCGTCATATTCATTTCATGGGTACATCCATAACTTTGTCCGTTAAAAATCCGTTCGACCTCGTCTATTTTTCCAGATCCCCGGTTTTGTAACTGCAGCATCTTTTCTTTAAGTGTCATACGCCTCAATAAATCCTCCACGCGGGCAGGTATAGGAGCTTTACTGTTTTTATAGAGCAAAGTATCGGTGCTGGGATTATTAACCGCATAGCTGCTGCATGTGATCAGCAATAGGCCTATTGAGGTAAAAAACGTTTTTCTCATTTGATTGTTCCTGGTGTTGTTCTTGTATGTTTTAAAAAAATAATTTTCTTACGGTCTTATTATCCTGTAAATTCAGTTCAGCGATGCTCCGGCACGGTCAGGTTTCACAGTTGTTTATACCTGTTTTTTTGGATGCCAAGCGGAAGGGGTCAATTGTGGAGCTGTTCTCCTGCGCCAGTATCGGGGATTGCTATTAGTGTTCAGCTGCCTGAGGAACAGACTGGCCCCATATTTTTTTTTGAAAAGCAAAAATACTTTCCGGCCCTTAAATAATCCTGAAATAAAAATTTAACTGGTTTCATGGTAAACATTGGATTTTTCATGAGCTTAATGATGCTTTCCGTCAGTTCGTGGGAACTGATATAATGTATCAGGACTTAGACTCAATTATTTGTTGTATCTGGTCAGCCACCCAGCACAGGGTAGGGTACGGGAGCCTAAATTACGCTGATTGACCCAAGCCGGAAATAGACACAATGCGCAAAAAGATGGATAATCCATTCATGTAAAATAATGTCCTCCCGGGATCCTTTCACTTTAAATGACCTTGAGGTTTCCCGTTCCGGGTTCAGTTTTCCGGGCAGACTTTAAAATTTGCTTCTGATGTGCCGCTAAAGGATATACATATTAAATTGAATAACCGCTTACAGGTAGTGGAAGATGAAGAGCAGAAAAGCAATATCTTTAAAGGATGCCCTTAGATGTTTTAAGGCTATGGTCAGCTGGTTTTCCACCGATTTTTGGCTGATGCCCAGGCGGTCAGCAATCTCTTTATTGGAAAAATGTTCTATCCTGCTCAAACGGAATATCTGATGGCATCGCCCCGGTAACTGGCTTAGGGAGCTATTTAGTCTTTGTTGAAGCTCGGAGTCCCGGATCTTTAAATCCCCAAGGTTGATTTCGGTAGAAAAATTATCTTCGCTAATATCTGCCTTATAGACTATCGAGAGTTTTTTTGGTCTCAGGCTTTTGTATACCTGATATTTGATGGATGTAAACAAGAAATTTTTCAGAGCGGTTATCTGCAGTTCTTTCCGCCTGCTCCATAAACTGACAAAAACATTGTGGACTATTTCCAAGCTGCTCTCCTCATCCTTTAACTGCTGTAGCGCTACCTTATAGAGCATCAGCCAATACCTGTCGAAAAGCACATTAAATGCTTTTCCATCATTGTTTTGGACGGCTAGCCAGAGATCAGAATCAGTTTTATTAGACAGGCGCATATTTGGTCGGCTAAAACTATAAAAATAATTGAAAAATTACAGGCTATTAAAGATTTAAAAAAAAAATCATAAAAGTATGGGTGTATGAAGATCTTTTTGGTACTTATATATTAGGACCAAATATTTATCTGAATAATGAACAAAGAAGAGTTTGTTGCACTGTATGAAAAGTTTTTAGATGGAAAGTGTACAGCTGAAGAAATCGACACATTGCAATCCCATCATGATGAAGAAATTCCCTTCACAGGAGATGATCTGCTTTCAGATCCAAGTGATACAGACAGGCTCTATCATATCTTAAAGGATAAAATCCGTAACAGTATTCCCGATCAGCAGGCCTTTGTTTTACGCGGCAGGTTCAAGCTGTTAAAAATTGCTGCAGTAATCCTTGTCATTATATCTGCTGCGATATCCTTCATGGTGCTGCAAAAACCTGCTGCTGATAGGAAAGCTGTTCATGTGGTAAAAAACAAAGGTTCAAAAATTATTCCAGGTGGAAATAAAGCCTATCTGACAACAGCAGACGGTAGCGTGATCACCCTGGACGGTCTTAAAAACGGAAGAATTTCTTTACAGAACGGAATAGAGGTCAATAAAATAAATGATGGACTGATCCGGTATAACAAGGCTGCAGTTGTTGCCAATAATGGCGATGCAGTTGACTACCATACCATAACCATTCCCCGGGGAGGGCAGTATCAGCTGGTACTTTCAGACGGGACCAAAGTATGGATGAATTCTGCTTCTACGCTAAAATATCCGGTAAGTTTTGCTAAAAACGAGCGTATCGTCCGGCTGACGGGCGAGGCCTATTTCGAGGTGGCAAAGGATAAGGCAAAACCCTTTAAGGTCAGTGTGGATGATCTTGATGTCAAGGTTCTCGGAACCCACTTCAATGTGATGGCCTATAAGGACGAAAATGCGATCAGAACAACCTTGCTGGAAGGCTCGGTCCAGTTAAGCACAGGCAACAGGCAGGTTATGTTAAAACCCGGTCAACAGGGTATGCTCAGTTATGGTGCGACATCAATAGATGTCCGTGGGGTTGATGCCGAAGAAGCTGTCGCCTGGAAAGAGGGGTATTTTGTTTTCGATAATGAAGATATCCACACCATCATGAAGCGCATCGCAAGATGGTACGATGTAGAAGTGGTATTTCCGCAAAACTTTAAAAGGGCAAATTTCGGTGGGACGGTTTCCCGCTTTAAGGATGTTGCCCAGGTTTTAAAATCCCTGGAACTGACAGGTTCCGTTCATTTTCAAATTAAGGAAAGGAGGATAATTGTGATGCCATAAATATCATTTAGGTTATCATGTTGTCCTTATCAAGACCGAATGCAGTGGAATGCATCCGGTCTATAGCCTTTAGGGCATAAGGAAAACATAATCAATAGTTCGAACAATCAATCATAAATTTATCCTTAACCAAATGTATAAAAATATTGGTGCATTTTCGTGCACACGGAATTTCCGTTCATTCTATAAATTGTTGCTCATTATGAAATTGATAGTCATATTGTTGACTGCCTCGTTTTTGCAGGTAAGTGCGTCTGGATACGCACAAAAAATCAATATTTCCGTAAAAGATGCTTCATTGAAAAGCATCTTTAAGAAATTGAGGAAGCAGAGCAATTATAATTTCCTTTACGACAGCGATATGCTGGACAGGGCTAATCCGGTAAGTCTTTCGCTCCAGAACGCTCCTGTGTCAGAAGTACTTGAAAAGTGCTTCGAAAACCAGTTGCTGACCTATACCATCAATCAGAATACCGTAATTGTGAAATTAAGGCCCATTCCTGCAGCACGCGAAGTGACTGTAAAAGGAAAGGTCAGCGATCAGGCAGGCGTTGGGCTGCCCGGGGTGACCATAAAGGTAAAAGGAAGCAATACCGGAACGGTTACCGCTACCGATGGTTCCTTCTCATTAAAATTAAACGATGCGGATGCTGTGCTGATTTTCAGCTATCTGGGCTTTGCAAGTCAGGAAGTGGAGCTGAACGGCCGTTCGGAGCTGAACATTGTTTTACTTGCCCAGCCCTCTGCACTTGATGAGGTTGTTGTAATCGGCTATGGAACGCAGCGCAAAGGCGACATTACAGGGGCAATATCTTCTGTTTCTGCCGATAAGTTAAAAGACCAGTCGGTAGTCAACCTTCAGGGTGCACTACAGGGAAAAACGGCCGGCGTCCAGATCACCCAAAACTCCGGCGCCCCGGGTGCCGTTGCCCAGGTGCGCATACGCGGGCTGACTTCGATCAATAACTCAGATCCTTTATACGTGGTCGACGGGATTCCCCTTACCTCAAATGATATCAACATCATTGATCCTGCAAATATCGAATCGATCGATATCCTGAAGGATGCTTCTGCCCAGGCCATTTACGGTTCCAGGGGAGCAAACGGTGTGATCCTCGTTAAAACCAAAAAGGGCAGGGACGGTGAAGCATTGATTACTTTAAGTTCCTATCAGGGTGTAACCCAGGTACGCAAAACATTGGACATGGTAAGTGCTTCGGATTACGTAATGCTAAATAATGAGGCCTATACCAATGCAGGCCGTACATCGCCTTTTGAAGGTCCGCCTTCAAGCTACACCTCGACCACCGACTGGCAGAAAGAACTGTTCCGTACCGCCCGTATGCAAAATTACAATGTGGCAATCAGTGGTGGCAGTAAAAACTCCACCTACAGGGTTAGTGGTGGCTATTTGGACCAGGATGGGACTATCATTGGATCGGATTATAAAAGGGTAAACTTATCCAATAACCTCACTTTTAATCCAAAACCAGGTCTTGAGTTTGGGGAAAGCCTGGCCTTCAATAAATCAAGGTCACATAATGTTGCCACCGATTTTGGAGCGAATATTGTAAATGACGCGCTTGCACTCGATCCAACAATACCTGTGAAAGATGCGAACGGCAACTTTACGGCAACCAAATATTCGGACATTATCAATCCGTTGGCCAGGATCCATTATATATCCGATAATAACCCTTACAATCAGTATGGTTTACTGGGCAGTGTTTATGCTCAGTTCAAACCTATTAAGGGGTTGACCTTGAAATCATCATACAGTGTTGACCTGAAATTCAGTGATAATAAGCGCTTTACCCCAAGCTATAATGTGGCGCCAAATTTTAACAACCCCAATCCCAGCGTTTACCAGCAGAAAGACCAGGCTACCAACTGGACATGGGACAACACCGTAGCTTATGAGTTTACACTGAACAAAGACCATCATTTTGATCTGCTTGGGGGTATCTCAGCACAGCAGTTTACCTACAATTACCTTAATGGGTCCAATCAGGGACAGCCGGGAAATGACCCTTATCTGCAATATCTGGATGGCGGTATAAGTAACCAGGTAGTTGGCGGGAGCCAGCAGCGTTGGGACCTGCTCTCATATCTGAGCCGTCTGAATTATAATTACAGCGGGAAATATTTCTTGACCGCTACCTTCCGCCGTGACGGTTCTTCAAAATTTGGTGCAAACAACAAATATGGTAATTTTCCATCCGGATCGGTAGGGTGGCTTTTAACAAACGAATCCTTTTTTCCAAAAAACAATGTCCTTGGCTACCTGAAACTTAGGGGAGGATGGGGAGTAGTAGGAAATCAGGCCCCTGTTGGATATTATGATTATTCGGCCAGGGTCAATACCAGCTATTATGCTTTCGGTATACCGGCCACTTCGCAGCCAACGGCAGGCCCCGGCGGCCTGGAAAATCCGGATCTCAAATGGGAACAGGTAAAACAATGGAATGCAGGATTCGATTACCGTCTTTTTGGTGACCATGTCAGCGGTTCATTCGACTATTATGACAAAACAACCAAGGACATGCTTTTAAACCTGAACATATTGTCTGTTTCAGGTTTTACCCAGAGCCCTCCGCGCAATGCAGGTGTTATGCAGAATTCCGGGATTGAATTTTCGATGGATTACAATGGCAAGCTTAACGATGATCTTAACCTTGATGCCGGCTTCTTTTTTGCAACGATCAAAAACAGGGTACTTGAGCTGAACCAGACAGGTATAAAACTCTATAGTGGGAATATCAAGCCCGGCCAGACCGAACTTACCCAGGTAGGCCAGTCGGTAGCTTCCTTTTATGGTTATGTCGCTGATGGTATCTTCCAGAACCAGCAGGAGGTGGATAGCCATGCCAGACAACAAACGGGCACTGCCCCGGGGGATATCCGTTTCGCAGACCTGAACGGCGATGGGGTGATAGACCAGAATGACCAGACTTTTCTGGGTTCACCGATACCCAAACTTACCTATGGCTTCAATATAGGGGCAAGTTATAAAGGATTTGACTTTAAAGCCTTTTTCTCTGGTGTTTATGGCAATAAGATCAATGCTGCTTACAAGTATTATACAGACGGGTTCTTCATTTCCAACTATAACATGGAAACAGAAGCGCTGGGCAGATGGACGGGGCCGGGAACAAGCAATACCCTTCCGCGCCTGATCGCAAGCGATCCGAACAACAACTCAAGGGTGTCCAGTTTTTACCTGCAGAGCGGTTCTTACCTGCGCCTGCAGAATGTGGTACTGGGTTATACCCTGCCTAAAACAGTGCTGGATAAACTGAATATCAAAAATCTGCGCTTTTATTTATCGGCACAGAACCTGCTTACCTTCACAAAGTATACCGGATATGATCCCGAAGTGGGGCAGCAGTACAGTGGCGCCGGTGGTACCCGGGATATCGGTATAGATGGTGGCAATTATCCACAGAGCAGAACGATTTCTGCAGGCCTTAACCTATCATTTTAATAGAAATTCAATTTTGAATAAAGAAATATGAAATATTACTATTTAATCCTGAGTGCTGTATTAATGTTCAGCCTCGGTGGATGTAAGAAGTTTCTTGATGAGACACCAACTGCTCACCTATCAACGGGTAACTTTTATAAAACCAGTGATGATGCCGTGCGCGCGGTGAATGATGCCTATAGGCAGCTGAAAGACCAGGCATATGGCGGATATTCACCAACTTCTTTTGGGGATATCATGGCCGATGATGCAAACAAGGGCGGAGGCGGTGCTTCTGACCAGGGGCTGATCCAGGATCTTAAGCTATTTACGGCCAGGGCCGATAACGGATATGTGTTCAATGCCTGGAGGGATAATTATAAAGGGGTTTATCTCGCGAACCTGGTATTACAGAAAGTGCCTTCGATTGAGATGGACCAAAGTTTGAAAAGCAGATTGCTTGCAGAGGCTTATTTTCTGCGCGCATATTACTATCTGCACCTGGTGAGGCTTTTCGGCAGGATTCCCATGGTTACCGAGCCGATAGACAATGGAGAATATAATATTAAACAGTCTGAAGAAAAGGATATTCTGGCATTGATCGAAAAAGATGCAAATCTTGCCATTAACGACCTGCCCGAAAATAGCAAACAGGCTTCGGCAGACAAAGGAAGGGCAACTAAGGGAGCAGCCCAGGCCTTACTACTGGAAACTTACATGTGGCAGAAAAAATGGCCTGAAGCCCAGCTTTTGGGGGATCTGATTATTTCTTCCGGTGAGTACCACCTGACTGATGATGTTACGAAAATCTGGACACTGGCTGGTGAATTTGGCCCTGAGTCTATATTTGAGGTAAATAATGCAACAATTCCGGGCAGGAATGTTGGTAATCTGCTTAATTTGTTCAATGCACCGAGGAATACCTGGGGTTATGGATTTACCGTGCCTTCCAAATCCCTTGTAGATGAATTTGAAAGAGGCGATCCAAGGTTTGGAGCCACGGTCATTGTTAACAATCAGGTCATGCCAGATGGAACCACGGCCAATACAAGTGGCAGTGAAACGGGTTACTGGAACAGGAAATACTGGCTTGCCCTTAGTGAGATCCCCACAAATAATGGGGGGGGTGCAGGAGATGGTCCGACCAACGACAGGGTATTCGGGCTGGCACAGGTCATGTTATGGACCGCAGAAGCTTCTTTCCACAATGCCGCAATACCGCATGCCACAGATCTGGTGAACCAGATCAGGACCAGGGCAAGAAACAGTGGCGGCAATACCGATCAGACGGTACTTCCCACTTACAGTACGGTTACGCTTAACAATATTTACCACGAGATGCGGGTGGAAACCGCGCTCGGCGAACACCGCAGGTTTTATGAACTGGTTAGAACGGGAAGGGCCGCGGCCCTGCTGCCCAATTTCACGGCGGGAAAAAATGAACACATACCGATCCCTCTGACCGAAATTCAGTTAAGCGGCGGTGTTCTGGTGCAGAATCCGGGATATTAAAGGAAGTCATCCTGAATCTGTTTGAGGGTTTTGTACCTCTGGACAGATTGATTTATATATTTTGGTTAGGGTAAATAGGTTAATTTCCTGTTTGCCCTAATCCAGTAAAAAACTAATAATTAATAATCATCTTTAAACACACAAACTAAACAACATGAATTTTTACAGAAACAAACTGTCCCTATTGGTTTACAGCCTGGGGTTTATCTTGCTTACCATTGCGGTGGGCTACAGCACCAAAGCCGACCGTCCCGAAGAGCGTTTTGGCTGGAAACTCGGTACGCAGGCTTTTACCTTTAACCGTTTTACTTTTTTTGAGGCAGTAGACAAAACCGCCAGTTGCAAACTGGATTATATTGAAGCCTATCCCGGACAGGAAATAGGCGGTGGCATTGAAGGGAAAATGGATTACCATATGGAACCTGCAAAAAGGAAACAGGTCCTTCAGCTGCTCAACAAACACCACGTTAAAATGGCTGCATTTGGGGTGATCGGTGCAGATAGTGAAGCGGAATGGATCAAGATATTCGAATTTGGCAAGGCAATGGGGCTTGAAACCATTACTGCCGAGCCCAACGAAAAAGATATGCAGTTGCTTTCTGATCTATGCGATAAATATAAAATCAATGTGGCCATCCACAACCACGCAAAGCCTTCCAGATATTGGAACCCCGATATTATCTTAAATGCCATAAAAGGGAAAAGCAAACGCCTGGGGCTTTGTGCCGATCTTGGCCATTGGGTACATTCAGGCCTCGATCCGCTCGAGTGTATCAAAAAAGCGGAAGGCCATGTATTGCACCTGCACCTCAAAGATCTGAACGGAACAGATGAAAACGCACATGATGTACACTGGGGAACCGGTGCCACCAACATTGATGCAGTGATAAAAGAATTAAAAAGACAGAAATTTAAAGGTATAATTTCTGCAGAATATGAATACAACTGGGATAATAACACGGATGATGTCGCAAAGAGTGTAGCTTACTTCCGTCAGTCTGTTCAAAAACCCTAACCATAAAAAATAAAAAATGTTTTCAATGAATTTTAAAAGATTCCTCCTGCTCGCTGTCTCTATTACAGTTGTCTCTTCTGCTGCCCGGGCGCAGAGCGGACACGGCCCGGAGATGAACAGGTTCACCAAAATAGTATTGGCACAAAAGCTTGAGGAGCCGATGCAGTTTCAGGTATTAAAAGATGGCAGGGTATTATATGCAGAGCGGAAAGGGAAAATAAAGGTTTACAATCCTACCACGAAAAATCTTGATATCATTGCCGAAATACCGGTGAGCACAGAATATGTAGATAAGAACGGGAAAAGGGAAGAAGGGGAAGATGGGCTTCAGGGGCTTATACTGGATCCCAATTTTGCTAAAAACCGCTGGGTATATACCTATTATTCAGTTAAGGGCAGTGAATCGGTCAACAATTTGGTCAGGTACACCTGGGCCGGTGCCAAACTGGATATGGGATCGGCAAAGGTGGTTTTAAAAGTACCCGTACAAAGGGAGGAATGCTGCCATGTGGGAGGGGGGATGTTGTTTGATAAAGACAATAACCTGCTGCTGAGTACGGGCGATAATACTTTTTCAAGATCTTCTGACGGTTTTACCCCTATCGATGAGCGTGCGGGTGAAAGTGCGCGCGATGCACAGAAGTCTTCCTCGAACACGAATGACCTGAGAGGCAAAATCTTAAGGATCCACCCTGAACCGGACGGCACTTACACGATCCCTGAGGGCAACCTTTTTCCAAAGGGAACCGCTAAAACCAGACCGGAAATATATACAATGGGAAACAGGAACCCCTGGCGCATGAGCCTGGATAGCAAAACCAACTGGCTGTACTGGGGAGAAGTGGGGCCTGATGGATCGAACGCATCAGAATCGAGGGGACCGGCATCTTACGATGAATTTAACAGGGCAAAAAAAGCAGGGAATTTTGGCTGGCCTTATTTTATCGGTAACAACCTGCCGTACCGGTATTATGATTTTGCGACGAAAAAATCCGGCGATCTTTACGATCCCCTCCGCCCGGTGAACAACTCTCCCAACAATACCGGCCTGACCGTTCTACCTCCAACCGAAACCTCTTTGGTATGGTATCCCTATGGTGCTAGTGAGTATTTTCCCTTAATGGGCAGTGGCGGAAGAAGTGCCGTGGGCGGTCCGATATTCCATCAGAACGATTTTAAAGGAGCCGGGAATGTTTTTCCTGTTTATTACGAAGGCAAATGGTTCATTACCGACTGGGTCCGCGGGTGGATCCTGGCTATCACCATGGATGAGGAGGGGAATTACAGGTCTATGGAACATTTTATGCCTGAACTTACCCTTAAGGGGCCTATTGATATGAAATTCGGTCCTGACGGAAGTCTATATATACTCGAATATGGCAATGGCTATTTTAAAGATAACCCCGAAGCCGAACTGATCAAAATAGAATATAACGGCGGAAACCGCAAGCCTGTTGTTCAGGTGGCTGCCGATAAAGTTTCAGGTGCTTTACCATTAAAAGTTAAATTGTCGTCAGCCGGAACAAAAGACTACGACGGTGATGTTTTAAAATACGAATGGCGTATTACGAAAGATAAAGGGCTTAAATCAGTATTTAAAACTGCAAATCCCGAATTACAGCTTACCGCTGCGGGTGTTTATAAGGCAACATTAACGGTTACCGATCCTTCGGGGGCAAAAAACAGTAAATCGGTGGAAATTTCTGCCGGTAACGCAGCCCCTGTAGTGAAGTTCGGTTTTGTAAAGGGAAATTCAAGCTTTTACTTTCCGGGAAACACCATTTCTTATGCCGTAGGGGTAAGCGATAACGAAGATGGAAGTTTAGCAGATAAACGGATTGTCCCCTCGCAGGTTTCAGTATCCATAAATTACCTCTCAGAGGGTTACGACATGACCACGATCGCGCAGCACCAGCAACGTTTTGATGCTGCTGCACAGTTTGAGATTGGAAGGGCTTTGATGAAAAAAAGTACCTGTAGCGCCTGTCATGATCTTACCGCGAAATCTTTAGGCCCGCCATTTACCCAGGTTGCCATAAAGTATAAAGGTGACAAAGGGGCACAGGAGCGCCTGGTAAAAAAAGTAATCAACGGTGGATCGGGTATCTGGGGAGATGCAATGATGCCCGCGCATGCCACTTTGCCCCCAAGCGAGGTCAATGCGATTGTAAAATATATCCTAAGTCTGGGAGACAAACAGACTGCCCCAGATAACCTGCCGGTCAAAGGTTCATATACCACAAATGTTCCGGCCAATGCGGCCAATAAAGGCAGTTTTATTTTCAGGGCAGCATATAGGGATAAAGGAGTTGGAAAGCTTGCCCCGCAATTCTCTGAAAACATTGTGGTGCTGCGTAACCCTTATGTCCCTGTAAACGAAAGCAATGGCAACAGTGGCTTTACCTTTAATAACGACAGGTCTGTAGCAACTTCATCAGAGAATGGAGCTTACCTGCTCTTGCGGAAACTCGATCTCACAGGACTTAAAACTGCTGAAATCCTGGGTGATGTGAATGGTATAGTGGAAATCCGCACCGGTTCACCCCAGGGAAAAATACTGGGGCGTACAACAGTTGAAAAGAAAGGTGAAAATATTATCGGTCTTGACAACATTAAAGGGGTATTTGATATTTACTTTGTTTTTTTAGAGAAAGGGTCCAACCTCAAGGGGATCAATTTTGATATTAAATAACTCCTGAAAACAGGATCGCGTGAAACGGATCATATTCCGATAAATCACAGATCTTTTCCATATCCAGGGAAATGGCAGTAGAAAACAAACTGTTGCCATTTCTCCTGATTGGACTTGTCAATCATAGTTTGTTGCCAAACTATTTGTCTTTAAATCTTAGGCATCAATTACTGGAACAACAAGCGAAATTCCGGTGTCCCTGATCCTATAGCTGTAACCAAAGCGGGTATTGACGTTACAGGATAATCCGGACCTTAAGATTGCCCATATTGGTGGAAAAGTATAGGATTAAGCATTGTTCTTTCGAAAGACTTATCAATAGGGTGTTTTCGACACCAGACTGTAGGTGTCCCATAGATCGGATCCTGCCTCTTTTTACCTTTTTGATCTTCTGCTCTGGTCCAGCGAAATCCCTTTCAAGTCTAATATCAATACCGTAGGTTTTATTGAAGCAAGATATTGTTCCGCAATGAAATAGCAGATTTTACTTTCACCGCGGCATTATTTCAGAAGTTTAAGTAGAATAAAAGTGTCAGAAAATGCATGAAAAGTGCTAAATCAATCTGTTGAAAATTTGTGTTCTTTGCGATTGCGAAAACAAAAAACCGTACTTATGATTGATAACAACAATATCACCACCATTCTCGTTCTTCTGACCATTGCTTCTCTCTTTTGCCGCTTGTTTTTGTAATCCTGATAAAAAGGAACCCAACTGTTACTTTTTTTGTCCTCTTTCGATGTGGATAAGGTGGAGCTGAGCCGGCATGGATGCTTCGGTAGAAGTTTGTACTGCTCGGGGAGATATGATTCAATTTTACTTTTTGATCTTCTACTCTGATGTGGGCAGTCCCTCCTTTAAATATCATAAGCCCTAAAGAAATCAGCTATCGTTTCCAACAGCGGAATCATATCGGTTTTATTTCACTGTTGCAGATATTTCAATATTGAAGTACGATAAAAGTATTAAAAATTGCACGAAAAGTGCTAAATCAACCTGCGAAAAGTTCTTGTTCTTTGCAGTATTGGAAACAAAAACCTGAACTTATGATTAATAAAACAAATCTCGCCGTTATTGTCCTACTGATTGTTTGTATCAGTGGTTGCAAGAAAAACAGATCTAACCAGACTGAAGTAGATGCTGACCTTAAAGTCTATCTTGATGAAGAAAAAATAGAAAATTCCAACCTGTTAAAATTCGATTCACTTGATTATGTCGGTTTTACAGGAAGAAACCTTCCCGTCTTTGAAGCTATGCATGATGCCCAGGTACATGTGGAATGGAGCGGTTTTGACGCTGATAATTTAGCCAAGCACGAGTCTGATCTACTTAATTATTATAATTATCTCGCAATTGGGGATGGCGTTATTGCGCACCCTATTAGAATTGCAAATGGACAGTGGACTGCTGTTGTGGCCCTTTCGCAATCAACTGTAGCAGGTAGTTTTACCAAAAGGCTTACTGCACTGGTTACCGTGGCGAAATGGAAAAACGGCAAGATTACCGAAGAATATTTATTTAGCCGGACTGATGGGGCAGATAGCAGCCGCCTTAAATCTTATTCAACTACCAATAACTATACTTCTGCCAATTATACTTCTCCAACCGGAACCGACCGGGAGCGGTTGGCAGCCTATATTGCCATGGATGATTCGGAGAAGAGAAATTTAACGACTTTTGACAACCTCGATTTTATAGGCTGGACACAGCGTAACCTGTCGGTGTTCAATAGTGCACATGACGAAAATGTTTATGTGGAATGGAGCGGTAATAACGCGACCAGCCTGAACAAACATACTGCTGACGCGGAACGTGTCTTTACTTTTCTGCAGCCCGGTGATGGTGTAACCTCCCATCCCGTTAAAATTGCCCAGGGAGACTGGACTGCGGTAATCGGGTTAACCTCAAGCACGAATGCAGCTACCTCGGCGAAGACCATCGGTGCATTGGTTACCATTGCGAAATGGAGAAACGGAAAAATTGTCGAAGAATATTTGTTTAACCGTACAAGTTCTGCAGAAAATAGTCTGCTCAACAGTTATAGATAAACAATGGATACCTGATCCAGGGGCAGGGCTCTATTTTTTTTGGTGAGAATGGTGCCTGTTTTAAAATTATAAAACAGGCATCATTTCTTTAGGGCCGGAAATAAGGTAAACACTTTAATCGCCCGTTTGAAAAAGATGCCATACCTATAATTTCTTTTGTGGAATATCTGATGAAATTCCATTTCCTCCGATTGCAAAAAAAATAATAAGCGGGATAATGGATTTGCCTGGCAAATAAAAGTTGGATGGCAATGGTTCTTTATAAAAAATAATAAAGGGAGGTTGCTTTTGACAGGTTTTGTCCGCAATGGTAAAAAGGGTAAAACTGTAATAGTCAAATATGGAAGAAGAATTATTGTTGTTTATTAAGAAATGCCAAAATAATGACAGGAAATCACAACAATATATTTATAAAAACTTTTATAGCTACGCTCTTGGCATATGTCAGCGCTACACCAAAAATCGTGAGGAAGCGGTCGCTGTACTCAATCTGGGCTTTCTAAAAATATTTACCAATATCAACCGGTTTGATCATACCAGGAGCTTTAGGACATGGCTTAGACGGATCATGATAAATGTTTCCATCGATAATTATAGGGCAAATATCAACTCCGTTTATTTTCTCGAACTGGACCAGGTCAATGATATTTATGAGGTAAACCAGTGTGAAAGTAATTTAAACTATTCTGATCTATTGGAGATGGTCAGGAAGCTTCCAAGGGCATACCAGGCCGTATTTAATCTATTCGCAATTGATGGGTATTCACATGAAGAGGTTGCAGAATGTCTAAATATCAGTGTAGGAACGTCTAAATCCAACCTGCACAAAGCAAGGAAAAAGCTTAAGGATATGATTAATGGAGCAGATAAATAATCCGGTAGGCCATATCTGGTTAAACTTTATCAAACTGCCCTATCGCTTTAGAAGCTTGTTTTTAGGTTACATCCTAAAATTGGTCATGTCCGGGCCAGATAAAAATGGATTATGAACTCAATTTGATGAAGGGTATTACATTGCTGGATACTTGTTTTGAAAATCAGGCGATCCATGTACACGCTGGTCAGGCTGTGACAGGAACTATGAACACCACTTCCCCCAGGTTTATTTATTTATACATAGGGAAAAATGGATATAAAAGCATACTCCCTGAGCGCATCAGGTATCTAAATTATACAATGGCAGGTTTGCCGTTGTAATGAAATGCCCCCCTTCATCTCTTCCGTACCTAAAAGATGCGCGGTTGCCATAACTGTGCTGCAACCTTTGCTCTATGCTGGAAAGTCCGGTATGAAGTCCGGTATCATTGATGCCGGCACTGATCAGGTTTTTGGTTTCGATCAGTAGGGTGTTGCCTTGGGCTGATACTTTTATCTCTCCTGGATCATCTGGTAAGCTAAGGTTGCCATGCTTGAGCATGTTTTCTGCCAGTGACAACAGTATGAAGGGAATGACTTCTGCTCCGCTGTTTTTGTGATCATAAATGAAACTGATATGCGTCTGTGATTTCCTGATCCTGGTAAGGTTCAGCAGGTTTCCGACCTGTTCTATTTCAATGTGCAGCGGTATTTTTTCTGGTCCGCGTTCGCTTGCAAGCGCATAACGCAGCAGTTTGGACAGATAAAGGACTGCCAGTGCAGCCTTAGGCTCTGAGAGCCTGGTGCGATCATGGATATAGCTTAGCGTGCTTAGCATGAAGTGCGGGTTGATCTGGGCGCGTAGGTAGGCGTTCTTGGCTACCGCAAGTTCCAGGGCAAGCTGCTGTTCGTTGAGCTCCTTCTGGATAGCTTCTTTCTCAAATTTAATGGCTTTCTTGTCGGCTTTTTTGCTGTTCCGGTAAAAAAACAGGGCAGTACCTATACCCATGAAATATATTCCGCGCCACACTGTGGCACCAACGAAGATCTGGTCCAGTTTAAATTCTCCAAAAAAAGCTTTGCCGGCCATCATTCCGAGTACCCGGTCGGTAAAATTGCTTATTGTCAGAAAAGTTAACATTGCGGCCGAGATAAGCAGTAGCAGTATCGGATATTTTTTTTTGTTTCCACCCGCGGTGCAGGGTAGGATGCAACCGGCGATAAGGTATGATAATGCGATGTTGATAATGTAGTGAAATATATAGTTTCCCTTATTGGAAAACTTTCCGGTAAGCGTCCAGAGTGCAAGGGTTTCATAGGTTATAAAGCATAACCAGAATATCACGTGCAGACGGTAACGATGGATATATTTTTTTATTTTTTCCATGTCGGTTCGGGATTTGGCCACGGGGATTCCTCATTTGGCCACGGGCGGTCTCTTAGGGGTTTTTAGGGGGCTAGTTTCCTTTCATGAAAACAAAAAACAGCCCTAGACTGAGCAAAAAAACAGTGTTTATTTTTCGCTCCAATTCAGGTAGTAAACGTCTTACAACAGATCCTACTACAACGACGATCACCTTGATAACGACTTCTCATACCAGCCAGTCGGGTGTTCAGTAGCGTTACTTTCTTTTCGTCTTTAGCCAGATGCGGTTGACCCAGTCCAAGAACTTGGCGTTGTAATTGGGGGACATGAGCACGTTGTATTTGCCAGCGTTTACCATGTTCCCCGAAATGGCTTTTACATGGCCGGAGTTGATAATGTAGGAGCGTTGGATACGGTAAAAGTTTATACTGTCCGCGAGTTTCTGTTCAATTTCGGTAAAGGTCATGTAGACGGAGTAATAGTTTTCCTGCGTATAGATGTAAACATTGTTGTTGGCCCCCTGGATGTAGGTGATGTCATCTTTTAAAACCCTGGTGAGTGTGGTCTTCTCGGGATCGGTGCGCAGGAAGAAGGAATCATCTGTTTCCTCCTCTAGCGTGATCGGGGAGAAGAATTCCTTGAGCACGGCTTCTGTTCCTTTGGCAAATTCAGGTAGGTCAAAAGGTTTGAGCAGGTAGTTTTTTACCCTTAGGCCAAAAGCATTTACGGCGTAGTCAGGGTATGAGGTGGTAAAGATGATGTGGTGCGGGCTATCCCTCAGGCTTTCGGCAAGGTTTATGCCTGTGAATGACGGCATGTCAATGTCGGAATAGATCAGGTGCGGGATTTTTTGCTGTGACATTTCTGCCAGGGCTTCCAATGGATCGGTATAGGTGTTGGTGAGTTCCAGCCTCGGCATCCTGCCGATATAGTCTCCAATGGTACGGATTGCTCCGTGCTCATCGTCAACGATGATACAGGGGATGATCTTTTTCATATAAGTTAGTTTAGGTATTAGCTAATGTAGTCATTATTCTTTGTGGGAATGTTTTTGTAATAACAATGATAGGTGAATGTAGTTTTTGCATGATGCGATCCGTATCGTTATTAATATGGGCAAAAGGATTAACGAAGGGTTTGAGGATTTTATGCGGTGTAGGAATTTGGGAGCCAGGTTATTCTGGTTGTTTAAGGAGCTAATTCAAATTTATACTCTTTTTGGCGCTAAGTTTCCGTCTGATATTTTGTTGCAGCGAAGGGTCTAAGCCTGTGTAATAGCCTGTGTAATAGCCTGCGCATAACTGAGACTGTTTTATAATTGATCCGCTGAGTTATATTTTGGTATCTGTTTTGGCTGTCCCCTGCGGGCCGGGCCATCTGCTGTATCTTTTGTTCCAAAAGGATGCCGCGTCTGTCCCTGACAGGGAAGATTTCTGACCAATGGAATATTATCCTGTTTTTTTGTGGCAATACAAAAGCAGATCAATATAGCAATTTTGGCAACATGCCCATAGGTAGCTGACCGTTTGGTCCGCCAGATCTTTAAAGTTTTACTCACTCACTTCCATTTTGGATCCCTTTTAAAAGGCGCTCTTCCAGCTTAACAGGTTTTCTGATCCAGCTTGGCAGGAAGAAATAAATAAGGTTGGTACTACATGATTATAGATTAGTATTTTTAGATATCCCACTTTATTTTTTTTTAGATGCTGTAGGATTGAGAACCAGAATGAATTGTTGGTCTATGAATGTGTAAACTGTTTATTTGGAATTGATCTAAATAATTTTAACTTTGCCGCTCAATATCCAGGAAATTGTCTGAAGCAGAGAAAATAGATCAAAAGCAGGTGCTCCGTGTAAATGGTGACACTTTCGAGCTGATTTATAAACAGTTCTGGAAAAAACTTTATTACCTCTGCTATCAAAAGATCGGGGACAGTGAGATCGCCCAGGACCTGGTGCATGACCTTTTCCGCTCGGTATGGGAGAGGCGCGGAGAACTCATCATTACCGATTCCATTGAAAAATATCTGGTCCGTTCCATCAAATACAAAATATCTGGTTACTTTCGTGAAAAGATCCAGCAGGAGAGAAACCTTGGGGAATCCCAGCTTTATGTGCGGGAATCTGAATCGGTAACCGAAAAACAGGTTGCTTACAGTTTCCTCTCCCAAGAGCTTAAGGTGCTGGTAGAGCGGTTGCCCGAGCGCTGCAGATTGATTTATAAGCTGAGCCGTGAGGATGGGTTGAACAACCGGGAGATCGCTGCTTCTTTACTGGTTTCAGAAAAAACCGTGGAGAGCCAGATCACCAAGGCAATGTCCTATATCCGCCAGAGGCTTGGCCAATACAAAAATGAATGAAGCCCAGACTATCCTGTTATTGTAACCGTCTTCTGTTTTTATGTCTGATTGCAAGCCTGATTGTGAACTGTAGGTCAGGCGTGCAAAAGAAATCCACAAAGGGAAAATACCTGCTGCTGATCAATGGAGAAAAAGGTTCCAGAGAACATGACAGTATGATCTGGTTTGATTCACTGGATTCATCCCTTGTGTTGCATACCGGTCAGGGAACGGCCATCAATGAGCGTCTAGGATCAGCTGTTATCCCGCAGGATAGTTTTCTGCTAAGTATGGACAAAAAGACCGGAACGCTGGAGAAATATCCTTATTCTTTCGATGGGCTGAGCGAAAAGGGAAAGCTCACACTTGGAGAATTTGAATATATCTCTTTTACCACAATGATTGGTCACGATCAACTTTACATCAGTGGGCGTGGCAGGAAAAATATATCTTCTTTTGCAGTGGTGGACACCAAAGATATGAAGGTAATCAGGCGTGGGAAATTGGCATTGCCTGTTGCCAGCGGTCAAAATCCAAGTGATAACTTTGGTGTTTTAAAGGGGAACCGGTTTTATGTGGGTTATAGTTCTTTCGGTGAAGATTATGACCATTGCAGTGATACCTCATATCTGGCGGTGATGGATTACCCCTCTTTAAAGCGGCTATCACTGGCCAAAGATACGAAATCGGCCTTCCCCGGTGCAGGGGTAAACGGCCTGTTCAACTATTTCCAAGGTGGTGACGGGGCAATGTATATACTCACCTCGCCTGTGTTTTATCATGGCAACCATCCCACCGCCCCTACGGCTTTTTATCGCATTGGTGCCGGCAGGTCGGGCTTTGATCCAAGTTATTTTTTCGATCTTTCTTCAAAACTGGGGGGAGTGCATCTATTGGGTATCACGCAGGCCGGTGGAAATCAGGTGATCCTCTCGACGACCGCTTTTCCCAGTACAGGGAAAGGTGATTATTATCTGGCTGACGTGAAAAGAAAAACACTGAAACTTTTGCTTAAAGACCGACTTCAGCCCAACTTCGTATGGGGTACGAGCGGTTTTTATGATGGAGTGCACGCCAGTTTCATTGTCAATGAAAAACAGGGAGAATCCAGGATATACGTTTTTGATGTCAAAAAAGGGAATCTGAGAAAAGGACCTGCCATCCGCGGGGCGGTTTCCCCGCTATCTTCCTTTTTAATGCTCCAGCCTTCCTAAAATGATCAATTTAAGGTCTATCTTAAATTAAACTTTCAGATTATCAGTAGCTTATATTTTATTTAAAAAGAATCTTAATAAGGCGTAGGGGTAAACCTTTCCACAAGCGACTGTTAAGATAGATGGTCAGATACCCGATAAATAAAGATACTTTTCGCAGGTACCACCTGGGCGAATGCACAGCGGAGGAATCTGCTGCGGTTGCAGCCTGGCTGGAAGAAGGCGAAGAAGAGCCTGTTTTTTCTCATGATGCATTGACTGAGCTTAGAATGGAACAGTCACTTTGGGCTGCTATCGAGCTATCGACCGTTCATCATGATTCAAAGCGCAGGAGATTAAGGCTGTTGCACAGCGGTCTGGTCGTTGCCGGAGGTTTTGCGCTTTTGTTTATCTGTGCAGCATTGTATTTTGGTGCCCAGCCTGATGCTGCCGGCTCAAGGACGGTGCTCATCAATAACCTCAGTGGAGGGGTTTCGAAGAGGGAAAATATAGACGGCCTTATTTTTACCGCACTTCCAAAAGGGAATATCAGCGCCAATATCGCACACTCATCGGGCAATGTCACTTTTTGTGATGTAATGCTGATCGAAAACAATTCGGTTAAGGATATCAGCCTGAACTTTGCCTCCAACTGTTCACAGAACGGAAAGGCGCCCAAAAATTTTATATGTAAGAAAGGTGTCACTTATGTGGCCTTGAAGATGAGCAGGATTTCGCCCGATATTATCGTGGTGGACCAGCGCTATATGGAGGACTTTTTGCCCTTGAACCTTGCGATGCAGATCAATAAGGACCTAAAGTCGATCTAATGAAAATAAAATAGGCCGGACTGCTGGTAACAGTACGGCCTGTCCCCGCTGGCGGGGTTAATTTTAACGTATGACAATTAAAATCAATGCAAATTAATAAAATTCTGCTGACGGGGCTTCTATGTGCCGTAAATTTCTTCTCCAATGCACAAAGCACCCAGTTTCGTATTCCCGGAAGAGTAAAAGGAAATGACCGGTTGCCCATCGAAGGGGCTACCATAATGATCCGTTCGTTAAAGGCCGGCACAGTCAGCGCTGCCGACGGAAGCTTTGAGCTTAAGGTTGATAAAGCCGGTTTTTACACACTCGAGGTTAGTGCGGTAGGTTATCAGTTGAAAAAGCAGACTGTGGAAGTTAAGGGCACCGGCGGACAGGATGTTTTTGATGTTGTGCTCATCAGCGATAGCAGGGACATGGAAACGGTGAACGTAAACGGGAAAACAGAAAAAAGGAAACTCACCGAGAGCGGATTCAATGTGACCGGAATCGAGACCAAAGCCCTTGCCAATACAACTGCAGACCTTAACCAGGTCTTGAGCAGGAGTACGGGGATCAGGGTGAGGGAAAGCGGCGGACTGGGGTCTGACTTTAATTTTTCGATCAATGGGCTATCGGGCAAACAGGTGAAGTTTTTTATCGACGGGATTCCTATGGAAAATTTTGGGAGTTCGATGTCGCTGAACAATATCCCGGTAAACTTGGCCGAAAGGATAGAAGTGTACAAAGGGGTTGTTCCTGTCGAACTTGGTGCAGATGCACTGGGCGGGGCGGTGAACATTGTGACCAATCAGCATGTAAAACAGTATCTGGATGCCAGTTACGGTTTTGGTTCTTTTAATACCCATAGGGCTGCATTAAGCGGGCGCTATACCGATACAAAATCTGGTTTTACCATTAATGCCAGTGGATTTTATAATTATGCGGATAACAACTATCTGATGAAGGACGTGGTGGTCAGACTGGCTGAAGGCAATGTAACCAGGGATGCCAGACGCTTCCATGATGCTTATCGTTCTGCAATGGGACAGGCCGAGTTTGGTTTCCGTGATAAAAAATGGGCCGATGTGCTGCTTGTTGGCCTGCTTTATTCTTCTGGGTATAAAGAAAGGCAGACCGGTGCACAACAGGACCTGGTTTATGGCCGGGTAAATTCTACGGGCAACTTTGTGATGCCGAGCTTGAAATACAGAAAAAAAGACCTGTTTTTCAACGGGCTTGACCTGAGCCTTTTTGCCTCCTACGCAAAAGATAAATCGACCACAGTCGATACTTCTGCCGCAAAATACAACTGGTTGGGCGATGTGATCTCTGTAGATAAGAATTTTGCCGAACAGGGTGCCTTTTCGATCTTTAAGTATACCAATGAGTTTGCGCTCATCAGGGGGAATCTGTCCTATTCCATCAATCCCTCGAACGCATTGAGCCTGAACTATTCGCTCAATGCCGGTAAAAGGACCGGGATCAATACTTATACCGGGGCAAATCAGGATTCAAATCCACTGGATATTCCAAATAAACTTGATAAGGGAGTGCTGGGATTATCTTTCCAGAACCGTTTTTTTGGAGACAGGTTGACTACATCGGTTTTTGCCAAGCAGTACAATATTCACTCTTATATCCGCTCGGCGGTATATTACAATGGTAGCGGCTATGCGAAAGAGGAAGCTGACCAGACCAAAAACTATTACGGTTATGGTATTGCTACGCGCTACCGGTTTTCTGAGGATGCGGGCATCAAAGCCTCTTATGAACATGCCTACCGGCTGCCGGATGTGGAAGAACTCTTTGGCGATGGAATTACCGTACTGGCCAATCCACAGCTAAAACCTGAAGAAAGCGATAACATCAACCTTGGCCTGTACTATAACCATAAGATGGGCGAACACCGGATTTCTGCAGAGGTATCGGGCTTTTACCGTAATGCTGTTGATTTTATCAATGCTGTGCCAGGGGGCGTGTTTTCTTCCTTCACCAATATAGGAAAGGTTAATATCTCCGGTGTTGATGGAGAGCTGAGGTACAGTCACAAAGACTGGCTTTCTTTTACGGTCAATGCCAGTTATATGGATGCCCTGAACGCGGACAAAAGTTCCACCGTATTTGAAGACCGCATTCCCAATCAGCCATGGCTTTTTGGAAACGCCGATCTGGGCGTAGGGAAAAACGATATTTTGGGGAAAGACAGCCGGATCCAGTTCAACTGGTTCAGCCAGTATACCCACTGGTTCTATCTTAACTGGCCGAGCCGTGGTTTTGCAGACGGTAAGAGCCGTATCCCTACACAGTTTATCCATAATGCGACATTTACTTATTCCACCCATCAGGGAAGATACAATCTTTCACTGGAGTGCCGCAACATCTTTGACCAGACAGCCTATGACAGTTTCAGGCTGCAGAAACCGGGAAGATCATTTCTGGTCAAACTGCGCTATTTCATCCAATAATTATAATCTTATCATATACAAACAATCAATTTTAATCATGAAAACAAAATTTCAAGCCATAAACCGACTTGCCCTTGCCGCCCTTGCACTAACCTTAACCGTATCATCCTGTAAAAAAAGCACCGATGGGGAAGAAACAGGGGGAGAGCCGCAGAACGGGAATGCCTTTGCCATTGTTGGTGAGGTGACCAATCCATCAGCGCTTTATTTTCTTACCGCTGGAACTTTGGGCACGGGTTCTGTTACTGCCGTGGGCAAGGGAGCGGAAATTACCGGAGCGGCCCGCCTTTTCAAAAAGGGGTATTATTACACCATTACCAATGGAACACTGATCAAATATAAATATGAGAACAGTCTGCTTTCTTCCGCAGGGCAGGTTGCAGTTACCGGAAGTGCTTTATATTCTTACTGGTTGAACGATGAAACACTGATCGTATGGAACGGTACCACTTCTGCTCCTAATAATGTGATGAGCTACAATATTGTAAATACAGGCAATATGTCGGTAACCAAAAGCGGAAGTTTAAACCTGACGGGACTGATAACAGGGGATAAGGCAATCTATTTGAGCGGATGTATATTAAGGGGTAGCCGTTTGTATATCCCATATGCTGTTTATAACTCGGAGTGGACTTCACATGATATTTCTTACCTGGCTGCTGTGGATTATCCGGCAATGACCAATTTAACGATCAGCTCTGATACCCGTTCTGCTTACGCAGGATCTTTTTCAAGTGTGATCCCTTCAACAGCTTTATTGAACGGTGATATTTATATGTTGACCAACACAGGTGACAGATGGGCGGTAACACCAAATAAACCTAGCGCTGTTTACAAAATTAAGGCTGGAGAGAATGCATTTGATAGCAGCTACTTTTTTGACCTTTCGGCAATCAGTGCAGGCAACAGGGAATTTTATGGCTTCTGGGACCTGGGCAATGGCAAGGCGATCACACGTCTGGGCAAGGCAGAACTATTAAAAACTTTTGAAGACTATTTTGCAACAGATGTATTTGAATATTACCTGGTGGATGTTGTAGCCAAAACAAAAACCAAACTCGATCTGCCATTGAGTAAAGTGGTGCACGCATCACCTGTATTGGTTGAAAACGGTAAAGCTTACATTGCCGTAGCTTCTTCAACAAGCGGGAATTTTGTCTATACCTACGATATTGCTAGCGGAAGCCTGACCAAAGGCCTTGAGATCAAAGGGGTGGATAACGTGAACTATATTTCAAGGTTTAACTAACCGGATGTTCAGAAAAGTAAATAACTGGCTGCATCTATGGCTGGGACTCACCTCGGGACTGATCATGCTCGTGGTCTGCCTGACCGGGGCGGTCTGGGTCTTTGCAGACGATATCAGGGAGCTGACGGGCCCGTCCATGACTGTTGTGCATCAGAATGGGCGGATCATTAGCCCTTCTGAAATAGGAGAAATCGTGCAACGCCTTTATCCCGGAGAGCCGGTGAACAATGTTTTTTATAAGAACGGTTCCGCGGTAGAGGTACTGGTGAAGAAGTGGGGGAACAATCCGCTTCTTCTTTTTTTAGATCCACATTCGGGCAGGGTTATTTATCAGCGGCCGTTGGAAGACCGTCTGACCTTATTTTTTTACTGGATAGAAAGTGGGCACCGTAACCTTTGGATGCCCTTTAAAACCGGTCGGCTAGTGGTCAATTATGGTACTTTGGTCTTTGTGGTCCTGCTCATTACGGGACTCGTCTGGTGGTACCCCAAGAAATGGAACAGGTCTACGCGAAATAAGAGCTTTAAGATCAAGTGGGATGCAAAATGGAAACGGATCAATATCGACCTGCATAATGTGCTTGGGTTTTATGCCATAGTGCTTTTGTTATTGCTTTCGCTCACGGGCATGATCTATGGTATCAAGTGGTATAATAAAGGCCTTTATAAAATTACAGGCGGTGGATCGGTTCCCGAATGGTCGGCGCCGCTTTCCGACAGCACAGGAGTGAAGGGAGGGCTTTCGCTTGAAACTGCGCTAGATAACGTGGTAGAAAGGGTGCAAAAACGCTTTCCGGACGCTGCGGGGTATTTTTACAGGATGCCCGATACTGCAGATGTGAAATCAGCAATTGAGATTGATGTCTACCCGAAACTGAATAGTTATTACGCTAACCAGAGCCTTTGTTTCGACCGTTATACCGCTACGGAGATCAAGCGGGATGCGTATTACTCTGCCAGTTTCGCTGAAAGTGGCACAGCGCTGAAACTTAGACGGATGAACTATGATATCCATGTGGGGCGTATCCTTGGTTTACCCGGGAAAATTATCGCCTGCCTGGCCAGCCTGATCGGCGCGTCGCTTCCCGTCACCGGATTTATCATCTGGTATAACCGTAAGTTTGGTAAAAAGGGGAAGAAAAGGGAATAGTTTAATATAAAGGCAATAAAAAAAGGGATAATCAAATTCATGATTACCCCCATCTAAATTAACGCTCTCTGGCTTTCGCCGGATGTAGGGCTCTCACCCCCTACATTGCCATTATACGCAAAAATCCATAATCCGGTTTTCTTCTGGTGAATAAAGATTAAAATTGCTGTTTTCCGGATTTCCATCCTGATTTCACATCAGGTTTTTCCATTGCCTGTAGCCCTATTTTTTTGATTGCAAATATAAAGGACCGTTAATCTGTAAAAGGACTTTCGCGGCATAAGCGCTGAGCTATTTATTCCACGGTTCCTTGTACATCTTAAGCCGGTCCTGTTTTTGCCGGGCAAAAAAAAATATGGCTACTTTAGATCAGACAATCGAAACCGGATATGGAGAAATCTTCCATCGCTCTTTAATTACCGGTCAGTTTATCTTTTTTACCGACGATGGTGACGGTATCATGATGTTTTACCGCAACGATCCTGAGAGAAAACCTCTGGGTGGTTACGGGGCTGAGGAATTATTGATCGGGTTGATCCTTAAAGGTGATTGGAACTGGGCCAGTGAGGATATGATCTACAATATCCAGTGTATCCTCGAAGCCGGTTCGGATCAGGGTTATCCCTGATCATACCTTATCTCATTGATCAATGTTCCATAACCGTTTTAAGTTTCTCAACACGCTTGCAAAATGCCTGTAATGCCCCGGTACAGATGAAGCTGATAATTTATGAGGTATTATCCCGCAAGGCTAGCGGCGATGATTTCAACCTCGACCAACATTTCCGCAAGGGCCAGTTGTGGAGTTAAAAGCAGTGTAGAAGCTGGTTTTAAATCTCCAAGAAATCCACTTCTGATTTTGGAATAGGCGGGGATGTTTTCTGGGATGGTGATATATTGGGTGATTTTTACGATGTTCCTGATATCCATTTTGGCGGATTCAAGGAGTTTGATGATGTTCTGCCAAGCCAGAACTGACTGTTGGGTTATATTCTCGGGGATTTCGCCATTTGTGGTCATGCCCAGCATTCCTGATAAATAGAGCTAGCGGGCATTGGGGCTCACTTCGATCCCATCGCTATAGGAGCCGACTTTAACGGAAATGCCGATATCGTGGATGGTGTTTGAAAGTTGGCTGTACCTTTTGTTTTCTTCGCTTGATGTTTTATTTTCTTCTTTCATGTTTTTAAATGATGTTTTCTTTAAGTGTTTCTTATTGTTAAGCATGATCTGTCCGCGGCTTAATGTGTAAGGCCTTTTGCAAATTCTTAGCCACTTAGTATTCTTTGGTGTTTAGTCGCAGGTTAGGGCATTACCTTACAGCACTTTTTTATTTAGGCGGTAAAAATTTGGGTTTCTTACGGACTGCAAGAGTTTACGGATGCAATGATGTTGAACTGGGTCACCAGTTATTTTTTTGTAAAAATCATATCTGCGGTATAAGGGATCATGGGTTTACAATTTAGCGCTGTTCTTCCCTTTTGTACTTCTTCTTTTAGGTGTAGTGAGTTGGATCGATTTTAAGAAAAAGGCAAAAAAGGGAAAGCAAAGCTAATGTCCGGTAATACCTGTGCGGGCATAACGGCTGCGCCGCCCTGCGGGGTTTATACCGCTGCGGTATTTCCTACCATGCTTTTATTGCTTTCTTTTTTGACCTTTTTTCTTTTGGAAAATCTTTTGAAAAATATGGGGAAGAAGGGAACTGAGATGGTTTTTAACTTTAAAAGGTTTGGTGCAGCCAAAAGAATGCATTTAGGATTATGAAACATGATTTTCATCAACGCAAGGAAAACCGCATCGCAGGTGCGCAAGGTAGGGCTTTAAAAAATGAAGCTGAATCGGACAGGCTCTTCGGGGTGAGCAAAAAAATGGCGGATGCGATCCCGATGGGGCAGCCGATTCTGATCGGCCATCATTCTGAAAAAGCTGACCGCAGATACAGGGATAAGATTTCTGGTACAATGAGAAAGTCTGTCGAGGCGGATCATAAAGCGGCTTATTATGCAGGCAAGGCCGAAAGTATCAAAAATAATGATGCGGTTTTTTCGGATGATCCCGATGCTGTGCTTAAACTCGAAGAGAAGCTGGCTGCTCTAAAAGAAATGCAGGAATTTATGAAGGCATCCAATGCCTGTATCAGAAAGAATGATAGGGATGCTTTTTTAAATCTGAAGTTCGGGAATGAACGGATGTGGGAGGAGCTGATACAGCCCAAGTTTGGCGGGCAGGGCTTTGCCCATTTTACCTTGACAAACAATAGTGCCAATATCAGGCGCATTGATAAACGTTTGCAGGTATTAAAAGCGCAGGGGCTGACTGCTGCGGTCGATATGCTGATCAATGGGGTACGTGTTTTTGAAAACCGTGAGGTTAACCGTTTGCAACTGTTTTTTGAGGGGAAGCCCGCGCAGGAGGTGATGGCGCGCTTAAAAGGGCATGGTTTCCGTTGGTGCAGGTCTGAGGGGGCATGGCAGCGGCATATCAGTAATAATGCGCTATATTATGGTAAGATGATCGCAGAGTTGGTGAGGGTCTGATTTGTTAATTTTAAATCGGGTTTGAGGTCAGTCTTTGACTGTTGAACAATATACGATTGCAACGGGCCGTTGACGGCCTGGCTGCAATCGTATGTTATTTTGTGGGTAAGTCTGCTGGAAAAAAAATCCTGAAGTTTGTGTCTTGGTGTTTTAGTGAGCTCTTAAGGATCTGGGATTAAGTTTGCGATTGCTTTCTCAAGTTGACAGGAAGTTTTTAACTTTATCGCAGAATGATAGAATGTTCAATTGTATATTTTATCACCAAACAATCTGAATCCCCATGAAACGTTTTCTCTCATTGCTCGCAATAATCAATTTTTATAGCTTTTGCGTTTATGCGCAGCACTTTAATCAGGCAATCGATAAAGATTCGCTTTTGTTGACGATCTACAAGAAGCTTGGAACAGTGGAACGTGTCAATGAATTCAAAAGCTATTACAATTCAGCGGACCAGAAAGGCCAGGAATTTTTACTTTTTATGGGCAGTATGCCCAGCAGCAGTAAGAAAGAACTCGTAGCCAATATCGACAGCAATTATAGAGCGGTGCTGGACCTGATTACCGGTTATGGTAAGATTGTACCCAAGGGCTATATTGTCACTATCGAGTTTCAGCCGGCAAATAATGTAATCAGTGCCCCGGCATCCGTGGACATGCAGATCCGCCACAGAAATCCCGATAATTTCAATTCCCTTGAGACTGATCAGGACTGGGGAATGGAATTCGGTTCGGTTAAACTCAAAAAAATGTGCGATCGGCTGAACTGGACGGAAGGGACTTTAAAAAACATTAAAACGTTGCTTGACCGGGCGCACTGTGTTTCCATTGAAAATGATACGGTTGCCGAGATCGGTTTTTCAAGAAGCAGTATGGCCAAATATTCTTACCTGATCTTTAAAAATGATCTGGATGCGGCAACGATCGGTAGGTATAACGATGGCTGCAGCCATATTTATTACAAGAAAAATATCGTTCTGGAATTTATGGGTGGTGCCGTTGGGCCACAGTGTTTTCCCAAAGTCGACTGAGTTTTATGCTGAAATTTTTACGGTGTTTTCTTCTCCCATAGTTTGGCCTGCTACCGGTTCCGGATAGCTGGTAATTGTTCTGCCGGAGTTTCCGGTGGATCTGGGCGTACGGTTTCCGGTGCTTTTTAAATACTTATATTATGTTTATTCTTTTAAGATCATGAAGAAAATAATTTTGGTGCTGTTACTGGCTATAGCTGGGTTTTCAGGTTATGCACAGACCTATAATGCTATCACGAGTAAAAATAAAACCTATCTCAAAACGCTCAAAGGGGAGAGTTATACTTATAAAAACGGTGTTGTCACCTTAAAAAATAACGGGAGTTACGATCTGGGTACGGTGAGCATAATCGCTTATTCAAAAGTTGATAGTACGTTGTTCGGTATCGCCCTGTTTGAAGAAGGCCTCGAAAAAGGGGCGAGGGTTAAGGCTGAAGTTTATTTTACCTCCGGGAGCGGCAATGGGGTGCATGATGTTCTGTTAAAAGATATTGATCAGAAGAATTTGGAGCTGTCTTTCGATAAGGCGGTCAGGGCCATAAAGTGAGCTGGAGGGGTTTTGGTCCTGTCAAAAAAGTGGTAAATAAGCTAGGGCGCTGCTCTCCTAAGGAGAGGGGCTTAGGTGACTCATTAATATGCCGTACAATTTTTAAATGCCAGGACTTTGATATTATATGCTTTTGAAACAAAATATATCAATAACTTTCCTAACCGCGTTTCAACGATTTTAATATAGCACCTGTCACCAGCGCACCGATGAGATAATAGGTAATGGTCATGGCTGCTTTTGTATCATTTCCAGCCGTGTGCTTTGGATCCAGGCCCATAGGTTTGGGCAGTCTTACCGCGCCGATCCCTGCTGAAAGGCCAAAAATCACTGCTTTAGGCCAGATCAGGCTGTTTCTTCCACCGATAAGGCTATAATATACCGCATTACCAGCTAAATCACCGGCCAGGGTGGTAAGGTAAAGGGTTTGCTTATTTTCAATCTGTGAGTCGAAATGAGCAAGTGATTTCTGCAGCGCTTCTTCACCCAGCTCATCAATATGCGGCATATCTTTGCCACTGTTCTTTAACGATTCGTGGAGGATGTTCAGTACTATTGCGCCTCCAAGCCCTGCAATGAGGTTTTTGATTTTTTCCATGATTTAATAGTATAATATTTCTGGCTGATGTCTTAGCTGTGTCCTGCCTGGGCAATGTTCTCTGACGAGCTGTGGAAGGTCTTCTCCTGGTGTATTATCCAGATAGGACTGTTCCATTTCTTTCAGGTATCCATTTAGTTTTGATAACTTGCCTAACACTCCTGATTTTTCCTCTTCGCTGTGTTCGGGTGCACCATCCATTGCCTTGACCGTATCGATTGCATAGTCCATAAATCTTTTCACGTTTTCCGATAAGGGTAATTTTTCCATTGCTGATATTGTTTGTGCTTTCGATCTACCATAAAGACAAAGCCCTTGATGGAATGGTTTTGATTATATCGTAAATATTATTCCAACCAGTTGTGGATTTGTTTGGAACAGGATTTTAATTACTAAAAATTTTAGTATAATTTTGGTGTGCACTAAGGCAATGGGTTTATGATCAGGTCGTTTGAGAAAAGAGCAGAGCAGAAGATTTCGGGGTTTCAGTCCCCTGCGGCAGATTATTTGGAGGGCAGGCTTGACCTTGCCGAAAAACTGGTCATAGATCCGCATTCCACTTTTTATTTTCAGATGCAGGGGGATGCGATGTTGGCTTATGGCATATCGGATGCTGATCTACTGGTCGTCGACCGTTCATTGTCGCCCCATCACGGTGCTATAATTATCGCTTTCATATCCGGGAGTTTCAGCTGTAGGCTTTTTTTGAAGGAGAACGGTTCTTGCCTGCTCGCAAACGATTCTGGTACGGTCAGCGAAACGGAAATCGGTACGCTCCAGGTCTGGGGCGTTGTCACTTCGGTATGCAGGAACGTATTGCCTAAATCATTAAGGAGGGGGAGGTACAGCAATGTTTGCACTTTGTGACTGCAATAACTTTTATGCCTCGGCCGAAAGGCTTTTCCGCCCTGAGCTTAACGGTAAACCTGTGGTTGTCTTAAGCAACAATGACGGCTGCGTAATTGCCAGGAGTGAGGAGGCGAAGGCCTGTGGGATAAAAATGGGCGATCCTGAATTTTTGGTGAGGGACCTGATCAAAAAGTTTGATATCCATGTTTTTTCCAGCAATTATGTCCTGTATGGGGATATGAGCGAGCGGGTAATGCACAACCTCGGCCGCTGGTTCCCACGGCTTGATGTTTACAGTATTGATGAAGCATTTGGCTGGCTTGGCGGGATCGGCGAGCTGGAAAGTTATACGCCCAAGATCCGGGGTTCGGTTATCCGTAATACGGGTATTCCGGTATCCATAGGGGTGGCCCCCACTAAAACCCTTGCCAAACTGGCCAATAAACTTTCTAAAAAAGCTGGAGGGGTAATGGTTTTGGATACTGATGAAAAGATCAGTGCCGCAGTGAAGGAATTTCCTGTGCATGATCTTTGGGGGGTAGGACGCCAATATTACAAAAAGTTTGAAGAGCTGAACATCTCCACTGTGGGGCAGTTGAGGGAAATGCCGGAGATGTGGTTCAAGCAGCATATGACCGTTCTGGGACAGCGGATGTGGAATGAACTCTGGGGAAGGCCGGCGATTCCGCTGGATGCAGTCAGGGAGGTTAAAAAGGGGATTACCGTGAGCAGGTCGTTCCGTAACTATATCGAGCATCCCCAAATCCTTGCCGAGGCCCTGACCTTATATGCGAGCAGGCTTGCTGAAAAACTCAGGGCGGAAAAGCTGCGGTGTTTATACCTGCAGGTTTTTCTTTACACCAATAAGAATAGGGAAGACCATCCACAGCATTTTCCCAGCCATACCCATAAACTGCTGATCGCAAGCAACAGTACTACCGATCTGGTGAGCATAGCGGTACGGGTATCTGCAATGCTTTTCAAATACGGCATAAAATATAGAAAAGCCGGGGTGATCGCCACCGGATTGGTTCCCGAGGGTGAGCTGCAGCTGAATGTATTTTCTCCCCATGACAATGGGAAAAAAGATGTGGTATCCGGGGTGCTTGATAAGCTGAACCTTGCTTACGGCAGGGGTACGCTGCGTATGGCCACGGAAGGTTTTGAGAAAAAGTGGCGGCTGAAACATGAATATTTATCAAAAGGCTACACCACCAGGTGGGCCGATATCATCAAGGTTGTATAGTTTATAAAAAAGGAAATAAAGATATGTGCGGAAGAACACTGATCGGAGAAAGTCTGGCAATGGCTGCAAAGGCAGGTTTGCTCCTCGGCGGAGATACCAGGGAAAAGGATACAAACCGTCCCCCTGGAACGGATATGCCCGTGATTTTGGATGCGAGGCCGGGAAGGTTGCATTATGTCAAATGGGGACTGATCCCATCGGGATCCAAAGAGGTACCTAAATTCTCAACCACTTACTGCAGGATCGAAACCATGTTCAGCCTGCCGACCTACCGTCCGCTGATCGGCAGGAGGCACTGTGTTTTTGTGGTGGAGGGTTTTTATGAATGGGACAGGGGTGGCAGTGCCAGACAGCCCTATTTTTTTGAAAGGAAAGATGGTGGCATACTGTTATTGGCCGGTTATTGGGACAGTTGGAAAGATCCACGCACAGGGATTGTGATTCCTTCCTGTACCATGATTATGCAGAAGGCAAACGATTATGTGGGAAAGATTCATGACCGGATGCCGTGTATCCTGTCGCAGGCCGAAAGTGCTGTCTGGCTGGACCGTGAACTTCCGGTTGAACAGCGGTTAAAGGCGCTTCATCCTGTTGATAATACACTGCTAAAAGGCTGGCAGGTGGATCCGAAGATAAACAATGCCCGTAACAAGGATGAAAATAATAACAATCCTTCCGGGCCTGACTTGACGCTTTTTGACTAGCGTATACTGAAAGCAGATCACTTGTGTTTTAACCGGTAGTTTGGGTGAAGGGGCTTAACGCTTTCACTAAGCCTCTAACTGTTTTATGAGATGCCCTGTTCTTTGGTATTGATGTATCGATCACGTATTGCATGATGGGATCTGAAGGGTCGGGATTACGCAAACAGCCCAAAAGTTTGCCGGGCATTAAAATGTAAGCTACGGATTATTGCTATACGGTCGTGGGATCACCAGGGCTGTTTATCAAATTGCCAACCTAGTATAATCTTTGGGGATGGATGGGATTGATGGCCTGTCTCAATAATGATAAGGGCCGCTGATCTGTTGATAGCAGCCCTTAGTTGTATTTAACCTGACTCCTTTTTTTGAAAGTTTTATAAACTTCAATTATGACCTTGAGCCTTTCAAAGCGGTAATTTCTGTTAGAGCACCCTGTATCCCGTCCCGTTGTCTGGTCAACAGGTCAATATGGTCCGCGTGGGTGGATGGATCTTTAAGAAGTGCATCATATTTTTCGATCGCTGCCTTTTCGCCTGTTTCAACTGCGCCAAGTACTGCGGCATCTTCTTTACTGCTCAATGCTTCTTTAACCTCGATCCATGCACGGTGCAGGCTCCCCAGAATGCCGCCTTCACTGTTATCGGATTCTCCGCCGTGTGATGCCAGATGGGCTTTCAATTCCAGTTCATATGCTTTTCTCTCCGCGGCATATTTCAGAAAAACAGCTTTGAGCTCCAGGTTTTCGGTGGTCTCTGCCGCAGACTCGTATCCTTCTTTACCGTCGTTTACAATTGATATAAGACCCTTCAGGTCGCCGATGATTTTATTGTTGTTTTCCATGTTTTTATAAGTTGTTTTTCCTTAAAGAACTGGTAATTGGTTCATATTGTTTTGAAATAACTTTTACATTGATGGGGCAGGTGATGTGGGTTCCTGTTATAAATAAACTATAAGTTATCCACATTGCCATAGTTTAAGGTTTTGATATTAAACTTAATTTCCACAGACAAGAAGGCGTTATTTCGAAATAAATTACTAACAATTTTAGTTTTTGCAGTTGTTGATAACTTTTAATTGATTTTAATTACTAATTTAATTAGTAATTTTGTTCAGACTTTGAGATATGCACAGCGATAAACACATCATCCATATGGACCAGGATGCATTTTTTGTATCTGTTGAGGTCCGCAAGAACCCTGACCTGATCGGAAAGGCGGTCATTATCGGTGGGAGTTCTGACCGTGGTGTGGTGGCGTCCTGCAGTTACGAGGCGCGGAAGTTCGGTGTCCATTCAGCCATGCCGGCGCGGATGGCCAGACAGTTGTGTCCGCATGCGGTTTTTCTGCGCGGCAATATGGATGAGTATTCGAAGGCTTCGCATGAGATTACCGATATTTTGAAGGAGCGGGTGCCGTTGATCGAAAAAGCAAGTATTGATGAGCATTATATCGATATGACAGGCATGGACCGTTTTCATGGATGTATGAAATACGCCCATGAGCTCAGGGCAACAGTGATCAAAGAGACCGGGCTGCCGATATCATTTGGTCTATCGGTAAATAAAACGGTTTCCAAAATGGCTACCAATGAGTGTAAGCCCAATGGGGAGCTCGATATCCAGCAGCCCGGCGTTGTTCCTTTCCTGAATCCGTTGTCGATCCGTAAAATTCCGGGGCTGGGGGAGAAAACCTTTATCAAGCTGAGCGATATGGGTATCAAGAAAATCTACACCCTTTCGCAGGTTTCACCCGATCACATGAATGCCTTACTGGGGAAAAACGGCCTCTCGCTGTTGCAGAAATCCAAGGGGATCGATTATTCGCCTGTGGTTCCCTATTCTGAAGCTAAAAGTATCGGTACACAGTCGACATTTAAATCCGATTCAATCGATGTAACGATGATCGGCAACCTGCTCACCGCGATGGTAATGGATATAGCTTTCCAGCTGCGGGAGCAAAAAAAACTCTGCGCCTGTATCACCCTCACCATCCGTTACTCGGATTTTGAAGACGTTACCAGGCAGGCATCCATTCCCTATACCGCGCTGGATTCGGTGCTGATTGCCAAAGCAAAGGATCTCTTCCGCCAGCTTTTCCAGAAAAGGAAACTCATCAGGTTGGTCGGGGTACGCCTTTCCAATCTGGTGACGGGTTTTGAGCAGATCGACCTTTATTCACAGAGCGAAGAGCAGTATTCTCTTTATCAGGCGCTTGATAAGATCCGTCACCGTTTCGGTTCCAAATCCATATCGATAGCATCTACGATGAACATTGAACTTTAATATTTTTTATCATGTACATCAATGTCCATTCCCAATATTCCCTGCGTTACGGCACAATGCCGGTTCCAAGGCTGATCGAAGAGGCCACATCCCGTGGCGTAACGCAGATGGTTTTATCCGACATCAACAACTCCACGGGTGTGATGGAGTTTATCCGCGGATGCCGTGAGGCTGGTATCAAGCCGATCGGCGGACTGGAGTTCAGGCGGGACAAAAAACTGCTTTACATCGGCATCGCCAGGAACAGGGAGGGCATGCGTGAACTCAATGAGTTTCTGAGCCACCATAACCTGGCTCAAAAAGAACTTCCGGACGAGGCTGAGGTGATGGTAAACGCTTATATGATCTATCCTTTTGGTTATAAGGGGATACTTAAGGATAATGAATACCTGGGTATCCGTTTTGATGAGCTGCACAGTCTGTTCAATGTTGAGCTTAAAAACCTTAAACAAAAACTTGTGGTGCTCCAGCCTGTTTTTGTCTGCAACAGATTGGAGTACCGCCTGCATGAATATCTCCGTGGGATAGACCTCAATACCCTGATCACCATGGTTGGGGATGAAGATAGGTGCGCTCCTACGGACTGTTTTTTGCCTCCGGGCGAGATTGAATCGCGCTTTTCCAAATTTGCTTTTATATTGGATAATACCCGTTCGCTGATGGACAGCTGTTCGATGGAGGAATATGCCGGGGGAAGGGTGAACCTGAACAGGAAAACTTTTACCGGTAATAAGGAGGATGACCGGGAGCTCCTTCAAAAACTGGCGCTCGGGGGGGTGGAATACAGATATGGAAAGACCAATAAGGATGCGTTTAAAAAAGTGAAACATGAACTCAAAGTGATTTTTGAGCTTGATTTCTGTGCTTATTTTCTCATCACCTGGGATATTATCCGTTATGCCTCCTCGCGGGGTTATTATCATGTTGGCAGGGGATCAGGGGCAAATTCAACGGTTGCTTATTGTCTTCGCATCACGGATGTGGATCCTATTGAACTGGATCTGTATTTTGAAAGGTTTTTGAATGCACAGCGCACCTCGCCGCCGGATTTTGACCTTGATTTTTCATGGGACGAAAGGGAGGATGTGCAGGATTATATCTTTAAAAGGTACGGATCTTCGCATACTGCGCTGCTGGGCACGATGTCAACCTTTAAGGACCGCTCGGTGATCCGCGAGATCGGAAAGGTGATGGGCCTGCCCAAGGGGGAAATCGACGGGTTCACCGATCCGGCCCGGGCTGCGGTGAACAGGGACAATGAAACCTTTAAAAAGATAATGGCAATTTATCAGATGATGCAGAACATGCCCAATCAGCGCAGCATACATGCCGGAGGGGTGCTGATCTCTGAGGAGCCGATTACCTATTATACCGCGCTCGATCTACCCCCAAAGGGGATGCCCACTGTACAGTGGGATATGTACGAGGCGGAGAAGATCGGCTTTGATAAGTATGATATCCTTTCCCAGCGCGGTATCGGCCATATCAAGGAAGCGGTCAGGCTGGTGGAAGAAAACCTGGGGAAAAAGGTGGATGTCCACCAGGTGAGAAAATTCATGGATGATCCGTTGCTGAACAATAAACTGAAGATCGGTGATACCATCGGCTGCTTTTATATTGAATCCCCTGCAATGCGGCAGCTGCTGACCAAACTGCGGTGCGACTCTTATCTGGTACTGGTAGCTGCATCATCAATCATCCGTCCGGGGGTGGCCAGCTCCGGGATGATGCCGGCCTATATACGCTACCACCATGATCCTTCTAAAGTGCAGTACCTGCACCCGGTTATGGAGGAAATGCTCGGGGAAACCTATGGGGTAATGGTGTATCAGGAGGATGTGATCAAGATCTGTATCCATTTTGCAGGGATGGATGGGACGGATGCCGACATCCTTCGGCGTGGCATGAGCGGGAAGTACCGCTCCAAAAGTGAATTTGACAGGTTGGTGGAACGGTTTTTTGAGGAAGCCCGAAAGCTGGGCCGGCCGGAAGAAACCATAGCGGAAGTCTGGAGGCAGGTTTCCAGTTTTGCAGGCTATAGTTTTTCCAAGGCACATTCGGCCAGTTTTGCGGTGGAGAGTTACCAAAGTTTATTTTTGAAAACTTACTATCCACGGGAATTCATGGTTGCTGTGCTCAACAATTATGGTGGTTTTTATTCCCGCTGGCTTTATGTTCATGAGCTGGCTAAATCAGGGGCCAAAGTACATCTGCCCTGCGTGAACCGTTCTTTTTCGGCGGTTTCGATTTTTGGGGATGATGCCTTTCTGGGTTTTGTCGGCATTTTGGGGCTGGAGGGGAAATATGTGGAACTCATTCCCGAAGAGCGCAGGCTGAAGGGAGACTATCTCTCTGCACAGGACCTGATCAAACGGACAGGTATGGGGATTGAGCAGGTCGTAATCCTGATCCGGGTGGGGGCGTTGCGGTTTACGGGAAAAAGTAAAAAAGAACTTTTATGGGAGGTGCACCTGATGATGGGGCAGAAGGTCAGGCCCAGTGCGGCATCGGAACTCTTCGAGGTTGAAAAGAAAAACTATTCGATGCCGGTGCTGGTAAATACAGCGCTCGAGAATGCTTATCATGAACTTGAACTGCTGGGTTTTCCACTTTCCATGTCCATGTTCGATCTACTGAAAACAGCATACCGTGGAGCGGTTAGGGTATCAGACCTGAAATCTTATGTGGGGAAGATGGTCAAGCTTGTAGGTCATTATGTATGCGAAAAAACGGTGCATACCAAGAACAACAAAAAAATGTGGTTCGGTACCTTTCTGGATGCTGAGGGAAGTTTTTTTGATACCACGCATTTTCCCAATTCTACCCCAGCTTATCCTTTCCGGGGTCATGGATGTTATCTGATCTCGGGGCTTGTGGTAGAAGATTTCGGTTTTCCGAGCATTGAGGTAAGACAGTTTGCCAAACTTCCGATCCTTTCAAACCCGGTGATGGATTAAAGCAAACAAAATACCCTATATACTGGTTATTCTACCAAAATTAATAAGGTGAAAAACCCAGCGGAGACCGGTGTCCTCACGCCGGATAACCGATGTGCCCGGAGTGTGCGAAAACATGATCAATGTTGCCGTATCTACGGATGCAAATGTTGCAGAAATTAAAATGGGGTAGAAAAAATCAATGGAGATTTTGAAATTGATAGGCAAAAAATTAAGGTCAATTGTATCGGGCAAAATGGAGCATTATTCGAACGTATTTAAGCAGAACCTTGTAGCGACCACCAGAACGGTGGTGCTCGATTATCTTTTTGGTGAGGGCGACGCTATGGATGCCTATCAACTGGTGCGCTTTGCGGAAGGCGAGCCCTGGAATGTATTATATAATGGTTTTCTTTTGGGAAGCTTAAGTAAAGTTGATGGGATCTGGATATCTGCAAACGGAGAAAATCTCGATGGGGGACGCATAAGTGCAATCGGAAAGTTTATAGACAGCCAGCACTTTAACCTGCTGCCCGACAAGATCAAGGTCCACTGGGAAGAGCAGGTAAAGGAAGTGATCATGGAGAATGACAGCAGTTATATGGTGGTCTGTAGGGATGGTATTGAGTTTGATTGCTTTAGGTTAATCTTCAGTTCCTTTGTTTCGGAACTTGTAGAAGAAGAGTGGCCTGTTGTTTTTAGTGTATATAATGCAGCGTTTTCTGATGATTTCAAGGTTGAGGTGACCTGATTTATGAAATACGGTGTTGTGTTTTACAAAACTATCCTTCAAAGGACTTGTTCTTATCGTTATGGAAGGCAATGGAATTATGCATTATTTTAAGGCAATGAAAAAATGGGGCTTCAGCCACCGTAGTCAATTATTGCTGGGCAGTATTTTAGGCTTTTCCCTGACTGCGGCATTTCTGCTCGGGCGCAAAAAGAGTAGGTTGGGGACCTCTGTTTCCCAGGAACCAAATTTGAATATGGAAAGATATGTTTTTGAAATCCCTACCGGCAATGGACCGGTTCAGGCAGTGGTTGAAAGCAGTGGAGAATGTTATAGTGTAAAATTTGATGGCCGTTACATCGGCACTATGTGGCGGGAGGGACGGGGTATGAAGTGGAATACGCATGATGAAGACCTTAAGCCTTACCTCTGGGATATTTCAAACCTGCTTTCAGGAGCTTTTTCCAGAAAAGGCTTTCCTTCCCTGCTCAAAGGGGCTTATCCCGAAATCCGTTCCACAGAGTGGAAGGGCAGTGAAACCCTGGAGGTGGTTATTTCGGATGAGACCGACCTTGAGGTTTTTTCAACTTTTTTGAAAGATGAAATTTTGAACCTTGTGGATTTCGAAGAGCATTTGGACCTGGTCGTCAAAAAGGCTGGAAATGCCTATTTTGTCCTTGTCGGGATCAATTAGCCTTTTTCTTGGTAGAAAAGATTTTGTATTTTATGATGATGATGATAAATGGCGGGCCGGTTGCGGTATATGAATGGTCAGCAGCTGGGGGTTTTTTAAGTAGCGTGGGACCTTCCGCACATTTTGAATACGGAGATCTGCCGGCCCTGGAGTATTCCGCTCAGCTACGCAGGGTTCGGTTGGGGGCTGGTTGGGCATAAAGTACAACGGGCAGTTCGGTAAAGGTTACGGGAATGGATCATTAAAGTAAACTAGACTTAAACCATATACCTTTTACTGACATACAATCAACGGATAATTAGTATTATAAAGATTAAATGGAAAATGTAATTTATGATCTCTCGGTAAAGGGAAGGGATGTTAGGGTTATCAGTAACGGGCAGACTTTCACTTCCGATGGGCTTAGATCGGGGATGTGGTTTGATAACGATCAATATGGTTTTTTTACATGGGACGAAGATATTGATGATAATTACACGGCATATTATGAACTCAAGCCTGAGCTGGTACGGGTGCTTAAAAATGAAAAACAGTTTTTTATCGGAAAGTTAAAAGACAGGTTTCCCCAGATCCTTAAAATAACAGAACCCTCTTCTGCAGTATTGGAAATAGAACTTCAGGAGGATGCGGATTTCTATAAACTCATACCGGAGATCAGGAAATCTGCCATTGAAATTGCAACTTTTAATACGGCCTTGCTCATCGTGATTATGAATGAAGAATTCCCGTTCGAATTTTCCATAAATGCGGATGTGTACAGGGTGGTGATCGAAAATGATTTTTATCAGGTCACCAGGTATGAGGACGGTTACAAGACCTTGTTTAATGCTAAGCAGACTGAAACCTATGCGAAGTCTTTTTTTGAGGAAGATATCGCGAGGTTTAAGATAATCCTTTCCAAAATAAGGGAAATCCAGGATAAAAGGGACAAAGTATTTAATTCCTGATTGATTTAGGATTCTCTTTTATAATTTAACTGAGCAGATCCCGAAGCCTTTACTTTGATTTAAAAGAACGGTTAATACGTGCACCAGTTAGCAATTTACCAGACATCCTTTGCTTTGGTATTGATCGTATCCAAAACAAACTGCATGACCGGATTTTTCAGATCGGGATGGCGAAGGTTTTCCCTGAGCTCATCGTTCCAGTTGATCAGTGCATCCTCTGGCGTATCACCACAGCCAAAGATGCCGCTTTGTGGGTCGGGGCCAAGTACCGTACAAAATCGGTCTCCGTGTTTGTAAAGAAGTGGACGGAATTCCCCGACGTATTGTGGCAATCTGAACCTGCTAAAATCAAAACTTATCTTTTGCTCATCGCTGACATTCATCTGTTCCATAAAGCTCATATATATTGTGGTTTATTAAGCAAAACATTGTTGTCCAAAGACTTGTTTTAAAACTGGAACAAATACTTTGATTATGCCGTGGTACAACGGGGACTATCCTCCATCATATAAAAACCAGCCTTTGCAGCTCCGGGAAAAAGCAGTGGAAATTGCGAATGCGCTCTTGCAGGAGGGCGTGGAGGAGGGTATTGCGATAGCTACAGGATTAAAGCGCGCGCGTGAGCATTTTGAAAAGGAAGGTCAGGCTAAAGAAAGTAGGGATACACCGCAAAGGGCATCCTTACCGGACACTGACAGGGCAATCGACCGCCATGAAATAGAAAGTGACGGGGATACCCTGGAACCGCAGGAATTTGGTGCCAATACCGGGACAATAAACCTTAATGATCCGGATGAACTGGCTTACTGGGCGGAGCAGTTCCAGATCAGTACTGTTGAGCTAAAAGCTGCCGCTTTATTGCGGGGCGACAGTATTGCAGAAATCAAAAAATATTTATCGATGTAACTATGGCAGAACTACCGGATTTAACCGTCTTTGCCCAGATCCTTTCCCGCAGGTTTAAAGGGAAAGTGCTGGAAACGCTTGAAATCAGCGTAGCAAAAAAATTGAATGTTACGGGCAAGGAATTGAAAAAAGCGTTGGAAGGAAGGGAACTGATGAAAGTGGAAAGGGCAGGAAAAACCTTGCAGCTTTTTTTTTCTGGATCACAGGTCCTCGGGCTTCACCTGATGTTAAGGGGTGAACTAGTGCTGATAGACCAGGATGAGCCGCCGCGGTTTCAGATCCTGGGTTTTCATTTCGAGGGAGGTGATGCCTTTGCACTGATCGATCTTCAGAAGCAGGCCACGACGACCCTTAATCCTGAAGCGGTGGATACTCCGGACGCACTCGGTATGGATGAAGGATATTTTCTGGATTTACTCACTAAGAAAAAGACGGTCATCAAAACGCTGTTGATGGATCAGCACCAGATGCGCGGGATAGGTAATTCTTATGGTGATGAGATACTTTACCATGCCGGTATTTCTCCTTTTTCCATCGCTAAGGCCATCCCGGAAAAGATGGCAAAGATACTTTATGCCAGTATCGGTAAAGTACTGAACAGGGCAATTGAACAGATTGCCAGAGAGAATGGGGACGGGCTGACCGGTGAACTTCGGGATTTTATGCAGGTGCATGGCGCATCTTTGAAAGAGACATCAAAAGGAGAGGAGATTTTATCGCAGAAGATCGGCGGACGTAAAAGTTACTATACAAAAGGGCAGGAACTTTTTGAATAATCGACACTTTACCGATCTATTTATTTAATCTACTTTCTTCGGTCACATCATTTTATTGTATTATCCGCCTATTTATTCAGCCCTTGACTTAAAAAGGCATATTATTTAGCGCATACCGTCTTTTTTGTTTTTCCCTCTCAATGATCAGACCCTATAGTGTTCGAGCCCCTAATTGGTTGGTACTTGAATGGGCAGTAGCTTGCCAATGAGATTTAGAGTTGTTTGCAATATCCAAGGGGAAGCAAAATTGGAATGATACTTTGTTCTGGAGTGGCAATTTCAGGGAATGGCAAAACAATTGTAGCGCATATGGGATTATAAGGTAAATACTAAACTATGAGCACGGTAAACAATCTTTCCAAAGACCTCCAGAAATTCATTGATAAGTTTGAACCGAATAAATTCAAGGTAATGCGTTCGGGCATAGAGGTGAAGGGTATGAACAATATTCATGAAGCCATTGAAACAGCCAAGGGGCTTATCGAAAAGTTGAAACTTAATCTTCAGGTATCCCATAATGCAGAAATGGTGAGCTATGGTGCATTTGAAGTCAGGACGCTTTAGCTGGGCTTCAAAAAAGCCCGGTTTCTTACGGGTATATCTTAAGGAGTGTGTTGTAGGAAAATTCAAGGTTGTTGAGCTTCACCTACCATTGCGCTTCATCTGCCTGGTATGAAACGGGACGGGCATCTTTGATCATCCAGATGAAAAGCATTTTATCTGGGCCGTGGAGTGCGATTTCAATATCCCGTAACTCAATGGATTGGCCTATACGCTCTGTAATGCCCGTTTTTACCCATTCCCAAATTTCTCCGCCCCTTGTTATGCCGTTGTTGAATTGGATATTGCCTGCAGCAATTTCCGTTTCCGTTATTGCAATTTGATACCATTGATCTTCATCGTCCCTGGAGATCCATGCCAGTTTCTTAAAGAGCATGCATGAACCGTCAACAGTTTCGCTGAAACTCAAACAGTAGTAAAAATTCATTGGACAATTGATGTTTTAGACTGCTAATATAAAAACATCTTAATATTTGTCTTTTGCCGGAATGTAAAAGTTTCAGATATTATTTATAACATACAGGCAGGCGAATAGATCTGAAGGGGGTATTCTATTATCCTTATTCTGGAATTATTAGGGTTTGATATTTTGTTGTTAATTTTCCAATGGAAGTTCAACAATGAAGGTTGTGCCCTTGCCTTCGCCGCTTTCCACCCGGATTGTGCCCTGGTGTAACCCGATAATCTCGCGGCAGAGGTATAGTCCGATCCCGAAGCCTGCGATTGATCCGATCTGGGGGTTTTGGACCCTGTGATAGCGTTCGAAAATCTTCTCATGGTCTTCTTTTGCAATTTCTATGCCTTCATCCCTTACGGATAACTGTACTTTGCCTGGGTCCCTCTGCTGGAAGGCAACTGTGATCCTGGTTCCCATTGGTGAATATTTAACCGCATTTCCCACGAGGTTTTGAATTACCTGTGAAATTTTTTCCCGGTCTGCGATCAGCGTCAGCTTTTCTGTGGGCTGGAATTCAATTATATGTGTGTGGATCGTGGAAAGCATTTCTTCTTCGAGCTCGGCAAGAAGTTTCTTGAGATCGGTTTGTGTTTTTTCGATCATCATTTTTCCCGACTCCAGCCTAGAGATATTAAGAAAGCCGTTGATCATGGAGTTCATGTTCCGTACCTGTCTGACTGATTTGACAAGAACGGTTTGCTGGGTGGTCTCTCCGGTAAGGTTGGCCTGCCGTTGGAGTACCTGTAGGTAGGCATTCAGGGAAGTCAAAGGAGTTTTTAGTTCATGGCTTACCATGCCCATGAAGTCGTCTTTGCGCTGTTCATCTTCTTTTTGTTGGGTGATGTCCCTTAATGTGCCGTTCAGGCTCACAGCTTTACCGTCGGAACCATAAAATACCCTCCCTTGTGCATGAACCAGCCTGAGGTTTATTTCCGATGGGTTTTTGATGCTGTATTCAATATTATATTGGCCGTTTGATCCCTCCCGGAGTGCTTCGCTGATGGCAGCGGTTACGCGGTCCCTGTCTTCATCATGGATGGTCCTGAGTGCCAGTGACAGGTCCAGGTTTTCTTCTGCAGAAAGCCCGAACCATGATTTCAGCAGGTGGTTGCCTGAAAAGAGGTTGCTCTGGGGTTCGTAATAAAATGTTGCCAGTTCTCCGGCATCAATTGCAAGGGCAAGCATCTGCTGGTCTTTTTCACTACTGCGCCGGTTCAACACCTGTTGTGTAATTTCTTCGAGGATGACCAGCACTCCGGTGACCTCGCCGGATGAGACAATGGGTTGGTAGATGGAGTTTACGATTGCTTCTCTCAATCCTCCTTTATAGCGGAGCTTTACCAGAAACTCTTTATTGACCTTTGGCTTGCCGGTTGAGTAAACGTTGTCCAGCCAAAGATTGACAGGTTGTCCCTGGAGTTCGGGCCTGGCCGCATGGTGGGGATGTCCGATTACTTCTATACCTTCACGTCCCCAGATTTTAAGGATCTCGGGGTTGGCGATTTCGATGATGTGTTCGGGGCCCTGCAGCATCGCGATTCCCACAGGGGCCTGCTCGATAATGGTCCTCACATGTTCCCGGCTTTCGCCCAGCAGTTTCAGTGAGCTGTTCAGATCCTCGTTTGTGGAGGTCAGCTCTTCCATGGTGGTAGCCATTTCTTCGATCAGGGCCTGTTCTTTTTCTTCTTTTTGCTGTAGGCGCTCAAGGTAAGCCCTGTTTGATGTGACGTCTTTTGCGGTATTTAGAATGCAGTATGTTTTGTTGTCACTGCCTAGTATTGCTTTATATTCATAATCAAAGTAACCTATGGTCGGCATGCGGTTCTTGATGAGCTGGGCCGGTGCCTCTGTTACCGAGTAGCTGATACCAGTAAGCCAAACCTGTCTGAGTATGGGTAAAAAGGGCTGGCCCTCTAATTCTGGAATTGCTTCTATCAGTGGTTTTCCGATTACGGAGCTGTCCCTGCCCCACAGTGTGAGCATTCCATCGTTCGCAAACTGGATACGCATATCTTCACCGCTGTAGATCGCGGTGGGCTCAGTGGACAACTGGAGGGCCTGGATAATCAGCTCTCCGCTAAAATTGTTTTCCTGCGGTCTTTCTTCAGTCTTCATCAATAATCCAAAGATATGGAAACTGGGATAAAAATTATGGTGGATATTGCTTGGAAATTTATGGAAACCTGGAGGAAATGGCTTATTTAAATTCTGCCGGTAAAGCAAAATGGAAAGTTGACCCCTGGTTCTGTTCGCTCTCAACCTTGATTTCGCTCTGATGGTATTTAAGGATTTCCGATACAAGGTACAGTCCAATGCCAAATCCGGATACTTCTTTATGGTTATTGTCGTTTATACGGTAATAGCGGTCAAATAATCTTTTTTGATCTGTCTTATTGATCCCAATGCCCTGGTCAACTACGGAAATGTTAACCTCGCCCGGGCACTTTTCGCATGTGACTGTAACGGTTCCGCCCATTGGGGAGTATTTGATTGCATTGCTTACCAGATTGCTTAATACCTGCCCGATCTTGTCCCGGTCGGCATCAATTTCGATTCCCTTAAAGTCTCCAGATCGGATGTTATGTTTTGTGGTCAGTAATTGTGCATCCTCTACGATTTCTGTTACAAGGGATTCCAGGTCAAACTTTTTCCTGCGGAGATGGATCTTGCCATCTTCGATTTTGGCAAGGCTTAAAAAGTCGTGCGCCATCGCAACCATTTTTTTGGCCTGGATCTCTATCCTGGAAAGCACCTGCATATTGAATCCATCTGTATCCTTGCCCCACTTTCTCATTAAAAGCTGAACATATGAGGTGATTGCAGTTAACGGGGTTTTAAGTTCGTGGCTGACCATTGCAACAAAATCATTCTTCCGCTGTTCCTCATATTTCTTTTCGGTGACGTCCCGGGTAAAGCAACGGGTGTGGATGAATTTACCATCTTTTCTAAGCACATTTGAATTGATCAGTACGTGTTTGACCGAACCATCCTTGCATTTAAGGCTTGCAGAATAATCGTAAAGTGTTTCATTCCTGATCAGGCGGTCCAAAATATCGTTGATCACATTCTGATCTGCATGGAAGTCACTGATCGGAAAACCGATGTATTCCTCTTTCAGATAGCCCAGTGCATCGAGTTCGGCCTGGTTGGCCCATATGATAATCCCATCTCCATCGACCCAATGGAGTGGAATGGAGGCATTTTCGAAAAAGTCGGTCAGTTCCTCAACTTTTAGCTTCAGTTCTTCGTTTTCTTTTTTGTATTTGGCAAGCTGTTCTACAAGTTCAAATCTATCTTCCATATCAAGGGCACTTCTATGCTGGTCTGCATGCAAATTCTCCGTGAAGATAAATATATTAATCCGCTTATGAATTGTCAATCTGGCCATGGAAGCAGTTATGGGTAAAACACTGCGTATTTATACCGCGTTTATAGCTTTTATAAGATTTTATTGATGAATCTGCGAACGATGTTGCTTAGTATCAACAAGAAAAATCTTTTACCAACATACTAAAGCAATAGCCTTGTAACTTCAATTTCTAAACACCTTTATTGCCCCAGGGAGGGCAAATCGATCAGGATAGCTATTTTATTTTTCCTGACTCTTAACGTATCCGGATTATTGTTCCAAAACTTTGATCGATTTTTTTTGTTTTTTTCAAAACCATCATTGGAAATAAACATACGCAAAAGAAATATTGGATTAAATTTTAACGGAAACGGGGGGAGGGGAGCTCAGGCTTTGGGCACCCCTGGCAGAGCGGTTTTTTTTTATAAGTGATGGTGGACTGGATTTTGAGATGTTTGACGAATCTTTTAGGATGAACATACCGGGCAATGGGCTGAAGGGGTAAGAAAGGTTTTTGGTGTTATGAAGTATTATAATATACCGGCTTAAGGCCGGTAACGGTAGTTTCTGGGCGTCATGTTCCGCCGAAACATAAGTGATGCCCAGTGCTCGTGGAAGAAGTTGTATTATACTGAATTTAATCAAATGGAACACGATAAAATAACCAGGTTTTTAACTGCCCACAACCAGGCTTACCTTAAAGCCTTGGAAGAAATAATGGACGGGAGAAAAGCCAGCCACTGGATGTGGTATATATTTCCTCAGTTAAAGGGATTGGGTAAGAGTGAGATATCAGAATATTATGCTCTTGATAATATCAGGGAGGCTGGTGAATATCTCCGCCATCCCATTCTGGGTAAACATCTTGTTGAAATTTCACGGGCCGTTTTATCTCTTGATGGGAGAACCGCTTATGGGATCTTCGGTTCCCCGGACGATCTGAAGCTGCGCTCCTGTATGACCCTTTTCGCAAAAGTAGATGATTCGGATCCTGTGTTCGGAAATGTTTTGGGTAAGTATTTTGATGATCAGCGCGATGAACTGACGCTTGATTTTTTAGGTAAAAATTGATACTTAAAAAGGCCTTAAGGAATTGTATATCGTTTAATGGTATGCTGATGATCCTCAGGGGGCTGTAGATCTTGATCGGTACTTGCATTTGATAGTTCTCAATTATAATGTCTTGCCGTTTTTAACTGGACGGGGGTGGTGACAATATCATCCCGACTGTTTATGCTGGAACTCCTCCCAATTTGTAAAGCCTATAAACTGTGAGATGCTATCCATTACGAAGGGTGAGAACTGATCGTTGGTGCTGGGAAATCCAAAAAAGCGTTTGATTGTAGTTTCGGAAATATAGTTTCTGTTTTGTTCGAAAATCTGGATTGAAATATTCCTGCAATCATTGATATCAATAATTGCTATGCCACATTTTGCCAGTACCTGTTTTTGCAGTGCTACGAATAGATCGGCTTCTTTCATAATTGAGTTTAAAGATTGCTATTGTGAACTTTGATATTGGTATTCAATGATTTAGCTTTAATGGTCTAAGATTGCTATTGGAATTGTTTGATATTATGTAAGCTAAGCAGAAAAAGACATTAATATGTTTTTCAGAAGCTTCAAAGTGTTGTTTAGAGCAGTAGGTTGTAATTTTATCATATAAAAACGTTTAGATTTACGCCCTACATTTCTTTAACTACATTACTATGCAAAAAAGAATTCTTGTGATTGACGATGATGAACTGATGCTGGGCGCACTCGATTCTTTTTTGATATTTGAAAATTTTCTGACTCATACAGTATTAAGTGCCGAGCGTATCGATCAGGCGGTTGCCGGGTTTAAGCCGGATCTCATTATCATGGATATTAGACTTAATGATGCTGATGGAAGATTAATATGTGATGAGTTAAAGGGTAAATCCGCTAGTTCAGGTATTCCGATCTTATTACTGACCGGTCTTAGCTATCAGGAGATTGCCCTGATTGACTGCAAGGCTGATGCTATCATCGGTAAGCCATATGAAGGCAGTTCGCTGCTTAATACCATTGATCAACTCCTTAAGGGGTTGGCCAGCTATGGATCATAGGCATTATCTTGCTATTACAGATCCCGGGTTATCTGGCTGAATCCTTAGGATGCCGATGGAGAATTTTTGCGTTACTTTCGGATGATTAGCCGGAATACTGCCGCATTGGTTTCTTTTGCTTTTCGTTATAGACTATTCGTTTGGCTTTGTACATGAAACGTTATCCAACATTTTGTTAAGGCAATATATTATTGCCGCTGGAGTGGGATTTTAGCCAGGTGCTCACATTGTTTTGGTTGAACTGAGTTGGATGGCAAACTGGAATGAAAGTCAGCGCCTTTCCCATTTCGCTGCCTACCCGGATCCTGACATTGTGCAGCTTAATTATTTCAGCACAGTATAAAGTCGTATCACAAATCCAGCGGTGGTTTTACTGATCATGTTTTCTATCCTGTAATGGCGCTCAGATATTTTTTCCTGATCCTCGGTTGCAATTGCCCCGCATTGTCTCCAATTGAAAAAGTCACCTGGTTTTCTGAAAGTGTGGTGGTATTTAGGATAAAGGGGTTTTTAGAAAAAAAATCAAACAAATCCTTGAATAACAGGTTCTACAAGAAAAAATAATACACGCTACTATGAACGATAATTCAAAAACAGTTGTTGCATTGCTTGCCGGACTTGCAGCAGGGGCAGCATTGGGAATCTTATTTGCTCCGGATAAGGGAGAAGAAACAGTCGATAAGCTTTCCAGATCGCTAGCTGATCTTAAGGACAGGGTTATTGACCGTGCCAAAGAAGAATTGGAACGTCTTGTGGAAACCGGAAAAGATTATGCCAGTAGGGCTGCTGATTCCTTTGAGGAGACTAAAGATGAGCTTAGGGACAAAGCTACATCGGTAAAAGAAGAAGTTAAAGATTCGGCCATAAATACCATCGAGCAGGCTTAGCGGGCATTTAGCGCTATCACGGAATTAGTTAAGAATTAAAAGTGAAAAGCGGCATAAGCCGCTTTTTCTGTTTAGGTGGTAATATTTTAACCTGGTTTTTGGATATCTTCAACCAGTTTATCATTGAGTTTTGCAATCTGCGATGGGACAATCGTTTAAACTGATAACTGCTTTACGGTAGTTTTGAATTTATTTCCAGGTAAGCATCCCGCTTGTTTTATTTTTACTGCGCTTATAGTTACCTTAGTTATGCAAACTAAGATTTATGCAAATTATCCCACAAAAACATTATTCGTTGTTAAAAACATATTTGTTTATTGTTTTTGTTTTTCTTGCAGAAAATGTTTCAGCCCAACAGATTTTTAAGAAAGGAGATATTGTTGAACTGAAAAAAAATCTTCGCAACAGTATCGATCCTCAATCTAAAATTAAGGCCAGATTGATGATCGGATCCTATTACCTCAAACTGAGGCACGGACAGGATACCACTGATATGGACTCGGCCATTGTATATTTCAACGCTGCGGTGACTGGCAGCAAGAGCCTGGGCCGTCCGGCATTAACGCTAACAATTGAAGCACTTAGCATGTTAGGTGAGGTCGAATTTGCAAGGAACAATGCTCACGGCGGATTTGATTGGTTTAATAAAGCGTTAGATTATCTCAGGAATGGATCAGACCAACACCGTAAGGCGCTGATTATGGCAAGAGCTGTTAAGAAAAATTTCTCCTACACCCAAAATCGGCTCGGGGCAAAAATCTATATAGATAATGCCATGTCAATTTTTAAAGGCGAGCGTAATTTTAAGGCAGCTTGTGAGATGGCCTATTATGATACTTATTTTAACATCAATGGTGATAGAAAAAATGTTAAGAGTTTAGCTCGGGGTTACATCTCTGAATACAGTAAATATCAGGCTCCTGCAGTAGGCAGGCTGTATTATCTGCTTGCCAAACTCGAGAGGTATGATGCGAACTTAAACCTTGCGCTACAGTACCTTCTACAGGGCATAGACTGGATGAACAAAAATTATGACAATGAGAGGCAAGATCTATACTATGGAGAACTCGGCTTGATTTATCAGGAACTCGGACAGACTGAAAAGAGCATCAGGGCATATAAGAAAACTTTATCCCTCCGTGATACGATATACCTGAAGCAGGAATACCTGATCCGGACTGTAGGATTTGTGACAGAGGGCCTTATCAGGCTTAAAAAAAATAAGGAGGCACTTTCCCAGATACTGGCCTATGAAGCAGGACATTTGCCGGATGGGAAACATGAGGCTGCTTTCATTGCCCAGATCAGAGCAAATTGTTATAAAGCGTTGGGGAAATATGCTTTGGCAGAAAAATATTATCTGTTCGCAGAAAAAAACTATAACGTTCCTGGCAATGAGATGGCCTACATCGCCAGGCAGGATCTTGGGCGCTTTTATACTGAAACAGGTAATTATTCAAAGGGGACACCTTATTTAAAAGCTGCCCTGTACCCGGGGATTCCTGCTTCACGCAAAAAAGAAATTTTTTATCTCCTACATAAAATTGATTCCGCATCGGGCAATTATGCCTCAGCGCTGAAAAATTATAAAATATTCAATCAGTTAAACGACTCGATTTTCAATGTAAACAAGATCCGGGAAGCAGAAAAGCTTCAGGTATTATACGAAACAAAACAAAGGGAACAAGATATCAGAATACTCAAGCAGCAGAAAACCATCCAGAACGGTTCATTAAAGCGGGCGGAATTTACCCGGAATGCAACCATTATGGGACTATGCCTGCTGGCAGTTATTCTGGTTATTGTTTACATGAGTTACAGGAAGAGCCTGTCCTCCGGTCGTGAAATTGGCAGGAAGAATAATGAACTCAATGACCTTGTAACCGAAAAACAGTGGCTTATCAAAGAAATCCACCATAGGGTTAAAAACAATCTGCAGATCGTTACCGCACTTTTACACCGTCAATCCTCGTTCATTAAAAATAAGGTTGCGCTGAGCATTATTAAAGATAGCGAACATAGAATGCAATCTATAGCGCTGATCCATCAAAGGCTTTATCAGACCGACGATATGGTATTCATCGATATCCATACCTACATAGATGACCTTGTTGGGCATTTTCGGGATAGTTATGGACTGGAAGGTAATATTCAGTTCACAATGGATCTGGCACCATTAAAACTCAGTGTAACAAAGGCTGTATCGATAGGTTTGATACTAAATGAATCCATAACTAATGCCATTAAATATGCCTATCCTTCCGTTTCAGGAATAATCTTTATATCTTTAAATACGGAAGGATCGCAGCATAATCTTTCAATTAAAGACAATGGCATTGGCCTTCCTGAAGGGTGGGAGCTTGCAAAAGTAAATTCGATGGGAATGAACTTAATCAAGGGTTTATCGAAGCAGCTTGATGGGACACTGAATTTTATCGTTGATAATGGTGTTACGATGCAATTGATATTTCGGGACTGAACCTGGGAAATATTTAAAAAACTCCCCAAGTTCGTGTATTATCTTTCGGTTTTAAATATGTGGTATGATAAGCAGATAAACATAAAGTGTAATAGATTCGGGCGTGCGGTTTTAAGGGCACCAAATTCTATTTTACGGTATATTTAAAGGTTTGACGCGGTTGATTATTTATTCCAAGCATATCAAAGCAATATGTTAATTTTTTTTTCAATTGTTATGCCTTTTCATCGTTCAGATAACGTTCCAGAAATGGGGCTGTTTTACTTTCGTTACATTTCAACAGGCCATCCACATTTCCTGAATACAGAATTTTTCCGCCACATTCCCCCGCACCCGGCCCAATATCTATAACCCAGTCACTCTGGGCGATGACCTGCATATCGTGTTCTACAACAATCACGGTATTGCCCGCATCTGCAAGCTTGTTGAGCTGAAGTAATAGTCTTTCCACATCCGAAGGGTGCAGGCCTGTTGTAGGTTCATCCAGGATATAGAGCGAGGATCCTTTCTGGCTTTTTTGCAGTTCAGTTGCCAGCTTGATCCGCTGGGCCTCGCCCCCGGAGAGTTCGGTCGCTGATTGCCCGAGTCTTAAGTAGCCAAGACCGACCTCGCGCACAATATCCAGCGCCCTGTAAATTACCGAGTCTTCGTCAAAAAAGTTGCATGCCTGTTCAACCGTCATTTCCAGCACTTGCGCGATGTTGTGTTCTTTGTAGGTTATTTCCAGCGTCTGGGGGTTATACCTGCTGCCATTACAGACCGGACATGGCGTGTAAACGCTGGGCAAAAACAATAGTTCAACCATAACAAAACCTTCGCCCTGACAGTTCGGGCAGCGTCCCTTTGCAACGTTGAAGGAAAAACGTCCTGCATCATATTTCCTTTTCTTTGCGAGCGGGGTATCGGCAAAGCGTTTGCGCACGTGGTCGAATAATCCGGTGTAGGTGGAAAGGTTTGACCTTGGCGTCCGTCCTATGGGTTTCTGATCGACAACCACCAGCCTGCTGATCTGATCCAGTCCTGAGCAGATTCTTCCGCTTAGCGGTAAACCTGTTTGTTCTTGCGGCATCTCTAAAGGGAGATCCTGAATGGCTTCGGTTTTCTGGCCGAGGGCATCCGAGATGAGTTCAACAAGTACCTGGCTTACCAGGCTACTTTTTCCCGAGCCTGAAATTCCCGTCACGCAGGTCATCACCCCAATTGGGAATTCGACATTTATGTTGTTCAGATTGTGCCGGGAAATTCCGGTAAGAATGAGCTGTCCTGTGGGTTTTCTCGCCGAATGGATGTTTTTTCCGGCTTTACCGAAGAGATAGGCAGAGGTAGGAGAACCCTTGATTTTTTTTAAGCCCTCCGGAAGGCCACTGTAAAGAATATATCCGCCTTTTTCGCCCGCTTCGGGCCCTACCTCAACAATCCAGTCTGCATGCCGGATGACTTCTATTTCGTGCTCGATAACAAAGATTGAATTTCCGGCCTCTTTTAATCTGTCCAATATCCTAAGCAACGCCTGTGTATCGGCTGGGTGGAGCCCTGCCGATGGCTCATCAAGTACATAAACAACACCGAAAAGGTTTGAATGCACCTGTGTGGCCAATCTTAAACGCTGAAGTTCTCCCGGGGACAGCGTGGGCGTTGTCCTTTCCAGACTGAGGTAGCCCAGGCCGAGTTCCAACATCACTTCCATTCTGGAAAGGATATCCCTGGAAATCCGCTGGGTAACGATCTGCTTTTCTGATTCTATCCCTTTAGCTTGTGCAAATTTTTTAAAAACGTCACAAAGATGCGAAATGGGGAGCCGTGAGATTTCAGCAAAATCTTTCCCGTCAAAACGGATAGATAAGGATTCTTTTCGGAGCCGCTTTCCATTGCATTCGGGGCATTTACTGCTGACCATAAACCGGCTTACCCTTTTTTTCATCAGTTCGGACTGAGTTGAACTGAATGTTTTCATTACGTAAGGTTTGGCTCCGATGAAAGTTCCCATGTAATCAGGAGTCTTCTTGTTTTTTATGGCTTTTGCGGTTTCTTCGGGAGAATATCCCGGATAAACCGGAACAGTTGGGGTCTCATTGGTAAACAGGATCCAGTCCCGCTGATCCCTGGGTAATTCTTTCCAGGGAATATCTACGTTGAAACCCATTGAAACCAATATGTCCCGCTGGTTCTGCCCCTGCCAGGCCAGGGGCCAGGAGGCCACTGCCCGCTCCCGGATACTCAGACTGTCATCGGGGACCATTGTTTTTTCTGTAACTTCAAATACGCTGCCCAAACCATGGCATTCCGGGCATGCGCCTTGTGGGGTATTGGGCGAAAAACCTTCTGCATAAATAATCGGCTGCCCTCTGGGGTATTCCCCGGCCCTGGAATAGAGCATGCGCAATAGGTTGGACAGCGTGGTCACACTTCCCACCGATGAACGGGTGCTGGTTCCGCCTCTTTGCTGCTGCAGGGCGATGGCTGGTGGCAGGCCTTCTATCGATTCCACTTCAGGAACACCCATCTGATTGAAAAGTCTACGGGCGTATGGGGAAACTGATTCCAAATAACGCCGCTGGGCTTCGGCGTATAAAGTTCCGAATGCAAGTGAGGATTTACCGGATCCGGAGACACCGGTAAATACCACAAGTTTATCCCTTGGGATATCAATGTCAATATCTTTGAGATTGTGCTCTCGTGCACCTCTGACCCTGATCATATCCTTGTTTTTCTGCATATTATTTTTACTGTTTCCTTGTTGTAACTGATATGGCCAACTTCTTTTGATATTTATAACCGGCAATCCAAAAAAGGGATAAAAGATGAAATAAAAAACAGGCCGGATCTTCCGGCCTGTTTTTATTCAAGCTCCGATTTACTGTCCGGACTAGCTGTTTTTTTTGATATATTCAGCTATCTTTTCTCTTGACGAGCTGCCCGAAGCTTTTGCCAGTTCTTTGTACTTTGCTGAAGTAACCCCTGCCTGTTTCGCAGCATAAGCTACTTCGCTTGCATCATTGAGATCCACTTTGGAATCTTCCCTGCCGTCCTGTTTACTTTTGTTATCGCTCATAGTATCAAATGTTTTCTTCATTTAACAATTTCTCTGACCTGATTGTTTAGCTGGTGATAAACTGAATTCGGCCAGTTTCCAGAAGGCATAGGCTTTTTCCCTGGGAGCCTGAACGGTTACCTTTTCAATAATGGTAATGGCTGTTATTGGATTTATTTATTGCTGGTTACGCTTTTTCCAGCTGATGCGTACGGTTTCATTCCCCATTATAAAGGCTTCCAGATCCTGGTTTCTGTCCTTGGATGGTGTTAATCTGACTGACGGCGATTGGCAAAAGAATTTAATATTTGGCATTTTGGTCTCACTTTCTGAAGGGGTAATGCGCAGCCGGTAGGATAATCTGGGATCCCCCTGAAGGTGGAAGATAACTGAACCTGGGCTTTTCCTAATCCCGGAGATGGGGCAGTCTGAAAATATCAGGAAGGGATTGTCGCTGAACCTGATAAAGTGCCGGGGCAAGATCCCAAAGGCATTGCCCGCGCCATAAACCTCCTGTCCGACAGCACCGCTCTTTTCGATTCCGTCATGTAAGTCTTCCAGTGCAATCCAAAGCTTGCGGTCTACTTCACCGGTTTTTACCTCATCGGATAACATATCTGAGGGCAGCATCGGGGGATAGTAGTATGGTGCGCGCTCAACCAGGTAACGGATAAATTCGCTACATAAGAGCCTAACGCTTGGAAGTATATCAACGCCTTCTGCATGCTTGAGGTAATCGTGCAGCGCGCAGAAAACTTCCTGCTCTTCATAGGCCGCGGTGTAAGGGGCATCTGTAAGAGGGAAAAGAGCAAAAAATGTCGGAAGATTTTTTCCGTATCCATAATTACAGTCCCATAGCTGGACGTTTTCAAAAATGGAGGCCAGGCACCTATAACTTAAGGAAAGATAAAGTTCATTGCCTGTAAGTTTAAATAACCGGAGCAGTGCTCCGGCAGCAAATGCAGTATTGTTGGCCTGGTACATGATCTTGTAGCCAACGTCCCCCAGTTTTTTTGCGGCGGTCTCCGCTTCCTTCAGGTATTTTTTATCCCCGGTAAGTTCAAAGGCCTGCAGCATCACATGGGCATATAACCCGGCCACGTCCTGTTCGCCGCCCTCTCCAGGCTTGGTTTCTGCCTTTATTACTTCAAGTGTATCCATTTTATAGAACACGGGCCAATGATATTTAAACCTGTGTGCAACTTTTATAGCAAATCCGAGTGAATCCAGAAATAGTTTCTCCGCTGTTTTATCTCCATCGAGTGCTAACCTTGACAGGTTTAAAAGCGGATGGTGCAGGTACCATGAATCCATCACCATGGGCATTTTCTGTTCCTCATCTCCCTCAAGTTTGTCCTCCGCCCCGGGGTGCCACCTCACCAGTGTCTTTAGCTTTTGGCTGTAAAATGCCGGTAGGCCCTTTTTTATGGTATCCATTACTTCCAGGGTTTTACCGCTCCACTTTGAGTAATCCACCAGCGGAAGCAGTACCGCTAACTGCACCATGATTTCCGGTGGGGTCTGGTAATCGCTTACGTAGGCATTTAGATAACTGTTACCGCCCACCATTGACCAGCAGCCAGGGTTTTCGATGAGGTCTTTTAGTCCTTTGTCCAGGATTTCGGGCCAGTGAAGGTAGTGGGTATCCGGCCTGGGGATATTAAGGTATACTTCTGCCAATAGATCAAGATAATCTTCTGCCTGATCCTGGTTTTCTTTATTTTTTGTTTTAAAAGCAATTGTTGCATCTGAAATGATAACCTCCTGGCCGGCTTTTAAAGGTTTTTCCTCCGTTTTAGGGAGGGCCAGACCGATTTCGGGCAGCATTCCGCCGACAACGCCGGATAATGAGGTGCCCGTCTGATCCGCGTAGTCAGAAAGGGCTGTGAGGTTCTGGAAATAAAGGATGCGCAGGTCTCTTTCCGGTAGCGAAAAGTATAACAGGCCTGACCTTGTTCCCATCTGGGCTGCATGAACTTCGCCCATTGCTTTCACAGCTCCTTTAACGCCTGTTGTAAGGATATCCCTGGGCCAGAATGGGATAAAAATCTCCGAGGCAGGGGTGAGTGTGCAATTATATTTTAACAGGGTAAAGTTTTCCTGTGAAAAGGAAATCCTTACTTTAAAAATTCCGACTGCTGTTTTGAGCTTTAGCGTATAATCAGTTTTATTCTTTCTGATTTTTGGGCTTTCTGATAAGCCGTCAGGAGCATAGCAGGCCCTAAAATAGACAGGTAGATTTTTTTTATGTGTGACCGAGATCCATATGGAATCCTTGGTTTGAAAAATGTTGAACCGGAGTTCCCCGTAATTTTCAGCGTGGAGCAGGGAACTGTTTTTAAACTGGGCCATCGCAGTCAGGGCCCATGGTGATAATCCTTTCATAACTGTCAATTTTACCTTTTAAACTATTCCCGTCCACAACATTGTTTTTTTTAACATTGTTTTGGAACAGGTAAAATGCAGGTATATCAGCTCTGGAAGCCCGTGCACAGATTTGTTTATGATACCAGATAAGAAACCTTTCCCATAAAATTATCAATATCAAAAGGTTTGCTGATGAAATCATCCGCCTGGCATTTTTTTCTCACATCACCCAAGGTTGCATGTGCGGACATCATCATTACTGGTATATGGCCGGTGCGGTAATCTGATTTGATTTCGCAGCAAAGATCAATGCCGTTTCCATCAGGGAGCATAATATCGAGAATGACCATATCCGGCCTGCGCTGAAAGATTTCTTTTCTAAAACTCCCAGCGTCTTCACACAGATGAACTTCATAATGTTCCTCATTCAACATATAGCCTATCATTTCCCTGATACCCTCATTATCCTCAACTACCAATATATTTTTGCTCATAACTATCTGTCTATTATATCTATTGTATCTTTAAAACTCATATTTATAAAAAAGGTTTAAAAAGAATTTAGTTGTTTGGTGCAGCCTTTAGCATCTTTCCCCTGCAGATCACCTGGATACTGCATTTAGGTTGATTCAGTATCAAGTACGAAAAGGGCTATTCGCTTAGATTTTTTGTGTTTTCCTAATACAAAACTTAAATCAACGGTTGGTGTTATCTGTTCAAATTGGTGAGATATGAAAGAAGATAAGAACAGGTGCTATTGGGCCTGATCAAGCAAAGGCTTGAAACCGTAACAAGGAGGGAATACCATGAGATAGCAGAAATCCCCACAGATAATCTGAATACCTTTATGGTAAAATACAGCTTCCTTCACGATGGTAAAGAAGGCGTTTTTAACGTTGTCGGGCACGCTCAGCCTACGGAGGGTGTAAATGAGATTGACTATATAACCCTAAAGAGTGAATTCGATACCGGATCGGTCCATTATAATTCATTGTCAACTAAAGATCAGGTTGACCAGGATTTGGCTGAGGTCACCAGGTTCCTGAATCAATAAATTACGATAGATGTTGGTGGGAAGGGTAAAAAGTAAAATCCAAAATGACTTCGACAGATACAGTTGCTAAAAAAGCAGATACACTACAACCCGCTGAACGGCTAAATCCTGAGGACACCGTAAAAAAAATACTGATGGACACATAAAGCTGCTTTTATCTAGTCAGCATTTAAAAAAAGAGAATACCTTTAGATATCCCATTATGGGGTTTACATAGCTGCCAATTGCTTTTGATGGGAATGATAAAAAACATTCATAGCAATTATTTTTTCAGGCTTTATAAAGGATTAAAGAATATTATTGGCAAATAACAAAAAAGGGATCCGTTTCAGGATCCCTTTAAATTTACCAGTACTTGCTATTATTATTCTTCGGCTGCAGCCTGGTTTACGAAGCTTACAGCGCATTCTGTCAGGGCTACATCAGTAACTTTTTCATTTTCCAAGGTCTGTCCCAATAATTCAGCCACATCAGTCCTATCCATATTTTCGGCAAATACCTTTAAGGTGCCATAAGTAGCAATTTCATAATGCTCGACTTTCTGTGCCGCCAGGATAAGTCCTGCATCACGGATCATAGTGCCTGAATCGGTATCTGAGATAATTCCCTCAGCCTCCTCTAGCAAGCCCGCCATTGCATCACATTTTTTTGCTGCGGGTTTTTCCTCCAATAAAGCAAAAACCTGTTCCAATGTGTCGATATGGGTCTGGGTCTCCTGGGTATGTTTATCGAATGCCGCTGCAAGTTCAGGACTTGTTGCAGCTTTTTTCATTTTTGGAAGTGCTTTAACCAGGTGTTTTTCTGCCCAATAAATATCCTTTAATTCATCAACGAAAAATTCATGAAATTCAGAAGGCTCTATCTTCGCATTTTTCGCCGTGTTTTTTTTTGCTGTAGTAGTAGCTGCGGTCTTTGCCGCTCCTGCTTTTGCTGTAGTTGCCATATTGTTATGTTATTAGTTATCGTTATACCTTTACAACTAGATATAATTGACATTGTTTAGCCTTTTTTATAATCGGGTAATTTTCATTGCTTCACTAGGTATTTTTCCGGGGAGTGGGTTAAATACCTGATTACATACGTATTTAAGAAAGGGAAAACAATTCTTAAACTGAAAGGATTGTATAAAATGTATGGAAAAGGAAGATAGGATTGCAAATCTTTTCTTAAGTTATTTCGGGTTCTGGGGTTCCGTCCAGAATGACCGTACTAATGTACTCTTCACCTTGCATGAACACCATGTGCAGGTCCAGGTGAAGTTTAATGCCGGCCGACATGATACTGTGCCGGGCAAATTCTGTCATTTCCCGGTGGGAGGAAAAAAGGGGTTTTGGAGGCAGTAGGATCCAGACCTGGTTGTGTTCGGCCAGGGTTATCCTTACCGGGAAACTGTTCAGTGCATGCCTGAGACGGCCGGTGATGGTAGTAAGTTCTTCGCTTGTGAACTGTTTCATACTCAGCAGTTGATATGTATCTCTTCAACACCTGAACCGGCTTCTTTGAACAGATATATAATCAGGTCTTTTTCGAAAAGGACCACTTCGTTTACCTGGTCACGGACCATGTCTGCAAACGCTTTCAGGTCTGTTTCTGGCCGGGTTATGATTTTCAGCTGTCCGTCTTCAGTCCATTCCCATGCGATGATTTCGGCCGGGTACATTTCTTTTAATGCATAAGGAAGGTTTCCCATTGCCTCGCGTTCCCGGAGCACCATGGAAAGGTCCGGTAATACCTCCAATAATAAAGGATCTTCTGTCCGCCAACCGAATTCAGCGCTATCATCCTGCACTACGGATCCCTGATGTGAACCGCCTATAATTACCTTAAACTCACCATCCCGGATTAAATGGATCAGCATAGGTTCTCCCGGATTGATGGGGATGTAGGTGAATGGATCTGTGTTCATACATGATATTTACATGAAAACCTGCATTTTAACTGATTTGTTTGCCATAATTCAATTTTCAAGGACCTGGCAGATTCTTGCGAACAATAACGTGTGGATATCCGAGCCATCGATCCTATGGAACAGGCCGTCCCGCTTTTGGATGTAACCCTTAAAATTTTGATTGATCATGATCCGGTATAAAAGATCATCTCCCTTGACCCTGTCTATTACCACCAGGTCTGCGCCTATTTTTATCTGCTTCTGGAATGCTGCTGCCTTAATGTTCATTATCTAAATTTATCTTTGCTTTTTGATTGGTAATAGTCAATGACCTTTTTTGAGAATGCTTCCCCACGTTCCCTCAATTCCCTTGTTTCGTTTTCAAACCTGTTGAGCTTATCTGTCAGCGCTTTGTGGTAGGCTTTGATGCCTGAGTTGGGGTCACGGATGGATATGTTTTCCAAAACTGTCCTGATATTGATATTGGAGTCTTTTTGGTTGGCATACTTTTCATGGAACTCTTCTGGAGTATACCAGTTGTTGTTCAGCTTGTTGTACAGCCAGCAGTTTGCACGTTTGGCTTCGGCCACAATCGCCATATTGGTGAACACGCCCTGTTTTTTATCATGGTGGCTTAACTGGTGTGGCTGGTTAGTGGATTTCATACTGCAAATTTTGCTAAAAAAATTAGTATTTCAAAATACAATGATTAACATTCATACCACTTTTGGGTTGTGGGCGGGACGGCCTGCTTTAAAGCATTGATGATAGCTTAAGGTTGATATTTGCAATTTGGTAATATTGTTGGCCAGATAAAGGCTGCTGTTAATGGGTATATTCGCAGGATGGTAGCAAAACTCCTTGTTTCGAGAAGTAATTCAATAACCCAGCTTAATGGTCTTAATGTTGGTGATTCTGTAGAGGATGAATCGGGTAGGTGCGGAATTATTGATAAGATCGAGGTGGTCAGGTATCAAAGGGAAACCCATTTTTATTTTAGGCTGAAAAAAAACAAGGGCTCAATCCTGATATTAAAGTAATCAATCGGCTTTTGATCCCGCACGGTGCGGATACTGTCCTGTCAGGAGTTTAATATGTGCATGGAGCACCCGGAGAGTATAAGTGTGGGAAGGTTACAACTTATTTTAATAACTTGCATAATTAAACATCTTAAAGAAAAACAGTTATTATGGCATCAGGTAAAGTGAAATTTTTTAATGAATCAAAGGGATTCGGATTTGTGGTTGAAGAGGGTACTGGCAAAGAGTTTTTTGTTCATATCTCAGGTCTAAAAGATGATGTGAGAGAGAATGACGAAGTGACTTTCGATGTTCAGGACGGCAAAAAGGGACCAAACGCGGTGAACGTTAAATTGGTATAATCCTCCCATTTTGATTTATTTGTATGGAGTGCGGGCAGTTTGACTTCCTGCACTTTTTTGTTTCGGTCTGTATCGGCTTTGACTCAAAAAAAACGGGTAATTTCCGTTTTTCCAGGGGGATGGCTGGGGAGGTATTCATTCAATCCGGGTACAAATTTAGGTTTCGTTGCTGGTACGCGGAAGAAATTCCGGCATAAACCCACCTGTGGCCTTTGCACACTTTTCCATTTATTCCGTTGCTTCTCCCAGCTTTAGCAGCCATGAAACCTATGGATGCACCATAATTAAATAAAAATATTATGGAAAATGTAAATTATCAGGTTGCGGAAATTGAGATCAGTTATAAGCCTAAATTCAAGGTTGCGGAGCGCCCAAAGGTTACTTCGTCTGATATGGCTTTCAAAATATTGCTGGGCAGCTGGGATGCGGGCCGGATCGAGCTATTGGAAGAATTCAAGGTAGTAATGCTGAGCAGCCAGAACAGGGTGCTCGGGGTGGTGGATATTTCCAGGGGCGGCATTTCGGGTGTGGTTGCCGATCCCAGGGTGATTTTTTCCATTGCTTTAAAATCATGCGCTAGCAGTCTGATCGTATCACATAACCACCCGAGTGGGGAGCTGCGTCCGAGCGCTGCAGATATTGCGCTCACTTCGAAGCTTGTCTCGGGCGGGGAGATCCTTGGGATCACTGTTCATGATCATCTGATTGTTTCGCCTTATGGGTATTTTAGCTTTAAGGACCAGGAGATGATATAGGGTATATATAAGTGATAAGCTGGCCAGTCTCGCTATTTAGCGATTGACCGGCTTTTTTTGTGCCTGTTTATTCTGTTTTTACAGTTATGGGAATCCTGTTACCGCGCCCATCCGTGCGATTATCATGTCGTGCAAAAATACGTAAGCCGAACTAACAAGTTATTGATCATCAGTTCTTTCTGTTGTCATCCGTTACAACAAGCTGAAGAAAAGAGGTATCAAGGACATTGATTCTTTTGCCGTTCGCGCTAAGTTTTCCTGCTTTGGTGAATTCTGTGAAAACCTTAAAAAGTGTTTCGTAGGTTGTGCCCGAATAGGAGGCAATGTCCTGACGGGAGATATCAAGATCTATTGCTCCACTGGCATCAGTCCCAAATTGTGACCTTAGGGAAAGCAGGGCGGTGGCGATCCTTGCCTTTACCGGCATATGGGCAAGGTTGCGCATCCGTTCGTGTGACTCCTGGAGCTCGGAAGCAAAAAAATCCATCATCTGATAGGTAAGTCCGGGATTTACCGTCAGGCTTGATCTAAAAAATTCAAGATCGATAAAACATACGTTTGCCTGTTCGAGTGCTGTAGCGGAAACGGGGTAGGTAGGGTTTTTTCCAAGTCCGAGGTGCCCGATCACATCACCCGGTTTTGCAAACCTGATAATGAGTTCCTTTTCGTTGTCCCACTTTTTATGGACTTTTATTGTTCCCGAAAAAACGAAAAAGATGCCGCTAACAGTTTCTGTTTCCATAAATAACTGGTCGCCTTTTTTTAACTGGAAATTCCTTTTCTTCTGGGCAACAGCGGGAAGCCAATCCGCTATTACCCGGCTGCAGAGAAAACAGCTTTTTACATCGCACAGGTTATTACATTCTTTCATCATCCAGATATTTCACAGGCAAAAATACAACTTATATTTAATTGCTAAGATGAATAGATTGTTATTGTTTAAAATATATTTATTTTAATAAATTGTTGTAAAAATGTTTAATTTATATTGTTTAAAATATATTTTAATTTTTATTTGTGTTTTTTTATTTTACTTTTGTTGCATTCCAAAAGTAAAATGAACAGTAGAAAAAATATAATCCCGATATCCCCTTCGCTGGGCGTTTTCGGTAAGTTTAAAATGGGCAGGAACAGAGAGAAAAGTTCTAAGGAGCGTCTTTTGTTTATTTCTATGTTGTCTGTAGGGGTTGCTGCAGTGATTTCCCTAATAGCAAAGGTTCTGGTGTCCCTGATCAACCTGGTTACAAACATATCTTTCTATCAGCGGTTTGGATTTGATTTCCAAAGCCCGGCGGACAATCATCTGGGGCTATGGGTGATTTTGGTGCCCGTTATCGGTGGAGTTATAGTTGGGCTGATGGCACTTTATGGTTCCAAGGCGATCAGGGGACATGGGATCCCTGAGGCAATGGAGCAGGTTTTGACCAACCAGAGCAGGATAAAGCCTGCGATAGCGATCTTGAAACCTGTTTCTTCTGCAATTGCGATAGGTACAGGTGGACCTTTCGGCGCTGAAGGACCAATTATTGCAACGGGAGGTGCCTTGGGCTCAACGCTGGGACAGCTATTTACGGTGAGTCCGAATGAGCGTAAAATTATCCTTGCCGCGGGGGCTACTGCTGGGATGTCCGCTATATTCGGGACTCCCTTGGCAGCGGTATTTCTCGCAATAGAACTGTTGTTGTTCGAGTTTTCAGCCAGATCTATTATTCCCGTCGCCCTCGCCTGCATCACCGGCGCAGCCGGACACCATCTTCTTTTTGAAGCAGGACCGGTATTTCCCATGCCGGCACTTTTGCCGCCCTCGAATGCTGCATTGGGTTTATATAGTTTTATCGGGATCCTTGTCGGTTTCGCATCACTCGGACTGACCAAGATCGTATACATTATTGAGGATGCTTTTGAAAAAATCCCACTCCACTGGATGTGGTGGCCAGCTATCGGGGGGCTTGCAGTTGGTATCGTTGGTTACTTTGCACCGCGGACACTGGGAGTAGGATATGATAATATCATCTCGCTTTTAAGTGGACAGCTTTCCATTTCGGTTATCCTTTCACTGTGCCTGTTCAAATTTATTTCCTGGGCAATTGCTCTTGGCAGTGGGACTTCGGGCGGAACGCTTGCGCCTTTGATGACCATTGGTGGGGCAAGCGGGGCTGCTTTGGGCTATCTGCTGCATAACTTCTTTCCCGCTCTGGATATCAGTATACCCATGTCGGCACTGGTTGGTATGTCGGCGATGTTTGCAGGTGCCTCCAGGGCATATCTTACGAGCATTCTTTTTGCGCTGGAGTCTACCCATCAGATCAACGGGCTTCTTCCGCTTTTGGGAGCCTGTTCTGGGGCCTATCTTATTTCGGTGTTTTTTATGAAAAACACGATCATGACCGAAAAGATTGCACGCAGGGGTGTGCATACACCCGATAGTTATGAACCTGATCTATTGCTGAAACTCCGTGTCTCGGAAGTTATGGACAAAAATCCTGTATTTATAAGTCCGTATAATACCATTGCGGAGGTGAGAAGGTATTTTGGGGAAAATCCTCCTGTGGAAAATCAGTATGCCGTGAAGGAACCGACCGGGGACTGCCTGGGCGCGGTTTCTGTATTGGATCTTTTTCAGCCTTCGGCAGATACCGAAAAAGAAATACTGTCAATAACAAAACCTCTAAATGCGCGGGTCAAAGATAGCGACTCATTGAAAAACACGTTGGGAGTTATGTCGCTACATCAGGTTGAATCTCTGATGGTATTCAGTAGCAGGGATGAAGGGGCTTTTGAAGGTCTGTTGAGTTATAGGGATGTTGTCAGGGCCTATCATGTGAATCACGAGAGTGAGAGCAGGACCGGGAGAAACCTTTCGCTGGACAGGCAGACGAAGAAAATTATTGTCAGGGGCAAAAGGATGATGGCCGATAGGAGGCCTTAATACTTTTTTGGTTTTTTAAAATTTAATATCATGAAAAAAGCAAGTTATTGTATGATGACCGCTGGCCTAATTGTGCTGGTTGTCGCTTTGTTTACCACAGGCCATCTCAATTCGGTGAACGCGGTCGACTCACATCCATGGACGATCAATATCAACGGGATACATTCCTTTGCGTGGCCTGAATTCTGTGGAGGCTTGTTGATCGCATTAGGTGGGATTTTCAATATCGCTACCTGGCAGCAAAAAAAATACCGGGTGGGATAATTTTGTCCTGTCATTTTTATGATGAGGAAAGGGCTGTGAAAAAGAATGGGCCTGCTATTGGCTTCCCTGAAATCATATTCCGCCCGGCATAGTTAAATAGTATCAGCTTATTTTAATGGAAGAGAACGATATCGATGAAGTGATAGAGGGCTTAAAGGCAAAAGGATATACGCTTACCTTTAACCCTGAAGATTCAGATGCTGCTTCATGGGGAATATCCGATCCCTGGCCCTCGGGTATAGCCTTTGATGTGGATGAGGTAATCCCATGCAGGGGTTCTGAGGGCATAGCGCTCAGGGTGTTTGCGGTAACCACCAAGCCGTTCGGTTTAAAGGGGATCTGGGTGTTGTCCGGTGAGGAGCAGAAATACTGGACGGTTGAGGAAATAATGAATGGGTTTGGGAAAGTTTTCAGGGCGGTTTTTCTATTTCTGTTTAAAAGAAACAATAAGTTTCCTTAGAAAAACTTTAAGCTACATTTTTTATATAACCCCCATAAGCCGGTTGGGTTGATTGGTCTTACTGGTATTATATTTGCTGTAATGGCGGGTAAAACCTAATAAAATAGTAATGACAACCATTAGAAAATCAATCCTATTTACTAAAACTGTTCTCAATTTTTTTGGATATTTGGTTAATCAATCCTTGAACAGGGGCAAACTGAATAAAAAGTCCGGTCAGCTTTAATTCCAAAAATCCTGTTAGGCATCCTGAAGTGACTTTTGATCCAACTGTCAGTAATCATGTTTCGTCCATCCCCGGTTCATTATTTACCTTCAATATGGATATCCCATTGCTGTTATGTACCTAAAATTAGGCGATAGATAAACACCCGCTCATTTATAATATACTTCTTTTCTAATGCCGTGTGCTTTGTGAATATTGTATTGGAGTTAGCTTATTAGTGGGTTTTCTTTTTTGCTGTTTCCTATAGGCCAGGCCATTGGTTGTATTTCTTGTCTGGAAAGATTGCGCATCTGTTCCTGTCAGGAATAGATTGCTTATTTACTGCTATAGGTATAGTTTTATAAATCATTTTCTTTTGTCATGCACATTTCCCATTTGTCTGCCGGTATAATTCAGGGCACCCTACATTTAACATTGGGATTATTCGACTTTAAAAATAACTATTGTGGGCTGCGGTAATCATTTTCTGATATCATAACCTGGGCTATGCTCGGATTACATACGGGATTGGTATAAAATAGTTCAATGCGTTTTTATCGTAATGCATAAAATCCCTGATTTTAGGATGGTGTGAGTGAATTATCCATGATTTTGATTGTTTAATCTATTTTTTGAGGTCATAGGCTTCGTACATTGTAATTACAACAATCGGAAAATCTAATGATGATTCAACGCTCTCCCTACCGCTATACATTAAAATACAAACAGCTATACTGTTTGTTCTCAATGCTTGCTTCTTTTATATATAATCCAAGCATTAAGATGAGGCAATTTCAATTGTAAATTGATCCTGAAATATTCGGATAGCTTAATCTGAAACACATCATCCTAAACCTATTTTATGAAAATGAATCTAATTTTAACAAGTTTACAGTGTTTTAATGCAGCAGTTTTTGCACGAAGTTTAAATTCTAGATTAACATCTGGTCCAATTGCAACGGGAAGATCAGCCACAATATTTAAGCTGCATATGGTTAGGTTGGCCGCGATTTTGGTTTTGCTGTTTCCTGTTGTGCTAAAAGCACAAAACTGCGTTGTGAATAAAAATGAGCTCACGGGAAAAATCATCCGCTCGGGCACTACACAGATAGTCGGTGACTCCTCTGTTGCTCCCACCAACTTTTCAATTATCAAAATAGATTCTTCATACACCGTCAGTTTGATTGTTCACACCGGCACCTGGCAAAACTCAGGGCAGTCTGAGTTAGTCATAAACTTTACGAGCAGCAAAACTGTCACTCTTGCTGCGACCGTTCAGATAATGCCCGGCGGATCCACAGTTATCATCAATGCGCCGTTACCGGCAAAGGAAGCGACGCCTCTCTCAACAGGTCAGATTGCCTGGATCACCCTGAATAAGGGAACGCCGGGTGGCACAGAACTAAGTATTAAGCTTTCAGCTCTGGAGGCCGATACCGTGATCAACAGCTTTCGCTGTCTCAACGCTGCTAATTAACGCTAAAAATTAAATAAATGCTCAGACTTGATATGAAAATAAAAGAAATAGTCCTTTTCTCGCTCTTATCTGCAGGCAGTTTCCTGGCCGGTGCCCAGTCTCCCAAAAAAGAGGTGATGCCAATTTCCCCAGAGGCGGCAGCATTGAACAAGGTGGTCGGTTACCCTGTAAACTTCAGTACTGGGGCGCCTGATATATCTGTCCCGTTATATACTGTGGAAAGCGGGGATCTAAAGCTACCCATCAAGCTCAACTATCATCCGGGAGGTTTTAAGATCAATGAGCAGTCGACCAGTGTGGGCCTGGGATGGTCTTTGAGTTCTGATATACAGATATCACGTTCTATTAATGGACTGGATGATTTTGATCGGGATATTGGCTACCTGGCAAACACCGATCTGCGAACCTATTACCAGGACAGCGGTTGTTCAGAGTGCAATTATCCTTTTTACACCACATACATGACAGAGCGATTGGCCTCGGGCAGTTTTGACGGTGCCCCTGATAAATTTAATTACAGGCTGATTAATAAAACCGGCTCGTTCTATTTTGTCAAGAATAACACAGGAACGGGTTACTTTATCATGCCGGTGCCTTATGACAATATTACCATTCAGTATACAGATAACCGCTTTATTATTACGGATACAGACGGTACAGTCTACTATTTCGGCTCTGGCGGGCAGTTTGACCCCAACAACCCTTCGCAGCAGGGGCTTGAGCTGTCAGGTCAAAAAGGAATCAATGGTACCTGGTCTGATCCATATACAAGCCATATTACGACATGGAAATGTAAGCAGATCGTTAATGCCACTAAAACGGAAAACCTTAACTTTAATTACACAGCCAAACCTGATATGGTGTACAAAAGGAACGCGGAAAAAATAGAATATTATAGCAACCCCGGTCCATGTACACTTGGAGGTGTAGGTAACCTCAATAACCAGGTCAGCCCCGGGATTAGCTCCTACTCCAATTTAATAGCGAATTATGCTTTTTATAACCTGTCTTCTCCCAAGTACATGCTCACATACCCCGAAGGAGCTGTTTTTTATTTGCCATACCTTACATACACAGGGTCAACCTATCAGGTAAACAACAGGACATTTAGCACTACAAGTTCGGATTTTCCGCTTGCACCTCCGGTAACAGTTTCCGCGCTCGCCCTTGAAAAAATAACTTTCAGGGGTGGTGAAATATCCTTTAACGGTACGGATCAGATGTTTTCAATTTCCATTTATAATAGTATGGCCGGGCAGACATCACGTGTTATCGAGCTGAAAAACAGTTATGTTTCAGAAATCAGTATGGATTACCCAAAACGGGCGAACGGCGGTAATTTCAAGGGTACCCTATATCTTGACAGTATCAATATCAAAGTAAATGGCGTATCCTTTGAAAAATATGGTTTTTTATACAATCAAAAAACCTGCTTTGGTAACCATTTGCGAGGTTCAGATGCATGGGGTTACCCTAACTTAAGTACCTCTTCCGGTAGGGGGGGCGTAGAATCTACGACCATGGTGCCCTATAGCAGTATCACACAGAGATTTTACAACTACATCGGCATCAGTAACTGTAATGACTACAGGGATAATGTCATCTTCAATATTGGCAACAACAATAACAGTCTTGAGATGCCCAACGAAATCGCTATGAAAAAAGGCATCCTTGAACGGATCATCTATCCTTCCGGGGGATTTACCGATTTTGATTATGAACCTAACTTATATCAGGAATTTGGTAACGATAACTATGGGAGCGGACCAATCTTATTGATGGCCGGCGGGCTGCGCCTCCGAAGTATCAATAATTATGACGGAAAAATCCTTAAGGTACAAAGCCAGAAATATTACCGCTACGGCGAATCGGAGGATGGCGTTGGTATTATTGTAAACCCTCCTCCCCGTAATTTCATTAACGGCATAAAAAGCTACGCGCCCTTTAGTTATGATCAGAATATCGTTTACATTAAAAATAGTAATTCTCCCCAGTGTAATACCAAGGGGTGTATGAGCGTATGGACCCAGGAAAGAAAAACAACTTACCAGCCCGCTTCAACCCTTGATTATAACTATATGAACGGAGCACCGGTCTTTTATACCAAAGTCACGGAATATAACAGCGATATGGGAGAAGTGTCTGGAAAGAAGGTATATACTTATTATCCCCCGGGATATTACGACCCTTCTTCAGGTTACAGACCAACCATGGTTCCGGGCACAAACGTTCAGCTCTTATATGCCGAAGGACTGCTCGGCCCCCAAAAATCGACTGCCGAATATTTATACAATAAAAGCAGCAGTACCTATCAGCTGATACACAGTAAGGAAAGTTCGTATACGAGGTATAAAAGACGCGAACAGGCCAGGGTTGCCTATGCCTATTATAATAACGTATACCAGGTAACTGGAGGCAATGTATCCCCCTCTACGAATTTTTATGATCAGAATGCACAGTGGAGTTCCGGACCTATAAACCTGAATGCTGATTTTGTGTTAGGGACTTATGGGCTGTTTTCCGGTAGGCTGTTTTTAACTGCCGAAACAGAAAAGTGGCAGACACCGACGGGTATCCGGAGCCAGTCTACACAGTATACCTACAAGAATCTTGATGGTGGGAACATCCTGCCTTACCTGCAGCCCTCAACAATAGTTACAACAAGCAGCAAGGGCGAACAGTACACCAAAAATATCAAATATGCATATGATTTTCCCGGTGTGACTGTCTATGATCAGATGACGGCTGCTAATATGATCAGCCAACCGGTATCAGAAGTATCGTTCAATAATACACTTAACAAGGAAATATCAAGAGCGCTGACCAATTTCGGTTCTGTAAGCCTTACCACGCCGGCAGGGAGTACTGTTATGTCGTATCTGCCCGTATCCTTGCAACGCTCCGAGCAAGGGTCCACACTAGAAACGGAAGTATCTTTCCTTTACAATGAAAAGGGACGTATCAGGCAGATAACAGATAAAACAGGTAATACTACTGTTTACTTATGGGGGTATAATTACTGTTATCCCATTGCGGAATTTTCAGGAGCAACCTTTGCTGAGGTAAGTGCAGTGGTAAACGAAACTGCATTGCAGAGCATCACGGACCAAGCTTTATTACGGACAGCACTGGGAAGTTTGCGTGCCCAGCTCGCTGGGGCCATGGTCACTATTTCTACTTACAGCCCGCTTGTCGGTGTATCCAGCCAGACCGACCCGAAAGGGCTGGATAAATTTTATGACTACGATCCTTTTGGCCGGCTACTTACGGTAAAAGACCGGAGTCAAAAGATATTGAGCAGGTATGAATATAATTACAGGCCATTGAATCTTAATGCCTCCAATCTCGCGGGACAGAACTACACCAATATTCCTTTGATGGCCACTTTTAAAAAGAACTGTCCCTCATCAACCAATATCCAGATATATAACTATGTTATTCCAGGGGGTGTAACTTATGGTAGCAGCACGGCACAGGCAACCTTGAACATGGAATCTTCCCTGCTCTATGGAGGAGCGAATGCTGTGTCCACAGCGGACTGCATTGATCCAAATCAAATATCGGTTATTTCGGTCCATACAACCATGGTACCTCAGCAAGCGGTGCCCTCAGAAATTTATCTCGACCTGATAGGTGAAAATGGTATAACCGGCTCCTGTAAGTTCCCATATTCACTCGCCGTTGCGGGTAGCCCATATGTTCCGCCGAACGACTTGTATACCCGTAGTGGGACCTATAAACTGAGCTTCAGGCAAACGGCTATATCTGGAGGCGTAATCATTAAATATTACATCACGCCATCCAATGGGGCACCAGGTTATTGGGTTAAAAACGGCGACACTATCACATTTTCCCCTGGAGTAAATTACGCAATCGACGCCAACAACATATTTTTTTAAACTGACCATAGTAGTATTATATCTAAACCGATGAAAAAACTCATTCTCCTGGTTCAATTTTTCCTTTTGACCGGCCTGACTGGTTATGGCCAGACCTTGGTTACCGCTCCGCTTGATCAGGACAATATGTCCGGGGATTTTTACAGTACCGGAAGCATAATCCTTGCACCGGGCTTCGCTACGCAGCCGGGCGGAGCTTTCAGGCCCTTTATCAGCAACTGTACGCCTATGGCAGCGCCATTTACCGGGGACCAGAATTATATCGCTGTTTATACGCCGCGTCAAGCCTTTTCCGCGGCAACGGACCTGCGGACGAAGAATATCTGTGAACTGATGCTGACGGTGAAATATTTTGACGGACTGGGCCGCCCTATACAGGTCTCGCAGGTAAGGGGCAGCGCGGACGGCACAAAAGACCTGATCCAGCCGTTCGAATATAATTCCGTTGGCCGGGAGGTGAAAAAGTTCCTTCCTTATGCCAAGGCTTTAAGCGGGACATTATACCCTTGGAATACTTCCGGTGGGGACGGCGTGTATGTTTTTTATAATCCCGGGGGCAGTACGGGCAGCCAGCTTCCAAATGGTGTTGCCAGGATCCCTGCACCGTTTGCAGAAACCCGGTATGAAACTTCCATGCTTGAGCGGCCGCTTGAACAGGGTGCTCCCGGGGATCCATGGCAGTTATCCCAGGGGCACACGATCAAAACAGAATATAGCTACAATGCGGTCAATGAGGCAGGGCAGTACTTCCCATATCTTAACACGGGCACAAACCAGTTTTCTTTTAATACTTTTCAGAGTCCATGGCCTGCCGGTACTTTGATCAAAACGGTATCCAGGGATGAAAATTGGCAGGTAAGTGATGGGCTCATAGGTACCACCGCAGAATTTAAGGATTTTGAGGGGCATGTTCTGCTCAGGCGTGCCTATAACAGAAAAGCCGACGGACAGGCCGAAGTTCTGAACACCCATTACGTGTATGATGATTATGGCAATCTCATATTCGTTCTTCCGCCGGCAATCTATGGGGACCCCCAGTACAGTGACCCCGCGACCATACCGGCCGGGGTATTTATAGGGCCCAATGCGCAGCAGCTGGATAACATCTGTTATCAGTACCGTTATGACAGCAAAAACAGGCTTATAGAAAAAAAGCTGCCGGGTAAGGGCTGGGAGTACCTTGTATATGATAAGCTTAACCGTGTGGTGATGGCCCAGGATGCCAACCAGCGCAACCACAGTAACCAGGAGTGGTATGTGACCAAATACGATAAGTTTGGCCGTACAGTGGCCAGCGGAATTTTTATTGATGCGGGCAGTACAGCAAATACGTCAAGGCGGCTTTTGATGCAGTCCAACGTTGATGCCGTTCCCTCCGGTCCGCCATGGGAAATACGGACTTCAAATGCCGGCAATGGTTACATGAACAGTTCAGGGACCTATAATACTTACCCGGTAGTTTTAGGCAATACACAGGTTGTCAATTATTATGACGATTATACTTTTCCGGGTGCACTTGCTTTTGTGCCACAGAATACGGCAGGCACCATGACCAAAGGATTATTGACCGGGACCAGGACCTACACTACCTCGGGATCTGCCTCCTACCTGTCGGTAAATTTTTATGACGATGACGGACATTTAAAAGAAACACTAAAGGACAACAGTGTAGGGGGGAAAGACCGTGTGGTGAATACTTTTGATTTTACCAATGCCGTAACCTCTACAACAAGAACGCATACCAAAGGAAGCCAGACAACCACTATTGCCGTAAACTATGGTTACGATCACATGGGCCGAAAGATCCAGACCACTGAAAGTATTAACGGTGCGGCACCTATCATTCTTTCAAAGCTGGCTTATAACGAGATCGGACAGCTCCGGACGAAACAGTTGCACAGCAGTAATGAGGGGCAGTCGTTTATAAATACGGCCAGCTATCTTTATAATGAGCGGGGGTGGCTCAACAGCATAAACGACCCGGACGCGGTCAGTCCGTCCACCGTTTTTGCCGAGCGCGTGCAATATGCGGAGGGCAGCCTGCCGCAGTATAACGGTAATATTGCTCAGCTAAGCTGGCAGACGGTGGTACCTGCCGGATTAAGTCTCTTTCAGGGGGTGCAAAGCTTTTCCTATGAATATGATAAGGTCAACAGGCTGAGAAAGGCGGTGTACACCACGCCGGGAAACCTGAACAGATTTAATGAAGAGCTTAGCTATGACCTAAGGGGCAATATCCTGACGCTCAACAGGACAAACAGTACTGCTGCTAATACTTTCCTTAATAAATTCGTATATACTTATAGCAGTGGCACCAATACGGGCAATAAACTGCTTAGCCTAGAGGACACGGGCACTGCGAACCAGGATGGTTCGTATCAGTATGATGATAACGGAAATGTAAGTGTTGATTCCAGGAACCTGGTTACAGGAATCAGCTACAATTACCTTAACCTGCCAAACACCGTAACCAGAAGTACCGGAAGCATAAATTACACTTACATTGCCGGAGGGAACAAGGTGAAAAAAGTATCCGGCGCGATGACGCGGGATTACATTGATGGAATTGAATACAGTAACGGAAGTCTTGAATTTATTCCAACTGAAGAAGGCCGAGCGGTTCCGAGTGGGGGAAGTTTTGTTTATGAATATTTCTTGAGGGACCATTTAGGTAATACCCGTGCCGGCATCAAACAGGATGGGGGCATCATCCAGGTACAGGACTATTATGCTTTTGGACTGGATATGAATCCTGGAAATGCCTATATTGGTTCAACATTGAATAATTACAAATATAATAATAAAGAGAAACAGGACGAGCTGGGGCAATACGATTACGGGGCAAGGTTCTATGACCCGGTGATAGGCAGGTGGAATAGAATAGATAATAAAACAGAAGCTTATGAAGCTGTAAGTCCATATGTTTATGCAGTTAATGATCCTGTAAATGCAATTGATCCTGATGGAAATCTTGTGATTTTTGTAAATGGATTTATACCTCTGCATTGGTATAAGCAAGATAATGACAGATATATTTTTGGGGGTATACCTAATTGGAACTATACTCCATACCCCCCCTCAAGAGATTTAACACAAGGATATCCTTATTTAATATATAATAACAAGAATAGACCTCATGATTATTGGGGTAATGTAGATAACGCATTTATGCAAGGATATAAGGATAATAATTCTATGTATATAAATGCGTCATCAGATAATACTTCTGATGCACAAGATCGTTTTACTGAAGGTATTGCCTCAGCAAACAACCTAATTTCTCAACTTGAGAATGGAGATATATCTCTTTCAAAAGGAGAAACAATCAAAATAGTTGGGCATAGTCAGGGGGGCGCTTTTGCAGCAGGTATGGCGTCAGTTTTTTCTAAAAGTAAAAAATATGCTTCAATACTCCAAGAAGTGGTATATCTCGAACCCCATCAACCTGCTGATTTTAATCATCCGTCAAACATTAAGGGAACTCAGATATCTTCATCAAAAGATAGAGTTGCTTCTGTATGGAATTTTTTATCTCCTTTAAAGGGAAAAACAAGTTTTTCACGTATACGAGGTATAAGTCAATTTATATCAAATGGTACTCATGACGATGATAGCTTAGGAGGGCATTCGGTTGGAACAAACTTGGATGAGATAATTTCATACTTTAGAGGGAAGGGTGTAACTGTTAACGTAAGATAATATAATGAAAAAGATTAAATTTATCAGGAACTTTGTTATCGTCTGTATGGTGATCTCATTTGGCTGTACAGGTGCTGTCGTCAATAAAATGGCATGTAATGACATAAACCAAATAAGTATTCAGAAAGAAAAAATATATGAAGGGGTATTAAAGTCAGCTTCGGCGGTTTTGATCAGTTTAAAGAACAAAGACGGTAAGATACCATATGCGGACAGTTCATTCATTTCTTCATCTAAAATTGATAGTGTAATATTTTTTAATGAAGCAAAGAACAAATGTTTATTACTTCTTTTGCAACAGACAGTTACTGATTTAAAAACTGATCAGATTCGAATAATACAAGGAACTTTCAAGAATGGCTCATGGCATTTTTCTTATGATCGTATGCCAGAAGTTCCAGAGGCTATTTTTTCTGTTGACAAACAAATTCAAGACAACATAAATATCAATAACTCTTTTCATTTTCTATCCATTTCAGGGCAAAAATTTGTCCTAACTGCTGGTACTACTCTTGATGAAAATTGTAAAATTGATATGAAATACTGGTTTGGTGATTAAGTTTGACTCGTCTTGGCACTATTTGTAGTTTTAATAGTCAGTGATATATGGATTGGACTCGAGCCCCGTCCAGTCCGTCCGCCGTTTTTGCCGAGCGCCTGCAATATGCGGAGGGCAGCCTGCCGCAGTATAACGGTAATATTGCTCAGCTAAGCTGGCAGACGGTGGTACCTGCCGGATTAAGTCTCTTTCAGGGGGTGCAAAGCTTTTCCTATGAATATGATAAGGTCCACAGGCTGAGAAAGGCGGTGTACACCACGCCGGGAAACCTGAACAGATTTAATGAAGAGCTTAGCTATGACCTGAGGGGCAATATCCTGACGCTCAACAGGACAAACAGTACTGCTGCTAATACTTTCCTTAATAAATTCGTATATACTTATAGCAGTGGCACCAATACGGGCAATAAACTGCTTAGCCTAGAGGACACGGGCACTGCGAACCAGGACGGTTCGTATCAGTATGATGATAACGGAAATGTAAGTGTTGATTCCAGGAACCTGGTTACAGGAATCAGCTACAATTACCTTAACCTGCCAAACACCGTAACCAGAAGTACCGGAAGCATAAATTACACTTACATTGCCGGAGGGAACAAGGTGAAAAAAGTACCCGGCGCGATGACGCGGGATTACATTGATGGAATTGAATACAGTAACGGAAGTCTTGAATTTATTCCAACTGAAGAAGGCCGCGCGGTTCCGAGTGGGGGGAGTTTTGTTTATGAATATTTCTTGAGGGACCATTTAGGTAATACCCGTGCCGGCATCAAACAGGATGGGGGCATCATCCAGGTACAGGACTATTATGCTTTTGGACTGGATATGAATCCAGGAAATGCCTATATTGGTTCAACATTGAATAATTACAAATACAATAATAAAGAGAAACAGGAGGAGCTGGGGCAATACGATTACGGGGCAAGATTCTATGATCCGGTGATTGGTAGGTGGAACGTGATTGATCCGTTGGCAGAGGTAAACAGACGTTGGTCTCCTTATCGATATGCTTATGATAATCCAGTGAGATATATCGATGCTGATGGGATGATCGAACGAGATCCTGCAACCGGCAAGATAATCTTTACTTCATCAGGAAATAGTTTCACAAGGGATGCTACTAATGCTAGTGGAACCTACTCGTTGACATATCAAACTGGAACAATACGTACTGATAAAAAAGCGGATGTCCTCGTTGATAAGTTAAGCGGCATCAAATTTACAGATAAAGACGGGAAGATTACGCTAATAGATATAGAAAATTCGACGAGCGTAAATGGTATTCCTATTTCTCAATTTATGGCTAATTGCCATGGTTTGACGCTTGGTGATGGTGAATTCGTTATTGATGCAGAGGGGGCTGGTAAAATTTTAAGAGATGAGTATACGGATTTAGGGATATCAGATAAAGGTTCTTCGGGTATAGAAGTTCCTGATCATGATGTAATGACAGTGGGGGGAAGTACAATCGGAGATGTTTGGGAACCCTTTCATTCAGCTACGTCTAAACCTGACGGATATACATCGAAAAATGATATAGGTCCTGTAAGAAAAAAAGAAAACCGGCAAGAAGCAACGAATTATGTAAAGTATGATAAAGGAACGGACGGATTCAATCAAATTATGGATTATTTAAGAAGATATTTTAAAAAGAATGAAAAAGAATAACTCAAATCTAGTGACAAGTGTAGTTATGACTGTATGTTTTTATTTTTTTAGTTGTTCTAGTGCATTTGTCAACAAGCAACTTCAATTAAAATATCTCTCTCTTTCTGATTCTGTTACACAAAGTCAAACATGTGAAAGGCATATAGAAGTGCTGTACAAGGAAAATTCACTTACAGAATTCCCCTCGGATGATCGAATTGCTTTTGATAGACTGGGATTAAATAAGACGGATCGAATAAAGATTCTTCGTGAGTATCTGAGTTTTTATGGCGACACCTGTGTTAGTAATAAATATTTTTCAAACATTTACGGAAGAAGTCATAATAGACTTGAGATTTCAAAAAAAAATATAAGATACCCAGTAGAAGTTGAAGCACTATATTCTATGACAACAATGCTATTTAAAGGTAGCGTAATTATTTCTCCAGTTTTAATAAATAAGCAAACCGGAGAAACATGCAATTTCAAGCGGAATGATTTGGATATAGTTTATAAGATTTACAGAGAATGGTTTGTAAAGATGAAGAAAGGGAATTTTTCTGAATTGTCGTGGCCATTAGAAGGCAGAAACTATAAGTGGTTGGGTGAGGATAATGTTAATAACATTGAAACACTCTTGAAACAGACCTTATAGACAAAGCCATGAGATTACGGCGCAAGGTTCTATGATCCGGTGATCGGAAGATGGAATGTGGTAGATCCAATGGCGGAGAAGGATCCTAAGTCTACACCCTATAATTATGCCTTTAATAACCCAATATTATTTATCGATCCGGATGGTATGTTTGGTGATTATTATGGTACTGACGGTAAATGGCTTGGAACAGATCATATTGAAGATGACAAAGCATATGTTGCAAAAGATGGATCCTATACCCAACAAGGCGATGGTTATGCTATAAAAAAAAATGGAATTACAGAATTGAAAATTAGTAATTCAGAACTTCTCAGTAAATCAGCGACCATATATGCTGAAAGTTCGGCCTTTGGCCTTAATAAAATCACAGATGTATTAAAAAAGGAAATGTTTGCAATAGCTAGTGTACATGAGGTAATGTGGCTGGAGTGGATGCTAAAGATGCTAGAAGAACTTATTATAAGAAAAATAAGCAATGATAAAACTGGGTATGTACTTGTTGGTGTTTATGCACTTATGCGCTTTAAGTTTTGGTCAAAAATACCAGATAGTTCCAAATAATAAGCAAGCACTTAAGTTATTAGAAAAATCGCCTTATAGTTATTCTAAAAATAACTGCGGACAACATATTTCAATTAGGGAACCTCTGCCAGGTGGAGATATTGGTGAAAGGTTAGATTTAGGTGATGATAGAGAAATAATTGGGAAACTTAACTTTACTAAAATAATGAAGATTGAACTTCTTAAAGAGTTCCTCCAATTTAAAGGAGATACAACAAGAAGTAATAAATATTATTTTATGAAGATAAAAAGACCAAATAGTAATAATTACACTACTAGATGGACTATTCCGAATGTTAAGGGTTTTACTATTGAGATAGAAGCATTATTTTCTTTCACATGGATTCTTACTAAAAACACCCCCCCGATTCAACCCATTTTAATAGAAAGGATGACAGGTAAACAAATTAATTTTGATAGGGTGAAAGTTAATGAAGTTTATGATATTTTTAGAAAATGGATAGAAGCGAATGAAAAGACTGATTTTGAAAATTTTAAGTTACCGCTTGAAGGTACTCCATACCACTGGTTAGGGGATGATGTAGATTTAAGTCCGTATCTTAAAAATAGACTTTGATTATAGAATAATCTTAAAATGGTTGCGTGAGGGTGTTTGACTACGGGGCGAGGTTCTATGACCCGGTGATTGGAAGGTGGAATGTGATTGATCCGTTGGCGGAAGAGATGAGGCGGCATAGTCCATATAACTATGCCTTCAACAATCCCATTAGGTTCGTCGATCCAGACGGGATGATGCCAGATAAACCAACCCCTAGAGAGGCAGCGGCCATGGCAGCCCATGTTTACGGGGATCAAAGTGACGATATTTTGGTTGGAGGTTGGAAAGTTTCATCAAAAGTGAAAGGAATTGAATATACCCATGCAGATAACGGATTATTATCGGCATTATATGAAAGAAAAATAACAAGTGGAGATAGAAAAGGAGAAGTCGAATATGCATATGCAACTGCTGGTACAAATGATAAGAAGGGTGACATCATTGCGGATGTTGCACAGCCAATGGGAACATCATCACAATATGAACAGGCTTCATCAAATGCAATAGAGATAAATAATAGACTTGGAAATTCTGAATTAACCTTTACTGGACATTCGCTTGGGGGAGGTGAGGCAGCTCTCAATGCTTATGCTACGGGTTGAGACGCGATTACATTTAATCCTGCTGGCCTGAGTGAAAAAACAGTTAAAAAATATGCTGGAGAGAAAAATCCGAATTCAAAAATTGACGCTTACATTATGAGGACAGACTGGGCATTTCGGCAAATGTGTACGCGCGTTTCGCATTTATGCTGACACCTTCTTTCGCTCCAAACTGTACGCCCTGATCTTCAGGTCGGAATTTCTTCACACAGCAGTTCCAATAAAATTTCTAAGTTCAGGGCAATTTAAAGCCCCAGAGGTAAAATCGATATCTGGTGTGATCTTGCTTCATCAGATTGAGTTTAAGCGCCTCAGAGCGCCTTTTTGATGGATTTTACGGTTTCATCTGAAGGATGATGATCTAAAGGAAAGCGGGAAATGAGGACCCCGAACGTGAAACCGTGGAGCTCCTAGGGGAAGAAGTAAATTTGCAGCCAAGCCGCTATGCATTCAGAGGGAAAGGAATGACTTAGCAAAAAATCCGGCAGCCAAATTCGCGTACAGTTTGGAGCGAAACGGACTGTACAGATTTAGTGAAATACGCAAATTGAAAATGCAATAAAGAGATTAGAAACTCCCACAATTTTTAAATAGTAAATATATGAAGTTAAGATTTATTATACTAGTCAGTTTTTTTTGCCTTGTTATGAGTTGTAAAGAAAAGAAACAGAATAAAAACAATGAAGCTAAAATAAAAAGATATGCCACTAAAAAAACTGAAAAGAAAAGTTATAAAAATAATGAGTACTTAGTCGCCTTGTTGGATGAATTAGAAAAACCTAATAAAGAGGTGAAATATAATCAGAAAGATTATAAAAAAATAGGAATTAAAGTTAAATACCCCCTACTCAATAATCCCAAATTTAACTCGATTATTTTTTCCGATATAGAGAGGTCTTTAAGAATCAATTATTGTGGTAAGAAGCAAAATGTTCAAATAGATTATGAGTTGAGTTTCTTAACAGATAAAATGGTAAGCATTCTAAAAAGGGTGTCAGTTCTTCAGTGTAGCCCATCTGATTTTTTATATCTCGGGAAATTTAATGTTATAGAAATTAATCGTAGAATGTATGTTGTAGATCTTTCTGAGAGTTATTATAATTATTTAAATAAAAATAAATGGAAAATATTTAATTATAATGAATATAAAGATTATATATCTCAGGACGTAAGTCTGGGAAAGATTATCATATTTAAAAACAAAAATGCACTTATCCGTAATGTTTTTCACTCAAAAATCTACATAGACGATGAATACAAAATACCATTAATTGATTCATGTTTTTCATTTAAGAAACCAAATAACCAAAACATAAGGTTTACTAACGAATAAAATTGTTCCAGCCTGGCATCTTACCTGTCTGTGCATTTTTGGGACGACGATGGGCATTTAAAAGAGACACTCAAAGACAACAGTTTGGGTGGAAAAGATTGTATCGCAAAATACTTTTGACTTTAATATGGGTGTTTCATGGAAAATGGCCGCTCGTTCCGTTTTCCAAGTGACAACTCATTCCGCTTCAAACTGGTTCTTCGTCACTTTTATTGAAATACGCACTCTTCTGCTCAACCGCATTTCATCAAATCATGGTCAGAGCTGGAGTACGGCACTGTTTACTAACTGGAATATTTTATGCTTTGTTCCTGGCCACGCTCGGTATAGTCCCTGTAGATCCTTTCCACGCCGGAAATATAGGGCATTTTATCACTGTCAGCTCTTATATTATTTTTTTATTTGTAAATCCACTGCACAAACGGGATACTTTCGCCCCATTGAATAGTGGGGATGGCTATCCGGTGTCTGCCCGTTTTCTGGATGGGGCTGCCCGGATTGTTATTGCCTATTTTGTCTACCAGCTGATCCAGGCTTTCCGTAAACATGGCCGCTTTAAATAGGAACCATGTAGGGGGTAGGCTGTATTGCCTGGGCGTTCCCTGAAAGGGAGGTCGGTATTATTTATTGACCATAACCTTTCCCGTGCCGGGCTTCTTAAACTGGGTGATCAGATGAATGATCACCCCAATTTATATAATCTATCTTCATCGCAGGCTGGGGTACGGATAGGTTGATCGGATTTCATCTAAGAAAACCTTCATTGATCCTTTAAGGATTCAGTATCGCCACGACCCTTGCCGGAGCTGCCGAGCCTCCTTTGATCTTGAGCGGAAAAACACAGACTTTAAATCCGCAGGGCGGTAATGACTTTAGGTTGGTAAGTTGCTCCATATGTAAATATTCTTTGTCTATTCCCACACGGTGGCCTTCCCAAAAATATTCCGGGTCATTGAGTGCCCTAGCTTTATCGGCCATGAATTTTAATGGAAGGTCCCATCCCCACTGATCAATTCCCATTACTTTTACGCCCTGATCGATCAGCCATTCGGTTGCTTCCCTGCTCATTCCGGTGCCTTTGTGCGGGAAATCAGGGGTGCCCATCAATTTATCGCGGTCGGTCCTGATCAGGACTATATTTCCCTTGCTGATCTGTATCCCGTTTTTGTCCAGGTCCTGCCTGAGGTCTTCTACGGTGATTGCAACAAAATCTTCTTTGTGGGAACAGTCTATTACAATTCCATTGCCATAACACCATTCCAATGGGATCTGATCGATTGTCCTGGCCGGTTTGCCTTCCACGATAGGTCCATAGTGCCAGGGTGCATCGATATGGGTTGTTGAATGCAGTCCCATTTTTGTTATCGTATCATCTGCCCACCCTGTCCAGTTTTTGGGGAATAATTTAAAGGGTAATTTCAGTGCCAACCTGATGAGCCACCGCGATCTGATATGTGCTTTGCGTTTGATCTTTACTTTCATGAACCAGGGGTCGTGCTGGTTGTACTGAATAGTTTTGGATAGGTCAATAATTTGTGTTTCCATGTTCATGTGTAGGTGTGATGTCGATAAATTTCCATAATTAATCGTTATGAAATCTCTGTTACAGCTTCTGATTGTGTAAATGATTGGAAAAGAGGGTAATAATTTACGGTTTCTGGGCAGTGGCGGCAAAGGTTTGGTGGAAATATGAATGATATGGCAGTGGTATTGTGGTTAACTGCCTGTTTTAATCGAAGTGAAATTTTGTAGGTTTTTTTTGGATGTTTTGGCTGTTCCTATAGGCCGGCCCATTTGCTATATCTTTTGTTCTGGAAGGTTGCCGCGACTGTCCCTGACAGAAAAGAGCCTTTAAGATCCCTTGAAACTAATTTCCTGTGCCAAGGATTCTCTGTTTAAAATTTCTGCCCATATACGCGTCTATGGCATGTAATTGCTACCTTTCTGTTTAATTTCTAAATAAAAAAATATGTGGATCAAAAAACCTGACCAGGGCAATCCGCCAGATAGTGGCGTATATGATGTTGGATTTTTATTTAAGCATGGGAATATCTATGTAATGGACAATCATGCGGCAGCGGGATGGTGCTGGTTAAATGAACTGGATCCCAAAAAGGATTATAATTTTTTTCATATTGACCGTCACTTTGATTTGATTGACAATATTTCCCGTTCATTTCTGCGGGACTTGAAAATTTCGGATTTAGCGACTATTGATCAATATCTTGCCTTAAAAACGGATGTTGGTGCATTGATGGGTTCGCAGGTCTTTAGGTTCGATAACTATATTATGAATATATTCCATATACTGCCCAATTTTTTCAATAACAATATTTTTGCAACACATAGGGACGGTCATGTCGCTGATGCCATAACGATTAACTATTATCCTGAAATAACTTCGTTGCATTCAGATCTTGCTTACCAGGTCTCCCAGGATAGTAGGCATAAATGGATTTTAAACCTTGATCTGGATTATTTTTTTACTGATCTCAGTTCCACGCAGTATTTTCAGTTTTTGTCGGATAGGTATATTGATCTGTTATGTGACCAAATTCTTAGAGTCTCCGATAGGATCGCGGTTATTACGATCGCAATGAGTGATTATTTTTGCAACGGACAGGAAAATTCACGGCATGTTCTGGAACGGGTTGGAACTAAATTGGGCTTTAAGGTTGAGTGGCCAGGATAACAGTTTGCTTATGCTGTTGGGGTAGGCCCGTTTTGCATTTCACGGGTTTGCCGGATATTACCGTATATTTTAAGTGCCCGGCGTTTGTGCTTAAGTTTTTTCAACATCTTTGGATAAAGGGAATCTTTTGCTGTGTTTTGATCATGCGGTTGTGCGCTGCTCTATAAGATTAAGTAGTGATTGTTCTGGTTTTCCCTTTAGGGCCCGGCCATTTGCTGTAACCTTTGTTCTGCAACGGTGCGGCGTCTGTCCCTGACAGGGAAGGCTTATTCTTGGGGTTTAGTGCTTTTGCAGGTTTTTATTTGATTATCAGTTGCTTATTAATTTTTTTAAAGTTAAGTTTGATAGGCTACTTACCTGCCGCATTATATGACCGGACCGGAATAAATTGTATAACAGTTCACCACAACCATTTTCATAATGCCTCTCAAAAAATCAATCTACCAGAACAACAATCTCCTGCCTTTAATGTTGGCAGTGCTGGCAATGAATTTTCTTAATTCATGTGCAAACAATAAGATAGTCATTAATTCCAATACCAGGTATAAGCCAATACCTGCAATTGAGACCAGTTTTTATAAATCTCCCCAGGAAAGGGAAGGCCAGCTTAGCGGCCTGGCCTTAGGGGTTGCCATCTCGGGTGGCGGCTCCAGGGCACAGTATTTTGGGACTGGTGTCCTGATTGGCCTCGATGATATTAAAAAAGGCCAAAGCAGTTTTTTAAATGAAGTTGACTATTTTTCTACCGTGTCGGGCGGTGGTTTTGCTGCCGGGTATTATTTGACCCTGAAAAAAAACAACATCCTGGATAAGTACCCTTCTTACTTTGATTACTGGAGATCGGATTCTAGAAAAAAACGCTTTCAGGAGTTTTTATTTAAGGGGGCAAGTGCAATTACGATGGCCAAATTACCGGGATATGAAAGGAATGCAATATTTAAATCATATCCCACTATGATCGACCATGAATTATTGCAGTTGGGCAAGCTGGATCTTGAGGATAAACCGATTGATACTATGTTTTTAAGCGATTTTTTTATCCCGGTTGAATCTTCGCTTAAGAAGGTAAGGTTTCCCATTTTTGTTACAAATGGCACAATTTATAATAACGGGGAACGATTTCCATTTATGCCCCATATTATCAATGCGCTAAGAATAAATGGCTCACTGCTTCCCAAAAAGCAGTTTGAGATCAATAGTGGCTATGGTTTTCCATTAAGCTATGCCATTTCCGGCAGTGCAGCTTTTCCAGGGGTGCTGCCGATGCTTAAGCTCAGCATAAAGAATACCGATTCTGTCATCAGGGTGATTGATGGCGGTGCGGTGGATAACCTGGGCTATGCCACCCTGTTGGAATTGCTACATCTTGATCGGGTAGCGCTGGATAAAAAAAGAATGTTGGTCATTGACTGTGGGGGGCTTGGGAATGAGGTGCAGCAGCAGACCAATGGAAGGATCAGTTATGCCGGACTGCTATCTAAAGCGCTGATGTACACGGTTGATATTAATATTCTTTATGCAGATAATAATATCAAATATATTGCAAACTACTATCATATCAAGGAGGACAATATCAAAAGGATTGGTATATCGACTATAAAGAATAAGTTCTTTGCACTTGAAAAATCTGCAGACGAAAAGTCAATACAGGAATTGGAACTATTAAAAACAAAGATTCTCAATGGGGATATGAATTGGACAGATGTATATAACGACTTCGCGTCCGGGCCTTTGTTCAAAGGCTATACAAACGACAATATCTCCGAAGCTCCTTTGGATTTATTTAAGAATTTTAGTCTCAAACAGGTTTTTGAATTGTATGAATTATCATCGCAGGTTGATACCAAGATCAAAATATATGATTGGGAGAAAGAAATATTGGTGCTAGCGGGCCGCTATGCGGTTTCCATGGAGCAGGCAGCTATCAGGGATTTAATAAAATAAGTCCAAGAGCCTCAAATGACAAGAGCAGCCCATCGTAAAATGCAGTTATGGCTAGTTGCCCTGTGCGTGCCACTGTGCGGATTTTATTATTACAACTATAAAAAGAACAGGGAAATTGACGGTTACAGGTTACACCTGTGGGCGGAATTGCAGGGCCACTCCATCACCAGGCAGGGCTATGACTGACTTTGGGATCCCCAAATGGGGGAGTGGAAAGTATCCTTCAGGAAATGTGAGTTACTGGAATATCTGCAGTGTTGTGTTTTTACCCAGTGGGGTGAACCTTATCGTGTATTTACAGCATAAGAAAAGTAATCGGCGGGAAAAACGGGATAAATTAAAGCCTTGGCGGTGATGATTTCCAAATGGGCCGAGGGGTGCTGAAATGCTTTAATGATCATTATTTCTCCCCATGCCCGTTGTGGGATACAGAACTGTGCTTAGCTGTTGAATATTTTTTTGCTGGCTGTCTTGTCTTATTTCTGTATAAAATCAAGTATGGAACCGAAAAATTCACGGGGTTGTTTTTCCCATTGCCAATATGTGTTTGGCCAGTTCCAGTTAGCGCCATTTAGTGCTCCCTTGGTTATCATGTCGTGCCCGCAATCCTTTATGGTAACGATTTTATGATCCACCCCCGCATTTTTCAAATAAGCTTCCATTTTATTCCTGTTTTCAGCAGGTGGCACCAGTACATCTTTTTCTCCCAAAATACTCAGCACAGGACATTTTATTTTATTCAGGGCTTCTTTGGGGTCATACCTGTTCTTTCTCCACCATAATATGTCGTCCCCGGTTTGCGACTGGGGTATATCAAGATAATCTATCCATTTTTTATCTTTTATTTTTGTTGCATATGTTTTGAGGGCTTCCCAATCTTTTATATGATTACTCTGGATATATTTGAAAAAAAGTCCTGAATAATGAAGTGCAGAGTCAATGGATTTTTTCGGGTAACCTTCATCAGCCAAAGTATATTGGACGCGGTTGATATCCTGCTCATAAAGGGAGACCGCTGGGCCTACCACCAGGATTGCGAAGCTGCAGTCTGAGACTTTATTTGCTGCAAGAGGTGCAATCCATCCGCCCTGGCTTGCGCCAAGAAAGCCTATTTTTGTATAATCCATGTCTTTTCTGTTCTTGAGATAATTAAAAGCAGAAACAGCATCATCTGCCAGATCATTGAAATCTGCTGATGGAAAATTACCTTTTGATTTACCGGTTCCACGTTTATCATAAAGTAAAACGCCTATGCCATTGCTCGCCAGACTGTAGGCCATTGAATGATACCAGGCTGTGTTCCTGTCTTCCCACCCGGACCGGTGTATCAGGATCACATAGGGGGTCGGCTTTTCAGGTTTGTTGGGTTTGAACAAAACGCCTGCCAGTGAAATACCTGCATTTGTAAATGTAATTTCTTCTTCTGAATAGTTTTTTTCCTTCGCTACCGTTTTTTTTAGGTGCATGCGGATCTTTGGGTTCATGTCCTTGCTTATGCCTGTCAGATCTCCTGTTCTGGGATCTAAAAAACAGTAGAAATCCCCATAGAATATTTTTATGTTTAAGGTGTCTTTGCTCCTGGAGATTTTTTCTGTGGCCACATCCATATAACCAATTTCGGGGATACCGTAGGTTGTTTTATCCATATCAAAATCAAATGAAATCGTCTGGACAGATCCATCCCGGGTAAGGGCACCTTCATAATGCCCCTGTGGTATTTGACTATGTACGGTCTGTGCCATTGTAAGCAGAAGAAGCAGATATATGAATTTCATAGTTGTATTTTTATATGTATTAACGGTTTATATTTTTGGTTTTCAATTGAGCTGTATTTTAAACTTTTGGGTCCCACTGGCGGTTGACTGGCCGCCAATTGCTGAATCACCGCTTTGATTAGTGTAAATTTTCATTGCTCCAAAGTGTACGCTGTTCAGTTTTAAGGTTTAATTTAAATATCCTATGATTGATTAGTGCAGTAATCCCAAAAGTTCAAAGCTTATGCCAAAACTATAATATAGCGTAATAGGTTGGTGTTAAAGTATTTATGACAGCTTTTATGAGGAGGTGTGCGAAAACGGACAGTTTTTGTTCGGGACTGAACATGATTAACAGTGCTTTTAAAAACCTGGGGCATTCCAGTTTTATCAAAAAAGACCAAAATGCCTGTTTCAATACCGGGCATTCCATTTAAAACTTAACAGGTTTTCAGGAGGATAGCTTACCAGTTTGTACGATTTTCTGCTGTGAGGTCTTTTATCTAAGGTTTCATTGTGTATATTTTCCATGGCCTTTTTTTCCTGTGCCCTTTGGGCCACCTGTAGTATCTTTTGTTCTGGTGCCGCGAGGGTCTCTGATAGGGTGAGGTTTTTGTAGTTAAATTCATTTTACGGTGCCTGGTGTTTATTTCGCCACGGTAACTGCCTGTTTCACCACGGTGGTGCTGGGGTTTTAGTTTCGGCCTGTTATTTTGTTTGGCTGGATAAATAGGGACATGTGTCTGTTGTTTAGTCCGGGTGAATGATCTGTTATGAACTGGTTTGGGAAATTTATACTGACTGTTTTTATTAGCTTTTGCTGTATGGTCGGGGCGCTTGGGGCTAAGTATCCGGTGTCTGTTTTGCTGGTGCTGATGGCTAAGGGCTGCTGGGTGCTGTTTGTGGTTGCTTTTTTTTGGAACAGGGATAAGAGGAGGAAAAGGAGGAGGGAGTTTGAGGATTTTATGCGGTGGAGGGATAGGTGGAGGTGAGGGAGAGTCTAGGTTTTGAGAGTATAGATTATGTTTGTTTTGGCTGTCCCCTGCGGGCCGGGCCATTTGCTGTATCTTTTGTTCCAAAAGGATGCCGCGTCTGTCCCTGACAGGGAAGAGGTTTGAAGTATGTTGACCTGGATCTCATGCTGCGAGGCGAGTTTACAGGTTTCTTTTTTTAACTTCCTACTTTAAGCCTAGGCCTAATTGCAGACAGGGCACTTTCTGAAGCACTAGACATGTAATCTACTTTGAACAATAGTATCACTGCGTTATTGCCTTGACTAGGGCAGGAGTTAGATGGAAACATGGCAGTTATTAGATTCCATAAGAGTACTGTTAATACATCGAATTTTTAATGCATCACCTCAATTAAAATCCATGAAGAATGAAGCTTTTCTTGATGATTTAAAAACTTTGTTACTTGATTACTGGTTCGTAATTTTTCAGACCCGGCATCCTATCGTTTTTACTGCATTATCGACCGCAAGCCGTCCACAGATTTTTTCAATTTCATTTGATTATAAATCCAATCTAGCAATTGAATGTTTGTGTATAATGTAAACTTTTTTAAATGACAACTAATCTTTCAGCATTTCGGCCCGTTTTATCCTTGGCGTTTTAATTGTGCAAAGAATAAGCTAGAATTATTTTACAGTCTCCCATTCACTAAATAACATTTTTTCGAAATACAATATTTTAGGTTTATTTATCTCGTTTTTGCATGAAATGAGGATATTTTTTTTCAAATTTACCTGTAAATATGGGTAGACTTTACGACAGGTTTAATGCAATAAAATATGAAAATGAGGCTGAAGTAAGCCAGAATTTTATAATCCCGCTCTTGACGGAATTTCTGGGATGGGGTCTGATGGAGGTATTACCTGAAAAACACTATCCTGCAAGAGATCTGTTCTCGGGAGTTAAATTTGCACAGGGACAGTCAAAGCGCCTGACACACCGGCCTGATTTTGTTGTCTGTTTAGAGGGAAAGCCAGAGCAGGTCCGTTTTATTATCGATTCAAAAGGCCCCGGAGAAGAGATTGATACACATGTTGGGCAACTCAAATCCTACAGCAATAGCGTAGGAAGGAATTTTATCATGATTACTAATGGCAAGGAGATCAAGGTTTTTAGTGCCAATGACCTTTTGTTTTATGCAAAAGACATTGCCGCTCTTCAGATGTTCATCTCGCATCTCGAGGATTTGCTTTCCCGAAAAAACCAGCTTTCCTATTCTCCGATAGAACTCATTCAAAGGTATGATTATTCAGCTGCAGTAGCGGCTATGGCCATAGCTCATCCATCGATCACTCAGCGTATGTTGATGCTATCGGATTTTAATACCTATATCTCATCTGTTCATCAACGTCTAAATAACTGGCATTTTCCATCGGGTAAATTCAGCGCTTTCGAGGAAATTGATTTTCGCAAATTTGACCCTACTGAATTTATTGAGTTTTCGCTTGCAACAGAGAAGACTGGGATTAACATCCCAGCGAAGCCGATACCATGGTTCAGGATAGCTTCTTTTTATGGCAGCAGGCTTCGCGTACTATCAGGCGGTACTGGTTCTGGCAAGACGACACTTCTTCGCTTTTTAGCATTTAGCGATTCAGCCAGATGCATGAACTACAGCCTTGACAAAGTGCCGGTGCTCATTTTGCTGCGCAAGCTCAGGATTAATGATTCACTAGCAGCGCTAATCAAACGGGAACTATTCGAAGACGGATATATTAATAATGACATTGATTCGATTATCTCACAAGGGAGATTAAGATTGTATATTGATGGCTATGACGAGGTGCCTGAGAGTTGCTTACGTGATCTGGATATTGAACTCTCAGAAATCTCCACCCGCTGTGAGTGTATTCTCACTACAAGAGAGCATCGTTTGCCTGATATAAGGGATGCGGTACTCTTCGAAATCAGACCGCTTTCCCTTGAGCATCGTGAACGCATCGTCCGTGAATACCTACCGGCTAATCACTATGATTTTTCCTATCACCTTAATCAAAGCGGGTTAATGCAGGAATCAGGTAACATGCTGATTTTGCTTTTTTTGATTGCCTTGTTTTTAAAAAAACAGCAGATGCCTGATGGCATTTCCGCTGTTACGGCCGCAGTGGTAGAGCATGTGCGCCTTTGGAACCTGGATAAGTACAGGAACAACCAGTCACCACTGGACTGGCGTACACTCGATATTTTATATAGCCGTCTTGCCATTGAATTAACCGATCGAAAGCTGACTGAACTTGATTTCGAACAGTTCTCTGAGTTGATACTTGAGGTGCTGAAGCCATTGGAGATGCAGAGACATGTCAGAAGCGGCTTGCTGATAGAAGAAGTTACTTCTGCAATGTGTTCGACTGGACTGGTAATCAACAGCGGGGAACAGGTCTTCTTCTGGCACCGCCTGTTTTTGAACTATTTCTCTGCAAGGTATGTATCGAATATGATACTTAAACGTGATCCCAGAGCATCAGAATTGGTAGGTAGGCTTCCTGCCGAGATTGTGGTCGGTTTATGTGCTATGCTTTCGTCTTGTGAGCAGGTATTTGAATGCTTACCTGAAGATTTGCTTTTGCGCAGCCATTGCCTGATCGAAAATCCCAATTGTAGCGAGCGCGAAAAAAAGGAAATCCTCCAATATCATTTCTCTCATTGCGATTCTCCAGTAAAAGCGATAAGAACCCAGTCTTTATTTTTTCTAGAGCGAATCAGTGACGCGCAAATTGATTGCTTTTTTCTGGATGTTTTTGACCGGGAGGTTTATGACGAGGTTATCATGAGCGCCCTGGTACAGATCTCTCGTCGACGGCTCAAAGGGGCTAAAGAAATTGTCTACCGTTATCGGGACTGGAATGAGAATCTGGAACTCTTGCATCCCACCTCAAATGCTGCGGTGCTGGAGGCCCTTTCTTATTTTGGCGAGGCTGAACTACTTATCATTATAGAGAATTGGAAAAAATTTGAGAATATATTTACAGCTCAGAGCTGCAAGGATATCTTTGTAAGGATATTCACAGAAGGGAGGTTGTCTATGAATGTTCTTAATGCATTAGAAAAGTTGTTTGAAGAAGAATATTTTGCCGACCATCAGAGGGATCAGATTTTATCCACCATTGCAGAGATCTTCGCGATTAGTGGTCATGAGTCATTTATTCCCCGCTATCTGAGCTTGATAGCAAATACAAAACGGAGCAGTAAGATGTGGAGTACAACCCGATTGCTTTCTGCAGTTAAGCAACGGGAGGTGAAAGACCAGATTCTTACTTTCATTCTTTCCTCTGGACACGAAAATGCTTCTGTCGAAGTGGCAAAGTGGTTGGCTAGTTCAGAAACGTATTTTAGTGTGGGGGAAGTTAAAACACTCTTGGAATGTGAAGTATTTTCCATTAAGATTACAGGTGTAAAAGCTCTCGGTCGCTTTGATGCGCATGAGGTACTTGGGGAGTTAATAAAATATGTTTCGCAAGGCGATCCTCGGTTGCAGGGTGCTGCGTTGATCGCTATGCTTAACAATGGTGCTATTGTTGGATTTATTGAGGATCATCCCGGTGTTAAGTTGTTTATTAAGAGTTTAGTGACTGTTTTGGAGGGGGTTAGAAGATTTTATCTTATCGATGCATCTTCTTTTCTTAGTAGGGTTCATGCTTTTGCCAAGAAAGAAATGACAAGAGATTTTGCCGAAGTGGCCATGGCTTTGGTACAAACTTATGAGCTATTTTCGCTGAAGGAAAAGGCAGAAGAGATAATTAGTTGGTATATTTCTGATGGAAAATACCTTTCTGGTACACAAGAATTGCACTACACGCTTATCGGAGCAGCACAGTTGCTTTCTAAGGAGCTGGCTACCAAAATATTTTCTGCACATTATTCTTTTTATAGTGATAGGGATGACAAGGATGCAATGTATGAACTTTCCAGATTTAGTGAAGGGGCTGAAAAATTAATGATCCCTGAAGTGAACCTGCTGGTAAAAAAGATAATCTGCTCCTATCTTTTGCATTTTAACGATTTAAATCAGATGGAAAGACATTTATTAGAAGGTCATCTCAGGGCTTATGTATATATGGCTTTACCCGAAGATGAGGACTGGTTGCTTTCTTCGCTTGAGGTGCTCAGTGATGGAGAGAATGTTCATGAGCTTGCCGGTTTAAGACGGGCCATGGAGTGTCTTTACCGCATTGGTACTGAAAAGTGTTGTAGTAATATCATTAGGGTGGCTCTACGTCACCGCCGAGATTCGTTAGTGTTAGAGACAGCTATGCTGAGTTTTGTCAATATCAAGGTTCGGGCAGGTCTTCGTAGGGAAGTTGCCCAGGATATTTTTGCCAGTCATCTGAACATTAATGAAAAATAACAAAAGGATAAATAATATATAACATATGTATAGTGCAACTGATGCTTTGCAGATCTATAGAAATAACCATTTCTATGCAGTTATTCTGGAATACCTTGCAAAAAAGGATGGGATACATCCCGATGATTTAATCCGTTATTCACCGAAGCTCATCCATAAGGAAATCAGCTGGAATTCATACAGTACAGATGTCTCAGATTCTTTGTTTTACCTAATATGTATTGGTCTGGTGGATGTTAGGGAGAACAAATTGGTGTATATTAGCAAAGCTGGCATAGAATCCCTTCAAAAGGGGACTTATCAGCAACTGGCAAATAGTTCGTATTTTAATTACCGGAGCATGAAATATTCAAGGACTGTTCTTCCACTCACCATTACTTCTTTAGTTATCGCGCTCACCGCCCTTGTTCTTAATTTTATCAGAGATTGAAATGTTGCTTATTTTGTAATTGGAAACTAAGAGCCTAGGTTGGTAAAGATGGCAACATTGAACCTAACTATGACTTATGTTTTTCGGATATTAAAAGCTCCCTTGATGGATTCTTCAAATAATTGTAATCGAATCTATCAATTGACTAAATTATTATTGTACGAAAGAAGGTTTTTGAGCAAGTCTAATAAAGAACATGGATCGATTGTATTGCCATGAGATTATATTTATTAAGCTTATTTGGTGGTTTTGGCAAAATTGGAATATGGATATTCAGATTGAGATAATCCCCATAAAAAAAATAGAGCAAAATTTAAATCTAATTAAATGACCAGATCAAAAAAAGCATTAAAATAAAATATTTATCGAATTGGATCCTGATATTTAAATAAAAGAGTTATGCGCTGTATTTTCACCGTAAGATGGTGAATTTAAAAGAAAATACTAATTTTGACGCTTTGCATCATCTCTTAACTAAAATAAATTAATGAAACTCAAAGATATCATCTCAACTTTAGAAAGTAGTGTTCCAGATTTATTAATATCACAGTCGGCAATTCAATATAATGGTATTCAATATATAGAAGTAGGGAACCTTGTACCTATTAGGAAAGCTATTCGTAATATCGAGAAGACCGACATTGCCAGCGAAATCATAAACAGACTTAAAGAAACTGAGATTTTTGATATCTCCGGAGATGGTTTGAGAATGAAGACGGCTGATGTAAATGAATTGATTTCTGATCTTAATAATTTGAGTATGATTGCCCAAGAAATTTCTAAAAGTTTGACAAAGGTAATCGGTGAACCTGCTGAGAATAGTATCTTCATCAAATTACCAGAAGTAAGAGACTTTAATGATCTGTCTAAAGCTGCCGATTCATTTCAAAAGATCTTGAGTCAGACAATAGTAAATGAAGAGATTAATGGAGAGATCAATATCAAAAGCGTAGAAAATGGATCAATCTGGCTGGAGGTGGCATTGGGTACAACTTTGGCGGTTGCTGCCATAGGAAGCTTGGCGTGGGCGGCCGCAGTTGTATACAAGAAATTCCAAGAGGGAAGAATGCTTTCCCAGACAGTAAATGCCAAAAAAATCCAGAATAAGACAAAACAGGATCTAGGTGATGCCTTAAAGGTAATGCTTGATTACGTTGTTGAAGCAGAAGCACAGCATTTTTGTGAAGAGCATTACGGACAGGCCGATCCAGAAAAGATTGAACGAGTAAAGTTTACTATCAAAGAGTTAATGGCAGAGATGGATAAGGGAGCGGAGGTGCACCCCGCCTTATCAGCTCCTGAAAATGTCAAAAACCTGTTTCCGGATATGAAGAACATTATTGGCTTAGCCTCACGAATCAAACAAATCGAAAACTGAAATTAAAGTAAGCATATAAATTGATTTGTTTGAGTTGTCCTTGGCTGTCCACTCCGGACTGGTCCTTTTTCTGGATCTTTAGTTTCAATCGGATGTCGCGCGTCTGTCTATTGTAGTGATAACAGCATGCTATGATACTTGAACTTATGCAATTAATAAATATGCTTTCTCATGTATTCAAAACCGTTATTGTTCGCGATGGTAAGCAGCGGCTGGATATTCTCTAAAAATCTTCCTTTCAGATCTGTTTCAGTCAGTTGATGGGCATTGGCATTGGGAAATATGCTTAGGTAATCATCCATTATCGGCTCTTTGGGATAGTTTTCACTCATCACTTTGATTGCTGTTCTTTGCAGCTGATAAAATCCATCAAAGTAATCTTCAATCCTTGGAAGTCTGTCATTCTTGCGGCTGTTGAAAGATGGATCGGCCGGGATCAGGTTCCAGATGAGGTCATGGGAAACAAATGCGTAGGGAACGAAATGTTCGACGGCAAAGTTGCCATGGATAAGTTTTTTTTGTGTGTAGATGCATTCCAGTGGGCCGGTATGGTCAATAATGATGTTCCAGAACTTGCGTTGGTTCAATAGGCTGTTCCTTTTTGCCGGTTTGATCAGTTTATTTGGAATGTCTGGAACATTTGGGTTGTGTTTCTGGAGGTAAAGGCTGAGGTGCCAGTAACAGAACGCCTTTAAAATACCTGCATGTTCCACGAGGTAGGCTTGCCAGAGCGGGTTTATCGTCAGATTCTTTTCATCCAGGGCGTAGGGACTGTTGTTTTCGAAATTTGTTGAAAGCTGGTGTATTTCAGAGCGGTTTCCTTTTGATTCAGAAAACCATGGGCTTAGGTAGCGGTGGGGTACTTCTTTGTCAAAATATTGGATTGCTCTAGCTGTTAAGGGGTTCAGGCTGCCGATGATCTTGCGTTTCACAATGTCCTGTTTTTCATCAATGGTTATCCCTTCCAGTTTACGGACCTGTCCGATGGCCCGTTGCAGTTGGTCCTGTTTGCCAAAGGAGATATGGAAATAATTTACCGTATACCAGGCCGATGATACCATGCCTGCAAAAAGACGGTGTTTTGGTATTACTGTGTTTCCTTCTTCGAGTTCGGATATGATGGATAACAGCCAGTAATATTTATAGGTTGCGGAGGTATTGTTGAAACTCGCAGCCAGTAGGGCGATTGGAAGTCCGGGGCGTTGGGGGAGGGGAAAGCTCATCTGGTTGGGATTGGTTTAATGTGATGGTTATTTGTCAATCAGATTGATTGTCCACCTGGTTTTAGGTCGGAGCTGGTATGCTCCAGCAACCTTTTCAATTTTTCCCTCGCGGCCCTGGCGGAGCATTTCGCGGAAGTTAAACCCCGGTTTTGGTCCGATATCGTTTCTTAGGACGGAGTTTTTGGCGAGAAGTTCTGCTGCCTGATCGGCAGTTAAGGAATGTATAGCTGATTGGGCCATGTAATTTTGGAAGAACTGGGACACTTTGTCTACTTCTTCCCTGGTGTATTCGGATTTGAGCATTTTTATCTTTTGTAAATTTAGGTGAAAGTTATTGTTGGTGCAAACATATGGTTGCCAGCTTTTTCTTCGCGTGCGTAGGTGTATTTAAAGTTTTTTATTAGATTTATATATCTATAATTAATCTCAAAGTATGTGTCCGAGTATAGATGGTAGTCAAAACACCCTACAGTTTACGATGGATTTTGACAAGCCAAAATGGCCTGATCAGAATCTATTTCCATTGAATCTTAAGTCACCGTCAAGGACTGTGCGGAATGTTATATACCCAGATATTGAAGAAAGCGCGGAATATATCATTGTTACAGGATTCACTTCCCTCTCAAATCTTATTGACCTGTTCGGTAGCAAAGATTTCCAAAATAACCGTCTTGTAAGAGTGCTTATAGGGTTTGAGCCTAACATAAAGGGGCGCAAGAAATACCAGAGACTTGGCCTTGACAAAGAAATTAAAGACTATTGGTTAAAACATGGCCTTTCCATCATGCAGGGCGGTGCAGTAATGCATCTTATTGATAAAATCAACCGCGGGCTAATAGCGTTCCGCTTTAGGGATAAACTTCACGCCAAGATTTATGTCGGTGATAACTATGCAATGCTGGGTTCATCGAACTTTAGCCATAATGGACTAACAACCCAGGAGGAAGCAAACATACGGGTAAAAAATGATGATAAAAATCCTTTTGAACAACAGCAATATCGTGATATCAAGCTGATTGCAGATAGCTACTATGATGATTCGTTGCCGTATAATGAAAAAGTAATAGAGCTGCTAAAAGATCTGATCAACGAGGTGAGCTGGCAGGAGGCACTGGCACGCGCGATTGCTGAGGTTTTGGAAGGCAGCTGGCTTAATGAATACAAGGATATTATCAGTAAGCTGGAGCTTACCAAGCTTTGGCCTACCCAGTGGAAAGGGCTTGCCCAGGCAATTTCCATACTCCAGAGCCATTCCAATGTGCTTATCGCGGATCCAACGGGGGCTGGGAAAACCAAACTGTGCACCTCGCTGGTATTGTCATTGCAACATTGGCTATATGATATCGGAAGAAATTACAGGACTGAATCACTGATTGTCTGTCCTCCATTGGTGTTGGATAAATGGGCTTCGGAATTCAAAGCGTTCAATAGGATCAACCACGCCCAGATTTCACATGGTTTACTCAGTAACTCGTCGGGAAAGAATAGGAAAAAACTTATTGAAGATCTTAATCTGGCCAATATTTTGGTCATAGACGAGGCCCATAACTACCTTTCGGCTGATTCAAACCGCACGCATTTGATCAAAGATAATAAGGCGGACTATAAAATATTGGTGACAGCAACTCCGATAAGCAGGAAAGTTGAAGATATCCTGAGGCTCATCGACCTGCTGGATGTTGATAATCTCACAGATGAGGATTTTATAATCTATCAGCAATTGGTTCTCAAGCCTTATCTGGGGAATAGGCCTGAGAACATCAAAAGCCTCAGGAAATTTATCAGCAAATTTACGGTCAGAAGAACAAAAAAGGCATTGAACAGGGAGATCGAAAAAGATGAAAAGAAATATCTCAACAGGCTTGGTGTTACCTGCAAGTTTCCGCGTCAACAGGAAAAAATCTATTTTACCAAGGAGTCCGACAAGGATAAGGCAATTGTAAAAGAGATAAATGAGCTGGCAAAACAGATTAAAGGGATTACTTATCTGACTAAATTCCATCTTCCAAATTATGAGGTGTCAAGCGATGAAAGCCTGAAGTCTATAGTAGATCAAAGGCTTCACGGTGGTAAACAATTATCAATCTACACGGTAAGGGCGAGGTTAAGGTCATCGAAGGTGGCATTGATCGAACATATAGAGGGGACAAAAAAGGCCATGGATGTGTTTGGCTTTGAGGGGAAAAGCAATGACTCGGGGGATAAGCTGGGTAGTATAGCAAGGATCATGGAGTCTGGGAAGCTTCCCTTCCGGCATCAAAAATTCAAAAGTGAATATTTTCCGGAATGGCTTACCGAAATGGAAAGTTATCAATTGGCGTGCCGACAGGAATATGGTGTTTATGAAAAAATCTCCCAATTGGCAAAGCGGCTGTCCAATAACCGGGAGCTTGGGAAAGTTGAGGAGCTGATCCGTATTTCCACCGCCCATGAAAATATCCTGGCTTTTGACAGTGCGGTGATTACGCTATACTATCTGAGGAAGCTGTTTGAAGAAAATTACCCGGCCAGTAAGGTTCTGGTAGCTTCAGGAAGTGAGACAGACGCGGGTAGCGGCAAGGTACTTGATATTTTTAGACTGGACTCGGATGTTGGCGGGAAATGTATTGCGCTGTGTTCGGATAAAATGTCGGAGAGTGTTGACCTTCAACGGGCTTCATGCGTATTTCTTTTGGATACGCCCAGTGTGCTAAGGGTTGTCGAGCAGCGTATCGGCAGGGCGGATAGAATGGATAGCATGCATGAGTTTATAGATATTTACTGGGCGGTAGATTCCGATGAATATGCAATGAAAACAGATCAGCGGCTGTTTGAAACCAATAATATTGTTGAGCAGATATATGGTGCAAATTTTGACCTGCCGGAGGAGCTTAAGGGAAGGAAATTTGAGAAGCTGTCAAGTACGAAGGAATTAATTAAGGAATTCAAGGAATTTGTTGATAAGGACGAATCTTGGACTGGTATTCATGATAGTTTCCAGTTTGTAGTCAATTTAAAGGAAGGGAAAACTGCAATTATTAAAGAAGAACTTTATGATCAGTTTACCAATGTATCTTCAGCGGTTAAAACAAAGGTCAGTTTTATCCAAGGTGAGCGCAACTGGTGTTTTATTGCATTACGGGGGGACAAAAACAAAAGTCCCCGATGGTACTTTATTGACGAGCTGGGTGATATCCATACGGATTATCCTGATGTCTGCCAGAAGCTCAGGGACAATATTATGGGGGAATCTAAGGGGTTGTCGTGGGACCAAAATAGTTTGGAGCATTATGTCAGTCTTTTTCAAAGTAAGGAGCGCGAACTGTTGCCACCAAAAAAAAGGCGTGCGCTGGAGGTGGCGGAATATATTCTGACCATGAAACTGAAAAATAAGAAGATCGACAATGAAGAAGGGGCGGCCTATCAGGAAATGATCGGTGCTATGAATGGCAGTTCTGATGAGGCTGTTGATTATGAAAGGCTGGCCGAGGAGTGGATTCAGATTCTGCAACCGGCGCTTAAGCTCAAAAGGGAAAATAACAGGAGAAAGAGAACGATTCTTAATCTTGCCAATCTAAAAGGTGAATATAGGAATATGGAGTTTGATGTGCCACAGCTTTTAGGTATGCTCGAGCGTTGTGTTCTTGGTAAAGATATTGACAAACGTATTGCTGCCTGTATCATAGGTGTGGCAGCAGGTGGGGAGTAAGGTCGGCATATAAGAGCTTAACAGTTTATTATTTTGTCGTCATAATACACCATTTCAAGGCGCAATGAACGATGATGAGATAATCAATTCATGCTGTAAAGAAATAAAATAATGAGATTTTAGAATGATAAAGGCGGTGTATCTTCTTTGATTAAAACCACGAGATAAGAGAAGTTCCACTAACTATGGTAAAAGCTATAAATAAACAATTATAAATTTAATAAAATAAATATGAATTCAAAAGATACCTTAAAATATCTGAGACTAATCGAAATAGGGAAAAGCAAAGAGTTAGCCGATACTGTCATTAAATCTTTAGTTGACCGGGACCTTATTGAGATATTGTACATAGGTGATGTACCTGCTTATAACGGAAACCATGTCTTAACGGAGGAAGGACTTGAATTGGTTGCAAATAACCGCTAATTAGTTAGTTAGTGCCACGAATTGTAAATTTACTTCTCGAATAATTATTCTTAGCTTTCTGATGGTGGGATTAATTTAAAGCCAAAGGCAATTTACTGGGATATAAATATTCCGCTTAACTTTTCCATTCTACATATTTATACATGGCAAAAAATCTTTTAATTGATACCTGTACCTGGCGTGAACTGATTTCTTCAATCGAATACAATAGTCTGCTCAAGCAGTTGTCGACCTGGGTTGATCAAAGTGAGGTTGTTTTATTCTGTCCTGAAGTGCTTAAAGAAGAATGGGCGAAACATCGGGTGATCTGTGAAGAAAGAATCGATAAGGCTGTCAGAAATCATGTTAAGGATCTGAAGAAATCTCAAATATTCGGGAAATCACCGGATTTTGAGGATTTTGAGATGGAGACTGCAGACCGGCTCTTGAAATCTCAGGTTGCAGAAGTCGATCGCTTACTTTCTCTGGCAATTCTTGTAGAAGAAGGCGATAACGATGTATTACTTGCGCGGAAGCACAAACGGGAAAAAAAAGCTCCATTCTTAGATAAAAGCGATAGCCAAAATGATGCTGTTTTAATTTTCTCAACTTTGGCAGAGCTCAAGCGCAGACAGGAATATGAACTCTACTTCTTTTCTGCAAATTTTAAAGAGTTTGGAGAAATAGAAAACCCAAAAACGATCCTGCATGCGGATATTTCTGAGTGTTATCCTGAAGTCAAGGTGCAGTATTTTGCCGACCTAAATGAGGGAATAACCCATTTGATTGAAATAGGTCTCACAACAGGGAAAGTAGCAGTCGCCAGACAAAAAATCATTCCTAACATTATTGCTGTCAATAGAAAACTTTCGATCGGTGGCCAGTTAAAAGAATATCTGGATGGGCGCTTTGATGATATCAGTTTTCTGCCGAAAAGAATGATTGTTAACCAATACCCTTTTTTGAACATACATCATGACTATATAACGGAAAAACCATTTACTGCGGTTACTGATAATCTGGATCTTCTGGAATGGTTTAAATCTTTGCCTGCTGAAGGTGGCGTTTTGGCCGGAGAAATTGGGGATGATACAAGTATAATACTTAGGTGTTTACGGGGAAACCTTATTACCTTTATTGCAACTGAAAAACAGAGATTTGAGCCGGTGTTGATTCCAATGCCCAAACAGACTGACTGTAGTTGCTCACTTTGCATGTATAGGGGCTTTCGTTACAGAGATTTGATGGATTTGTTGTCTGACGGGGGCAATGAGTTGGAACCCGCTTTGAAGAAAGCCTATGTGCATTATAAAATGGGCCAGTATAGATCGGCATTCGATGTATTGACTAAATTTTCCCTGGAAGCACTTAGCAATAAACAATTTATAAGCCATTTTATTGCTCAGTTCAATATTATACAGATCGGAAAACTTGTGAAATATGAACATGACGGTACACCTAATGAATTATCATTGATTGAGCAAGCTGAGAAAATCGATCTTGAGGAGCATTTTTTGTCCTATGCAAACCGCGCCAACAGAGATATTTTGACCTGGATAAAAGATCTTCAGTTTATTAATGTCAGCAGAAAAAAGATGCAGGATCTGGTTGGTGAGATCCGGGATTTATTTTATTCACGTAGTAGTGGATGGAACCACCATACAATGGAACTGCTGAATGTTTTTCAAGAAACACTCTGCTTTATGGAATATAACCATGTGATATTCGACCGGTTTTATGAAGTTAGGGATCTGACAAAAATCTGCATAGAAGGAGTCTTTGCTTCCTATGGATGCAAAAGTACTTTAGGTGGAAAACTGATTCAGTTCAGTGACAGTCTGCTTGAGAAAATTATCCTGAACGCAAATACAAAGGATATTATTGAAATGTACGAACGGTACAAACTCACGGATCTCCATTATGGTGATCCGGATGATGAAGATACAATTGTCCAGCGTTTCTCTCTTTTCTTAAGAGACTACAACGGAACATTTGAGGCATATAAGGAATTTGATAGTGAAGCCCGGTCCGTCTTTTGGTCAGGCTATAGGCGGGTTTTTTATAATTTCCTTACTTTTTTTGCTGTATTAGATATTGGTCAGGAGGATTTTGATAAGGTTTTTACTGAGTTAATGTCATTCTTAAAAGTTCAGGAGCATCTGAACCAGTATGAACTGACAAAAACGTTGAGGTTTTTTGTTTACCACAAATCTTCAAAGTTCAGTCTTTGCCAATTGGTTGAGCTGATGTTTTTTACCTTAACAACTGATAGCATAGAGCGGATTACTTTGGTTGATCTTATAGGAGGGATAATTGACGGGCGTAATGAGAAAGTCAATTTTACTAATTCTATCTGGAAGGAAATACAGAACAGATATCTGACTAATGATTATTTAAAAAGGAGTTCCAGCGGTATAGACATTCTTTGTACCATATTTATGGTTTTGGATTCAAAATCAAAGAAATCGGAAATCTCTAAATTTATCAAGCACTTTTTACAGGCTGGTTTTTTGGACGAAATTTATTACTCAGCAGTTATGTTTGATGTTATCGGTTTTAACAAAACAATGCATGCCCGGTATTTGGCTACAATTGCAACCAACCTGGGGAAAGGGAAAGGTGTAAGTGTTTTTAGAAGAAAAGAATACTACAATGACGGTAGGGTAGATGCGTTTATCAATTACATGATCAAGTTTGATTTGCCCTTTGATCCAGAGTGGGTTTCAAGCGTGATGCAACTGGATACATATTATTGTTGGTTGTTGGATATGGAAAATTTCGATTATGCTTTATTTGATAGTGATTGGCTTTTCAATCACTTAACTAGGCATTATAAGGATAAGTTCAGGAAAAGTACTGCTTTGAGGGAATTCCTGAAGGGGCATTGTAAAAAATCCAAGGATGTCCGCGTGCTGCATTTGTACCTGGATCTATATGACTAGATTTATGCGCTTAGCTTGGCTTCGGTTGGATCAAAACATTTTGTTTGCAAGAAAAACACTGCATTAATCTTAAAAAATAATACTTCATGCAGTACGATAGATGGATTTTTTCTCAAATCAGTTAACCGATTTTATATCCAGCCTGATTTGTTAACATGTTTTTTGGCTATGGTGAATTTTCTATGATTTTGTTTGTATAAATTTAGCAAAAAAAAGTAGGTCAATTATTAAAATGATTAGAGGTAAACTTAAGGACATACTCTCACTCAATGGAATTTCGATTTTTATTGGTATCGTTGGTGGTATTTTTGGATTTGTTTCCATCTTTATCAATGATTGGGAATATAAAATCGGGGTAAAATGGTTTGCCCTTGTCGTAATTGTAGCTCTTTTTGTTATACTCATTATGGCAAAACTTGCCTACGAGTTGTATACTGAAATTGGGCTGGTCCGTGACAGGGTAATTCGGGTCATTAGTTATTTGCCAAACAGTTCTACATTTTTAATCGATAGGAACGCCTATTTTGAATATTCTGCGAGAGTATCGGTATTTTATATCGACCATGATTTTCAGGTGGAACTAGCACAGGGTTATGTTCAGAACATACAGGATAAATTTATCCAGATTAAGTTAATAGAATTCAATAATGACTTTGTAAATAACTATCCGATTGTAATTCGTCAATTGAACAACAATAATAGTGATGTCCTCAGCACACTTGTCATTAAAAACTACATAAGATATACAGAATAAACATGGAAGTTAATAAGATCGATATTAGGGTCGCAAGGAAAATTGATAATTATGTTATTGTTATCAATAGGGGGGCAGATGATGGAATCAAATCTTATATGCGGTTTTTAGTATATGATACCGGTGAGGAGATTTTTGATCCGCTTTCAAATGATAGCCTCGGTAATTTAGAGATCGCGAAAGGGTTTTTCAAGGTACAGCATGTCCAGGAAAGAATAACCACATTAGTTTCAGAACTTAGAAAGCCAAATAATCTGTTAAGTGCCTTCAGTGCTTTTGGTGATATAGATCCAAAAGCGGACTTGTTGCTTTCTGTAAGAGTGGGAGATCAGGTAAAAATCATCAATGAAGTATAATCAAATGTAATTTATCCGTTCAGACAAATTGATCCGCGTAAAAAGCCGGTCGTCCGTGTGTCGATATTGCAGTGGTTTTTACTACACTGCAACGGGTACCGCCTCTATGCAGAATTACTCCTCTTTGGTCAATCATGGGTTTTCGCGCTGCAAAATAGCAGTTTCTTTTGAGCAGTGCTAAGTCTGTCAGGATATGATTTTATGGGTAAATGCTAAAAATTAACATTGGCACTGTATCTTGAAAAGATGGTTTCAATGCTTCCCGAAGTTTTTTCTCTCACTAATTCAGTAGGTGCGGACCATTTTGTACGATATAATCCAATACCGATTTAACGCCCTGTTTAATTAGTTCTTTCTTGGCTTCGGTGAGGAATTCTTTGATGAACTTAGTGCCCCGTTTGGCAATGCTTCCCCAAATTTTGGTCAGATTTTTTAATATCCATTTTTTTGATTTGGTAGTTAGGTTCTCTCTTAAAAGAATTATTTCCTCCTGAATAGCACTTATTTCGAGGGCGTTTTGTTCGTTAACATATTCCTGGAGTTTCTCGCCAAGTTCTTCAAGGTATTCGTCTAGCAGCAGGATCTGTTTAGTTTTCAGTGGAAAATCCTCTTCATCTTCAAGAATTTCAAATTCTGCATAAAACTCTTCCTGAAAGCCGTTTATGATTTTGTCGTCATAAAAAGATTTAATACTTTCATATTGTTCCAATATTGCGATCCATTCTGAAAATTCCTTATTAACATTGTCAATTTTTATCCAAAACCTAAATTCATTATTGTCCATGGCATTTGTGGGTGCTTTGCTCATTAAAAGCTGATACGTGCCATCTGTCTTTTTTTCGTGCTGTTCGATTGTAAAATGAAAATTTGAACCCGGTTCTTTGTCAACTACTTTTAGCAACGATTTACCGGGATCTACGATTTCAAATTTTTCGCCTTTATCATTGACAAAAGGCTCCAATGCTTGGAGTATGATTAGAGGGATATCTTTCTTTTTTCTCATTGATTTTAGGGGGGAGTGGGCTATTTGTTTTGTGAAATCGTGTTGGCTGGATGTGTCAGGGATTATGTAGAGCGAAAATAGCAATATATTTTGGCTGTTACAATTGAATATAATCTAACGGTATAGTAAAGGTTTTGATAAGTCATTCAGGATGCAATGGGTAAGAGGCTGTTACAGAGATGGCAAAGTAGGACGTTAGGGTTATTTTGGCTGTCACATGGGAACCGCACTAATTGATCTGTTTGTTCTGTAAAGATGCCGCGTATTTTGTGAAATAATGGTTTGAATTTTCAATTGGCGGTTGCTAGGTTGACTAATCGTGATGTGAATAACTTGATTCTATGCTGATAGCAGTTTTGGTTAAATCTGATTATATTTACTAATAATTTAGTTTTTGTGCCGAAATATACCAAACAGATCGTAGTATTTTTAGATATTCTGGGCTTTAGTTCTATGTTGCCTGCATTTGAGCAGGAAGCATTGGATAATGCCGCCGCCGACGATGAAGGCTTTCATGAGTCCCCATCCCTCAATAGACTTATAGGTAAATTCCAGGAGTCTATTATGTGGATTCGAGAAAGAAGCTGTAACCATTACATGTTCAGTGATAATATTTGCATAACAATTGACTATGTAGTGGAAGAAACTGAAAGTGCAGGACTATTTTTGGAGGTTATCCAGTTGGTCAATCTGCTTAACTATGAATTTATTAAAGAGGGTTATTTTTTACGTGGGGGAATTGATGCAGGTTGGTTTTTGGACAGCAGGGATATGGCCGCTGGGGTGCCCTTAGTGGAAGCTTACAAAATTGAGAGTAAAATTGCTATACACCCAAGGGTGGTAATTTCTGAGGCTTTCGGGAAATTAATAGACGATATGCGTGCTTTAGGCTCTTTTAGTGAGGATGAGCAGATTGTTCTCGATAAGATACTGGTTGAGCAGGATGGTCTTCGTTTTGTAAATGGATTTCAGTACATACAGAACTTTGAAGACACCTTGGGTAAGACAGAGTTTTTAGCGCTTTATAGGGCAAAGATTGCTCAGGCACTGGTGCAATTTGAAAATGATCTCAAAGTAGGGCCAAAATATCAATGGACAGCTGAGCGTTTCAACTGGTTTTTGGACGATTATGTAGATGATAATGAACTCTACGAGCTGGCGGGTATATGGGATGAGGCTGAATTATTGGGAATAAAGGATTTAAAGATAAATTAATATGGAATTTAAGTATTTTCCCGTTCTTAGGGCAAGGCAGCAGGAAATCGATGTTCTTCAAAAGTTCGATTTCGGCGAGCAGATGGTGCCATTGATTGAGATCATTAAAGAAAAAGATCGCAAAGATAACCAACGCACCCCCTTAGAAATTTATTCAGATATAATATTGAAGGTAAAGGCTAAAAAAGTCCTAATTGACTTGCCCATTTACATTACGCCAAAGGTAAGTACCAGTGCGGAGGTGAGGACGTTTTTCCTTTCGACAATAAGCAGGTTAGATGAGCGTATTGCTTTTTATGCCCAGTTCTCAGCGTTGGCAGACAAATTAATCCCGGTAATTTCAATATTGGAGCCGATATCGGAAGACAGGGAAACGCTCATCAAGCAGTATGAAAGCCTATCAGGTATTTTTCCGCAGATCGCTTTTAGAATATATAATGAGCGTTTCGATGCCGCTTTTTCACAGATGCAGGACTTGGCTCTGAGGGATGATGATCTTATTATTTATGATCTTGAAAAGAACAATATCACAAGTCCTATCGTGGTTAAGCACAGGAAATTTTTAGATGCTATTTTCAAAGACAAGTTCCAAATAGTTATAAGAAGTGCTATTAACACTGAGATACAGAATGTGAACCTGGAGCACGGGGAGGTAATTGGCCAAGCGGACAACAGCCTTAAAGATCTTTTTGCCTTGCCTCAGTATCATTTCAATGCCTTTGGTGATTATGCAGGTGTAAAGCGTGACGATCTAAATGCTGGCGGTGGGATAAGCCCCGGACTTGTGTTTTTTAATCCTGATGAGAACTTATATTATGGTTATCGCGGGCCGACAAAAAATCTGGCTGAATTCGAGACAACTATTATACCTGCTGTATTAGATAGCGGATATGTTAAAGAATGGGTAACAAACGGATCTCCCTATGTGATAGATAATCTGGGATATGACCGTTTACTAAATATCGGAAGTGGAAACGAGCCCTCGAAAAATCAGGCGAAATACAAGTGGATATCGATCATGCATTATCTCCATAGCATTAAGATGTTGATCAATGCCGGCGCATTTTAGAATTTCCGCTGATATAGCAGAGATGGGGATTCCAAGGTACTGAAGAAAAACTGGAAGTCTATCGGTAATATGTTGTCATGATGTGTGCAAACGAAATCCCAACGTTCCTGATAGCGTTTTTTTAAAACAAGCTTAAATTTTTTATTGATCATATTTGCGCTAAATTTTTCCAGAATACGATCAATCTCATTTTTATCGCACTCAAAGAATATTTCCAGTTCTTTATTGGTCAGCATTTTTAACTGACAGATGCTACAGATATTGGTGTTTTTTTTTGCGCGTCTGTAAGGTATAAGCGAACGTTTCCCGATAATCATAATTCCGTATTCCTGTGGGAGATCTTCATCGGCACGTGAGAGATGTTTTTCGTCAAGAATGATCGTATTATACTCAAATACAGAGGTGTAGTCCCAGGACTGTTTGATAAGTTTACTCAGGTTGTCCAGTTCAGTCTTTATTTCATAACAGCGGCTGACTCCATTAATGCTTACAAAATCTGCACGGCTGTTACCTACCTTAATTTCGAAAGCCGCTACTGTGTTTTTCTGCACATAACGTCGTGCGATCTGGTATTTGATCAGTTCTTCGCCCTGATAGGTTTGGGACAAGAGTTTATTCACCTCCAGGTGTAGGGCATATTTATCATGACCTGAATAATCGCTCCCTGGTGTTACCGATTCAAGTAATTCCCGCAGTTTTCTTGGGTATAGAAGAGGGGAATAACTTCTAGCTAATGTATTTGCTATCGGCGTGTCGATCAGTTTTTGGACGTTTTTCATGCAGGTGTCTCCAAATTTACATATATCCGTAAGAAATATATAACAATCGTCATATATTATTTTTGTTGAAAAGGATGCTGAGACCTTGGCTTAAAATGAGAATATTCTTTTAGTAAAATAAAGCACCACTACTTGTTTATAAGGGTGATTCAAAAATGCTTATCAAAAATTGCAGTGGAATAGCTAGCTAGAATAGGAGCAGAATAAACCGACACTTTCATCGAAGTACCCAGTCTGTCAACTTGCTCTAAATTTATTCGTCGTTTTGGAGTGATAATTCCAGAATTGGTTGCCTATCCTTTATAGGCAAATAAAGATTTTATAATCTCGGTCTTAAAAACATTATATTTAACTGAGATCAACTCATCATATTTGGTGCTATTAAACAAGTTTATCCCTCCATCAAATGCCGAATTGCTGATATGGGACTGAAAGTTATCCATTTTAGATAAGATTTCATTATATAGCTTATCGTCTACTGCCAGTAGCATATCCACAAATTTCATTCTCACCTCAATAAACTTATCGCTCACTTTATCGACAATATTAGCTTTTTTTTCATCATCCAAATCAGGTGCTTTGAGTTTTTGAAGTTCTAAATTGAGGTCTTCGAAGAAGGTGTATAAGAATTTTAGACTATGGTCCAAAACAAGCACCTTCAAAGATTGTATGTTCCGGTCTTTCTGTTTGTCATTCGCCTGATTATTTTTATTCTGACGGAAAATATAGAAAGAAACATAAAGACTGCAACCGGCAATGATGATAGTTGCAGTCTTATGTATTGCGTCGAAAGTCTCCATTAACCTATTGCTGTGGTTTTTCTAAGGATACGGTCTATCGCCTCGTTCAGCGGCTTCTCATATTTATAATTTCCTAAAGATTGGAATTTAAATTTGTTCAGGAATCGATCCCTACCTAATTTAAGAACTGAATTTAAAAACAGCTCTTCAAAAAAAGATGGTATTATTGAATAAACATTGTCAGGGATAACAATTGTAACCTCTTCATTAGCGGCCTCAATATCGTCGATATGACTATCCTCCCTAACTTTTTTGCCACGGTCACGACCGGTAAAAACTTTAGCTCCAGGTGATCGGAATTTTTCGAGTTCAATTACGTTCTGGTAATTCATATTACTACTCTAAATCATCTTCATTAAACAACATTTCCGCGCTGATGATGGTACCCGGAAAATAATTATCTGCAAACTTAACAAATTTTGCATCAGGTTTGTTCATAATATTGCCACTTTCATTAAATGTAATATACTGAAAATTTTCATTATTGCGTTTATTTCGAACAATATTATATGATCCGTCGAAGACAATCTGGGTATTACCTGAGATTATTGTCATTTTTGAGAAATCATCAACTATTCGTTTTTCCCCTTTGATATTAAAAAAACTTTCTATAAACCTTATCGAACCATTGCCTCTTTTTTTGTATTCCTGAGGATCTGTACTCGTAACGCCTTCTTGTAATGAATAAAGTGTCCATAGGGTTTCCTCCTCAAATTCCTTGAAAATAAAGAGCTTGCGTTTATTATAGCTATTTGAGAGCTCTTTCATTTTTTGAACTACGTTTTTGTTCGGACAATCCGGATCCTTGAATTTTTCATATATAGTCTGTCCGAAGTTCATGATAACTAAACGAAATACCCCAAAGTGCTTTCCTTCGACGTTTTTCTCGGTAAAATAGCCTATGGAATACCTGTATTTATTTGATGAATGTTCTTCAGCATTGATGAGAATTTCGCTGATCACAATACATAAATCTTCGAGCTTTTCCGGTGTGAGCTTTCGGTTGAGGCGGGACAAGCTGTCCAGTACATAATCTGCAAGCCGCGTGGTATCAATATCTTTTCTTTCTATTGTTTTTGGGTTATTGCTTAAGGAGTTATGTATGCAAAGCTTATAAGGAACAATATCTTTAAAACGTATTGTTGCATTCGAGTGGATCGCCGGTGAACCAACTGAATACAGCATTTTACGGACGTCGATATCTATAACATTGTCCCCTTTGATATTTAAAACACTAGGACGTAACTGTTTGTATTCCTTGCAACGCTTATAAAATGTGATTACATCTTTAATGATAACGTCCAAAAAGATCTGTGCATCCATTGTAACCCGTTTACATTTGCTATAATCGATAATGATTCTTTCAGCTTTTTGTAAAACCAGTGCGGAAACTAGATCATTGATAAACTGATAACTTTCCTCTGGGGTATCAATTAAGGAAAATTCCACTGGTACATAAAACCTGCCAGAATTTAATACAGCACTGCTTAATTTGTTAAGATGAATTGATGAATCATAACAGTCAAATAAAAGATATTTGATGTTTTTTGGCAGGAAAGCTTGCAGAACATCAAGATATGTATAAGGCTTACCTAAAATTTTTCGTAAAACTAGATGCTTTAGGTTGATCCTAAATCTTTTAGCTTTTTTTTTATGTTTGCTTTTTAATTTTCTTCTGAAACGTTTTTGAGAGAGCGTATACAGTAAATGGTAATCTTGACTCACTTAGAGATAATTTGGTTATAGAAAATTCCCGGGAAACAAATATTGAGATTTTACTTTAATATAATCTATAAAACAATCATTATTTCTCCACAAAATAACAATATGGGTGGTGTTTTATTAAATTAATCTTATTTCTGTTTACTTTATGTGGCGCGCAAATTGTATTTCTGTATATTTTTTGGTTCCCTAAATGCTACATAAACCATAGATGAGAATCTAGAGTGCTTACTTGGTTATTATAATGATTTCAAGGAGATAATGGAAGTGAGATTGTAGCAGACGAACAAACTTTTATAGGAAGGTATCGTCGGTTTATTTTAAATTTTGAGATTTCCATATATTCAGCAAACTCCCTTAATTTTTTGATCATTGAGATTATTTATGCTGTTAGAAATGATTTTAAAGTTTCATTTTCATTAAACGAAAAGCTAAATCTCGTTCCATTATAAGTTACTGGACTCGTTATAAATCGGTAGATCATTTGCTCCTTATTAATTAAGTTCATATATTCAATGTAGCCTGTGAAAAATATTTGTTGGTCTTCAAGAATTGTCGGAAAATCTTCGAAGCCGTTACTAGTATGTTCAGAATCTCTATTATAAAGTATTGGTGTTTGGTTTGTGAGATACTGAATTTTATCTTCAAGTGGCCTATTGAGTAAAGTATTCCAGTGTGCGTTGATATCCAGCTTAATGTGATTGTCTATTTTAGTCAATGGGGTTAACATAAAAGCTTGTTTCGTTATTTTAACCGGAAATTTCCCAAGATTTTTTATGCTAAATTCTATTCCTCTAACTGAAAATTGCTCTCTTTTAATCAATAGTTGTTCAAGCTCTAAAAATGGTGCATTCTCAATTTCAAATCTATCTTTTTCAATTTGATGTCTTCTTTCAGTTTCTTTTTTTTCTCTATCTGCGGCGTGTTGTTGTAGAGTTAAACTGTGGTCATTCGTAAGTTTAGTATCAATAAATATTTTCTCAGCTAATTCAACAGATTTAATTGCTGATTTCGTTTGTTCTTGAGTTAGCTTCCACACTCTAAAAGCAATGATAGCTGTAGTCAGACTTAAAAGAAAGGATAGTATGTCAATTATAGTAAAGTCAAATAGTTTAGAATTGGTCGTTAGTAATTTGTTTGTAATTGTAATGTGATGTTGAATAGGCTGTTTAGTAATAATTCTACTTTCTTTTGGATTATTTTTTGCAACCGAATTTTGTTTTACTTGAAGCATATTCTTTGTTAGGTATTATAAAGATATATTATATTTGAACATGTTCGCTACACTCTCATCATTATTTGATAGTAAAGATTTTGTAACTGGGGTTATTGTTTTTATTGTCACATCAATATTATTATTTTTAGCTAACTGGCTTATAAAATTAAGACCTAAGGTTCATATTCAAGTTATTTCGGAAACCCACCAAATAAATCCTAGCAATAGGTTTTTTACTTTCGGGTGGGATACTCCTGATGTTGGAAATGAAGAATTTCTAATATCATATAAACTGACAGTCAAACTTGAAAACATTTCCAATTCCGATGCCTTCTATCCTCAACTTCATCTATCACCTCATTCAATACAAATCGATTTAGGTAGATTGCAATGCATTCGATTGAAAAGTGGTGAATCAGTTATCCTTCAAGGTCACTATTATCATACGGTTGTTGCTGAAAAAAAACCAGCATTTTTTGAATCACCACAGTTTACAGATTTGGAGTTTGCAATAAATTACAAAAATAGCTTCGGAATGAAATTTCATAGTTCTTTGAAGAATACAAAGATTAGCTATAGTTTTATTAGTGGTTTTAAAACGTTTTAATTATGAGGATATTAATACTGCCTTTTGATTCGTGTGGGGATTTTTATTTGTCGGCGGTTTGATTCTAGTTGTTTTCGCAACGTTTCTACAATAAAAAACGAAGCAACAATTTCTGATTATAAGAGAATTGATGGCTTAATGTATTACAATAAAGGTATTTTGAAGATCTCCAGGGAAGCGGAAAAGAATTCAAGAGCAATATCAAATAAATAAGCTTATTTATTAGGGTGAGTCTTTGATGCTTTTGAAATTCGCTTAATCTCTTTACTAACTGAGGTTATTTACTTTTCTTAAATTCCTCAACGTCGCTGTTACTCCAATCACTTGGATGAAGTAATTCCCTTATGTCAACTCTAAGAAATTCGGCTATTTTATTTAGAGTTCCGATTGTGGGCTGTTGTTTGTTGTTTACCCACCTTGAGACAGTTGACTTTTTAACATCTAAGAATCTAACTAAGTCCTTGTTGCCAGCTTTCTTTCCTTTTAAAACCTCGCCAATCCGATTAATCATAAATAATGAAAATAAAAGTTGCTTTTATTAGGCAACTTTGTTATATTTGTTAATAGTTATTTATAGCGACAAATAAAGTTGGGTTAGCCTGGCTTTAACGATGTCTCTCGTGGTAGAAAACCGTCAATTTTCGCATGAGACGATCGTGAGTTCGCCGTATCTATTGGAATTTGCTATCTTCGTGATATCTTATATTCAATAGGGCGGGCTCCACGTTAGTCTTTTGCGAAACTCAGATCTCGATCTGAGCGGTTCTTGACGGTACCTCTATCAAAAGCATTGGAGTTCGCCCTATTGGTTCTTGCCAATCTGGTCTCATCCTAGCTTTTTTGGGTAAACATCGTTTTACATAAAATTAACGTTTATGAAAACGAAAAAATTAAGCGCCATCAAATTGTATCACTTCCAGGAAGTGGTACCTGAGTTTTCCCTTAAACTCTTGTTAAAGAACGTTATCTGTTCTCCATCGTAGTGTGCGTGCCGGAATTCCAGGTGTAGTTAGCCCAATGAAAAAGGGGGTGTTGTGTGAGTGCGCACTGATTCCCGGTGGGTTAATTTAAGCCTTGGTGCCAGCCCTTTATTGCTGTTAGGCAGGGGTGCACTTACTATGGTTTTTCGCAATCCCAAGGTAGGTATCTTTTTTCTAATTATCAATACGGTTTCTCGTAGCTGCGCATGTTTGTGCGATGGGCTGGCTTTTGTGTGTTTTTTAATTTCTGTTATTTTTTTTATTAATTAACCATTAGTGTATGAGCCTGTTTATGTTTTTTTCTTTTGACTGGCTTTATGCTTTGAAGCCTAAGAATCCTGTTTGAATTGGCTGGGGCCCATGGGTGTTGCTTTCCCTTTTATTTCTTTATGTTATTGGTTCTGGGGGCTTGTGGGCTTGTTTTCTTTGTGTTTTTCTTTTTTTGCTGTGTTTTTTGCAGTCTTTCTGCTGTCTGGGGTTCCGGGCGGTTTTATCAACTAACTGAGATTTTATTATGAAAAAAACGATATTTTTTATCGCTGTGGCTGTGCTTTGTCTTTTTTTTAGGGGTTTTGGGCAGTCTGGTGGTGGTGTTAGCGGTCCTTATGGGACGGCTGCGATTCGGGTGGGGGAGAAGGTTCCGGATCTGTTGTTTGTGCATGTGTTGAACGGGGATAAAAGGCCGGTTTCGCTGTCTTCTTTTAAGGGGAAGGCTGTTATCCTGGATTTTTGGGGTACTTGGTGTGGGAGTTGTATTAGCAGTTTTCCAAAGATGGAGAAGCTGCAGGAGAAGTATGGCAGGTATCTGCAGATTTTGTTTGTGGATGATTCTACGGTGGATTCGCTGGAGAATACAAGTGCTTTTGTGGAGTTGCATGAGCGTGCGGGGGAGGTGTTCTCTATTCCGATGATCTGGGACAAGGGGTTTACGCCGGTTTTGTTCCCGCATCAGAGTTACCCTCATTATGTGTGGATCGGGGCTGACCGCCGGGTTGCCGCTATTACTGATGGTACGCATTTTACGGAGGCTAATTTTGAGCGCTTTTTTGCGGGGCTGGAGCTGAATTTAAAAAGGAAGGAGTTTTAGGATGGGGGGCTGTTGGAGGTTATCGGATTTTTTTGGGAGGTATGTTTCTGTTCCGGTGTTTTGTGGTGTTTTTGTTTTGTGTGCTGTTTTCTGTTCTCCGGTTTTTGCGCAGAAGCTGGCGGTGCCGGTAAAGGTGACCGGTAGGGTGGTGGTCCCTGATGGTCTGCCCAACCAGGTGTATGTGAGGTCGAAGTACAGTGGTGCGCTGCGGACTGATTCCGTGGGCAGTTTTGAAATTATGGTGAGGGCTTTTCCGGATACCCTGCGTTTTTCGAGGTTGGATCTTTTTCCGGTGACTAGGGTGCTGCGGGGTGTGGGTGATCTTTCCGGCCCCTTGCTGGTGCGGATGATCCAGCAGGTTAAGGAGCTGGAGCAGGTGGAGATCAGTACGGGTTATCAGAAGGTGAAGCCTAATGAGACCAATGGTACGGTTTCGGTAATTGATTCCAAAATGCTCGGTGCGAGGACTGGAACAAATATCCTGGATAGGCTTTTGGGGCAGAGTTCGGGTCTGCTGTTGAATGTGGGTAAGTCGAATGCGAATCCGCAGAATAAAACGGGGATATCGGTGAGGGGGCTTGGGACAATAAACGGGCCGCTGGATCCGCTGATTGTGTTGGATGGGTTTATTTATGAGGGTGATATCAATAATATCAATCCTTTTGACATTGAGAGTGTATCGGTACTGAAGGATGCTTCTGCTTCATCGATCTGGGGTGCCAGGGCTGGGAATGGGGTGATTGTGATCAGTTCAAAAAAAGCGAGGTTGAACCAGTCGTTGAATATTTCATTTAATGCAAATGTGACGGTACGCGGCCTGCCTGATCTGGGGCAGGTGAAACAGGCTGCTGCTTCGGATGTTCTACAGGTGGAGCGCGCGCTCTTTGATCAGGGGTATTTTGATGCGAGGATCATTAATGGTTATTCTGCGCTTACTCCCGGGGTTGAGCTGTTTTTGTCACGCCGGAACGGGATGATCTCTGCTGCGCAGCTGCAGGCGGGTCTGGATGTTTTAACGGCTACGGATCTCAAAAGGGAGTGGCTGAATGAGTTTTATACCCATGCGCTCACTCAGCAGTATGGTTTAAATATCAGGGCGGGTACCGCTGGGAGTGCCCAGACTGTTACTGCCGGTTATGACCGTGGTTATGATGAGAATTATGCGGCATCCAGGAGGTTTAATCTCCGCTATGCGCAGGAAACCATGCTTACGCCAAAACTTTCGCTTTCCACTTCCATTTCCCTGACTTTCGCTTCTGGCAGCTCGGGACGCCCGGGTTATGGTTCTCAGCTGATTGCGGGCAGGGCGGGTTATGGGCCGTTGAGGGATGCCGCGGGTAATCCGGTTGCCTGGGCCCGTGAGTTTAGGTCTGCCTATACTGATACTGCGGGATTGGGAAAGTTACAGGACTGGAATTATTATCCTACCGAGGAATATAAACACGTAACTTCCACTTTTGACCGCCAGGAACTGCTCGGGTCTGCCGGTCTGCGTTATAAGGTGTTTGACTTTTTGAACGTGGAGGCGAGTTATCAGCGCCAGAAGCAGGACATGACAGCTGTCCAGACCGCTGATGCGGAGAGTTTTGCTTCCAGGAACCTTATCAATTCTTACAGCCAGCTCAACCGGGTTACCGGGGTGGTCAGGTATGTTGTTCCAAAGGGTGGCAGTCTGAGCACTGACCGCCAGGAGGTGTCTTCTTCCACGGCGAGGCTTCAGGTGAACCTGGACAAGAATATCGGTGTTTCTTCTATTGGCTTTCTTGCCGGTGCGGAAACGCGGGAATCACGGGTTGGTGGCAGTGGCGATATGTTATATGGTTATCAGGCTGATCCCCTTGTTTTTCAGGCGGTAGATTTTGTAGGCAGTTATCCTAATTTTATTACGGGAAATTCGATGCCTATACCCGGTGGCAACAGTTTGCTAGGTACACAGAACCGTTTCATCAGTTTTTATGGGAATGGGTCTTATACTTATAAGGGCAAATACAGGTTTTCAGGGAGCGTGAGGAGGGATGGTTCAAATGTTTTTGGTGCCAATACCAATGATAAATGGAAACCGCTATGGTCGGCCGGACTGGGCTGGTCTTTTTCGCAGGAGTCCTTTTATGACCTGTCCTGGCTTCCCATACTTCGTTTTACACTGACCTATGGCAGGAGCGGAAACGTTGATCTTTCAAAGACGGCGTATGCATCCGGTATTATGGGGTCCAATTCTACATCTGTTCTTCCTTTTGTTCGGATTTCCAGGATCAACAATCCGGACTTGAGATGGGAACAGCTTTCACAGGTAAACCTCAAGGCTGATTTTGCGCTCAGGGGTGACCGGCTGAAAGGAAGTATTGCTTTGTACCGCAAGCATGGTTCGGATCTTTATGGCTCTTTTCTTTATGATTATACTACGTGGGGAGCTTCTGCTGAACTTACCAGGAATGTTGCGGATATGGAGGGGAGGGGGCTGGATGCGGAGCTGCATAGCAGGAATATTTCGGGCAGGGGGTTTAACTGGTCGTCTGATCTGTATCTAAGTCTCAACAAAAATAAAACGGTAAAATATTATTCGACCAATAACAGTCTTTCGGCGCTGCTTGGCGGGGGTGGGTCGATTACCCCTGTGGTTGGTCTGCCGCTGTATTCGATTTCCGGATATAAGTGGGGCGGGCTTGACGCTTCGGGTAATCCGATGGGTTATGTGAAAGGGGTTCTGAGTACGGATTATTCGGCAATAGCGGATGAAGGCCGTTTAAGTGCTGCCAATATTGAATATGTCGGGCCTGCCAGCCCTACCTGTTTCGGATCGCTGATCAATTCGTTCAGCTTCCGCAACTTTACGGTTTCATTCAATATCAGTTATAGATTTGGGTATTTTGTTAAAAAGCGGTCTTTCGTTTCTTCGGAATTTATAGGCTCTGGGGTGCTCCATCCGGATTATTACTCAAGGTGGCAATTTCCCGGCGATGAGAAAAGGACTGACGTACCATCTTTAATGTATCCGAACGATGATCTGCGGGATAATTTTTATACCAATGCTGTGGTAAACGTTATTCCTGCTGACAATATCAGGCTGGATTATGTGAATTTGGGTTACCACATCAATGCTGAAAAATGGAGGATACCTTTTCGTACGCTCGATGTATTTGCGAATGCGGCCAATCTTGGGCTTTTGTGGAAGGCGAACCGTTTTGGGCTTGACCCTGATTATCTTGACCAGGTTAGTCAGACAAAGGGATATACCTTTGGTATCAGGGGAAGTTTTTAATCGTGGATAATAAAAAACTTAATTATGAAAATCAAAATATTTGTGGCGGTGCTGGCCTTGAGCGGTTTGACACTGCTTTGCCCGGGCTGCAAAAAGTATCTGGAACTGAAGTCGGATTCGAAACTTCTGGTTCCCGGTAAGCTTAACGAGATCCAGGGGATTCTTGATGATGTCGGTCAGATGAACAACCAAAGGAGCCCATCCTATGGTGAGGCCTGTGCGGGGGATTTTTTTATACCGGAAATAGGTTCGCTAAACCAGTTGGTCAGGGATATTTATGTGTGGAAAAAGGTGGATTACAGGTTTCCCAATGACTGGTCTGCAGGTTACCTGCCTATATATAATTCAAACCTGTGTCTGGAACTTTTAGATAAGGTGCCGAGAGATTCGAAAAATTCCCTGGATTGGGACAATGTAAGGGGATCAGCACTTTTTTTTAGGAGCTATTATTTTTACCTGTTGACTGCGCAGTTTGGCCTAGGTTATAATGCCTCGTCTTCTGAAAATGATCCGGGGATTGTGCTCCGGTTAAGCTCGGACTTTAATGTCCCCTCGGTCAGGTCCAGTGTCGGTGCCTGTCTACGCCAGACCATAAAAGATTTATCGGAAGCTTCTGAACTGCTTCCTGAGAATCCACTGGTACTCACACGTCCCTCGAAGGCGGCTGCTTATGCACAGTTGTCCAGGATTTATCTGTATATGCGTGATTACGAAAAATCCCTGATCTATGCTGATAAATGTCTAAAGATCAAATCGGCCCTAATGGACTTTAACGGTGACAGTGATATCTCGGGGATTGGGCTTAATGTGCCTTTCCGGAAGTTCAATAAGGAAATCGTTTTTTACAGCGAGATGGCCAATGGGTTTTCATTGCAGGCCCCAAGTACTGCCCGCATTGATACGCTGCTGCATGCCTCTTTTGGGGTGAATGATCTTCGAAGGGCAATCTACTTTAGGCCCAGTGGTAAATACCAGCAGTTTAAGGGAAGTTACAGTGCAAGTGCATCACTTTTGTTTACCGGACTTGCTACGGATGAGGTTTACCTCAATAGGTCTGAATGCCGTGCATGGACGGGGGATATCGGTGGGGCAATGGCCGACCTGAACCTGTTGCTGAAAAAGAGATGGAAGGGAACGGTAATCTATGACCCGGTTACGGCGGTCGATAAGGCCGGGGCATTAGCTGGCATACGTGCCGAACGTAGAAAGGAGCTGCTGATGCGCGGTCTGCGATGGGGGGATCTTAAGCGATATAATAGGGAGGGGCTGGGAATACGGTTGGAAAGGACAATTAGTGGGGTTAGCTATTTTCTCGAACCAAATGCTTCGTTCTATGCGCTTCCCCTGCCGACGGATATTATAGAGATTGCCGGCATTCCGCAGAATTAGTATTTGAATTAGGTTTAGTTAACAATCAAAGAACAGGGCCGGATGGCCCTGTCTTTGTTTTTGGCTATTTTGTTCTGTTGGATATCTCCATCAGCCCGTCAGCGGAACCTTGGACGTAGTAGGTTGCTGTTATAGTATTTGGTGCTGCGCTCAATAGGGCAGAGTTCTGTAGGACACCAGCGCTCACATAACTATTGTCGATCTGGAGCGAGCAGGGAACCTGGTCTACGTCGTTACAGGTCTGTGAATTTGTGGTGGTTGTCCAGTTGGATTCTTTTTCGACTTCCGCTTGTAGGAAACTAGGTCCATGGTAGTAAACGGTTACCGGTACACGTTTTAGGCTTGCAATGATGCCTGCTGGTTTAAATGCGGACTGGGTCAGTACCAGGGTTAGACCAAAAATAAAGGCGAATGCGCCAAAGCTGATTTTTTTTAAAGTGTTCATAGTTTAAGGGGGTTTTTACAGTGAAAAACCGGCAAAAATTTTAGGTAATGGTGTTTTGCACCGGATGTTGATTTTTATCTCCGTGCCGGTGAAGCTTCTTGACGGGCACGTGTTCTGTTCAGTCTGATTTTCCCTGCCTCCTTTCTTTTTTGGTGTATAAATAGAGTGCTAAGGTGTTTATGGTGAGAAAGAATATATTGAAGAGCAGGTGCATGCGCCATCCCAGAAACTTGAGTACGCCGCCACAGCTGCAGGGTACTTTGATGTAGTAGCCGCTGAGGATCAGTATGATATAGAGGGTGAAGATGCCCAGTAGTATCAGTGATATCTTTAGTCCGGGTTTTTGGTATTTTCTCGCGAGCAGTACTGCTGTTAGGAGTTCGGATACGGGGAGGGCTATGGTCAGGATCTTGGCTGTTGTTTCGCTGAAATGCTGGAGGTGCAGCTGGTTTTTGAAATCCGGAAAATCCATCAGCTTTGATCCCCCTGTATATACCCAGAGTATGATCAGCGGGCTGGTGATGATTTTGAGGGCTAAGTCCCTGTTTAATAATGTGTTCATTTTTTTTTTCGCTTTCTGTTTCTTAGTGTAAATCTCCGGCCTCTGTGGCTTTTTGGGCTCATATCTGGATTAGAAAATTTGGGCCGGGTGCATTTTTTTGTCTAATCTGGAATAGGTATTACCCGGTTTTGGGCAATACCTATGGTTTTATGGGGCGTTTTTTTGTGTTTTCTTTTTCTTTTTTTTTGATTTGTTTTATTTTTTTCCCCTTAATGCACTCAGGGTGTTGGGATGGATGCCCAGGAAGGAGGCCATGTCTGTAATGGATACCCTGTTTGAAAGTTCGGGCCTGAGTTTCTGTAGCTGTTGGTAACGGAGCTGGGCGGCGAGGATTTCCCTGAGGATGGTCCGTTCGATCTGGTTGAGGTAGTGTTGTCCGTGGATGTTGTTGTAGAGGTGTACAATGTGCGGGAAGATCCTGGGAAGGAAGAGATAATGCCGCTCGTTTATTGCTAATGTTGTTGTGTCCTCGAGGAAAATTATGGACAGGTCTATCGCCTTTGCGGGGGCGATCTGGTGGATATGGGGGATTGATGGCAGAAAGTCTCCTTCAAAGAAAAAATCCATGGTGTGCTCTTCGTGGGTTTCCCTGTCGGTGGAATACAGTTTGGCTGCGCCACTGGTGATGCAGCTCAGAAAGCTTTCAGGTGGGAGATTTGCTGTGATGGTCTGCTTTTTTTTGAATTCCTGGGTCTTTAAAGCCTGGGTAAGGTAGGCTTCCAGGCCGATGGGCAACTGGTCATACTTTTTTAGTGCGGTGAAGTAAAGTGCTGTTTCCATTTTCGTTTTTCCTGTAAAGAAATGTTGTTTTTGGGCTTTGTCAAGTTGCTGGATCAGCAACCCCAAGCAACCCCGATTTTCTTAAACTGGATTTTTGGGGTTTTGGGTTTATGCACTATTTTTTATTGGATGTTGGGTGGATTGGGTGGATAATTGAGGTGGTATTTGGGGTTGGCGGGCAGATTATATGGGAATTTGGCTTATTGAGGTTGACTGCCTTGGTGTTTATTGCTTTGTAGGGATGTTTTTTTGGAATTGATGGGATTGCTACAGCTTTTCCTGGGCGAGGGAAAGCATGGTTACGATTTTATCGATCACTTTTTCCAGGTCTTCTGTTGAGGCGCTATAGTAGGCGTTTTTAAAGCTTTTGGCGGAGATCCTGTCGGTTTCGTTCGTGCGGTAGTGTTTGGCGATGTATTCGTGGAGGAGTTTTGGGGTTTCGGTGATGATGATGTTGGCTTCTACCTGCAGGTGGATGAAGATGGCGAGCTGACGGACGGTGAGGGTTACTTTGTAGCGGTCGTCCAGAAGCCCGTGCTGGTGAAGATGGGCTCCAATGCTGTCCATCGAGTTTAGGTAGTCGAGTTCTGATGTGATGAATTTGAGCAGGCTGTCCTGGATTGCGGGGAGGTCCGGGTTATACTTTTGACTATTCGATGGGCTGGTCTGGTTGATGCTTTTTTTGATAAAGTTCAATGTGGTGTATTGTGCGGATATTTCTTCGCAGCGCTCAACTTCTCTGCTGAAGTAGGTGCAGCAGAATTCATAAAACAGCGGGTGGTTGTAGTTGAGGGATATCATGCGCAGGATAATATCCAGCAGTTCTATCCCGGCTTCTATTTTTTCCATCTGTTCCCTCAGCGTATCCAAAAAGGATTCCATGTAGTCCCTTTGTCCATAGGTGGTATTTTTGTGGGTGGTCATGATTTCTTTCAATGTGTTCTCTAAATTATTGATGGGCTGTTTGGGGTTTTTACGGGAGCTGATGATCTGTATCAGGTGGGTTGCTTTTTCTTCAATCCTGGCGCTTGTCTGTTGGGCCAGTGATCTGGGAAGCATCGCCTGGTAATTGAAGTAGGCAGGGAAATATTTTTGAAGGTCCAGGCTTAGGTTTTCTGCTGAGTGCAGTAGGATTTCAATGATTTTTTTTCTGCTATTTTCTTCTTTATGGTCGGATAATGTTTCTTCCAGTCTTTCGATCATAATATGGATTGCCTGTTGGTGTTGGTGGATGTACTGCTGGGTTTTTGCGGGATCCATTTGTGGGGTACTGTTCTGTAGGGCGATGAGGATACGGTCGGATTCCAGTTTGATCTCTGACTTAAGTGCTTCAATGCTGATGCTTTCGGTCTGATCAATATGGATGGTCTGATCGAATATCTGGTGGTAGGTGAAGAGTTCGAAATTCATTTTTTTTTATTTTAAGGGGGCTGCTTAAAATAAAATTCCGCTGCCTGTTTTTTTTATGTCCGTGGTGAAGTGGGGTGTTCCCGTGGTGAAATAGTGTTTTTTGCAGGAATTCTTTTTCTGATGTGCTGTTTTTTATGGGGTTATGCATTTTTATGATGTGTTGGTTGCTGGTTTGAGCAACCCTGCAGCAACTTGACAAGTGTTGGTAAAATTGTTTTATTTGCCGCTGTAGATGCTTTTTTCGATGTATGCCGGGTATTTTGATGTTTTGTTTTTGAGGATGTCCTTGTTCGGGTTGCTGTAAGTTCCGCTCTTTGATATTGGGGACGGATTAAGCTTTGATGTTGACATTTAAACCTATCGTTCCAATGAATAAAATTGATGCGCTGTTGGATGTTCTGTCCAAAATCTACCAGATATTGGTTCTGGTTTACAATAGTAAGTACCATGGCAGCCTTGTGTTTGATGAGGATCCGCAGATGGACCGCCAGGAGGTGAAGGATTATCTGGGGATCAGTGAGAGTACTTATAAACGCAAGGTCAAGGAAGGGGTATTGAAGCCGCAGAAACTTCCCGGTGGGGATAAGTATTATAAGAGCCAGTTGCTCGGTGAGTTTAAGGAAAGCAGGAGAAGAGGCCGGGTTTGATTTATCGATTTAAAATAAGGTTCAGATCAGTACTACGGAGAAAACGGTCCGTTTATGGCAATTCCTTGTCCTGATTTAAAATAGCTTTTCCAATAGAGCATGTTTTCCTTTATATTAAGGTTCAATCAAGGTCATACGGCAAAAGCGAAGTATACAATTGGAATGAAAACCGGTACACTTTTAGGGAAAACCAAGCATGATCGGATTATCCATCAATTGGGGTAAACCCTCCATTTCTGTGAAATTGTTTTGGGATTAAATTGCGGAACATAATGTAAAAGAAACAATCATCTAAGATAACCCATTATTTGTGGGTACTGAATTAACCAATATGAAAAACGCTCATTCAAATCCCCAGTTTTTAATTAGAAAGCAGCATTGGCCTTATAGCTTTGGTATTCCGATTTGATTATTTGTAGGATAGGTCTTGAGCGCTTGTGAAATGGAAAGCTGTTGTATTTACCTGCTGAAGTTTGTAAACAGGGTTTGGTTATGGCCGTGCTCTATTTTAAGATCAAAAATAGCTTCGCGGAGAAAAAAATACAGGATTGTTGTCTCGCATTTTATCTGCGCTGGCAATACTGCGTATGATGCTCCATAATGACCACTTACCTACACCTTATAAAAATTGCCTTTTGCACTCGTTTATAACAATGGTAAATTGAACATATTGGCTGTGCAGGCTGTCCGGAAATTATATACCTAGAAATTAATGAAAAAAAATAATATCGGTAGGCTAATGTTTTATAGTTTGATGTCAACTATTTTAACTGTTGGTGCTTTTGCGCAGGAACTGCCCAAGATTCGCATAAATCCGGCGCAGGCTTACGGGGGTACGGTTTCGGAGTATTTTGAGAAGGTTGAATACATTCCTTTAGAGACAAGCAAAAAATGTATGCTGGGATATGTGACCAGGCTTATTGTGACAGATAGCAGTTTTGTTGTGTATGATGCAGATACCCATAGTGTATATTTTTTCACCTTGCTGGGTAAGTTTATCACAAAGATAAAAGGCAAAGCAGAGAGTGTGGGAGAAAATATAGAGTTTAACAATAACTTAAATTGTATCGAGTTTTCGCGTGGGGCCAGGTCTTCCCATACCCGGGAAAAGAAGTATTATAGTAAATCGGGTAAATTGATCGATAATAATAATGAAGCACCCAGCTCTTCGAAAAATCCCGAAATGCTTCCGTTTGGGAATGGCTATTTTGCATTAGCGAACGGCTGTTTTATTCCCAATTTAAAAAGTGTAAAAGACAGCATTGTATACCGCCTTGAGACCTATAAAAATGATATTCTGTATAAGTCATTATTGCCGGTCAACCAAAAGGAAAACGAGGCAATCTGCGCTATTAATGGTTTTTTAATGTTACCTGAAAGGGTAGACGGAAATGCGTTTTATATTTCTACTCCCCTGGATTATAAGGTTTATCATGTGGATAAGGATGATGCAAAGCCGGTATTCCAATTTGTGTTCCCCCGGGAAAGGGTTTTTGCAAAGGAAATATTGACATCGCATGACAAGGAGCTGATAAAGGCTACTGCAGAGAAATATTTCCTGAATCCAGATCCTCTGAAAATTATGAACGTATCAAATATTTTTTATAAAGGTGATAATTTGTTTTTCAAGATAAACCCTAGGGTCTATGTTTCAAGCGGGGGATCGGAAATTGAGCACCAGTATAATTTTATTTTTAATACCACTACTGAGAAACTGGTTTCGTTAGAACGCCTCGTTGGGGACGGAAGTAATTATTTTTTGCCTATTTTCAATGAAAGGATGAAGGTTGAGGGGCTTAATGAATTCGAAAAAGGTGTTTACTACTCCAATATTTCATCTTTTAATATGTTTGCTTCATTGGAGGCGACAAAGGATAAAAAGCCGCAGTACCCAGCTACCTTGCAGGACTATTTTAAAACCCAGAACCGAAAAAGTAATCCCGTTATTGTGCGGATGAAGTTGAAGGAGTAAAATCCGTGGCATTATTATCTGATAGGCTTATCATCCGGAAGAAAATTAAGAGTGATAAGGTGGTGAGGATGATTTTTCGCTCGGCGTTTAATGCTGGTGGTTTATCTGCTTTTTTTTAAGGTCTTTAATTTCAATTCGTGTAGCTATCCCGTTATGTATATTTTTTCCTTCTGGTCTCTGTTGGGTAAACCGTATGGCTTGCGCGTTAATTTTAACCCGTTTTATGGTATAAGAATATAAAAACATTCAATGAAGTTTAGAATTTACTTGAAATATATACTGCTGTTATTGATTTCTCTGATCTGGACAGATATCACAATTGCCCAGTCCTGGGGAAACGATGACAAGGAAATTGAGGTGAAGATTCGTCCCGATACCCTCAGATCAATATTGGGATCGATAAAGGGAAGGGTAAAGGACAGTACTTATAAATATGTATTGAGCAGCGCAACGGTTTCTGTTTATAAAAATATTGATTCCAGCCTTTTGAAATTTGTTCTGCCTAATAATTTTGGCGAATTCAGCATAGGGAAATTACCTCTAAATACACCATTAAAGCTCATCATTACCCATGTAGGGTATACGCCTTATAAAAAGATATTCAATCTTCATGCAGATAAAAGTACAATAGACTTCGATTGGATCTATATGTTCCAGAGCAGTGATCAGTCAAATAACTTAGAGGATGTAAATATAACAGCCCAAGCGCCTGTGCGTATGAACGGGGACACCCTGGAGTTTAATCCCAAGGCTTTTAAACTGGATGTCAATGCAACAACGGAAGATCTGATCAGGGTACTGCCGGGGATGGTTGTCTGGGGAGATGGTGATATTACCTATAACGGTAAGAAAATAAATTCTCTACTGGTTGATGGTAAGCCTTTTATGGGTGGTGATTTTACCGCTGCTACCCAGAACCTGCCTAAAGAAGTACTGGATAAGGTGCAAATATATAGCCGTCCAAATGAAAAAAACCCACTTGATTCTACCTTAAATGCCAACCTTAAATTAAAAGATGATAAAAAAAACGGCTACTTCGGTAAATTAAGTGCTGGATATGGCACCAAAGATAGGTTTGCCGCACATGGCATGCTTGGCGTTTATAATAAAAAACTACAGATAAATACTGTTGGAGCATCCAATAATGTCAACAGGACTGCGGATGATATCAATACTTTGATCCGGTTCAATAGTTTTAAAGGGGATGGGAACAATATGGATTACCAACCTGATTTTAAAAGGGCAGGTATCAATTTCAGTACGGTCGCAGCTACGAGGTTACAATATGACTTCATACCGGAGCTTAGCGATAGGAAAAGCCGTAGGCTTACGGTTGATTATTTTTTTAAGAATAACAACGAAACTATAGAAAATACCATACTTAATAATATTATTTTAAAAACTGATAGTATTTTAAGTAATAGTGTTACCAGCCAGAATAAAAATATCGGCACAAGTAACAATATTTCAGTTAACTATGCCCATCAGGACAAAATTTTCGATCTTACCATTTCGGGTGATGCAAATATAGGTCAGGCTAATAATACTGGCCAGAATATAGGTGTGCAGACCCGAACGGGGACCATTGGGCAACTGGGTAACCATAAGAGTTTGATAACCAGTCAGGACTTATATAGGAAAATCGTGTTTTCCGCTCAGTTCAATTACCAAAAGGAGCATTTGGATATTGATGGGAAGAAAAAAAGAAAAAAGAGCCTGTTGGACAATTTTAGCCTTGGTTATGGACTGGCCTACGATGGGCACAGAAATGAGCTTAACAACTGGTCTTCGATATTGTCCGCTGTCGATCCCGGGGCAGACAAGTTTTTCGATAGGCAGTACGATCGGGAAAGCATAAATATGTCACATACGTTTAATATAACGTATCCAAATTTAAGAAAATTATTATTTGGTTTCGGGAATCTGGCAGGAATCAAGATGAATTTAAGCGGTACTTTAGCTTTCAATAAAAACGATATAAATGATCTGGTATCTGATGTCGTTACCAGTTCGCAGCAAAGGGAGACAAATCTGAATTTGACCAATATTCGCAGCGAAAGGGTACAGGATATACAGCCCGAATTGAATTTTAGTAAAAATTTTTATAATGGGCTTACCAACAGGTATAACAAAAGTCTTGATATTTCGGTTTCAGCTAAAGTACAATATTATGGCTGGCAAAGTTTAGCTGCCCAAAGCCAGCAAAATCTTGGTTACCAATATCACAATTTTATCCCTAACTCATCGATAAGTTACAATAACCATCAGTATGGACGTTTCGAGATAAAAAGTGCATTAAATTTTAATACCTATGTAAATTACCCCAGTGTCGATCACCTTGCCCCGCTTGTAGATAGCGCCAATGTCTGGTACATCCCAAAAGGTAACCTGGCGGTAAAGCCAGAATACATAAAAAGTTTTGCCTGGAAAACCAGCCTGGAAAGCAGGAAATCAAAAAATCCTTACCAAATAGATTTCAGCCTGGATGGTAATTTTTCTGATAACAAAATATCAGACAGTGTTTTTTACGACATCATTGGCCGGATGATAAATTATAAAGTAAACATACAAGGAAATAAATATTGGCACATGGGCACTTATTTTAGAAAATCTTACAGCCCCAATAAAATTAATACTTACCGTTTTAATATTTGGTACAACCATTATAGTTATCATACTCCCCTTTATCTGGATGCAAACTTGATAAGTTCAAACAATCAAAATAACAATTTTGATGTAGAGTTATCCTATAGTTTTTTGGATATAGTAAATATAAATGTCAAAGAAGGTTTAAGTTTATACAAAAATGTGCAAACATCAAGTGACAGCCAGTACAGTGGACAAAATAACTATACACGCTTTAGTGGCAGCTTGCAACTTCCGAAAAATCTGACATGGAGTACTAATGTTGATTTGAATACCAATAAAGCTGAAAACCAATCCACTGTAAATTATACCATTTGGAATGCCAGCCTGACTTACCGCTTTATGCGGGGGGAAAACTTTGAAATTAAGTTGTCTGCTTTGGATTTGTTAAAGCAAAACAAAAATGTGGTTAATATCACCAATAGAAACGTCCAAACATTTGGTTTTAATAATGTATTACAACAGTATTTTATGTTTGGTTTAGCCTATTATCCGCGTAAATTCGGCCGGTAAATGGTAAATACCGATAGGGGTTTATTCTATTGGAAACCGGTACTTTGATATGGGGATTTTTCATATATTCGTTTTCCTGCTCTCATATCCAGTCGTACGGTAGTTTCTTTATCTAAATTAATATATGCCGCTATTAACGGAGTTTATGTAGGCAGTGCCAGTTGTAACTCAAGGCCGGAAGCTTACCAGTCAGATTTTTTGTTTCATGGATTTCCGGTCTGATTGTGGGTGTTGATTTGGTTTGCTGGTTTGGAACGGCCCAATTGTAATTTTAATGAGCAATATTTTTGATTGATACTGAATGAATGATTATAATTTTTCCACGCTGAATGATAAGGAATTTGAACTTCTTGCACTTGATGTGCTCAATAAGGGATTTGATCTCGGGCTGAGGAGCTTTAAGGATGGGAAGGATAAGGGGATTGATCTAAGATATGCCAGTAGTGATAACAATAATAAAATTGTTGTTCAGGTAAAACATTATAATCATTCCAAGTATGCTCAGCTGAAATTTACACTGTTGCACAATGAGCTTCCCAAGGTGCTTAAACTTAAACCTGATAGGTACATTGTCGTTACTTCTTTGCCGTTGACGCCTGGGCAGGCTGATGAAATCAAAGAATTAATGTCCCCATTTATTTTAACCGCTGATGATGTTATCGGCCATTCTACTATAAATGATATCCTTAGGAATTATCCGGAGATTGAGGAGAACCATTTTAAATTGTGGTTTTCGAGTACATCGGTATTAAAATCGATATTGAATAATGCTGTGGAGGGTAGGACTAGGGCTTATGTGGATAAGATACAAGCTCGCATCAAGTATTATGTGCTGACAAAAAAATTGGACGAGGCGGCAGAGATTCTGGACAGGGAGAAACTTCTGCTGATTTCCGGGCAGCCGGGCATAGGAAAATCAACACTGGCCGATGTGCTTTTTTTTGCAAGGGCCAGGGCGGGGTATAAAATATTCAAGGTTTATAATATTGAGGAGGCTGAGCGGGCTATCTCAAGGGATGATGAAGAAAAGCAGTTGTTTTATTATGATGATTTCTTGGGTGAGATTTATTATCTTGTGACTACGGGCAGCCAACATGAGGCAGCACTTGCTGCCTTTGTGGATAGAATCAAGGCGACGCCCAACAAGTATCTTGTGCTCACCACCCGGACTGTTATCCTTTCGCAGGCGGCCCAGCGGTCTGAAAAAATCAGTAACTCTGATATTTCGGGGCTTCAGTTTGAGCTTCGGCTTGATGATTATTCGGATTATGAGAAGGGCCAGATTCTTTATAACCACATTTACACCAGGGGACTCAGTGGGCAGGCGATATCGGCGATCACCACGGATAAGTTTTACAAGAAAATCATTGCGCACCGAAACTATACGCCCCGTATCATCGAGAGCATTACAAAACCAGTTACGGTCAATACCCTTGGCCTGGAGGCGTACCGGGATTTTATGCTTGCCAACCTTGATAATCCCGAAAAAATCTGGAGCAGTTCATTTTTTAACCAGATCAGCTATTTCGATCAGCGGTTGTTGCTCACGCTTTTCACACGCCCTTATGGGATGAAGGATGTCCATTTGAGAAGTGCCTTTGAAAGCAGGCTGGCTTATGAGAAAAGTGAGAATAACCAGGTTATAAAGGCGAACCATTACAATGATTCAATTATCAGCTTGTTGAAAGGTTTTATCACCTCGTCTTTTGTCAAGGAAAGGGTTTTTATGGAAGAGGATATTATCGTACGGGAATTTAAGCTGATCAACCCTTCGCTTTCGGACTACCTTGCTGCTTATCTAAAGGATTCTTATCAGGAAAAAAAAGGTGTCCTCGCCAGTATTGTGTATCTGGAGCAGCTCAAGCTTTTTGATGTGGAAAATAGTCCCTTGGTACTGGAGAAAGAGTTGCAGGAGATTCTCAAAGATCGTATTGCTTCTGGTGCAGTACAGTCGCTTGACCAGTACAGGGAATATAGCAGTAATGGATCAATACTTGAAGTATTGTGCAGGCACTGCCGCGATATTTCAGTTGACGGGCTGCTGTTGGATTATCTGCGCAGGATCGATTTTTCTTCTTCGGTATGGTGGGTTAGGGAAAACCTGATGTATGTGCTGGAAAATATCGGGGACTCCCCAATGACAAGGGCGTTCATCGTTGAGAATTTTTTTGTGATCATAGAGGCGCTGATCAAATCGATTGACGAGCAGTCGCTGGCAAAAAAAATCCCAGTGGTTTTCGAAATATATGGATTGGATTATCAGGACTATAAAAGCTCTGATCATGGGAACGGTCTGGTAATGGGGATGTTGGAAGGAACTTCCGAAAAAAGGGAGAAGTTGTCTAAAATGGTCTGGGAGGATTCGGTAAAGGACATTTCAATGGTCAATGGCATTTATTCGCAATTGAAGGAGCAGCATGAGAGCCTGGCAAAGATACTTTTGGGATCTTCTGAAGAATACAATAACCATAAGGAACCGGACTTGAAGTTTTGGGAAGTAAAAGTTCAGACAAATCTGGCAAGGAAAAATGCTGAGCTTGAACAACCGGGGTCTGCTTTGTTCAAGGATCCAAAACTGAACCCTGCGCAGCAGGTCAGGGCCATAGATCTTCTTTTTAGTACAGCTGGATGGGACCTGGGTGTGATAGGAACCGGTTCAGAGGATGGTGAGTAACAATCCGAAATCCATTACTTACGGGACAGAAGAATCATGATTTTTAAGCTTTAATTGTAATATATTATAATAAAATTGGTCTACATTTAGCACTTTAAGGAATGTTGTTTTAGGTTCTATCTATCAATCGATTCCAACACTATTTTATCAATATTAATTTAACTCTCTTAAAAATGAATATTTTAACTGATATTATCACCTGGGCAGAAACCAAGTCAAAATTCTGGCAGACAGGTATCGATATGCTGATCCGGAACAATACCCTGACTGCTGCTGATATTGGCCATCTCAAGGAAATCTGCCGTTCTGAGGTAGGCTTATCGAATAAAACATTCCCTGCGGTCGATTTTGCTTCCCTGCGGGCTTTTGTAAACCATGCTTCTTCGGATAAGGATATTATTATCAGTAAGATCCATAATATAGATAATATAAATGCGCTTTCTTTGGGTAGCTCGCTCGATTTTGCGGATAAAGGAATGACTGTTGTATACGGGGATAATGGTGCAGGTAAATCCAGTTTTGTCAGTATTTTGAAACATGTCTGCAATACCCGTGGCCAGAAACCGTCGATAAATGATAATGTCTATGATGTGTTGAGCAAGGGTAAGGACAAAAAAGCGGATGTGGAATATTCTGACGATGGTACGGTATTTCTTTCGGTGTCCCTTGTCAATGGAAAAGTTAGTGGGGATGCACTCAAAGGGGTTGATGTCTTTGATACCTCCAGTGCACATCATTATATCGCGGGTGAGGATGAGATTGCTTTTATTCCCCAGGGACTTTCTTATGTGGAAAAGCTGTCTGCTGTCCTGCAGCAGATAGACAGGGAATTCAATGCTGAAATCGTGCAGTTGAACGGCTCAAAATTTGATATTTCCCTGCTTGGGATCGATGAAAATTCAGCTGCCGGCAAATTTTTGTCTTCAATCAATAAGAATACTACTTTAGATGATCTTAGAAGTTCAGGTACATGGAACTTGGTTTTGGCTGCCCGTGAGAAGGAACTTGAAACGATCATTGCAACCTTGAGGGCGACTGATCCCGAGAAAACCATAGTGACAAATGCGGCTAAGATCACGCGTTATAAGGTACTGAAAGACAAGTTTGATGCTTTGGAGTCTGTTTTGATCTCCCAGGATAAACTTGATGGGATCGTAAGCACCGTAAATACGTTTCTTACCACCCAGGAAACGCTCCGCCTTTCTTCGGAAGGTGCTTTTTCAGGCCTTCCTATTGCAGGTGTAGGAGGGGATTCCTGGAAGCAGTTATGGGAAAGTGCGCGTAAATTTTATAACGGGGACCAGAGCCCGGGTGAATTCCCTGAAACGGGTGAGGACAGTAAGTGCCCATTGTGCTTCCAGGACTTAAGTGCTGATGCAAAGGCGCGTTTTTTGGGATTTGAGAACTTTGTTCAGCATGATACCCAGCAAAAACATAATAAGGCTAAAATCACTTACGATGCGCTGGTAAAGCAAATAAATGCAGTTTCTTTTGATTTTACAGATCAGGAGCCGACCTCTACTGAACTGGAGGGGGCGCTGAACGGTTACCAGGCTGCGCAGGTTGTATATCTTAGGGAACTTGAAGCCCAGCGCAATGCGCTGATAGCCGGAATAACCGCAGGGAAAAAGTTTGATGCATTAAAGGCGCCGGTCCTGACTGAAAATAGTAAGACCAGGATAGATGAGGAAATTACGAAGCTTGACAAGGATATAGAGGAACTGAAGACCCAGTCGATCACCGATCTCATTGCTACAAATGAAAAGGCTCTTGATGAACTCAGGAACAGTAAAAAGATCTTTGACTATAGGCCAAAACTGGCCAGGGAAATCTATAGGCAGAAGAAGGTTGGCCTGCTGGCCACATGCTCTGCTCAATGTGCAACCCGTACGGTTACCACTTTGAGCAATCAGCTTGCCTCGACCTATGTTACGCAGAACCTGAGGGAGAAGTTTCAGGAAGAGCTTAAGGGGATGGGGTTTCGCAACATTAAAATTGAAACTGAAACTAAAGGTGTTAAAGGCAAGCAGTATCACTATCTGCGCCTGAATGAACCTAATGCAAATGGGGTGGCCTTGAAGGATATCCTTAGTGAGGGGGAACATAGATGCATTGCGCTTTCCACTTTTCTATCCGAACTGACGCTCTCTGAGCACAAGAGCACTATAATTTTTGATGATCCGGTAAGTTCGCTTGATCATAAGTGGCGGGACAAGATTGCAAAGCGTATCGTAACGGAAGCGAAAATACGACAGGTTATTGTATTTACCCACGACATTACTTTTTTATTGATGTTACAGGAACACTCTGAAAAACAGGGAAGTGATCTTGATATCAAGAGTTTGACAAGGAAAAAACAGGAAACAGGTATTATTGCGGTGAATCCGCCGTGGGATGCCCTGCCGGTGGGAAAGAGAATCGGTATTTTAAAAAACCAGTACCAACAACTCGAAAAAATCGAGCGCACGCAGACTGAGGAAGTTTACCGTGTAAATGTTCAGCATCTTTACGGTAAACTGAGGGAAACCTGGGAACGTTTTGTAGAGGAGGTATTGCTGAACGGTGCGATTCAGCGGTTTGGAAGAGAGATCCAGACCCAACGGTTGTCCAAGATTACAGATATCACTGATATGGATTATCAAAAGGTAGATGAGAATATGGGTAAGTGTTCAACTTATTTTTTAGGCCATGATTCTGCTGGCACACTCATGCAGGAGCCGCCACCTTCATCAGAATTTTTGGAGGATCTAACGGCTTTGGAGACTTTGATAACTGACATCAGGAAAAGACGTAAGTAGGATAATTATTAAATAACTCGATTTTTATAACTTTTATTTTAAATAAATGAGCCGGTCCAAACCCAACCTCATGACTGAGCCGGTGAGCTCATTTTCAAGAGATATTGATTATTTTTATAAGTCTGGCCTTATCTATAGGCTGACCCTGGCTGAACTTGGAAGAGCATTTCTTGAACGTTATTTCGGTTGGAAGAAAGAAAAAGGATTTGAGGAGATCAGATCGCTATATCTGAAAAACACGAAGGAAAAAGGCGAAGAGGTTCCCCGGGATGAGACTGCTTTTTTTGAAAAAATTACAAATATTTTTTTTGATTATGATAGAGAGCTTGGTAAGATCCTTGTAGAACAGTTTCAAATGGCCTCATTCCATCTTAAGGAAATTGATGGGAGGATTAAGAAAATTGAAAACCAGCTCAATGATATTAACGCGGCTAAGGATTCCAAAAGATCACAATCCGATAAACCGGTGTTAAGCTATTATCTGAATCTGAACCAACAGGCACGGGAGCAGGTGATCCATTTCCTTAAAGACGATATATTTTTCTATTCCCGTCAACAGGCGGATTCACTTTCCAGGGGAAGTTTTTTAAACTCTATTCCTTATGGGTACGCCTGGAATCCTGCAAGATACGAAGTGAGTTATCCGACGTTGATCAGTAATAAATTTGGCGAATTTGTTTTACGCTATTATAAGAACGTGGAAAGAATGTTCGACAGTGATAAGCCTGCTTTTTAGCTTTTTTTGAAATCCTACATTTCGGATGAAGGGGTAATAAATGAACTTGAGGAAGAATGCCGACTGAATCATTTTTTTTATTCCAGGCAGGAAACGATCCAGGAGGCTTTGGCAGGTTACCGGGACAATAAAAGAATTCTTTTTTCCAGTATAGCCATGACGATCATAGAAGGGATTTTTCATGATATATGTATCGCGCTCGGAACCTCGGAAAATGAAGTATTGGGCATGGGCTTTCAGGAAAAAGTCAACATCATGAAAAAGTACTTGGATTACCATTTCAACCACGAATATTATTCTTTTAAGTTCCGTTTGCTAAGAAATAAGGTTGCCCATGGACTCATGGATGCAGCGGAGGCCACTGAAATCACCGATCTTATATTACTGGATGTCAGGGATGCAGCGAAGTTGAGCAGATCGATGCAGATTCCGCTGAACCAAAAGAAATTCTTTTTACATCAGGCACTCAAGGAAGGAAAAAAAGGCGACTTCAGGTACCTGATCGCCTTTGTACTAATGAAAAAGACAGCAGTTCCTGAATTTTATGGTTTAGTGGATGATGAACAAAAAACTCCTGAACTGGTAGGTTCACCTGAATTCTGGGATATTATCGATGTGTTCAAAAACGGAGTGGCTATGGAAAAGGCTATGGTTTATTCCTTGTTGAAAATACTTAAGGATCATCCACTGTTTGATACAACCGATATTAAGGAAAAACGGGTAAGTGGCTTACATGGCTCTTTTAAGAATCTCCCGGTATTTGACTTTGATAAATTTATTGAGCCACTTACTAATTATATTTCATAGGGCCTGAAGAACCGGATACGAAAAGATCTTGCAGAAATAATAAGTAAGGCACTTTTTTTAGCATATAAAAGAACATTAGGTCATTTTAACTGATTATACCAAGGTAGGATTGCGCCCTGTTCTGATGGATGCTCTTTAATGATGGTAAATTATTTGTAAACTAATACGCTCCACTGATATGAACGGGTTTGATGAAAATTTGTTAACACTGTTTAACAACTATAAAAAATTATTGCAGGAAAGACTGGACAGGTTCAGGCTTTTGCATATAGGTGAAGATACGATCAGATATGATTTCTTTGCTGCAGTCATGGAAACAAATTCGCTGAGACCATCACAGATACAGCTGGAAGTTCCTATAAATGGCCAGTGTTTTATTCCCTTGGCGGAGAAGATCTCCTTCCGAAAGGAGAAGCCACTGATTGATATGGTGATAATGGAACCTATTTTAAATATATCTGCAGAATTTGGTCTTTTCAGGCAGAACAGCAATGAAAATGGTACGATCAATAAAACTTCTAGGGCGGTCAAGATGCTGAATGATATGATAAGGGTATCCCTGGAGGCCCACTTCACCGGAACCAAGGGGTTGTTCATATGTGTGGCCGATCATAAAATGCTCGGGCATCAGATCAGAAGTAATATTATTGAGCGTTTTCCTTCCAGTTATAGGATCAGCAACGATATTATTGAGCATCAGCTGAAGCAAAAGACCAACCAGTTCGACCACCGGTTTTTAAAAGTCTTCCAGCCTATGAAAAGAGAAATTGTAAGCGATCTGATTTTTAATGAAATTTTGATGGCAGAGCAGATAAAATCTGAGACCAGGGTACTGATATGGGAAGTTGCGCTTGCTTAAGAGCTGATATTGGTAGATAATTGTTTAATGATATTCTATGAAGGAAATATATAAAAGTGTAAAGGGACAGCAGCTGTTCAGGATGAGTTTTTGTGCTTATCTTGACATCCTTGGCTTTAGCCAGAAGATTATGCGGAATGATCTTGGTTATTTTAATAAATATCTGCGGGTGCTAAAAAAGGAACTGGCCCATATAGAATCAAATCATGATCTATCCGGCAAGCAGGGTTTTAAGTCTTTTGAGCTCAAGATCTTTACTGATAATTTTGTTTTTGGCCATCCGTGGTTTGATCAGTTCGGGGAAGTTGAACTGGGTGATATTTTCGAGGTGCTTTCCCATATCCAGTTCTCTTTTGCTAAATCGGACATCTTTATAAGGGGCGCTATTAGTATGAGCAATCTATATATGGATAATCATGTCGTGTTGGGGCCTGCTTTGGTTGAGGCCTATAAAATGGAGTCGGAAAGTGCTGTGAATCCAAGGGTAATCCTCTCTGCCGATGTTGTGGAGATGGTAAAAAAACACATCAACTATTATTCCCCTTCGGGATCTTCCCCGCAGAATAAGTTATTTCTTGTGGATATCGACGGGGTTTATTTTATTAATTATCTGTTTATCCTTTTTTACGACCGTGGATATCCCAAAAAAAAGATAATCAGAGAATTGCAGGCACACCGTAAGCCAATAATTGACAACCTAAAACTTTACCGGACAAACTTCCGGTTGTTTGAAAAATATGCATGGTCGGCAGCTTACCATAACTATTTTTGTGACCATTTTGTCCAGGGCCGTTTCACAGGAATTGTTATGGAGAAAATAAGGATTGACGGGGATCTGTATCAAAAATCGATTTCGCGGATTGTTTGATTTTACTATGGGCAGGCGTTTGGGGATGGGCGGCATAATAGCCGTGATCTTAGTTTGGGCGCTTGGGTGGCAGGCCTGTGTAGGTGTTACACAAAAGAATAAACTACCAATGAAAAATACCCAGTAATAAGTATTTGATGCTTAGTTGGTTATTGTTACTTTAGATTTCCGGAGGCTAATGATTGGGCTTAATTTTTTTTAAAATAAATCCATGTCCAGTTTAATTACATGTCCCGGTTGCATACTGGACCTACCTGTTCTGTTTATCCTTTACCGACCTTAATCAATTAAACATATTATAAAAAAGCAATTATGTCAAAACCAGCTAAATTTTATCTAAGGCATATGAGCAGGAAAACTGCTTACCGTGCGACCTGGGATCCGGGAAAACCGCTTAAACTTGGTCAGGTCGGAAAATTGGACAGCTTCGGGGTCTTCAATGTTTATTCTTCCCTCGAGAAAGAGGGAATCCCGGTTGAGACCGAAGAAGGTTCTACTGGTGAGTTAGATTATACCTCGAGCGACTCGGTGACGATCAGTACAAAACTATCAGGTTCTGTACCGGCCGCTGGCAGTGTACTTACCGACGCTGATGCGGGTTTTAGCTTTGATTTTAAAAGTGATCAAAGTATCGTTTTTCAGGCGGGGGATGTCAAAACGGGGCATATCACAAACCTTGGGGCAATTGAAAAACAGATACTGGAAAAGTACAAAGCTGGCAACTGGAACAAGGATTGGTTGATCATTTCTGAACTGATTACTGCCGGATCGGCTACAATAATCATTTCCAACAGCAGTAATGTCAAATTGGAGCTGAAAGCAAAAGCAGGAGTTGCCACGGGGTCTTTGAAACTTACCGATTCTTCCCTTGGGCTTACTGTTGCCCACGAACAGGGGAGTACCTTAAAGTATATCTCGCAGAAGGACCTTACGCCACTTTACAGACTGGTGGGCATTGTTGCACCCTGGCTATCTGCTACCCATATCGGTCCTAGGTCAGTGGTAGAAAAAGGCGAAGTGATAAAACTAAGTGTGCAGCCGTTCAACGAAGCAGAACTCTCAAGCGATTAAAGAGTATGGCAAACATATACGCGGTACTGGTGGGGATAAATGCCTACCAGTCCACACCTCTTAATGGGTGTCTGAATGATGTTGAAGCTTTGTCAGAGTGTCTTACAAAGCTTTACGGAGGACTGCCAGGTTCGGTGCTGAAGATTAAAAAAGTAACCGATCTTGAAGATGGGGGACCGACCCGTAACAATATTATTTCGGCGTTCGATTTTTTTGAGCAGGCGGAGCAAGGGGATGAGTGCCTGTTCTATTACAGTGGACATGGATCCTATTCGGATGCGCCTATTGTCTTTCAGTCTGCCAGTGGACTGGTTCAGTCGTTGGTGTGCATCGATAGCCGTGAGCCGGGTGGGAAGGATCTGATGGACAGGGAGCTTGGTTTTTTGATCTGGAGAACCTTGCAGAAAAGGCCAGGAGTCAATTTTGTGGCAATAACTGACTGTTGTCATTCGGGTACGGTCACAAAATCCTTTTTGACGCGCAAAGACGTTACCGAGCGGATGATGCGCAGTGAGCCGGGGCATGCACCAGAAGATGTAGAGGGGTATCTGGGGTTTGATGAGAAGGTGGGTGGGCTTTCTGCTTATCCTTTGAGCGAACGCGACGGGAAAGCGTATATCCGTTCTGTCCAGGGCGATCACATCCATCTGGCGGCAAGCAGAGATTATCAGACGGCAAAAGAACTGCCAATAGGCGGGAAAGTCCGTGGGGCGTTTACCTTTTCTCTGATCGAACAGCTCTACCGCACGGGGGGAAGTATCAGTTACCGTGATCTGGTTGAGCGGATCGGGATACAGATAAACAATGTTGTGGATGATCAACTGCCCGGATTAAATACCAACGGTAAATTGACAGGTATTGATGGAGACCGGATTTTTTTGGGTAAGTCACTTATTGGTGGGGCTGCTTATAAGGTATATTATGACAGGATTGAAATGGGATGGTGTATTGATGCAGGGCCTATTCATAACCTAAATCCGGGAGATCAGGTAGTTACTTCTAAAGGTATTATATGTGAGGTATTACACAGTGCTTCTGCAGGTGTTTCCAGACTTAATAATGATATCCGGCTTGGGGGGATCGATGAGGTGTGGTCTGCTGAAGTGATCAGAAAAAAGCCTTCAAAGTTTACCGTGGGGGTTCCCTCAGGTTTAGGTCTTCCATCTGCATCAGATTTTAATGCTGCCGCTAGTACCCAGACCTGTTTGTCTTTCGAGGATGACAAAACAGGACGTTTTGTGATCGGAAAAAATGATCTGAATGAAATCTATTTAAGCCTGGGCGGCGGAAGTGTACCTTTATTTTTGCCGGTCTTTGACCTATCTCCCTTAAATCTCGGAAGTTTTCTGGATTCCGCAGAACGCGTTGCCAGAAGTTTCTATCTCAGGGAACTGGAAGGTACGGGCAATCAAAAAGGAAACCTTCCTTATACTGTAAATGTCTTTAGGTCTATTGACAATATTTCTATGGCAGCCACTGGCTTTGAGAAGATCGGTAATGGAAATTCCGTACAGGAAGTTTATTATAAAAAGAAAGGCAAAGACTGGCACCAGCCGGTTATAAAAGTATCAGTTACCAATAACAGTGAAGAGCGACTTTGGGTGGGCAGTGCCTATCTCGGCTTTGATCATGCGATTACCGGTAATCTTTTTTCACCTGTCGAAATCGCTAAAGGGAAGACAGAGTGGCTTACTTTTTTAGGACAGCCAGGTTCCGATCTGATTTATCTAGGGATCGATCAGCATATACGTGAACTGAATTACACTGAGGTTACAGAATATATAAAGCTATTTGTTGCAGTAGAACAGATCAGCACTGACGGGCTAACACAGCCTGGGGTGAAATTGACTGAAGCACCGGGACAGAAAAATCTAAAAGCTATAGTAAATGGCAGGGGTGCAGCCTCCAGACCATTCAATGAGCCCTCAGGTCTGTATTGGTATACCGAAACATTAGGGTTTACTATTAGCCAGCCGCTGGATGGGGTGGCAATCGGGGATGGGGAAAAACAGCTTGGTATTTTAAAAATTAGGGGCCATACAGGTTTTAGGGCGGATGCAAGTCTGAACAGTTCGCAGCTTACTTCCCGTAACGCGGACGGAATCCAAGGACCGTCACTGTTAAACTCGGCATTTGGAATGGAGCCGCTGGATATTACCGGTTCCCAGCGCAGTACATCTTTGATGGATGTGATTGAACTTTACAATATCTCGGGACTGGAATATGTTGATAGGGATAACCCGCTGGTATTCTCCATTGATAAACAACGGGATATGGAGGTTTCGAATATTTTGCCCGTCGGTTTTGATAGTGAGACCGGGCTGTATTTTCCTTTGGGATATATGGACAACAATGGTGATATTGTTATAGAGATACTGCCTAAGCCTACCGCTTCCGACCATGCCGTTACACAGCGCAGCTTTTGGGGCTCGATCAAACTTTATTTTCAGAAGGTAATCGGCCAAAAGCTCGGTTTCCGTGGTGAAACCACGCGGCTTGCAAAAGTCTGTGTGGATTCAGCGCTGAATGTCCACTATATGGATGATCATATTGAAATAGAAAATCTGGTGAAAGACTCATCCGCGATCATTCTTTTTATCCATGGGATCATCGGGGATACAGAAGGTATGGTGAAGTGTATAAAAATGCCGGGGGAAGGCATGCAGACCCTGGAACAGCGCAGCGACCTGGTGTTGGCTTTCGATTATGAGAACCTAAATACCCCGATACAGCAGACGGCAAACCTGTTGCTTGACCGATTAAAATCGGTCGGTCTTGGGGTTGGCCATGGGAAGAAATTAACGGTAATTGCACACTCAATGGGCGGGCTGGTCAGTAGGTCCATGATCGAGCGTAATCCTGGGGTGGTGAGCAGTCTGATCATGTTGGGTACGCCCAACAATGGAACGCCCTGGGCGGATGTAAGGGATTTGGCTGCTGCACTGATCACCTATGCCATTAATGGCGCATCTCTTCTCAAACCATGGATGTTCCTGCTTTCCGGAATTGGGAAATTGGTTGAAGGGGCGCAGGTAACTTTAAAGGAAATGGATGCGAAGGATGGAATTTATGGCAATCTGAACAAGGGTAAAGATCCGGAAATTCCTTATGTGGTAATCGCGGGAAATACCCGGGACATTATCTCAGCGTACGGACAGGCTTCACAACTTATAGAACGCTGTCTTTCTGCTTCGATCAGAAATTCTGTTTATGCGGGGCTGGACAGGCTGCTCTTTCATCTTCCCAACGATATTGCGGTGAGTGATGAAAGTATCATAACCTTCAAAGAAGAGCCCGAATGGTTGATTAAACCTGTTGTTTATGTTGTGCCTTCAGATCACATGAATTATTTTAACAACAGGGAAGTACTATCAATCCTCACCACACTCATTTGATACTAATGATGGTTTGGTTTTTTCCCGGCATCTAACAATGCCGGGACTTTTATTGCCTGGCCGGTGTTGTTGATTGTTCAATAAGTTCAATAATTCTTTTGCTTATTTCTTCCGCTGCTGTGTCATCCGGGATGAGCTGTCCAAGTGGACCTGCCCCCAATAGCAGGCCTTCCTTTTGCATTGTGAAATAAATTTTTTCTGCGTCGCCACCGGTATCCCTCACTGGTAAGACTGTTAAACCTTTCTCCCTGGCGGCGTCATAGGTCTGGTAGGTACCTCCATTTCCCCCGATCAGGATTACTGCGGCTGCCCGTTGTGTTGCCTCATAATACCAACTTTGGTTAGGTTGCAACATATCGGTCCTATCAGTTGGACCTGTACGCTTTTGTCCAGATTCAATCAAGGTAATATGCCTTTCCTCGTCTATGTCTCCATTTTCAATAAAGACTTTTAGGAAGGCATCCTTTACTATGTCATCAACACCCGGCCAGCCTCCGCCGATCACACCATATCCCTCAAGCGCCAATTGTTGTCCGATCGCCCTTGCCATCCTTTCTTCAATTGGAGATAACTGTCTGCCGCCTGTTCCCGCTACCAAAATGCGCTGTTGATTGTAAGGTTTTATCACCTGGAAATCTTTTCTCTCCCGGCTTATATCCAAGCCGACTGTTCTCACAGCAATAATGTCTGCATTAGGCAGATGACAGAGTTGGTTAAGGACCTCGTCATGCGGTGCATCCATAAGATTTAGGAAATATTCCTGACTGCGTAGTATAAATATTTTGAAGAAATCTGCTTTTGTTTCAAACCTGACCACCTGTTGTTCAAAAGAATGCTGGTCCTGATTGTTGTAAAAATCGCCTGCATTATAACGGATGAAATCCTGGTGAGAATTTTCACGTCTATATTTTTCTCCCACTATGATTTTAGGTAAACACCTTGATGAAAAAAAGACGCCAAGTTGAAATACCGGGAAATCAAAATTAGCCATATCGATATCAATACTGACTTCACGGTAGTTACACACGAGTTCAGTGTCCGGCTCTATGAAATAAAGGCTATTAAGGCTTTCCGTTTCTTGGTGAACTTGAGGGCCCGCCCCGGTAACACTAAAATATATCGGAATTGAGTCAAGAAATAGTTTGCTGCCCATTTTTAAAAGATAATACCACCTGCAGAAATCTTTCAGGTATTTTACCGGTACTGTCCGGTTAAAAACAGCGCGTCTTCTATGGTCTATCGCATCATACACCTTAAGATGTTCATCATCTTCAGCAAAGTATAACTGGGGCAGTCCGTTATTAAAGGTAAAGTATTCCAGCCTCTGTGCATAAGCGGGTTTTGAAGTTTCAACGGTTTCAATAGTTATCAATCTGCTTAAAACCGCCTGGATTTTCTGTAACAGAAGATAATCCCTGTTTTCGGCCCCGACGATGTGGAATTGATAGGTAAACTGTTCCAATGCTCTTTCACTTACGGGTCCCCAGATACCATCCAAAGTTAAGTAAGATGGAATGCCCTCAGGCCTTCTGTTGATATAGTCAAATAGGGCCTGCTGGATTTCTAGATCAAGATGTCTCTTATTTGGTCGGTGTGTACTGCTTTTCTGGAGCAGTGTCCTTATTGATCCGTTAATATCCCCATGTTCCAGATTATTTTCACTGATCAGCGCTAAAAGGTTTTTAAAATGATCTAAACTGAGCCTTTCAGTTTTTTCATCCGTATTCTGTCTTCCGCTTGAAAGCATGCTGATCAAGTCGGGCATAAAGTGTGCTTCGATGCCCCAGTTAAATTTGTTTCTTGCCTGAAGGTTAAAGTTAAAAGGCTCGCCCCAGGAAGTTTCTACTTGTTCGGTATAGTTAAATCTGGGTTTTAAAAGATGCTTACTAACCCCTTTTTGGCTGAAGTCTACCACGATCGGTTCAGTTGAGAATAAGGTTTTGAACTTTATAATTTGTTTGTAGTCAATAAGCAAGTCGGCCCATCCGGTTACATCTATTTCGATTATCCGCTTACTGCCTGTTGTTTTTTCATTCAACTTTCCGGATTGAAGCTTTAAAACCTGAAAGTTTGGCAACAGAACATATAGATCATAATAAACCGGTCCCTGAAAGCTTTCGTTGAATTCCAGACGAAGACGATTTATATTAAGTTGTCCATTTTTGATCCCATACGAATTTTGGTCAAAAATGAGTGTTTTGTTATCGGTGTCGTTCCCATTGACCTGTTGCCCTTTGAGCCATCCAAAAATGAATGGTGGTGGAGATGCCGTTCCCAGCCTTTGGCCAATAGGATTCAGGTTTGATAAATAGGCATACTGGGAAAATTGTCTGATGGCTTCCCTGATCTCCTTCAATTCTGTGGTAGCGAAGATAGATTCTTCAATCGGCATTGATTCTTTTTTTTGCTCAAAGCTAACCAGGATCTCGTTATTTTCTCCAACTGCAAATTCCAGGATAACCCGTTCTGTTAGGTTATCTCGCTCATCATGATTATAGCCATTTGCAGTTACAGAATTGAACATGCCGTAACGGTTGAACCGGGCATCTGGAAATCTTCTGAACAGACTGTTTTCGATGCGTTCCAGATCGCTGTCACTGTTGTTATAAATAATTACATAATCCAGTGCAATTGGTCTGGGGCGGACAAGATAGACTTTTTCCTGGTTGAGGTTTTGGAGGTCTCCGTCAACGCGCATGCTATAATCCCTTATAAAAATTTCGCCTGAAACTTCAACCTGCTTTCCAGAATATTCAAATACCTGGATATCCCGAGTTAATAGTACATCGATAAATTCTTCCTGGATCACTTCCCAAAACCCACCACCCTTGTTGAACGTCATAAAATGTTTGGAAAAGTCTTTTTTTCGGATTTTTTGATCAAGCAGTACAGTATCCTTATTTGCTTTTGTCCAGAGCTGGAATTTAAGAGGATCGCCATTGCTTTGGTCAGCTGCTGACCTGTTTAGGAGCAGCATTAGATCGCTGTATGAGGGAAGTGTTCCAAGTTGACCAAGGACACTGTTCATATGTTCTAAAATCCCGCTTTTATGATATTGGCGTTCAAATGGCATTGGATCAATGTTTGTAGCGCTCAAAACAAATTTTGCTGCATCCTTATATGCCGAGATATCCTTGATCGGAAAGTCCAGTATCAACACCGATGAAACGTTGCCTGCCTTTAAAATTTTGTTTGTGGCATAGATAAAATCCTTTCGTTTGATCCGTTCTACTAATCCTTTGGCGTCTGCAAAAGCGATGGAATCTTCCCGGTCAAGTGCTTCTGTTCCGTGATAATAGATAAGTAGAACATCTTCTGGATGGATTCTTTCGCAGGCATCTAAAAGACCTGAAAGAAAAGTATCAAAAGTTGCTTCCTGATTAATCAGCATGAAACTTTCTATTAGTTCAAAGTCTTTTCGTCTTTCAAAGATATGCTTAAAGCCTTCCCATATCTGAATTTTTGGGTCAAAATAATTTCCTATATTCTGTTCGATGTAATTAACGGAGACAAAAATGGTGAAAATACGCTGTACCTCGTTTTTTCTGCGCAGTAATCTTTTACTGTCTATACTTCTTACCGGTAGCTGAATGCCGTTGTCAGCCTGCATTTCTCCGATATACTGTTTGCCGATGGAATAATATAGATCTGAAACCACTTTTGCAGGTCCATCGAAAAGCCTTTCCTTGTTGGCGAGGCTAAATTTGATGAGCGGATCCAGATTTTTATAAATTTTATTTTTATGATTGAGCTTTAAAGAAATCTGTTCCTGAAAACGTTTGATGACTAAATTCAGCCTTAATTGTTCGGTCTCCAGTTCTTCTCCGCCGGTGTTTGCGAATGTTGCCTGGAGACTTTCTGCGAGATTTACAGAAAGCAGCTCTGGCGAAAGGTAGGCTAACGCTGCATATCTGTTCAGGTCCCTGAATCCCGCGTCGTTATTTTCCTTTGAAATCCTTTTATCGGCCAGGTAGGCAAGCAAGAAGCTCGCAATGCTTTCCAAACGGTTCTTGCCAAACATCAATATATTATGCTCAGAAAGCCATTTACCGTCATGAAGCAAAAAAAGAAGGTAAGTTCTTATTTCTGGAACTACCTCAAACTGGTTGCCTAATAATGGCCTGCACAATGAAGAAAAGAGTATATCGCTTACCGCAATATTTTCAATTCTTTTTGTGCCATATATATTGGGATAATGCCCAAAATTAAGCCACAGAAGGTTACTCATCTTTGGGGTCAGCACCATGGGAAATGCCATTTGGCAGGCTAAAATAAGATGTCCCAGGTGATCGCCTGAGCCATTGTCATTCCGGCAATATTTTTCATTGAAAGCATTCAGCCTGAGCTGTGCATCACCGGAAAGCGATAGGTCATTATAATTAACGGGCAGCATCCTTTTCTGATAAGTTTAGTGTTGTTTTTCCTTTTAAGGCATTGACAGCTGCTTCGAACTCGACCCTGCTCGTATCATACATTTGGATCTGAGCGGCAATTCCTTCTGCATTAGTTGCAATCCAACGATCGCGTGGCGCTGGGTTTAACCAGGCCATGTAGGCACAATGCTGCACGAGGGTTTTAGTGAATTCAATAGTCGCTTCTAACCTGTCTTTATCGTAAACGCTCTTTAATGCACCGGCATCACTATAGATCATAACGGCAATATCCGATTGGTGGGAACCCTTGAACAAAGATTGAAGGGATTGATATTTTGTTCCCGAGTCATCCGAAAAAAGGTACTCTTGAGAACCGTCACTTTTTATCGGTAATCTATTGAAATACCCTACAGTCAGATTTGGGTATTTTTTTGTTTGCTTTGCGGAAATGATCAGCTCCTGACCAAATTCTTCGACAGTGATCATGCTGTCGCTTTGGTCCAAAAGGATATAGAGATGAATTTTGTTGATTTTTTTTCTCAGGTATTTAAAACCTGAAAAATACCCTTTATTGGTGATTGAAGAAATAGTTGCGTTTATATCAATTTCCTCATTTGACATCCCGGGTAGATTGGCAGTCAGCGAACGCCATGCGTGCTGAAGCTGCCGGTTATGGATCGGGAAGTAGCCTTTGGTGAACAAAAAACCGTTAGTGGAATTTTCAAGTGAATTTATTTTTTCCATTTCGGCAGTGATTCTATTGTTATCCGGCATTTTGAAACTTGCTACCACTTCGTCTTCAGTATCATTCAATGTATCCTGGTCAAGATTCTCTGCGGGTTCGCCGCTGTCCTGTTTGTGTTGCTGGCTGATGTCAGATTCTTTTTTTTCAGAAGCCTGTGGGGGGCTTATTTCTGATGCGACTTCCGGAGCATTATGAGATCCGGGATGCTCATTCCAGGTGAGCAATGCCTCTCCAAGTTCTATTAACGCCGTCTTGCGTTTTAACAACAGCGCGTTAAATTTACTTAGGTCTTTACTTTCGTGTGATTTCAGCCATAGAGTTTTCAAAATAAATGTTAGTTCTTCAAAACCAGTGATTGTAATTTTTTTTGAAAGTAAAAGGGTCTGCAATAGTAAAAAATCATCCAAGCTTGGATGGAGCCAGCTCTTATCATTTCTGATCTCTTCAAACAACTCTATCAATACCGGATTATTCATAGATTAAGATTCTGTAAACAGCTTTATTGACTCAATATCTTTTAATAATACTTCGGGGAAAAGGGGCTTCTGTGGATCGATCTGGGTGATTCCTTTATCACGGTCGATCAGGTAGATCCAGTCCAGTAGTTCGCTTGTTGAAATATTTTTTAGGCTGGAGCCTTCTGAATGGATTTTATCCCGCCAGCCTTGAAATGCCTCCACTGCTGGCCGGGCAAGTTCTCTTTTCTTAAGATCGGGAAAACGGGAAAGTATGATATCTTCAAGTTTAATGTCTTTGAAGTCTATGTAAAAAAACAGACACCTGCGTAAAAAGGCGGGTGGAAGCGGTTTCTCATCATTACTGGTGATGATAATGACCGGTTTGTTCGCAGGGTTTGCAGAGATGATGACCTGGGTGTCGGGGTTGCGGATTTCCGGAATGTCGAATTCCATTCTGTCCAGCTCAAACAAAAGATCATTCGGGAAATCAATATCTGCTTTGTCAATCTCATCAATCAATATTACAGGTGGCTTAGATGGGTTGAGGCGGCTCGCCATAAAGGCTTTTCCGATTTCACCCAGGTCGATATAGGTTCCGTGCTCTTCATAGATATTTTCTTTGATTTTTTTGAGTTCGATCCCCAGGCTTTTTTCATCTTTCTTTTCAATATTAGCATCACTCAAACGCTGTAGATAGTCTATTGAGTAAAGTCCATCTTTTGCTTTGCTGGTAGATTTTATATTCCATTCAAAATAGTTGTTTAGGAAATCTTTTCCATGGATTTCCACTGCAACTGCCTCCGCTAGTTTGCTTTTTCCACAGCCAGGTTCGCCTTTCACCAATAAAGGTCTTCCAAGGATCTGTGCGAGCTGTACTGCTTTTATCAACTGTTTTGAAGGTATGTAAGGGGCGACATTTACAGGTAGCTGCATCTCTGTGACTTTGGCGAGATTTTCTATTGCAGTACCGTGGTATAAGTGTAGGCTCATATTTTTTAGCTTAAAGGTTTATTTAATAGTTCATCTGCGAGGACCGGAATGCACATTCTTGCGCAGATGATCTCTACGGTTTTTCCGGGGTTGAGCCCTGCTTCATTGCAGATCTCGGTTAGGTTGTTTAAAATTTCCCCCTCAAAAAGCTGATCGAACAGTAACTGTTTTTCATTGTTGCCGTTATAAAAAGCTCTTTCCCTAAGATACCAAAGGGTGGCCTTGTTTTCGTCAAAATCCGCAATCTGAGGAAATATTATCATATTGAAATTAGCAATTGGGGCAGCAGGAACCGCATCTTTAAAATCTGCATCTGAATGGTCATATAGGCAGACAACGAGTTTATTGTCTTCGTTATAATTATGGTCTATTTTAATTAGTAGGCTGATAAGTGCTTCGATAAATTCCTTTTTGTCTTTCAACCGCAGGACCTCTTCTGAATTTCGCGGGCTCAGGTCTATATTGATATGAACCCCCTGAATTGCCAGATTGCTTGAAATGTACCCTGCTAACGTATTTATGTCGCCTATTTGGATGCCGTATAAGTTATTGAAAATGGTTAGGAGTTTATCCATGCCGTTACCGGTGATTCCAGGTAAATAGGCATATCCATATTTATGACAGTGCTTTTTTGGAAAATAAGGGTTGTCCCTCGACATCTTTGCCAGGAGCCAAAGTCCGCTCTGCTGTTTGCCCCGAAAAATTGCCAAATGTTTTTTATCCGCGGTCTTAAATTTATGGAACATGAGTAACTGATCGTCGAAATTTAACCGATTTAATCCATCCTGTAAAAAAGTCTTTGCCATAGTCTTATTGTACTCTGTAGTTTTGACTTTAAAGAAAATCTCTCCGCTATTATCTCTTCCCGATATTTCAATCCTGCCAAATACGGGCTTCGGATCGGTGGGGTTGTTGAAAATGTTTTGTAAATACGTGTTCAGTGTGGTTGAACTGAATTCTTGTTGGTCCGGTTTTCTTAAAATCTCGAGTAACTTTTTCGTGAAAAGACTGTTTTCCCCTGCATTTCCCGCTTTGGCATTTTCATTTGCACGGCTGGCCACCAACGCGGCAGTATATCGGGCTGATTTAGGTTCAATGGTTGTGCTTCCGATAAGGGGATTCGATTCGCTGGCAAGAAAAAATGAGCCGCTATTGCAAGAATCGACTATAACCAGGCAATTTTTGGTTTTGTTTGAGATCAGTTCATCTTTAATGTTACTAAAGGTAATCAGGTCATTCAGTCTTGATATACTAACCTTATGGGGAATAATACAGCCACGGCCGGCTCCCTGGTCTCCCACGTCAAGAAGGGTTCCGTGTCCGGAAAAATAGATCAAAAGGTTGTTGGCGTGTGTATTAAAACTACTCTCCCAAAAATTTCGTATTAGTTCTAATATTGCATTTTTAGTTGCCTGTTCATTGAAAAGTATACGGTCAAATAATTCGAAATTTTCATATTTTGCCGTAAGGCATTCTACAATATCCTGCGCATCCCGCTCACAAGTCCCGTGTACAAAATCAACAACTCCAGCAGAAGCATAACGATCTATGCCAATACTGATAATATAGGTTATACCCTCTGTTACTTCCGTGCTTGTTTGATGAGAATGGGAGAAAGCTGAAGCAGATTTTGGCTGAGAGTGCGTCATTAATTATTGAATGGTTGTGTTATATTGAACTAAATTATGGCTGGCACTAATTTACGTTATTTTAACAAATTTGGTATTTTTAGTTTCTTTTATGCAATCATAGGTATAGGTGATGGGTTTTTATGAGTTTTCGATAAATTCCGTGATTTAGTGCGGTGGAGATATTCTACTAATAATGAGGCATCAGTCATTGTCCCTGACTTGCCGGTCAGGTTTCTTAATCTGTGTACCATCCATTGATATTCTAGGGTTTAATCCATTTTAATATCATCTCAATGTATTCCCGGGTAAGTTTGGTTCCGGCGCCGTCAAAAGTATGTACCCCAACAACCAGTATTTTTCCATCTTTTTCTATCCAGATTGGAGATCCGCTATTACCGGTTTCTGTTTCCAATTGATGATCAAAAGAGAGATCATTCACTAATTCGATAATCTGGCTCTGTGTTGTCATGAGGGAACCATCATACCCATTACTTGCAGGATAACCGGCAACCGTTACCTGATTTCCTTTTTCTAGGATAACATCTGGTAATATTTCAAAACTTGTTTCTTTTGGCCAATCGGGTGAACTCTTGATAATTGAATCGGGAATGATGATGATCGCAAAATCGTAGCGGATCCGTTGACCATCGGTAAAGGTGTAAGATGGGTGTACCCGTATCGCTGATTGACACAATGCTTTTCCATTAATTACTATTGGACTATGTGCGCTACTGTTCCTGTATCTCCCCGGTGTGAGTACAATTTTTTTTACCACTGAAAGGATAGGAGAGTAGACATTATGGGCTGCGGTCAAAATAACATTTGGCCGGATCAGAAATCCTGTAGACAAAAAAGTGGGGGAACTTATAACTTGGCCCCTTGTAATCTGTTGAAAACAAATATTATTATAGGGGCTTTTATTGGTGTCGGTAACGATTTCTAGTTTTGAAGGCATGATGATATGTTAATTTAGATTAGACAAGATAGTCAATTGTTGGGGATATTAAAACAGACAATTGTTTAATCTTTCTCTGAGAAGGTCCCAAAATATCACAATTTTTTCTTTATCTAATTATGTTCAGAAATCTAACTGCTGAACTTCTAAGAGTCCATCATAATGAGATTAGATATTATCCAGGAAGAATTAGCTATCAATGATACATTCTTTTATGGCTCGTTAACAGCTCATCCAGGTATCAATCTGGTCCATTTGAGCTCAAAAATTCCTTTTTTTTTGATTCATAGATACGTTTGGACCAAGAAATCTATATAACAGGTTTCAAAGCTAATATGCTTTCTACATAGTAGTTCTACCGGACCTTCACTCTCAGGGAAGTGCTAATGTAGGGAAGTGATTAATGAGACGGGGTGAAAAAGACCATTTGTAGAAATTCACTAGAAGCTATAGCTTTTTAAAAGTAATAGGATTATCTATTTGCCTATGGCGTAGAGTCACTATGCCATATGGAGTCTGTTCTTTGACATACTGGAATGAAGCATTATTCTGCGGAAGCGGAAAATCCTGCGAAATTGAGATCGTATCAATATCATGAAAGCGCAGGGGCAGGCGAGGGCCCGGTCCGTATGGACCGACGCGAGTAGTTCCGATCCACCGAAGACTTTGGGTTTTGTGTTTAGTTTAGGTGATTAAGGGGCCATGTGCCCCTTTTTTTATGGACTGACAATTTTCCCTTTAGATAGAGGGTTATGATATCCATAGGTGGCTTCTGCTTTTTATAAATGCAAGATGTCTTTTTGTCCGACGAAAATCCCTGTGGGATTCTCTCTTGGCCAAAAAGTCCCTTGCCCTGTTGACTGGCCTTGCGCTTCGCTTAAGTCCACCATCAGGGTTGAGAAAACTCGCGGCTCGTTTTCTTTTTTTTGGTTATCTGGAGCGTTATGAAGAAAAGTCAACTGGGAAGACCACCACTGGTCTGCGGTAAACGTGATAAAAAGATTGATGTGCGTTTTACAAGTGCTGAGTTTGAGCTGATCTTAAGGCTGGAGAATACTTTGGGCATTTCTAAAGCTGATCTGATCAGAAATAGGATTCTGACTGGTTCTGAGCGTGTAATCGTAAATGCGGAGCAGTTGATCGGTGGGCTTGATCTTTTGGGGACTGAAATGGGTAGGGCAGGTAATAATATTAATCAATTGGCGAGATATGCGAATGCGCTGAACCGGCAGGGAATTCTTTCTGTTGTTGTTGCCGAGCGTTTCAATATCCTGCTGATGGATTATCAGGAGATGCAAAAACGGCTGGAGGTGCTCCTGCGCAGGATGGTGAGGTTGGCCGGTAAGTAGGGGGCAGATTCTTTTTGCCTGATCGTGGCCGCCACTGGATGGTTTAACTTTTACTTCTTTGGTTTTTGTTTTGAGTTATGCTGCTGCGGAAGTAACTGGTTATACAGTTCGTTAGTTCCTTGGTTATCCGTATAGCTGGTCCCATGGTTTTGTAGGTATATGGGTGGCTGTGTTAACTGGTAGCCTGTCATTTGGTTATTCAGTTATGTGGCTAACGCTGAAACTTTATAGCTGTGTTTCTGGTGGGCTGGTTATATGGTTCCTTAAATGGCTTTGGATCTTTATAACTGCTGAACGCTGTGACTAAATATCCTGATATATGATTGTAAAGATACTTTCTTCTTCCGCCAGTTTCTCTGGAGTGAATTATAATACGGACAAGGTTGAGCTAGGGAAGGGGGAACTGGTGAATGTTTCCAACTTTGGTGCGCTTGGGTTTCTTTCTTCGCTCAGGCCTTCTGATTACATCAATTATTTTAAGGCGGTTTCTTCAGTAAATAAAAGGGTTTCAAAGCCTCAGTTTCATGCGGTCATTTCTGCCAGGGGAAGGTCAACACTTAAAGAAGACCTGACCAGGATTGCCCGGAACTGGCTTTCAAAAATGGGTTATGGGAAGAATCCTTACCTGCTTGTTTTTCATAATGATACACAAAATAACCACATTCACGCGGTGTCCACAAGGATCGATAAAACTGGGAAAAAGATATCCTCGGCTTTTGAGAAACTGAGATCTATCAGAATGCTTTCACAGGTTTTGGAGCAGGATGCTAAAACGGATATTAAATCTGTATCCGTTAAAATGCTGAAATACAGGTTTTCCACAGTAGCACAGTTCAGGCTTTTGTTTGAGGTTATGGGTTTTAAGACAGAGAAAGATGAGCATGTTGGGCAGTTAAAAATAAGTGGTCAGAATGGACAGGTACATAGTATAAAACTTTCTGAAGTTGACAAACAGATTTTACTGAATAAGAGCACCGTTAAAAGGGTTGTGCAGCTTCGGGAAATCATTAATAAATATAAACTCCAATATAGTCCGTTACCCCTCGACCGGCATGGATCGGCTGATAACAATCCTGATCCATTATTCCGCTGTGGCTCTGAGCTGGGGGATTTTTTATCTTCCAGATTTGGCCTACAGTTCATCTTTCATTATTCAGGTGGTCATTTTCCTTACGGCTATACTATTATTGACCATGCTGACAAGAATGTATTCAAAGGCTCTGAGGTGATGAAAATAACATTGCTGGTTGGGGAAAGCACGGATGGTCATGTTTTTAATGGCAAGATGGCGGAAGACACCAATTTGGATAGTAGAGTGTCGGGAATACCTTCGGAAGCTGTTACCGGATGCTCAAATTATGATAGTTCTGTTTTAAGCCTGCCTGACCTGGCGGAAGATATTGACGATGAAGCTATCCTTGGCAGGAACCGTCAGCGCAAGGGCATGGCCCGTACCAATACACGTTAAACTTAAATCAATTAATCATGCTGATAATTATCGGAAACCAAAAGGGGGGGGCTGGAAAAAGTACGCTCACGCTATTGCTTGCAAATTTTTTAACCCTTGTTAAAAAACGGCGGGTCACTGTTATTGATATGGACTATCAGCAGTCGCTGGCCCAGAAATATGAGAAGTCCAAAATACTGGAGAACACTGAACCTTATGAGGTCATTGCTGCGGGACTGGAACATTTTCCTTCCATGTTTACTGTGCTCTCCCAAAGTCCGGAACATATTGTGGTCATTGATCTTCCCGGAAAACTTGATGATGATGGCCTGATGCCGGTGTTTGCTTCTGCAGATCTTGTAATCTGCCCTTTTTCTTATGATGAATTCAGTTTTGATTCAACAATTCTCTTTTCTGTGGTTTTAAAGAAGATCAATAAGGATGTTCCTGTTTTTTTTGTACCAAATAGGGTAAAGGGAAATGTGAAGTATGAAACCCAGACGGAAGTTGAGCACCAGCTGATCCGCTTCGGGACTTTGACTGCAGCGATTTCTGACCGGGTGGATTTTCAGCGTACAAGTACTTTTCAGACCCCGTTGGTGCTTTATCCCATCATTCTTCCTGTCTTTGAAAAGATTTATGAAAGCCATATCAGTCTTTCTATTCCACAACCTGCCAGCCAATAAGATGTATTATGGAAAAGAAGATTATTTCAATAGCAGATGAGCTGCGCAGGTCAATATCGCTGCCCTTTGAGGGGAAGCTTGTTGGTGGTAATGGGGCTGGGCGTGCTGTTGCGACAAAGGGGAAGCTTGTTATGGAAAAGAAAACCCTTTCAGCCGCTGCCGGGATTCTGGAGGCGATGAAGGGGTTTGACTGTTCGGGCAATACCCATATGCTCCATCCAAGGCTGGATGTAAGGACGGTAAAGCTGCTGAACAGTTTTAAGCTGGCTTCGGGAATTGATATGAACCGTTTTATCGCGTTTTCCATCCATTATCTATTTCAGAAGCACCCGGAACTTAAAACTTATATCAAACAAACCTTAGAAAATTTCGAACTATGACATGGACACAATTTATTATTTATCTCCTTGGCAGCTACTGCTTTTATTATGGGGTCAACCTGTTTTTTGATTATTCCAGGCTTGGTGAGGCTGTTAAGGACAGCGGTACGGAGGTGGTTTCCGTTGGCATTTCTTCTTCCGATCTGCCGAAAAAAATAGCAATGGAGGATCTGGACCCTGGGTTTTCAGAAGTTGATTACTTTATCGGGGAAGGTGAGGGGGATGCATCAGATTCGCCTATCGTTTCCTCTGGCGGGATTTCCATACGGGAGCTCTTTGAGCTTGCCAGGGATGAATCCATCGAATACACCAAGGCAGTAAGCTTTTGATTATGAAAAGGTTTAGGCATTTGTTATTACTGTTGCTGGTGCAACTGTTTGCTTTAGTTGTAAGTCCTGTGGTTTTGCTGGCCCAGCCAGGTATTGCTGAAATGGGGCAGGCGCATTCATGGATCAGGGAGTATTTTTTTTCGATGCGGGACTTTTCCTATGTGGTCTCCGCACTGATTGCCATTGTTGGATCTGTGGTGATCTACCACAAGTGGCAATTGGGAAAAGATGTGAGTATGGATATTCCCGCCTGGTTTTTCTCCGCGCTTTTTTTGCTTTTGAGCTGGACTTTTCTTTTACACCTTTTCGGTCTTTAATTTATTTTTTACTAGTAATCCATTGCCCTTCCAGGGCTTTTTTTATTTCCATCCATTTATCCTTTAATTAAAACTGTTATGAAAAAAATCAAGAATGTGCGTTTCATTATCCTTTTGTTTTTGGTAACCCAGGTAGATTTTCTTTTTGCCCAAAGCGGCGTCAATGGACTGAATACCGCGACCTCGACCTTAAAGACCTATGTTGATCCGGCATCCAATATTGCGCTGGTTATCGGTGGTATTGTAGGTATTGTTGGTGGGATCAGGGTGTATTCCAAATGGAACAGTGGTGACCAGGATATTAACAAAGAGCTGATGGGATGGGGCGGTTCATGCCTTTTCCTGGTTCTTTCTTCGCTGATCGTTAAGGCTTTCTTCGGGCTATAAGATATGGAAGCCAAAAGATATAAAATATACAAAGGCCTGCAACGTCCACTGACCTATAAGGGTTTCAAGGGCAGGTTTATCTATTGGGGCCTTGGCATTTTATTGTTGTCCTTAGTTTCTGGTGCATTGTTAATGGCCATTATGAGTATGTATGTCGGGGCGATAGTCATGATCGGTATGCTCCTTTCAGGGTTTTTCTGGCTTGGCTCCCGCCAGAAAAAAGGGCTGTACGATAAAAATAAGTTATGGGGAATTTACCTGCACCCATGCAATCTTCAAAAAATATATAGATATGTCAGGCAAGAACGAATTTAAACTTCCCTATATGGGCGTTGATGTGGGGATGAGCGAAGATTTGCTCTACGGGATGAATGGTGAATTTTCAGTGGTGATCGAAATGGAAAACCCTGTTTGTCAGTATGCAGCCGATGCGGAAGCCTTTGAAAATTTCCATTCTGTTTTCATGAACCTGGTGGGCATCATAGGGGAAGGGCATATGATCCAGAAGATCGATGTAGTCTCAAAAGCTGTTTTCCATTCAGCCCCCGCTCAAGAATATCTTCAGCAAAGCTATAATAAACACTTTTCCGGACGGATCTTCAATAAGCAGCAGACCTATCTGGTCATCACCAAAGAGTCTGTAATTTCACGTTTTTACAAGTATGATAAAACGGCCCTGCGGGATTTCAGGCAGATGATATCCAAGGTGATGGATATTATGGTGGCTGGCGGCATGATGCCCAATCTCTTGCGGGAAAGGGAAATCAATAAACTTGTCCTGCGGACGATGGCCATGAATTTTTCTCAGGGGCCGGTTTCCCTGGAAAATTATAAATCCGGGGAGACTGGCATCGGTCTTGGGGACAAGACGGTCCGGTGCATCCCGCTCATAGATATTGATCAGATTGAGCTTCCGCAGGATCTTCCGGCTTTTGGTAATCTGGCGGAAGGCGGAAGGATAAGGGATTTTCCGGTGGATATGTTATCTTTTCTTTTCAGGGTTCCAGATTTTGACTGCCTGCTTTATAACCAGGTGATTGAAATCCCTTCGCAGTCCAAGGTGCTTTCAGCGCTGGAGCTAAAAAAGAAAAGGCATTCCGGGATTCCGGACCCTGTCAACACTATTTGCGTGGAAGATATCTCGATGCTGCTTGATGATGTGGCCAGGGACAATCAGGTGCTCATCAATGCACATTTCAATATTGTGGTCTGTGCTAAAAATGAACATATCTCCAAGAGCTGCAATTTTATAGAGAGTGCGCTTTTTCAGATGGGAATAGTGCCTTCAAAGAATGCCTATAACCAGATGGAGCTGTTTCGTACCTGCTTGCCCGGAAATGCCGTTGAACTTAAAAAGTACGATTTTTTTCTCACTACTGCTGAAGCGGCGCTATGTCTGTTTTTTAAAGAAGCGCCTCAAAAAGACGAAGAGTCCGGTTTTTTGGTCCGTTTTACAGACAGGAAAGGCGTGCCGGTGTCAATTGATCCTGAGGATCTGCCAATGGCAACAGGAAGGATCAATAACCGTAATAAATTCGTGCTCGGGCCTTCAGGTACTGGTAAATCTTTTTTGATGAATTCGCTTCTGGAGCAGTACCAGCTGTATAACATGGACGTGGTGATCATTGATACCGGTCATTCCTATTCCGGGCTGTGCAGTTATTTTGGCGGTAAATATATCACTTATTCGGAAGCAGAGCCGATCACGATGAATCCCTTTGCGATGAGTGAGCATGAATACAATATCGAAAAAAAGGATTTCCTATCTACCCTGATTATCCTTTGCGTAAAAGGGCAGGACGGTACGGCTACGCAACTGGAAAAGGATATCTGGTCGAATGTAATCGGCGCCTATTATGCCAACTGGTTCAATCCATTGCCGGATGTGCCGAAAATCGGATCGCTATGTTTTGATTCCTTTTATGAGTTTTCTCTCTACAAGATCCCGCTGATCATGAAAGAGGAATCAGTTCCTTTTGACTTTGAGCAGGCGAGATTTATTTTAAAGAAGTTTTATCGGGGTGGAGAATTCGGTACGATCCTCAACAAACCCGGTGACACTTCATTGTTGAACGAGCGCTTTATCGTCTTTGAAATTGATAATGTGAAGGAGCATAAAATACTCTTCCCACTTGTGACACTCATTATTATGGATGTGTATGTCCAAAAGCTGAGGCACAGAAATGGTTTTAGGAAGTTGTTGGAAATAGAAGAGGCGTGGAAATCGATTTCGTCTCCGCTCATGGCAGGCTATATGGTCTTTGTTTATAAAACGGCCCGTAAATTCTGGGGGGAGATTATCACAGTCACCCAGGACCTTGAAGATATCATCGGGAATGAAATTGTGAAAAATACAATCGTCAGTTCTTCCGATACCGTCATATTGCTCGACCAGACCAAATTCAAAGACAGTTACAAGGAGATTGCAGCTTTGCTCTCGATCAGTGAAACCGAGCAGAGGAAAATTTTCAGTATCAATCAACTGGATAACCGGTCTGGCAGGGGGAGGTTTAAAGAAGTCTATATAAGGCGCGGTGCAGTGGGTGAAGTATACGGGGTGGAGGTGTCGCTTGAACAGTATCTCTGTTACACTACAGAAAAGCCTGAAAAACTGGCGGTAGAAAGTTATGTTTTACGGTTTGGATCTTATCCCACGGCGCTCGATGCCTTTGTTTCCGACCTGAAGGCCAGTGGGCTATCCATGGGTGAATTTGTCACTTCGGTGAATATTTCTTTGGGTCAATAATCAGTTAAATTTTATTATTAATCAATTGGGATATGAAAACAATACTTATGTTTTTAATGGCCTGGCCGTGCTTTTTTGTCTCGGCGCAGACACTTTATGTTGACCCGTTGATTTCGGGCGCGATAGCCGGGCACGCTTCTGTAATCAATGGCCAGCTGAACAGGACAAACGACAATCTGAGCCTGATCTCAAAAGGCCAGCTTGCAGTGACCGGACAGCTGCTCATCGTAAATGATCTTCAGGACAGGATCTATCAGGGACTTACGCAGGTCGCCTCGGTGATGAACAACCTGGTATCGGTAAAGGAGATCGGAGAGATCGGGCTTGATATCGTCGGGGATGTTGAAAAAACGGTTGTCCTGGCAAAGTCGGACCCTGTGTTACTGCTATTTGCGGAGAAGGGCGCACGCGAATTTAAGGTCAGGGCCCTTTCACTTGGGACGGAGGTTGGGGCTTTTGTATTAAAAGGTGGCAAGGGAAACCTGATGGATGCAGGGGAGCGCTCAAAATTGCTCAATAATATTGCCACGCAGATGCGGATCCTCCGTGGCACTGCATATGGGATGCACAGGGCGATGTACTGGGCGAAAATGAAAGGACTGTTTGCTGCGCTCAATCCCTGGGCAGGTTGGGTAAATATGGATGTCAGGATTGCCAATCAGGTTATTTCGGAGGCTAAATACTTAAAGAAATGAGAACTTTTATCTTATTGATACATCTGGTTTTCGGCTGCTTTTTTAGTAGCCAGGGCCAGCAGAAAGCGCTCAATATTCCCGGGATCCACCAGTTGGTCAGCGATTCAAAATCTGAAAATGAAAAGCAGCAGGTGGCAAGGGACAGGCAGAGCGTAAGCCTGATCAATGAGCAGGCGAACCGGACGATGCTTGCAAAGCTTAAAAACAGTTACCGGGAAATACAGCGAAGGTTCAATCTGATCGGTACGGCAATGGTTGCCATGGACATCGGATTAAAGGCTGTGCCATTGATTCAGGGCATAACCGATGATCAGGTAAAGTTCTATGAACTGGCCAGAGAGAATCCCGCCTTGCTTTTGCTGGTTTACCAGACCGAGGCCGAGTTTCTTTCCCGGTCCAAAGATCTGCTGTCTTTCCTTGTAGGGTTAACAGTAAGCATTGGGGCGGTCAACCAGATGAAAGTTTCGGATAGAAAGATCCTGTTTGATTTTGTTCTAGCTGAACTCTCAAAGCTGCGTGCCCTATCAAGTGGACTGGTGAATATCATTTCTTACGGGAATATGCGGGCACTTTTCATGCAGTTGAACCCATTTTCAGATTACATCAATACCGACCGTTCGCTTATTGAGGATATTATCCAAAACGCCAAATACTTAAAAAAATGAAAAAGGAATTATTTCTGCCGGTTTCGGTGTTGCTGAGTGTTTTGCTTCTTGGGTTCTGTTTTTTCAAGGGATATGCCCAGCGGGTGGTCTTTGATTCCAGGCACTTTGGCATTGTCAATGAGAATTTTGCAGTGAGGGGTGCCGCGGAAATGACGCACAACGAATTTCTGGACAGGATTAACGCAAGCCTGGAGCAGATTAACTTAAACTGCGCGACAGTTGTGGCCGCGCAGAGCATTATCTATGAGGGACTGTCCAATGTCAATTCCGCATTAAGGGGAGGGCTGATGGTCAAAAATATGGCTTTGATCTGCGGGGATATCCTGAATTATTCTACCCAGATGGCAGAACTTGCCAAATCGGAGCCTTATCTGTTGCTTTTCGCAGAAGACATGTACCGTGAGATGAATTCACGGGCGTTGAGCCTGTTTAGTGAAGTTTCCGGATTTGTGCTCAAGAGCGGCAACGATATTTTAATGGATCACGCAGCAAGGGATGCGCTTTTGCGCAAGATCAATACCGAACTGCACATTCTTTCAGGGCTGACTTATGGCGCGTGGAAAGCAATGTATTATGCCAAAATAAAGGGCATGTTTTCTTCGCTCAATCCTTTTGCTTCCTTTATCAATCAGGACCGCTCCATGGTGGAAGATATTATCAGGAATACTAAATACTTAAAAAGATGAAAAAAAATAGAACAATCACAGTAGTGATGATTATGCCTGTTTTTATGCTGTTGATGCTTCCGGCATTGTTTTGTGGTGCCCAGAAATCGATCAGGGATGAAAGCATGGTCTATCAGCAGGAGCGTATGGTTTTCAAACAATGGGACCGTTCAAAGTTTACCCCGACTTCGGGATGGCTTGGTATCAACCCCTATTATTGGCTCACCTGGGGGCTGCACCCGAATTATCCAAAGACGGATCTGCGCCCTCTGGCGGGAGCAGGGCCACAGTTACAGCGGCTATCGCTGGCAGGACTTCAAAAAGATGCTGACCGCTCGTATGAACTTCATTCAGATTCTTTGGGAAATGTGGCGAAAGAAGAAATCCTGGGCCATTCCGGGCTATTGTCCGCTGCTGATCCCTTATGGTTGCTTTATTATTCCCGTCAGCTAAGGCCTGTGACCGATTTTGATCCGTTGCTCGCCCTTGAGGGTTTAAACGCCGGTACGAAAGCCAGTCTGATCAGTGAAGGGATTTACGATTGGTATAACGGTGAAATGAGGGTGCTGGCTGAAAGGCTTGATTTGACAAGAAAAAGTAATCAGGACCGCGGTGCAAGGATACTTTCCTATCATGGGATGCTGATGGATTACCGCAAGCTGATGGGCATCTGGTCTACAAGGGTTTCAACCGCTGGCAGGTTTATTTCACAGGGGCTGCTCCAAAAGAAACTTAAAGCCCAGGAAACCCGGATCGAAAAATGGGATGAGAACAGTGATGTGGAAATAGCCCGGGAAGTACTGCGCAGCCGTAAATATTAATATCATCCTAAACTGTTTATTATGAAAAAATATATAGGGTTAATTTTTATCCTGATGGTATTAACCATTGGAGCATCAGCCCAGACTTCCGATTACAGGAAGTCATTTGAGTTTCTGCAGGGAAACGGTGTTTATGAGGAGGGAGTGATGGTGTTTTTAAAAGGACTGAAAAATTCCCTCTGGGAACATTTCGATCTCTTTATCACCGATGCCAAGGCATTGGCCGCTATATTCATGATCATATTTTTTGCCATAAAGTCTTATGAGATGATCTCAGGGGACAAAAAACTGGAGATTATGCCACTGCTCCGGCCGTTCGGACTCGTGATGATCATACTATGGTGGGGTGCTTTTACCAAGGTGATTGCTTTTCCGACCGATATGGTGGCGATGAAAACTGAAGAGATGTACATGAGCGAGCAGGCCAACGTCAATAACCTGCGGCTGATCCGTGCTGATTATATGATCAAGGTTGCCAACGCCCTTTACAGCTTTCAGGCGGAGACGGAGCTTGCTGAAAAAGAATCAGATACCTGGATCGGACAGGCATGGGACTCGGTCACCAGTTCTGTGAAAGAGGGGATGTCGACAGTGATCAGTCCGGTCATTGAGCTTAAAAACCGTCTGAAGATCGGTATGCAATTGTTATTGACCCAGTTATTGGAGCTGCTTGGTATCTGGATCCTCCGTCTGGCCGTTTACGTGCTTTTTATCATCCAGATTATTTATTCAGCAATCCTGATTATCCTTGGGCCTTTTGCAGTTGCTGCGAGTGTCTTACCCTCTTTCAGGGATTCTTTGAGTACCTGGATTGCAAGGTTTGTTTCGGTAAATCTCTATCTGGGGATTGGATATCTGGTGATGTATATTATTGCCCTGCTTCAGAAAACGGCTATGACTATGGAGATCAGCAGGTATAAGGAGCTGATCGGGGAGAACGGAGAAGCGGTAAATATGGAAAAAATGGCTTGGTTTGCCGGAAATGGGATCCTGTCTTTCGGAACGGTGATCCTGAGTTTTTTGATCGGCGCGATCTGCATGTTCACTGTGCCAAGCATTTCGACCTGGATTATCTCTACTTCCGGGATCAGTTCCGCTGCATCGAATTTTGGCCGTGGATCCCAGACTGTTATAGGAATGGCCAAAAAAGTATCCGGAAAATTCTTTTGATTATTTAACTTTTAACTATCTGTTATGATCATTAAAAATATCGAATCCAAGATCCGCCTGGCCACTTTTGTATCTATGGGGAGCTTGTTGCTTGCCTTATCTGTAAGTATTGTGGTATCGGTTTACGCCTATAAACAGGTCATATCCGCCCGAAAAAGCATTTATATACTGGATAATAATGTGCCGATCCTCGCCAAACAGACCGACGTGCAGATAAACCGTCCAGCTGAATATAAAGCCCACATTGACCTGTTCCATTCCATTTTCTTTTCGCTCACACCTGATGACCGTTTTATTGAATACCAGATGAAACGGGCCATGTACCTGATCGATGAATCGGGTGCCCGCCAGTACAATGACCTTAAGGAAAAGGGGTATTTCAGTTCGGTTCTTTCCAGCAGTTCTGTGCTGACCCTGCAGACCGATTCTATTTTTCTTGATCTGCCACATCTATACTTCAGGTATTATGGAAAACAGAAAATAGACCGGCGCAGCACGACAGTTTCCCGCTCGCTGGTTACCGAAGGTTACCTGAAAGATATACCAAGGAGTGAAAATAATCCCCACGGGGTGTTGATCACCGGTTGGAAAACCATTGAAAATAAAGACATCGAAAATGTTCAGAAAAATTCGCTCTAACAGGGCACCGGAAAAAACGGTATGGGCAGACCTGCGGGATGAGCTTGCACCTTATATCAAAAAAATATACGAGCGCTCAGGATCTATTCTGTCGAGGCATCCAAAAAGGATATTCGTATGTATGCTTATTGTGCTGATCTACTCGGTGATAAGGTCGTTCAGTTCTGATTTTAAAACAGGCGTTTCGAGTACACCTCTTTTGGGTACAAAGAATGAAGGTGTTCAAAATCCCACAGCAATTACCAAGGGCTTGAATTCTATTTCAAGAACTGCGGAAAATCTACGCCGGACAATGACCATTAGGGACAAAGTAGATTCAGTTTTAAACAAAAAGAAGCTTTCGCAGTCTGATTCTGTCTTTCTGGAAGATGCACTGCTTGAACTTAAACTAATCCAACAACCATGAAAATAAACTTGAAACAGCCCAGATATGTAGTGCCTTTGCTCGCGTTACCGTTTTTATGCCTGTTCTTTTATGTCTACCAGAGCTCGGCCGGTCAAAAAAAACAGGTCGTGGCCCAGGATGGGATGAACAGTAATGTTGCTGATATCTCAGACCAGGTTAGAAAACGTGGCCTTACTGACAAACTTGATGCATACCGGGACCGCTACAAAGATTCGCAAGGAACTACTGCGATAAATAATATTGAAGGCGATGAGGCTGCAGCAGTTATGGTTAAAACTGGAAACCAGAAAAATAAACTGGATTCCATAGACCGTATACTTAAAAGTAGAGGAACCGGGGTGATCGGTACTGCGGCAGGTCCTTCATCGGATTTCGAGCTTGGTAGCAGGCGGAAGCCCCAACTTTCTACGGAAGACAGGGTAATGGCAGAAGCGCTTTCTGCACTGGCTGGGGGTGGAAAACCAATCCGGCAGCCTGTCATGGACAAAATGGTCAAAGAACATGAAGCGGACCCAATGGAGGTATTTAAAAAGCAGATGTCCTATATGGACAGTATGGGTAAGGCAAATGATCCGCAGTACCAGGCGGAACTTAAAAGAAAGGAAAAATTAAAACCTGCTTTTGCTGCCACAGTTGCAGATGTCCAATCGGTAACCAAAGCTGCTATTACCGGCGGTATTTTTAATACGGTAATGGCAGAAAATGAGAAAAGGCCTATTCTTGCTGTGATCGATGAAAATGTGACGGGTTATTCCGGTTCGAGGATCAGGATCCGGATTCTGGAAGATCTTTTTGTTGGTTCCCTGCCATTGGTGAAAGGGACTTATCTCTTTGCTGAAATTTCTGGTTTTTCCCAGCAACGGGTCAAGCTAAGTGTTACCTCCATTGCCAGAGGGGACAGAATTATCCCTGTCAGGCTCGAAATTTATGACCTTGACGGTCTTGAGGGGTTATATGTTCCTTCATCAAACTTTAGGGAGTTTTCGCGGAACCTTGGAACTGAGTCAGTCCAGGGCTTTTCTACCCAGGGCGGCGCTAAAGATCAGCAGGAGTTCCTGATGAGCGCGGTGGATAAGATATTTACGTCAACCTCCTCCGCAGTTTCAGGGCTGATCAAAAAAAATAAGGCCAAGGTAAAATACAATAGCCGCGTTTATCTTATCGATCCCCAATCTTTCCAGAAACAATTAAAATAAATTTTATGAAAAAAATACTTCTGTTGGCCTTCAGCTTTTTGGCCACCTGGCATGCTTTTGCCCAGACTTTTCCTTTGAACAAACCACTTACTGTGATATATCTTAAAAAAGATATGACAGTGCATATCCTTTCACCTGAAAATATCCGGTATGTCGATATTTCAACACCGAAGGTTCACGGTGATATTCCGGTGGGGAACTTGCTCAGACTAAAACTGATCGACTCCTGTGCTTCTGCTTTTTCATCTGTGCTTACCGTTGTTGGAGAAAAGAATATCTCCCAGTTCAGCCTGATTTATGATGAAGGCAGATCGGATAGTCTGTTTAGGGCCAATATGGATATTGGGATTTTTGATATGCGGCCCATATCGTTGCCCGATGTTGGGCTATCTGAATCTGAAGCCAGGGGTTACGCACTTTCAATGTTCAGAAAATCTTCTTCAGGTGGATCTGTCAGGGCAAATGCATATGGACTAAAGGCTGTACTGAATAAAATTGCAAGCGTTGGGGATTATGTATTCCTGGATATCAGTTATCTAAACAAAAGTAACCTAAAGGTTGATATTGATGAAGTCAGGTTTAAGATTGATGATAAAAAACTTTTGCGGGCTTCAAACAGCCAGTCAATTGACCTCGTGCCGGAATATGTTTTTTCGAAGGTTTCATCTTTCAATAAGTATTACCGCAATGTGTTCGTTTTTAGAAAATTCACCTTTCCGGGAAACAAGATCCTTAATGTCACGCTTTCCGAAAAGCAGGTCTCTGGCAGGGTAGTATCTTTCGGGATAAGATATGGGGACCTGCTGGATTCTGATGCCCTTGACCAGTAATTTGTTGCTTTTATGGAAGAGTCTAAAGAGATCCAAAAGCTCCACGGCTTTCTCCAGTGCCTGATCTATTTCTGCATTTTTTTGGAAGTTACCCTCTTTGTTTACATTGATGCACCGTTCTGGGGACTATTTTCAAAAGGCCTTTACAGGATAAAACTGCTTCCCATTTATGATGAACTGATTTATAGCAAGCTGTCTATATTGATATTGATCTGTCTGGTCAGTATTGGTACGTTGTCTAAAAAGCAACCGGATTTTGATGTGAAAAGCAAGGTTGTTTATCCACTCTGTGCCGGGTTGCTGTTATATTTTGGAAGTATCTATTTCTTTGAAAAGCCTTCTACCCTGGTATTTGCCTATACTTCCTGGTATGATCTCGGGTATATTATCTGTTCGCTCTTTGGTGCGTTAATGATCAGCGTTTCTATGGACAATGTGTCCAAGATCATACGTTCCGGTCTTGGTAAAGATAAGTGGAACGTGGAGGCTGAAAGTTTCATGCAGCCTACCCTTAAGGTAGAAACTCCTTTCTCTGTAAACATACCGATGCTTTTTTATTATGGGAAAAAAGTACGGAAGGGCTGGATCAATCTGGTCAATCCCTTTCGGGCAACAATGGTGATCGGTACGCCAGGATCCGGAAAGTCCTTTTCTATCATTAACCCATTTATCCGGCAGATGATCGCCAAGTCTTTTGCGGTATGCCTGTACGATTTCAAATATCCGGACCTTGGAAAAATTGCTTATTATCACTTTTTGCTCTCGAAGAAAAAAGGATTACTGGAAGGATTTACTTTTCACGTGATCAATCTGAACGAAGTCGAAAAAAGCAGACGGATCAACCCACTCCGTGCCGATTACATCACAACCCTGGCAGATGCGTCCGAAACAGCTGAAGCAACCGTTGAGGCATTGAAAAAAGGGGATAAGGCCAGTGGTAGTGATGCTTTCTTCACTCAGTCTGCAATTAATTTTCTGGCCTCCTGTATTTATTTTTTAAGTAGGTATCAGAACGGTAAACTTTCAAGCCTGCCGCATGTGATGGCTTTTTTAAACCGGTCCTATGCAGAGATATTTGCCGTACTGTTTACCGATCCTGAACTGGTTTCGCTGCTTTCCCCGTTTAAATCAGCATTTGCGGCAAAGGCATTTGATCAGCTCGAAGGGCAGATCGGCACACTGAAGATATTTATGAGCCGTATGGCGACCAAAGAAAGCTTCTGGGTGTTTTCGGGAGATGATTTTAATTTGAAAATTTCCAGCAAAGAATCACCCGGTATATTGGTGCTGGCCAATGATCCCAATACGCAGAACATCAATTCCGCATGTTATTCCGTAGTGCTTAACCGTTTGACCAGGTTGATCAATTCAAAAGGCAATCTTCCTTCCGCGCTGCTCATTGATGAAGTACCTACACTTTTTGTACACCGTATTGAGAACCTGATTGCCACGGCCAGATCCAATAGGGTTGCTGTTTTGATCGGGCTTCAGGAACTGCCACAGTTTAAACAGCAATATGGTAAAGATACCGCCTCTACGATTATTTCTGTAATCGGAAATGTGCTTTCCGGATCCGCAAGGAACAAGGAAACACTGGACTGGTTGGAACGGATCCTTGGAAAATCCAAACAGTTGGGTGAAAGCCTTTCGATCGACAGGAGCAAGGTTTCGGTCTCATTGAGTGAAAAACTCGAGGTATTGATCCCTGCAGGGAAGATCGCCTCGCTCGGTGCTGGCGAGATGGTAGGGGTAATTGCAGCCGATGCGCAGAGTTCTTACTCTGGTAAATTCGAGACTTCTGCAATCAATTGCAGGATTAACCTGGATGTGGACGAAATTAAAAAAGAAGAAGATGGATATGTCGAGCTGCCTGTTTACTATGATTTTGGGGGCAAAAAAGAAGAAATTCTCCGGAGCAATTTTATGCGCATCACCAGGGAGATCGATGTTATGGTCGCTGGTTTTTCTTAAGGTAATATGCCTTTCTTTTAACCTTGCCCATGCTCAGTCTTTTGACGGACTGAAATTATCGCTTCCACTGCGCAAGTTTCAGGTTAACTCTGGATTTGGTAACAGGACACACCCGGTAACCGGCAGGATGAATGTTTTTCATACTGGCATAGATCTGCGCGCAAGATCAGATACCGTTTTTGCCATCCTGCCCGGGGAAGTAGTCAAGGTCTCAGCTGACCTGATTATCGGAAACTACATCATCATTGCTCATGGTGCCTATAGCAGTATTTATGGACATCTTTCAAAATCCATGGTCGGTATTGGGAGTCTTGTGGCTTCCGGAACTTCAATCGCTATCACGGGGAATACCGGCAGGGTTACAGGGGAACACCTCCACTTTGGAATAAAACACAAGGGGAGATTTGTTGATCCGCTAAAGTGTCTTTATTTCTTCGGTAACCTGTACGGAAATGACCTTTATCTTTTTTTAAATGACCTTTTCTGGGTAAGAAAACCATCCGGGGTAACTATTCATATTGAACGCGAAACTGAAATTAACCATTAAAACCGAATTTATTATGAACACAACAATATTGAACGAAAAAGATCTGCCCCTTGAGCAGCTCCGGGAGATCGGGCTTGTAAAAGGTGAAGAACTGTTGATCGATCGAAAAGATATTCATGCGCTTTTATCAGGCGGTAGGACCAATCTGATCAAATTACATGATATCTCCCGTAGCGGTATCGAGATCAAAGAGATGGAAGTAAAACTCTCATTAGTTAGGGGCGTGGCAGGAAAACCTGACTTGTTGGTCCATCCGATATACAAACAGTCTTTGAATCCTTCTTATATTAACCAGGCAGAAGCTGATCAGCTCATTCTGGGCGAGCGTGCAAATATCTTAAAAGAAGTCGACCGGGACGGGGAGAAAAAATCACTGCTGGTCGAATATGATTGGGACACAAAAGAATTTGTGGTGACTGATATGCTTAAGGTGAAAGCGCCGGAAAAGGTGAATGGTATGACTTTGAGCCCATATCAGAAAGAGCGTTACAGTGCCGGAAGACAGATCGAACTGGAAGATGGCACTTTGATACAGGCGAGCAGCACCAGTGCCGAGGGCATCCGCTCAAACAGGCTTGCATTGGTTGTTTCGGTTTTGATGGACGGTGGGATTTCTTATCTGCTGTTGACCGGCCTCAAGGCATTGATCGGTGAAAAAGGCTTGCTGGCGCAAAGCAATGAAAAAAACAACGGTTACAAACAGGCATTTAAGGAATATGAGAAACAGCAGATGTCTAAGCTCGGGGATATGATTTCTGATGAGAAGTTAAGTGCTGGCACTGGTCATAGTCGGGGCTATACCCGATCAGGAACATCAAGATAAATGTTTTCTGCTGTTTCTGTTGCCAGGAAAATATGCGGGCTCTATGGATTTTCGTTTAGGACCGATATTTCCGGCAGTGTGATATTTGACTATAATGGTGGCCTATCCGAACACTTTGGCAAGGATGGACATTTAATAGCCGTTGCCGGAGATTTCTGGAGCAGTAGTGTTGTCAATCTAAATATTGTAACCCAGGTCTTTATCTGTTCAAGCGCCATGGAAGCCGTTGCTTTTCTGCATTTTAATCCGAGCAGGTTCACCAGACCAGACGAACTGTTGTTTATTGCCATTGGTCCTGACTATCATTTTCCCGGAGAGATACTTAAACAAACTGGGAAAGTACAGATTAATTTGCTTTTAGGAGGCGATTTGATCGAAAACCTACGGACAATCAAATTCTGTATGGACTATAGGGGAATTGCGGTTCATTTCATCCTCGGGGATGAAATGGTATTTTTCAAATTACCCGGTAATATTTTTTGTATCCCTCAACAGCTCATTTCGCTGCGGCGGTTTTTCTTATTGGTGAAAATACGGCCTTTTTTCAGGCAATATGTCCCGAAATCCAAAATTTCTTTTTTACACGAATTTATGAATCAATGAAAATGGCTGTATCAACAGCTAAATTTTATTTTTTATCAATCAAAATTAATCCATTTATTATGAACGAAAACAATTTGGAGTATCTTCAGAATAATCTGAAATACTTAGGGTTTGGCGAATCGTTGAACCAGAAACTTAAGGAAGCAATCGAAAAACCACTTCTGGAATTCAAGCTTCAGTTGGAAGTGAGTATGGCAGCCCCAAATGCCAAGGATAAGCCCGAACTCGCTGATAGCATGCGCTATGAGCTTGACTTTTCAAAAAGCAAGGATACGGAAATGTATTTTTTCAACAAATATAATGCATCCCTTCAAAAGGCAGGGCAGCCTGATGCGGTTGACCAGACTTTTTACATCAATAAGGGAAAAGGGGTAACTGTTAAAGAAAGTTATAACCTGCTTTCAGGACGGGCGGTGAATAAAGATGTAGTGCTGAAAAGCGGTGAGAAAGCCAATATGTGGCTAAAGCTTGATCTCTCGGAGCGTGACCCGGAAAAGGGCTTTGCAGTTAAAAATTATGGTGAAAACTATGGCTATAACCTGGCTTCTACTGTTGACCGCTTTGTACTCCCTGATATCAATAAGCAGGGTTTTAAAGACCAGTTGATGAAAAGCCTGGAAAGGGGTAACCTGCATGAAATGACTTTTTCAAAGGATGGCAAAGAGATGAAGGGCTTTATTGCTGCAAATCCGCAGTTTAAAACCCTTGATTTTTATGATCTGAACCTTGCTTCGGTTTATAGCAAAGCGGTTGATCTGAAAGAAGCCCCCGTGAAGACCTTGGCCCCGGTAGAAAATAAGGAAGCTGTTGTAGAGGAAACTTCGGTTGAAGCGAAAAACGGCAGGGGAAGATAATTGTGTTTTGTTTGGGGGGTATCCTCTGTTTAACTGGGGACTTCGGTCCCCGGTTTTTATCTGCTTGCCTTTTTAAGTTACTGGTCAACTGGGTAGAAATTAAGAAAATGAAAGGCTGTTTTAGAATGTTAGGCACTATCTTTCATTTTCGATAAAAGGCATTTCATGTGATGATTATGAACGAAAAGAATTTTAGTGATCTGAAACATACTCTGGAATACCTTGGCTTTGGGAGGACTTTAAACGCTTCATTGAGAAATTGTATAGAATTTGAACTGCCACGGTTCCGTATGACCCTGGACTTAATAATGCCTGTGCCCAATCCGAAAAATCGGCCGGATCATGTAGATGTGGTACAGTATCAGCTTGAAATATCAAAAGAAAGCGGTACCGATAAGTATTCATTTGACAGATATGATATATATCTTCAGCCGGCCATTAAGCCATATGAAATGAGAAATCAGCGGTTTTATATCAAAAAAGGTGAGGGAATAACAGTTAAAGAGAGCTACAATCTACTTTGTGGACGTGCGGTCAATAAGGATGTTGTGCTTAAGAACGGAGAAAAAGCCAACATGTGGTTTAAGCTTGATCTTTCGGAACGTGATCCAGAAAAAGGCTATGCATTCAAAAAATATGATTATAATCTGGTTTCTACTGTTGAGGGGTTTGTATTCCAGGGTATTGACAGACCGGGATTTAAAGAACAATTGTTGAAAAGCCTGAATAGGGGCAATCTTCATGAGGTGACCTTTTTAAAGGATGGCAAAGAGATTATGGGCTTTATTGCTGCAAATCCTAAGTTCAAAACCCTTGATTTTTATGATCTGAACCTTGTTTCGGTTTACAGCAAAGCAGTTGGCATTAATGAAGCTTCGACTAAGGCATTGATATCCAGTGAACTTAAAGAAGCTGCTATAAAAGACACTTCGGCTGAAAAAAAAACAGGGAGGGGCAGGTAGAATTGCTTTAATTACCGGACAGACTGCTGTCACGGGCACGGAGGCGAAAGCCTCCGTGCTTTTGCATATTTAATGTTTTTAGGCTGTTTTTTTAGGGTAATGTGATGTCGTAAAGCTGTTTATGATTTGAATAATTTGGTGGATTGATGTTAATGGATATATTTGCCGTTCAAATTTATTATAAGCATGGAAAAATTCAGTAAAATCAAAGAATTGGTAGCTTCTGTTGAAGCTGACGTAGAAAAATTCTACAGCGCAGGAAACGCTGCAGCAGGAACACGTGTACGTAAAGGTATGCAGGATCTTAAAAACCTTGCTCAGGAGATCAGGGCTGAAGTAACAGAAAAGAAAAATACAAAGTAAAAGAAATCTGTTTTGGGAAATAGTAGCAGGGCCGCTGTCCAATTGGGCAGCGGCCCTGCTTTTGCATGTCGTTAGGGATGTTTTTAACAGCAGACTTTAATCACAAATAGTTTAGAGCTCAGATTTCGACCATCTTCTCGTTTTTTACGATCAGTATCTTTCCGTTCTCCAATTCCAGCCAGCCATAATTGAAACAAAATCTGTAAATGCCTTTTGATGTGTTAAGAATCCGCGTATGGTATTCGAAATTGAATCCGCTGTCCCTTAACAGGAAATTGGTAATTATCGTATTCTCCCCCTTTTCTTCAAATTGGTGTTTTAGTATTTTATGGTTGTTTTTAATAATTTCAGAAAGTTTATCATAAAAAACCGGTTCATTCCATTTTTCAGTCTTTAGCTGGTCGCGCCGCGCATGGTTACGGCATTGATCACTGCAGAAGATCTTATCACTCCTCCCTTCAAATGTATTGTTACAGTTGCGGTAGCTACAGGTCCGCTCGTTTTCTTTAGGCTGCTGCATTTTGAATTATCTTCTGTAGTCCCTATCCGTTTTTTATCCGGTCGGATCGGATAAGCCAATATACAACCGAATCCTCAGAATACGATAGATAATTTTGTTCATACCTAAACTTGATGGATATGAACACCAATAATCTCACCTCCGAAAATTTTTCCTCAGGGAAAAGAAATTACTTTCTTGATTTTAAAAGAGCAGCTAACGATAACCGTTATTTGTGCATTACCAGAAGTGATGCGCAGGATGATGGAACCTATAAACGTTCGACAGTTGTCGTCTTTGAACAGGATTTTCATTTTTTGATTTCTGCAATGTCTTCACTGTTCCACTCTGCAAGCTATCTGGGCCAGGACAATTTCAGTGTTGCGGATGTAGCCCGCCTTAAAAGTTCCGCTGATAACAAAGGAATAAGGTCATGGGATATCAATTTAAGGCCACGGGAAAAATTTGTTTCTTCGGGTGCATCCCAAATGAGTGATGCAGAACTGATGGCGATGCTGATCGGTTCTGGCCGGGCTGATGTGAGTGCTGTCGATTTAGCTCAAAAGATCTTAAAAGCAGTTGGGGGTAGGCTTGAGGTGCTGGCAGCGCAGGACCATAAATCGCTTTCCAGGTTTAAAGGTGTAGGGTTGGCAAAGTCCAGTGCTATCCTGGCAGCGCTTGAGCTGGGTAGAAGGATGTGCGCGGTTTAGGGTAAGTGTAGTACTGCAATTGAAAAATCAACGCATTGGAAATATTTGAATATGGTAAAACCCTGTAAGTCATTTATATATTTTTTTTTAGGCTGATTTCAATGTTGGTTTTTGGGGGCCTACGTTAATAGTTTTACGGGGCAAGCGTCTTTTTTGCTATAGGCTGTAAAGTTAAACTTTACAATAGAAAACGGTAAAAAAGGCCGTAAATATCGGGCGCTCGGTGCTCTGCGAGCGCATAATGTTTTGGCTGCGCCAAAACACCCTCCGGGACTTATAGCTCTCGTTTCCTATACACCCGTTTTTTCGGACTTTCTTTTTTTCCGTTTTTTCTTTTGGAAAGATTTTTCGGAAAAAAGGAAAGGAAAAAAAAAGTTAAACTTAAAATTTTACAGAATGGAAATTACAGGAAGATTGACCGCTGATGCAGCGGTAAGAACAGTAAGCGGAGAGAGAAAAGTTGTTGGCTTTTCAATTGCTATCAATGACACTTACCGCTCTGGCGGGGAACAGAAAAAGGTGACCACATTTATCGAGTGTTCCTATTGGCTTAATACAGGAATAGCGGAATATCTAAAAAAAGGGGGTTGGGTACAGGTTTATGGCCGAATTGGTATTAACGCCTATCTGAGCGGTTCGGGTGAGCCCAAAGCCTCTTTAACCTTTCATACTAGTGAAATCAAACTCTTGGGAAGTAATCAGAGAGGTGAAAGTGGTTACCCTGCTGCTGAAAATACACAGCATGATGCGCCAAATGCAGAAGAAACAGTGCCCGTAAACAAATTCGAGGGCATTGACGGTGATGTGCCATTTTAATTATTAGGCGGTACTTATCCATTTTAGGTTTTCCGCATGGGACACGACCTAAATTATAATATTTCATTTCAACTGAATTAAAACATGGGGAGCGGTTCACCGCTCCCTTAAAAAACTATATCATGAGCATATTAGCCGATACCACAGAAAAAAAAGCCCTTTACGAAATCGCCAAAACATTGCGGTTTTTTGAAAACCTCTATTGTTTGCGGATTTCCGCAGGGGATGCCGTGCGCATCCGCCATGCCGAGAACATTATTATAAGCGTAATCGGGGGCAACGGTTTCGATGCCGTTTTTTCAAAACAAAGGGGAACACACTTATTTAAACAGAAACCATGAGAACCAATTTTTTTCAGGCTATCCAAAGGCTGCACGGTGCAGGTTCTTGGATCATCAATGTTTCATTTAGTGCAGAAAGCGAACTGCTCGTTTCTGTTCTGCTCAAAAGTAGCGCAGCAGAATCGGGTGGTAACACATTACCACCAATGTTATACCGTGGGACAGCTAAGGAAATTGACGAGGGCTTTTTTGAAAGCCTTTCTGCTCCCGTGGAACAGACCGTTTCTTTTTTTGAAAACTTATCTGCCTACCAAAAAGGATTGGAAGACGCAAAAGCAAAACTGATCTCCAAACCCAAGGAAAAAAGCAGTTCAGTCCCCGATACGAAAAAGATAGGGGACAGTACAATCGAATCCATAGAATCTGCTTCTATCAAAACCAAATTCGAGGATATTGTAAAAGATATTGCTGCGCTGAACAGTTCCTGTAAATATGGGGAGGCTCTCGCGATTCTTCCAAATGTGGAGGATTATCCCGATAAAAAAGCAGAGATCGAAAAACTCCAAAAGGAACTCAATTGGAGAAAAAGCCAAATGACGCTATTGTAAACCAAAAAAAAAAGCCATGCTTAAAACAACCGCATTACCAAGAACATTCGTTTTCAGCGATAAGGGACAGGAGGTAAAACTTTCTGACCCTGCACAAAAATTCAGCCCCGAACAGGTTATGGATTTTTATTCGGGGACTTATCCCATTCTCACTACGGCAAAGATCGAGGGACCCGAAATCAAGGGAGATGCCCTCGAATTTAAATTCATTACCACATTGGGTACAAAAGGCTAACCATGAAAAACATAGCGAAATGCATCAAAACACAACAATACTCGCAAAATTGGAAACTCCACCAAAATTTGGGGAAATTTCTCGAAAGGTTGGACAGACTGTCCGACCTTTCGGAAATAAAAAAAGACAAAAAAAGACCTGCACCCCAATCCCTGACCGAAATGGTTTTTTAAGGCATGTTTTCAGCCCCGTAATCAATGGCTATCCTGTCGAGATCAGCAACAGGGCTTGCGTGGAACGGGAATTTTTTAGTTCTGCAGAAAAACTGTGCAGCTTCTACGGGATAGCCCCTGCGAATTTTCCATTATCAGTGTATCCCGAAAATATAGCAAAGTCAATTAAAGATTTAAAGCAGAAGCTTGAGGGAGTAGATAAAAACCTCGAACTCATTGTGGCGCATGATGAAGATCATGCGGCCTGTTTATCGGTAAAGAAGACCTTTGATACAAAAACCACGCTATACTATCTGCCTGTAGAGCCTTTGTATGATCTTTTGCAGGATGACAAAAGAAAAAAAACAGCCGAACTGTTGCTTTCAGTTTTAGCCTACCTCTATCAGATCGGGGGAATCCCTTATCACGGTGAACAGGGCAGCTACCTGTCTTCTGTTTATGATATGATTTATGACTGGTCAAGTGAAGAAGAATGTTTCGACGACGAAAATGAGGAGCAGTATATCCTCGGCCACATCGAACTGATGGGACATCGCAGCAAGTGGCTTCTTGAAAAGCTGAATAAAAAAGTCCACCTGCAAAAGTTTGAAAAACGCCTCAACGGTTTTCGCCCCTGTTCTGAAACCGAACAAGAACTTTTGGCTTTGGCTAAACAGGCATATGCGCTGTATTGTGATTTCCCCAACTTTTCGATCATAGATCGGATTGATACGGGTCTTTTTGACCAAGATGAAAACTATGATTCATGCAGGGTATATGCTGAAAATTACCTGTCTTTTATTTGGAGTTTTACTGATTGCCTGTACGATCAGGTAATGGAAACAGTAAATAATGAGTTACAGGAATACAACGAAATCGATGAGCCGGCAACCATACAGTTTTTTGATACCGTACAGTTATCCCAGGCGCATGACCACACTTTTGAAATTCGGTTTTTTGATTTACTGAACGGGATAACCGATAACCTAAACGATTTTAATCATGAAAAACATAACCGATAAATTCTCCAGAACCTATCTTCCTGCCAAAGCACTTTTGCTCTACCAACAGCAGGGCAGCGATGAATTTTACATCGAAAGCTATGACATAGGCAAAAGCGGAACACCTATAAATGCACACCCGCTTTCTGTTCGTGAGAGCCAGTCGCTTGCCGATGTTCTTAATACGTCCGAAGAAAACAGACAGGGGTTTTTGCAGCCAAATGGACTGCTCAGAGAGGAAGTAATCTATATCAATTCGCAGCGGAACGGTTTTGTGATTTGGTACACGCCTGTGAAGAAAAGACATTTGATTTTTAAATCGGGACTGACCATCCCCGATGGAATGGCTTCAATGCCACCGCTTTTATGGAAAGCCACCGTATCTTCACTTGAAATATGGGCTTTAAAAGAATCCAAAAGACCCGAAATATCGACTAATTTATATTATGCACCATTTTTTAATATCTATACCGATGGCAGGGTATGCATGGGGAATGTAGATATAGACATAGATACTGATTGCGACCTAGAGACATTTATTTCAGCTTGGGAAAACTATTTTTTTGGCTCGGCATTCAGCCACCTGCTCACAGAGGTTTCTCCTGTTAAGGTTAACATTGTTCCCCTTTGGCAAAAACTCATTTCTTCGGGGGACGATTTTCCAAAGAACATCTTAAAGAAACACCCTAAAACCATCAAAGATCTGCTGTCATGAAAACAAGAGTCCACATCGTTCATCCAAGTTTTTTAAATCCTGCTAACCCCATTTCTGTCAACCTTATTGGCGCAGGTGGTACAGGAAGTCAGATGCTGACGGCCTTGGCAAAAATTAATGCTGCACTCGGGGCTTTCGGCCATGCGGGCTTACAGGTCACTGTTTTTGACGATGATACCGTTGAACGGCCAAACCTGGCAAGACAGCTTTTTACAGAATATGAAATCGGTATGAACAAAGCTGTTGTCTTAATTAACCGCTACAATTGTTTCTTTGGGACAAACTGGAAAGCTGTGCCAGAGCGTTTTGAATCTTTTTGCAGCGAAGATAATAACAGGTCTGCAAAGCTGACCATTTCCTGCGTGGATACCCTTTCAGCCAGAATAGCAATTGAAAAAACAATTGCCCTGCAAGCCATCAAAGCCAATCATCGGGACAGTTGCCTGTACCTGATGGATTTTGGTAACAGTAAAGATTCGGGACAGGTAGTGCTTTCGACAATCGGAAAGATCAAACAGGCTGAATCCAAAAAAAATACTACCGTTGATTCTCTCCCTTCACTGACAACAGAATATGCCGAATTGCTTGCAAGTTCTGAGCAGGGCGATGATACGCCAAGCTGTTCGCTTGCCGAGGCACTGGATAAACAGGAACTTTTTATAAATCCTGTACTTGCCAATATAGGTGCATCTTTGCTGTGGACAATGTTCCGTGACGGTATAATCCAATACAGGGGATTCTTTTTGAACCTTGGGGATTTCCGCACGCAGCCTATTGTAGTGTAGCAATCCGCCGAAATCGTTTGGCGGGCTTCGGCCGCCAATTTTTTTTACCTGCTCTTCTCCTGACTCCCAGCCTCCACAAAGAAAAGCAGGTAGATTAAGGATTGCAAAAAAAAATCCGAAGCTCGTATTCAGGTTTTTGCAGAATCTCTCAGGAATCGGAAATTTTAGCTGATGGATTTTAATGTCGGAAAAAAAATGCAAATTTTCCATCGCGGTTTTTTTATGCGGCTAATAGTGATCAAAAGTTGTCTAGTACACATTTGCACATAACTGCTTGTAAATCGACTAATTAAATATATAGAAATGTTAAAAAATGTTAAAATAAATTAGGAAGTGACAATTAATTTTCTCAACTTTATTGTAATTAAGTATCTAAATTTCTAAAACGCCTTAATCAAAGCACCCCATTTTCGGAACTTTGATTTTCCTCCACTCGGAGAAGATAAATATTAAGTAAAGTGTTCATGTATTGATATCAGCTAAGCTGTGTAGACTGCTGTTGGATTAGTTTATCCAATTAATAGCGCTCTCTATTACGAGTATCCACTTGTGGGTATTTAAGGATTTGGTGAAGGACGAGGAATAATTAACTAAATAACTAATAAATAATTTAGAATTGTATGGATGTACAAGATGCTGGATGGATTATAGCTGGATTGCTACCTTTTGCTACGCTGGCATATAAGTATTTAATGAGAAATCACCCGAAGGAAGTGAAGAAAAATGGTGATGAAGAACATATAACTTATCGATAAGAATTACAAAAACCTTAATATGTAAAAATATTAAGGTTTTTTTATACTAAAACATTAGAAGTTAAAATCCATTATGAAAAGTTTTTTGGATTTTCCTTCGAAGTTTTTATGCCAATAAATGGTGCTCCCAAAAACCGGATGATAAGAAGGGAAATAATTAATGTACTCAAACTCATGAAGCTGTTTAATGCATTTATGATAAGTCCTGGTAGAACAAATTTTGCAGATCGCCATTAATTCGCGACGGCTTATATTAAATGGATATTGAAAACCGTTACGTTCCCAACAAAGTGCAATCGCTGTAAAAAGGCCGAAATGAATTGTCGTAATTCTTTGGTCATCACAGATTGCCCTAAATAAACTGGCCAATATCTTGTTTTTTGCCATAATGGTTAAGTTTGGAGTGATGGCTTTTTTTTGTTCAGATCTTTATATTTTCGGTCCAATAAATTTTCTACTGTTACGGTAAGATAGTAATAAATACTTCCGATTTTTGAGAATGGTAATATCCCATTGATCCTGAGGTTTTGAAGGGTGCCCTGGGATATACCCAATAGTTTTCTTACCTCATTTCCCTTGAGGTATTTTTTTTCAACCGGTTTTTCAATGCTAATAATTTTTCTGATTTCAATCAGCAGCTCTCTCCCAAAATTATCTAAATCCTCTTTTGTTATGATTTCCAAATTCATACTTTCTTCTCCTAGATCATTATTATTTTTTTTACGGTAAACATAGGAGCTGGCGGTAAAAAAAAAATGCCCAAAGTTTAAATTTGGGCATTTTTCGGTTTAAGTTTTTGAAATAATCTCAAAGATTTTATCCTTGGGTGATATTTCGGTATATTTTATTGAAGATTCGGGAGAAAAATAATTCTGGGCGGTTGCCATTGGAATGTCCTTGTCCCCGTGCACAAAGTACTTTGAGATCAGTTTATACCAGGAACTATATCCCTGAAACGTTAGGATTTTTGATCCGCTGGGGTGCTGCAATGATTGAAACTGGCGTAGAATATCCATAAAAGTCGCAAGACTTCCCTTAGTAATGCTTATTTTTTCACTAGGTTCAAACTGTTGAAACTGCCTGATCTGGGCTTCCAATTCAATAATCCTTAATTTTAATTCTTCATTTTCTGAATGTTTTTCCCCAAGTATCCTATCGATGGCCAGTGAATTGCTCCATTTATCGTTCTTTAAAATAGATTTTTTAAAAGCGGAAAGTGAAGCCAGGTATTCCAGGTGTATCGGGTGTTTTTTGGAAAACGGATCTATCCTTTGGTAGTAATTGATTCTAACCGATAGGATTTCAAATACTGAGTTGTAAAAAAACTTTTCCTGGTCGGGATGCTTTCCAATAAAATGTCTGAGATGAAAATTATAAAACTCATCGTACGAACTTTCTGGAAGGCTATACATCTTCAGCAGAAAAAAATTATCTGCTGAACCCTCATCTCTGAAAACCGGTCTTCCAATCTCAAGCGGATTTGGGGAAAAGTCAAATCTTCCCCGGAATTTAAAAAGGTCCTTTCTCATATGAGTAATGCTATGTGTAACTGTTTAATAAATTTAAACAAAAATGGACCCAATACAGAATTTTTGCAATCTCAGCCCATTTAAGTTTATTGAATGCTATATAAAATCCGGTTTGAAACCAATTCTTTTTCTTGGCTCTTTTTCGTTTTCCCTTGATATGATGAGTTCATCCAGATAATTGAAGACGATCTCGAGATTTTTATCATGGTCATTCAGCCTGTTTTTGATTCTTTCCACATCAGATCTCAATGAGTTTGATTCAACCAAGGCAGCTCGGATCTTTGTGAAAGTCCGTATAATCTCAATGTTTACCAGAATTGCCCTTTCACTGCTCAATACGCTTGAAAGCATTGCAACGCCCTGCTCTGTAAAGGCCATAATCCCATATTTTGAATACTTTCCATGTCCTAAGGTGCCAAATTGGCTCCTTAGGATTTTCTGTTCCTCATCACTGAGTTCAAACATAAAATCCGCTGGGAATCTGAGCAGGTTTCTTTTTACCTGCCGTTTTAACTGTTTGGTCTCGACCTGGTAAAGATCAGATAGATCACTGTCCAGCATTACTTTTTGATCTCTTATATGATAAATTTTGCCTGTCACCATTGCTTCGGTAACAGACGGGTTAATTTCTTTTGTTTCCATTTACTTTGTTATTGTGTAATTATATTTTGTTGAATTCTGAATTGGTTTGAATTCAGTGATCTTTTGTTTGAGAATGGCCATGTCATTATCCACTTTTCTGTCCATTACTTTTGCATAATGCTGCGTTGTCTTAAGATCCTTGTGCCCCAGCATCTTACTGACAGTTTCAATAGGTACATCGTTCAATAGTGTGATAGTTGTTGCAAAAGTATGTCGGGCAAGATGGTAGGTTAGCGGAATATTAAAAGCACACAGATCGGCAATCTCCTTTAAATAGGAATTCATTTTTTGGTTCGAGCTCACCGGAAACATTTTATCTGAATCACAGCAAATAGGATGGTCAGCATACTTATCCAGAATTAATACTGCGTTTGGCAGTAATGGAATTCTTGTTGGTGTACCTGTTTTTTGGCGGTTGGATATTATCCATCGGTCACCGTTATTTCCTACTATGACCTCAGATTTTTTTAACTGATATATGTCAATATAGGCCAGTCCGGTATAACAGCTAAATAGAAAAATATCCTTCACCCTTGCAAGTCGTTCATTACTAATATATTTTTGTTCGAGGACTTTAACCTCTTGTTCATTCAGGCAAATACGATCTATTACCTTGACTGTAGCTTTAAAATTCGCAAACGGATCTTTAATGATCCATCCATGTGCCAAGCATATTTTAATAATTTTTTTGAGATTTTTAATATACTTGACGGCTGAATTGTTGGCGCATTTTCTTACAGTTCTAAGAAAAAAATCATAATCGGTTAAAAAGGTGTGATTGATTTTTTTAATGTCAATATCTGTAGTGTTATATTTTTCTTTAAGAAACTGTCTAATATGGCGGAGGGCTGTCTGATATCTTAGTAATGTCATCTTTGAAAACTCACTTCCAACTAAAGCCTTCATTCTATCATTATGGTCTTCAAAAACCTCCGTCAATTTTCTAACCTTATAGCTTCTGCCCAAGAGTTCATCCATCAGATTGAGTGCCGTAGCATCTTCATCCGCCATCATAAGTTTTCTCTGGGCATCGTGGACTTTTAGCTCAAGTTGCTTTAAAAAAGGGTTGATACTTTTTGCTGCTGACGAGCTTTTTCTGACTTTTCCATTGTCCCAGTCAATGTCTAAACACTGTTTTCCCGTGGCAACTTCTGCTCTTTTTTTCTCAACAGTGATCCGAATGTAGATCGATGAGGTGTCTTTTTGGTCTGTTTTTCCTTTCTTCAGAAAGAAAATTAAACTGAAATTTCTTTTCATAATTGTAATCTTAAAAGTGTTTTAAACTTAAGATTGCAGTCAAAAAAAGTCAAGATGTGTACGTGGTAAACTAGTTGATATTCAGTTAGTTAATATCAAATTCGGTGCGTCCGAAACTTTCGTAGTCTGACGCACCGAATGACGCACCTCGCATATGCGTTATTTGGTCAAAAAAGCCATTATTTCCCAAAAAACAAAAGCCTGCAAATCGTTGATTTGCAGGCTTTTAGTGTTGTTTGGTGATTTTTGTTACTGATTCCAGTGGAGCCGAAGGGAGTCGAACCCTTGTCCAGTTGTGAGATAAATTATACCTTCTACATGCTTATTTTTCAATTGATTTTCGGGACATAAGCGGGCTGAAAACCGACCTTATTTATATCCTTAGATACTTTATCTCACTTTAAGTCGCATCTCCTTAAAGCCAGCTTTGTTGTTTCGATGCCCCGGATTCTAACCCAACAATGCAGCAGTTAGAGGGACAAAAGCTAAGCTAGTTCTAAACTAGGCAGCTAAGGCGTAAGTATTTTCGCCAACTAAAATGTGATCGTTCACTTTAAGTGCTCTCCGAACAACGCACTGCATGCTAACATAACCTTCGCCACCCTGTCAAATCCAAGAACGGCCCCAGGTTTTCAGTTTGCAGTTTTGAGTAATCAGTTTGCAAACCGAACAGCAAATATACAAATAAAATGCCAAATAGTAGCTGTAAACTAATATTTGGCATCTAAAACTGAAAATTGCGAACTGAAAATTAAATTGTTCTTCCCGGATATTGTTGCAACGCTACTTCCAAACAATCCATTGCCGCATGTAAATCGTCGGTATTTAAAACATAGGCCATACGTACCTCATTTTTACCCGAACCTGGAGTAGAGTAGAAACCTGTTGCAGGCGCCATCATCACCGTCTGATTTTCGTGATCGAACTCTTCTAAAATCCACTGACAGAATTTATCAGCATCATCAATCGGAAATTTTGCCACCACGTAAAATGCACCACCCGGGTTCGGACAGAAAACACCGTCAATCGTGTTTAACCTTCCAACCAGGGTATCTCGGCGTAAGGTATATTCCGTATTTACTTTCTCGAAATAGCTATCTGGCGTATCTACGGCGGCGGCTCCGGCAATTTGCTCAACCATACCCGGACTTAACCTGGCCTGTGCAAATTTTAATCCCGAAGCAATAACTTCTTTATTTTTGGTAATTAAACAGCCCAAACGTGCACCACAAGCACTGTAACGTTTAGAAACCGTATCCATAATCACCACATTTTCGTCAAGCCCATCCAGGTGCATTGGAGAAATAAATTCCCTGCCGTCATAACAGAACTCTCGGTAAGCTTCATCCGAGAATAAAAACAGGTCGTATTTTACACAAAGTGTTTTTAAAGCCTCTAATTCTTCTCTCGAGTATAAATAACCGGTTGGATTATTTGGGTTACAAATAATAATTGCTTTGGTTTTTTCAGTAATTAGTTTTTCAAATTCAGCAATAGGAGGCAGGGCAAAACCATTTTCGATGTACGAAAGGATCGGTTTTACCACCACATTACTCATACAGGCAAAACCATTGTAATTAGCGTAAAAAGGTTCAGGAATAATAATTTCGTCGCCTTCGTTTACACAAGTCTGCATGGCAATGGTAATCGCTTCAGAGCCACCAACAGTAACCAATATGTTTTCTGGTGTAATGTTATACCCCAGTTTATTATAATATTCGGTAAGTTTTAAACGGTAAGCAAGCGTACCTTCTGATGGTGTGTAGGCCCAAACATTAAAATCAATGTTTTTAATGGCATTCAGCATCCCTTCAGGGGTTTCTATATCGGGCTGACCAATATTTAAATGGTATACTTTTTTACCATCTTTTTTAGCTTGATCTGCAAATGGAGTTAATTTTCTGATCGGAGATGCAGGCATCTGCACACCTTTTTGTGAAATTTTTGGCATGGTACAAAAATAAAAAAGTCCCGATGAAAATCGGGACTTTTTAAATATTATCGGTTAAAAAATTACTTTGAAGCGGCAGCTACAGTTTCACCTTTAATATAAAGCACCTTAATTGGTGTTTTAGCGTTTGAAGTGATGGTAACTGCTTTAGAGAAAGTAGATGGACCAGCAGCAGCATTAAAAGTTACTGAAATTACACCAGTTTCACCTTTTTTCAGTGGAGTAGAAGTGTATTTTGGTACAGTACAACCACAGCTTGCTTCAGCTTTGGTAATAATTAATGGCTCCTCGCCAACATTGGTGTATTTAAAATCGTAAGTTACTGGTTTGTTTAAAACAATTTTACCGAAATCATGCGTTTCAGTTTCAAATTTAAACTCAGCAGGTTTAGCTTGTGCATTTGCAGCAATCCCGAAACCTAAAACAAAAGCGAATAATACTAAGATCTTTTTCATGTTATTTGGGTGTAATTTTTTTTTAAATATCTAAAACAAATTTAATGTTTTCAATGTAAAACAAAAACTATTCCAAATATTATTTTACAATTCCATATATAATTTTACAATCAAGGATAAAGGCAAACTTTTAATTTTGTATATATTTGCCGCAACCAATCTTTGATTACTATGCCGAATGAAAAATTGATGACCAACGCTATTAGTGCTTCTGAACTGAGTTTTAATGATTTTAAATCAATTGTTAAAAGTGACTATAAAACGGCCTTTGAGAGTAGGCAGGCCAGTGTTTTAGGTAGGAGGGAAGTATTAACAGGGAAGGCTAAATTTGGTATTTTTGGGGATGGTAAAGAGGTGCCACAAATTGCCATGGCGAAAGCTTTTAAGAATGGCGACTGGCGTTCGGGTTATTACCGGGATCAGACTTTTGCCTTTGCAACAGGCATTTCTACAATAAAAGAGTTTTTTGCACAATTGTATGCAAATCCCACCAATGGGGCCGATCCATTTTCGGGCGGTAGGCAAATGAACTGTCATTTTGCGACCAAATCGGTTAACGAAGATGGCAGCTGGAACGACCTTACACAAATCAAAAACTGTTCGTCGGATATTTCACCAACAGGAGGGCAGATGGCCCGTTTGGTTGGTTTGGCTTATGCCTCTAAGTTATTCAGGGAAAATCGGGAACTTGATTATTTAAAACATTTTTCTGTTAATGGAAATGAAGTTGCTTTTGGTACCATTGGCAATGCTTCTACTTCAGAAGGGGTGTTTTTCGAAGCGATTAATGCTGCGGGTGTTTTACAAATTCCAATGGCGATTTCCATTTGGGATGATGCTTATGGAATCTCCGTGCCGGCAAAATATCAAACTACAAAAGAAGATATTTCGGAAGTTTTAAAAGGATTTCAGCGCGAGCATGAAAAACCCGGATATGAAATATATAAAGTAAAAGGCTGGGACTATCCCGCTTTGTGCGAAGTGTATGAAAAAGCCATTAATGTTTGCAGAGACGAACATGTTCCGGTGTTAATTCATGTTACGGAACTGACTCAACCTCAAGGACATTCAACTTCTGGTTCTCACGAAAGGTATAAATCTAAAGATCGCCTTACCTGGGAAGCTGAGCATGATTGTATCCTGAAAATGCGTGCCTGGATGCTCGATTCGGCCGTTGCCACAGAAGATGAAATTGCAGAAATCGAAAAAGAAGCAAAGATTTTTGTGCGCAATGCTCAAAAAGAAGCATGGAATGAATTTCTGGACAGTATCAAACCTGAACAAAAACAAGCCATCGACCTGATTAATGGTGTAGCAAAACACCAACCCGAACTGGCTAAAATTGCAGCTAACCTGGCTTCAATTGCCGATGCTCAACGAAGAGAAGTTTTTGTGGCAGTACGTAAAGCCATACGCATTTCGACCGGCACAGGTTCTCCTGAACGTAATGAACTCTTAGCCTGGTACAAAGAGCAGGAGGGACATAATTACGACAGGTACAATTCTAAATTACATACCGATGGCAAAGAAAGTCCTTCCAAAATTGCCGTTGTCGATCCTGAATACGATGAACTTTCTAAAATGGTTGATGGTAGGGAAGTGCTTAATGCCTGTTTTAACGAAAATTTTGCCCGCGATCAGCGTTTGGTTGCTTTTGGCGAAGATTTAGGTAATATTGGTGATGTAAATCAGGGTTTTGCAGGTTTACAGGCCAAGTACGGCGAACTAAGAATTACGGATACCGGAATCAGGGAAATGACCATCATGGGGCAGGGAATTGGTTTGGCTATGCGTGGTTTAAAACCTATTGCCGAAATACAATACCTTGATTATTTGATATTTGCCCTTAATGTGCTGAGTGATGATTTGGCTTCACTTGCTTACCGCACCAAAGGTATTCAAAAAGCGCCGGTTATTGTGCGTACACGTGGCCACCGCTTAGAAGGTATCTGGCACTCAGGCTCTCCAATTAGCATGCTTTTGGGTTCTTTAAGAGGGATGCACCTTTGTGTACCCCGAAACATGACCCAGGCAGCAGGAATGTACAATACGCTTTTCAGGGCTGATGAACCGGCAGTAGTAATCGAATGTTTAAACGGCTACCGTTTAAAAGAAAAGTTACCAACCAATGTCGGCGATTTTACTGTGCCTTTAGGAAAAGCGGAGGTTTTAGAAGAAGGAACGGATATAACGGTGGTTTCATATGGTTCATCGCTAAGGATTGTGCAGGAAGCTGCAGAAGAACTGGCTCTTTTAGGTATTTCAGTCGAAATTATTGATCCGCAAACCCTTTTACCTTTTGATATTAACCATGTTTGTGTGAATTCTCTTTCAAAAACCAATAAATTACTGGTTGTAGATGAGGATGTGCCTGGTGGTGCTTCTGCTTATATCCTGCAAAAGGTTGTAGAAGAACAAAAAGGATATTTCCATCTGGATGGACAACCAAAAACCTTATCGGCAAAAGCACACCGTCCACCATTTGGCTCGGATGGCGATTATTTCAGTAAACCATCTGTTGATGATGTGATTGAGGTGATTTACCAGATGATGCATGATGCGAATCCAACAAAATATCCTGCACTCTTTTAATTAAAGGATATTCGTTTTGCGTAAGGTGTTGTAAAATAGTGTTTTATAAATGCTTTTATCGGTCTACTCTTAAAAGAAGTAAATAATCTTGTTTTTTTATTTTATCAGGTAAAAATTCGGTTACTGAGTAATAGAATTTTTATATACATTTATAAACCAAACAATTTTTTTTATTTCGATATGTTTTATATCATCCCACTTGTGAAACACCATAGTTTTCGAAGTTTTTCGTGCGCATTTTCTGATAACATGAATGATTAAATTTTATCAGGGATTGAGGCGGGATATTATTGAAAAACAGAGGTGTAGCTGTGTTTATTTTTTTAAAGTAAGCACTGTGTTTTTAATGTTTTTACTTTTCTATACGGCTGGTTTTGCTCAGGTAAATGCCCCTCAAAAAAAACTCGACAGCCTGTTAAGCCTTAATCAGAAGAACCAGAAAACTGATTCGACAAAGATTAAAATATTAACAGAAGTGTATCGCCAGTACATGAGAATGCGAAATATTGATAAGGCGGAAGATTATCTAGACAAAACCATTCAGCTTTCGCATGAAAAAAATCTGAAAAAATTTTCTGCAATGGCCTATTATCGTAGGGCTTTGATGTATCATGGCCGTTCTGATTACCAAAAAGCAGAAGTTAATTATTTAACAGCAGTTGCCGAATTTTCTTCAATTGGTAACCTTGATATGGAAGCAGGTACTTACCTCAATCTTGGTGCACTTTATGGAAGTATTCCTGATTATGTAAAATCTTTAGACGTAAATCAAAAAGCCATCTCGATCTACGAAAAGATGGGGAACGAAGTAGATATGGCCAGTTGCTATACCAATGTTTCTACCATTTATCAACGTTTAGGCAACCAAAGTCAGGCTTTGGTATATATGAATATGGCTTTGAAAGTATTTGCAAAAGATGGAGAAAATACGAGGGGTGTGGCTGTTGTTTATGGTTTAATTGGTAACAATTATTTCGAAGCTTCTGACCGGGAATTAATGGAAATGAAGGTTTTGCCCAGCCAAAAAATTAAACTGGCACTGGAGTATTACAACAAATCGTTAAAAGTAGCAGAAATTATTGATGATAAAGGGATTGTGGCAACGGCAAAACGAGATTTGGCCGATCTTTACAGTTCTATCGGGCAAAAAGATGCTGCACTTAAATCTTATCAAAAATCGATTGAACTAAGTAAAACAGGTGATGATAAAGAAGCATATGCCTCTACTTTATATGCATTGGGTAATTTCTATCAAAAGGAAAACGACTTTGAAAACGCCACGTCCTTATTGAACAACAGTTTGAAAATTGCTGAAGAAAATAGGTTTTTGGATATAGAAAGGAATGCTAACCTGGGTTTGAGCACCGTTTATGAAAAAGAAAAGAATTATAACAAGGCATTAGCTTATTACAGGCAGTATATTGCGGCAAGGGATAAAATTTTTAATGAGGATAAGGAAAAAGAAATCACCAGAAGACAAATGCAGCTTGATTTTAATGTAAAGGAGCGCGATTATTTATTAAAACAAAAACTTACTGAAGGGGAATTAAAAAGGCAACAGCAGGAACTGATTTTAAAAAGGCAAGAGCTGGCTTTAAGTGATAAAGAAAAGGCTTTAAATCTTTTAACTTTTCAAAAGGCGAAAGCCGATCTCGATATCCAGCGTTTGGCACAGGAAGGTAAATTTACCAAGGCTAAATATGAAGCACAGATTGCAGCCAGTATAAAGGATAAGCAAATTAGTAAACAAGATCAGCAGATTAAATTTGACGGACGCATCAAAATATTTTTAAGTATTGCTACAATCTTGATCCTGATTATTGCAGTTGTTATCTTTTTGAACCAGCGAAAAACAACAAGGTTAAATAAGATCATCAACAATCAGAAAAGAGAATTAGAGCAGTTAAGTAAGGTTAAAGACCGTATTTTTAGCGTAGTGAGCCATGATATGCGAACACCTGTAAATTCGCTGATCTCATTTATGCAACTGCTGGAAGGTGGTAATATTGAACAGGAGAAATTAAAGCGATATGCTGCATCCTTAAAAAATAACCTTACTTACACCTCAACCATGATGGAAAACCTACTGAATTGGGCAGCAAGCCAGATGCAAGGTTTTAATCCATACCTGGAATCATTAGACATTCAGCAGGTAACGGGAGAAGTTATCCAATCTTTACAAGATGGTGCAGACCAGAAACAGATCAGTATCAAAAATTTAATCCCTGACAAAACTTTCTGTAAGGCCGACGAGAATATGTTGAGCCTGGTAATCCGTAATTTGGTAAGTAATGCCATTAAATTTACCCCTGAAGGAGGTTTGGTCGAAATCAGTTCGACGGATTTAAGCGATTACCAGGAAATTAAAATTTCTGATACCGGTGTTGGCTTAGATCCGGTTCGGTTGAACCATTTTAATAAACCGGGTTACCTTGGGGCTGGTGTAAGCACCCTGGGTACCAATAAAGAAAAGGGTACTGGTTTAGGTTTACTGCTTTGCAGAACTTTTGTTGGTTTAATGGATGGGCATATCAACGTTAGTGCTAACCCCACCGGCGGTACTTGTTTTGCCATCATATTGAAAAAATGATTATTTTAAAAACCTCGAAAGGATTTTTTTATCAATCGCCTTTTCAAGCAATTCCTGCCTGTTTGAAGCACTTATAGGCACAATAAAATTGTGTTCTAAATGTACTTCGTGATTGGTTAGGGTAGCAATATGGTTGATATTGATAATATATTGTTTGTGTACCCTCGAAAATATTTTAGCAGGTAATTGTTTCTCCAGATTTTTCAAACTAACCAGGATGATGTGTTTATCGGTACTGGTAAATAATTTAGAAAAATCGCCCATGCTTTCGATGTAGATCACATCATCATATTTTAATTTGGTAATTCCTTTGGTTTCCCTGAAAAAGAAATGATCGTCACCTTCCTCATTGGTAGATTTATCTATAGGCTGAGGTTCTTTGCCAATCAGTTTTTTCAGTTCAAGGTATTCGATGGCTTTATTTGTAGCCTTTAATATCCTTTCGAAAGTTGCCGGTTTTACAATAAAATCTAAAGCATCCAGGTTAAAGCTTTCTGCTGCATATTCAGTAAAAGAAGTGATGAATATAAATAAAGGTTGTTTTTTGAGGCTTTTTAACAGCTCCATTCCTGAAAGTTCGGGCATATCAATATCTGAAAAAACGATATCTACAGGGGTTGTAGCCAATAACTGCGATGCCTCGATACCATTACTACAAACCGCTAAAATGTTTAATGAAGGGATTTTTTTGAGGTGCATTTCTATTGCATCTCTTTCAATTTCGTTATCATCAACAATTATGCAGCTATACGTCATTTATGGATGGGGGAATTAAGTTATTTAAAGAACAGGCGGATGAATTTGATGTTCCTAATTTACGCTAAAATGTGATTATAATACAATTCAGGCTATGTTTTTTTAATAAAACTTAACTTTGGTGCTTAATTTTTATGTTTCTTTTCGCCTGTGTAAGATTTCTCTCCGGCCTTTATTGTTAATTGCAGATCGTTTTCTTCTGGTGGTACCGGGCAACGATAGCCATCGCTATAGGCACAATAAGGGTTATAAGCCTTATTAAAGTCAACTTCGAAGTGGTTATCTTTGATTTCTTTTGCATCGAGATCAATATAGCGGCCCCCGCCATAAGTTTCTTTATTATTGGTCTCGTCAGTAAAAGGTAAAAAGAGGTGATCTTTATAAACGGGATTACTGGATAACGAAACACTCCTGTACAATGTCATTTGGATAGCTTTGCCGTTCAAGCTGAAATTTATATGCGCATAGCGGTAATAATCGCTGCTGCTGCCATTAAAGGTTGGCATTTTAAACACCTTTTCGTTTTTAAGTAATACTACTTCGGCAATAACTTTATAAGTGCTATCCGCATCGTAAAAATGAAGATTTTGTAAATCATCTTTCTTTAATGGCGATCGGCTGTCTTTTATAAAATCTGCTTTATACGCCTCACGGTGTTTGGCAATTTGTGCTGAAAAGCTTTGGGCAAAAGTGTTGATGCTGACCAACAGAAATAGAAAAGTGATGATTCTCATGTTTAAATTACGCTAGCCTTATTCCTTAAAAACTGATCGGCTAAAACCAGTGCAGCCATGGCCTCAACAATTACTACAGCTCTTGGTACCACACATGGGTCGTGCCTGCCTTTTCCTTTAATTTCTGACGCTTCGCCTGCGGTATTAATGGTTTGCTGGTTGTGCATAATGGTGGCAACGGGTTTAAAAGCTACTTTGAAGGTAATATCCATTCCATTAGAAATACCACCTAAAATGCCGCCTGCATAATTGGTGGTGGTTTTAAATACTTTAGCATCGGCAGCTTTGGGTTGAGGAATATCATTGTGTTGTGATCCACGCAGTTCGCTCCCCGCAAAACCAGAGCCATATTCGAAACCGTGTACAGCATTAATGCTCAGCATGGCCTTGCCTAAATCGGCATGTAGTTTATCGAAAACAGGTTCGCCTAAACCCGCCGGACAGCCTTTTACTACGCAGCCAATTTTACCCCCAACTGTATCACCATCTTTTCTTACCGAATCGATAAATTCAATCATTTCGTGTGCGGTTGCCGGATCTGCGCAGCGTACAATATTTTCTTCTCTTATAGCCAACAATGCTGATAAATCGTTGCTTTCTAAATTAGGTGCTTCAATCGTACCTACCGAAGTTACATGTGCAAAGATTTCGATGCCCTGTTGTTTTAAAAATAATTTAGCAATGGCTCCTGCGGCTACGCGGGCTGCCGTTTCGCGTGCAGAAGAACGGCCACCACCACGGTGATCACGGATGCCATATTTTGCATCATAAACGTAATCGGCATGGCTGGGGCGGTATACATCAACGTTATGACCGTAATCTTTCGAACGTTGATCTTCATTCGGGATTAAAAGTGCAATAGGAGTACCTGTACTTTTCCCTTCAAAAACACCCGACAAAACCTGAACGGTATCGCTTTCTTTTCTTTGCGTGGTAATTTTAGATTGACCCGGTTTGCGTTTGTCCAATTCTGACTGGATAAAATCCATATCGATATCCAATTGCGCCGGACAGCCATCAATAATTACCCCAATGGCTACACCATGAGATTCGCCAAAAGTAGTAATGCGAAATAATTGTCCGAATGAGTTGCCTGCCATATTATTTAGATGTTAGATTTGATATTAGATTTGAGATATATACCTCAAACCCTATTCAAACCTCGTTAGTTTGTTATTTATTTGTCTTTATTAAATTTGTGTCTCAAATCTCTCTCACTTCAAACCCTGCTTTTTTCAAATCTTCCCAATAAAAAGGATAAGATTTCTCTACAACCTGCATCTCTTCGATTTCAACTTCGTTGATTAATAATGCAAGCGGCGCAAAAGCCATCGCCATACGGTGGTCCTCGTAGGTTGCGAAAGTAACTTTATCGGGAAAGTGAAGATTGTCGGTATTTAAAGTATAAACAAGATTGTTTTCTGTGAAAGTAACACCAATTTTAGCCAATTCGTTCTGAAGGGCTGCAATACGGTCTGTTTCTTTAATTTTTAAGGTTTCTAAACCTGTAAAAGCCATGTTTTTACCTAAAGCAGCCGCAATAACCACAATGGTCTGCGCTAAATCAGGACAGGTTTTCAAATCTAAAACTTCTTTGGTATCTAAAGTAAGTCCTAAATTGCTAATGGCAATGCCTTTATCGGTTTTACTGGTGGCAATACCAAAAATTTTCATGATATTTTTGATCTGGCTATCACCCTGCAGGCTTTTCTCTTTTAAAGCAGGTAAAGCAATTTCGGCTTCATCGGCCAAAGCTGCAATGCTGTACCAATAAGATGCTGCGCTCCAATCAGGCTCAACTACCAAAGTACCGGGTTTAAAAACCTGTGGTTCAATCTTAATTAAGTTTCCGTTCCAGCTGTGCGCAATGCCTACTTCTGCCAGCATATCTAAAGTCATATCTACATAAGGCTTAGATGTTAACTCACCCTCGATTTCTAAAGTTAAACCTTGTGGCAGGATAGGGGCAATCATCAGTAAAGCCGAAATATATTGACTGCTAACATCACCTTTAATCTTTATCTGTGCAGTTTTTTGATCCAATGGGCCAGTAATATTTAACGGCGGGAAGCCTTCGGCCTCCGCATACGAAATATCGGCTCCGATTGTTTTTAAAGCTTCTGCCAGAATACCAATAGGACGTTGTTTCATCCTCTCCGTTCCGGTTAACAGAAAATTTCCGTTTTTAGCAGAAAGATAGGCAGAAAGGAAGCGCATCGCCGTGCCCGCTGGCCCAACATCAACCAGCTCGGAATTTGCAGTTTTTAGTTTGGAGTTTTCTCCCAACTCACCACCCTCAACTCCCAACTTATTCAGGATACCGTTTAAGGTTACCGTATCGGCAGCATTGGAAAGGTTTTCAACTTTAACCAGTTTCTTGCTTAAAGCGCTGATAATTAAGGCTCTGTTGCATTCGCTTTTGGAGCCCGTTAATTGGATTTCCGTATTAATATTCTTGGTTCCTTTAAAAGAAACTAAGGCATTTTTCGACATTTTATTCTGTTTTATTCTTAAATGTAAGTGTCAGATGGAAACATCTGACACCACATATAGCTTATTTTATTAAATGTCATGTTAAACCTGTCGAAACATTATCATATGTCCTTCTACAGGGTCAACATGACACCACTGTTAAACGTAGCTTTAAGCTTTAGTCTTTCAGCTTTAACCTCAACTATGCTTTAACCTCAGTATGTTGCTCAGCAGCAATGCCTTGTTCAGATTTGCCTGCATTCATAATTTCAGTTTGCTTACGGATCGATTCACCGTGCATCAATTCTAAGAATTTCTCGGTAAAATTTAGGTCTAATTTTAAAGCTTTTGCAAAAGCGTGACCTTTTTTAATGATGGCATCCCAACGGTTTACCTGTAAAATCGTTACCTGGTTATCGCGCTTAAACTCACCAATTTTTTCAACGATAGCCATACGCTCACCTAATTTCTGCAATAAGATATCGTCAATTTTATCAATTGATTTACGTAAATCAGCTAATTTATCAGCAAAAGCTTCGTTTGGTGCTTCTGGCTCACGTACCGTTAAACGGTCAACCAATTCTGCCAAAGCAGCAGGCGTAACTTGTTGTTTAGCATCTGTCCAGGCTACTGAAGGATCTACGTGTGATTCGATCATTAAACCTTGCATATCCAAATCCAATGCTTTTTGAGAAATGTAAGGGATTAATTCACGGTTACCGCAAATATGGCTTGGATCGTTAATGATCGGCAATTCAGGGCAAAGTGTTTTTAACTGGATAGCCAGTTCCCACATGGGTTCGTTACGGAAAGAACTTTTCTCGAATGAAGAGAAACCGCGGTGGATAGCACCAATTTTAGTGATACCAGCACCATTGATACGCTCAATCGCACCGATCCACAATTGTAAATCAGGATTAACCGGGTTTTTGATTAATACCGGAACATCATGTCCTTTTAAAGCATCGGCAATTTCCTGAACGGTGAAAGGGTTTACAGTAGAACGTGCACCAATCCAAAGGATATCTACACCAGCTGCCAAAGCCTCTTCAACGTGTTTTGCATTGGCAACCTCTACTGCAGTTGGTAAACCTGTTTCTGCTTTAGCACGTTTTAACCACTCTAAACCAATACTTCCGATCCCTTCGAATTCTCCCGGGCGGGTACGTGGTTTCCAGATACCAGCTCTCAATACTGATACTTTACCGGTAGCAGCCAATAAATGTGCTGTAGTTAATAATTGCTCTTCAGTTTCTGCACTACAAGGACCGGAAATGATTAACGGCTCGTTGTTTACGTTTAACCAGGTGTTTAATGGTTGGATGTTCAAATTAAGTTTCATGATGATGGGTTTGTTTTTAAGTCCGGAGTCCGCAGTCGGAAGTCCGAAGATATATTTTGATTTTAAATTATTTACTTTTTTGCTATTTGTCTTTGGACTCCTGACCTCCGACTTTTTATACTTTATCGTTCTTTTGATATTCTCCGAGGATATTAAAGTTCGAAGTATATTTTAATGCTTTTCTAATGGCTTTATCATATTTTTCGGTACTTGGCCATTCTAAGTCGACGTAAAAGTAGTATTCGTTTCTTTTACCTAAAACCGGCATAGATTGTATTTTTGTTAAGCTTACATCCTGCTCTGCAAATACATTTAACACAGTGGCCAATGAGCCTGCTTTATGTCCAACCTGAAAACAGATCGAAGCTTTGTTTATTTTCTTTCCCTCGTCGGTTTTATCCTTTTTAAGGATGAGGAAACGGGTATAGTTTTTCTTGTTCGATTCTACACGTCGTTCTAAAATGTTTAAACCATAAAGCTCTGCGGCTAAGCTGTTTGCAATGGCCATGGTATCGGTTAACTGCTCTTCCTGGATACGTTTTGCACAGGCAGCGGTATCGTTACTCTCCACAATTTTAATGTGTGGATAATCGTAAAAGAAATCGATACACTGACGGATGGCAATAGGGTGTGAGGTTACGATTTTAATATCTTCAAACTTTACACCAGGTAAGGCCATTAAGTGCAGCTGAATAGGCAGGTATACTTCGCCTACAACTGCAAAACCATAATCGCGAATTAATGTATAGTTTGGTAATAAACTGCCTGCTATGGAGTTTTCGATGGCCATTACCACAAAGTCTGCCTCATTTTTTTCCAGCTTGTCGCAAGTTTCTTTAAAAGAGTTGCACTCTACAGTTACAATTTCTTTACCAAAGAATTTGTATGCGGCTTCTTCGTGGAAAGATGCTTTAATACCCTGAATTGCTACTCGTTTTGTCGTTTCCATTTTTGCGTTAAAACAAAAAAGTCCCGGCTGTTTGCCGGGACTTTTTTATACATTTTAATATTGTTATATATCTTTTTGCATATTAGCCCCGGCTCTTACTAAAATAGTAAAAGTAACCAAAGTAATATGTGTTTGTAATTTGCATTTCTTTTTTTCGTTGAGCCAAATGTAGCAACAAAATTTAATTTGTCAATAGGAAATTGAAAATATTTTTAATAAAATTTAATTTTGTTAAAAACGGACTGGTTTCCGGATTGGTCTTTTTATGGTTTAAAATGGTTTAAAAACGGATTTTTATATGGTGTGTGGATTAAAATAAACTAAAATCCCGGTTTTAATTTACTTGCGTAGTTTTTTGGAAGCTTCTAATACAAGGTCTTTATAAAATTCTCCAAAATAGCTGATGTACTTGCCTGTTTTAGAAATCACGGTAAAACTATTACAAGGATAGTGGTATTTAAAAAAGAGTTTTTCTACGATTTGTTCCGGATCTTTAATCCATGGTATGGCATTGTCATATCTTTCAAGTCCCTCCTTATCTTTATAAATGTAAAATGTTTTTGTACTGGCTATTCGATCAACGCCTTTTTCAATCTCTTTTAGGTTTGATATTAGAAATTTTACATCACCACCAGTATTACATGCGTCTTTCCCAGGGTAGTAAATAATTAGAATTTGTTGTGAAGGATTAATCTTTTCATGCGCTGCATATTCTAAAAGAGAAATAAGTTCTTTACGGTTGCTTATTTTACCCTGTTGTTCTCTGTTGATTAGTTTATGATGATTGGATGAATCGCCAGGAATATCTAAAACGGTATTGGTAGCGCGTTTATCTTTAAAAACCTGTTGACTAATTTCTTTATTATCTACATCGAAATATCTTGTGTTTTTAACTTCTTGAGCTTTAATTTTAAGCACGAGCAGGAGAGGTAGAAGAGAGAGCATTAGTTTTTTCATGGTGGTATAATTTACTGCAATATGCTAAAAGAATATGAAATTATAAGCCTATTCTGCCGTTCAGATATGGAGGGCCAATACAGATAAATTCTCATGCCCTGTTCACCACGGTCTGAGATTCTTCGCTGCGCTACCATTGACAGACTCCCTAGTAAGGTCGTCATTTCGACTGGAGTGCAGCGAAATGGAGAAATCTTTGTAACAGGTTATCAAATCAAGTTTAAAAGATTTCTCCGTTACGCAACCGATGAAAAATCGGAATGCAGTCGAAATGACGATTCTTTATAGCATATATAACATCATCTGTGTTAATCTGTGCATATCTGTGATTAAAAATTAACAATAGCTAAGGCATATAACAAAAAAGGTCTGTGGAGACACAGACCTTTAGGTAATAAACTTTTTTTTATCCTGTAGAGCTTAACTCTCCCCGATCGTTAAGTCCTTTTACTTTTTCTTGTTGTAATGCTTCGTAATTTTTCTTTTCTTCATCACGCAATTCCTGCTGCATAATTTTAGCAATTTTAGTGCTGCCATCATGGCTCCATCCCGGTGGATTAAAAATGTATTTTACCTTATCCATAAAAGTTGGTGCTTTTTTAATGTCGGCTGTTAAAGCAATAAACTCGTGGAAAATAATGTTTACCGGGCCAGTATCTTTAGGTTGCGTAGTTAAACCATATTTTACTACATCTTCTGGTAATTCTGCCTGAAAAGTACCAAACCACCTGTCCCAAAGAATTAACACCATGCCCATATTTTTATCCAGGTAACGTACATTACTGGCGTGGTGCACACGGTGGTGCGAAGGCGTTACAAAGATGTACTCGTACCATTTAGGGAATTTTATATTGTATTGTGTATGCACCAAATTGCCATAAATCTGGGTTACCAGATAAGCAAAAAGGATATCTACCGCAGTAAAACCCATAAAAGCCAAAGGCAGGTAAAAGAATACACGGTACATCGGCTCAAAAACGGTAGAACGGAAACCTGTGGTAAGGTTAAAGTGCTCTGATGAGTGGTGCGTAACGTGCATGGCCCAGAAAAAGCGCACGTAATGCCCTACGGTATGTAAAAACCAGTATAAAAAATCCTGTGCTAAAATAAGCACTAACCAGTACACCCAAATGTTAGGAATCAGGAACAAGCGGAACTGGTAACAATAAGCCAATAAGAAAAATGTACCCGTTTTGGTTGCTAAATTAATCACAACAGCTGCCGTCATCAGGTAAATATTCGTCCAGGTATCGCGTTTGGTATATAATTTTCTGTCATGCTGGTAACTAAAATACATTTCAACCAGGGTTAAAACGATTACGAAACCAAAAAGCCCGATTACAGAAATATCACTTCCGGTAAAATTCATTTTATAAACTGTTATAATAATCCAAACTGCTTAAAATATCGGCTGTGCTTACACGGCAGTTAAACGTGCATTTGCCTGTTGTTTCTAAAAGTGAGAATAAAATATTTCCATCTTCATTCTTTTTATCACTTTGCATCAATTCAAAAAGCGTATCGAAGCTTTCTTTTTTGATGTGGTATTTAGGGTATAACGACAAAATATAGCTACTGATGTCGTTCAGTTCTTCTTTGCTGAGTGTACTGTTTTTGATCGATAAAGCTGCCTCGCATACAAAACCAATGGCAATGGCTTCACCATGTGTTAACGGATTTTCGTCATTAGCCAGCGAATAACCTTCTACAGCATGCCCGATGGTGTGACCAAAGTTTAAAATCTTACGCAGGTTTTTTTCATGCGGATCGATGGTTACCACTTCGTTTTTAATTTCTACCGAACGGTAAATATCTTCAGCAGAAGGGGTAAGGTAATTGCTTTCTTTTAATTTTTCGTAGTAAGGCTTATCGTAAATCAAACCGTGTTTAATCATTTCGGCAAAACCTGATAAAAGCTCACGTTGTGGCAAGGTTTTTAAGAATGCGGTTTCAATAAAAACCATTTGTGGTAAGGTAAAAGTTCCCACCATGTTTTTTACATTGTCGATGTCGATTCCTGTTTTACCACCAACCGAGGCATCAACCTGCGATAACAGGGTAGTGGGCACATTAATGAAATCGATCCCCCTTTTATAGGTAGAAGCAATAAAACCACCCATATCGGTTATTACACCACCACCTAAATTAATCAATAAACTTTTGCGGTCGGCTTCAAAATCCAAAAGGGTTTTCCAGATGCCAATACAAAAATCGATGTTTTTGTTTTCTTCACCTGCTGAAGTTTCAATCAGGTCAAATTCAGAGAAATCATCTAGAAGAGACTGGAACAGCGGCAAACAGATTTCACTGGTATGCTCATCTGCAAATACAAAAACTTTGCTGTATTTGTTGCTTTCTAAAAGTGTTTTTAAGGCGTCTAAATTGCTTTCGAAATAAAGCGAATGGCCTGCGCTCGTTAAGGTTTCCATTAAATTACTTCGATTTTATCTTGTTCAAAAGTGATGATATCGCCAACTCTGACTTTATAGCGTTTGCGAAATTCTACTTCGCCATTGCATTTTACCAAACCGTCCATCACGGCAGCCTGTGCATCGCCACCAGTACCAACTAAGCCCGTTGCTTTTAGCAGCTGGATTAGTGGAATAAATTCGCCTTCTAATTTGAATTGTATCATTTTATGCAAAAATACGATTATTTGGAGGTTTTTAGTTTTAACAACCAATGCTTTTTATAATTTTGCACCAATCTGACTTATATATAGATAAAAAATGGATTTAGTCCCCGATAAACAACCTAATTTTGACAACACGGAAATTGCTTTCCGTCAAAAAACTAACCAGGAACTGAAAAAAGCATATTGGCTTTTTAAAATGATAGGCAGTAATTTCCTTACAAAAGTTGGCCCTGCCATTACAAACTTTTTCTTAAATATTGGGCTCCCTATCCAGGGTGCAATTAAAGCCACTATTTTTCAACAATTTTGTGGCGGCGAAACCATCGCTGAATGTAATAAAGCCATCGAACAACTGGATAAGGGTGGAGTTGGTACCATTTTAGATTATTCGGTTGAAGGAGAAGAAGAAGAGCAGGTTTTTGATGAAACCTGTGCCGAAATTATCCGCACGATTCTACGTGCAGATGGGGATGCTAAAATTCCGATTACGGTTTTTAAAATAACAGGTATCGGCCGTTTTGCGTTGTTGCAGAAACTAGATGCCAAAGAAAAATTAAACGTAACGGAAGAGGCAGAGTACGGAAAAGTGAAACTGCGTTGCGAAATGATCTGCAAAACCGCTTTTGATAAAGGGGTACCGATTATGATTGATGCGGAAGAAACCTGGATCCAGAATACCATTGATGAACTGGCTTTGGATATGATGCGTAAATTTAACCGTGAGCGCATTATTGTATACAATACTTACCAGATGTACCGCCACGATAAACTGGCTGATATGAAAGCCGACCATTTAATTGCCAAAGCAGATGGGTTTATTTTAGGGGTGAAAATGGTGCGTGGTGCCTATATGGAAAAAGAGCGTAAACGTGCTGCAGAAATGGGCTATCCTTCGCCAATTCAGCCTGATAAAGAAGCCTCAGATCGTGATTATAACGAATCTTTGCGCTATTGTGTAGATCATATTGAAGAAATAGCCATTGTGGCCGGAACGCATAATGAAGACAGCAGTCGTTTATTAACCTATCTTTTAGAAGAAAAGAATATTAAACATAACCACCCTCACGTTTATTTTGCACAATTGTTGGGGATGAGCGATAATCTGAGCTTTAACCTGGCCGATTCGAACTATAACGTGGCCAAATATGTGCCATATGGACCGATTAAAGCGGTAATGCCTTACTTGTTCAGAAGGGCACAGGAAAACACCTCAGTTGCCGGACAAACCGGTCGTGAATTAGGTTTGATTGAAAGAGAATTGAAAAGAAGGAAATTGTAGTTCAGTTTTCAATTGGCATTTGACGGTTAACAATGGGGTCGTCATTGCGAGGCACGAAGCAATCCTACTACTTTGGGTGGGTAAAAAGCATTTATTAAGTTTGATGCTTAGCGACCGTTGTAAGATTGCTTCGTCGTTCCTCCTCGCAATGACGACCGTTTTTAAATCAGATTTCCGAAGTTCTTTCTCCGCTCTTGACCTTGTTAAACTTCGGAAGTTAATTCCCCACCACAAAAGGCTGCCTTCCGGTAAGTAAATCGTAAAACAGGATAAAATCACTGGCCAAACTATAACCCGGATATTGAAAGGTAGCGGGTTTGTTTTTTTCGAAGAAAAAGTGGCCCACCCATGCAAAACCGTAACCCAATACAGGCATAGCCAGGAAGAACTGCCAGTTGTGAAAAAGAAAACCGGTAAAAAAAGCCAATACCACTAATCCTGTTCCGATGAAATGCAGGATTCGCGAGGTGGTATTGTTATGTTCTGATAGGTAAAAAGGGTAGAATTCTTTTAGCGACTTAAACTTTTTCTCTGTCATACCCGAATTTACAAAATTCCGTTTGCTTTTAAAAACGAGGCTAACTGAGCCGGTTTTTCTGTCATTAATAAAGCATTTAAACCCACTTTTTTTGCCCCCGCTATGTGTTGTGGACTATCATCAATAAACAAAGTTTCTGCCGGGTTAAGGTTGTTTTCTTTTAATACCTGCTCAAAAATACTGGTATTGGGTTTCCGCAGTTTCATGTGCTGAGAAAAATAAGCTTTTTCAAAGTAAGCATCGTAATTATTAATTTTGAAGGTAGCTTTTAAATAATCGATAATCCAATTGTAATGGATCTCGTTGTTGTTACTCAACAAAAAGGTACGGTACTTTTCTTTTACCTGAAGTAATAAATCGTGGTTTTCCTGGATGGTACCAATTAACAGGCTGTTCCATGCATCATCAATCTGCTGATCTGTTAATTCGGGTTTGCTGGCCGCTGTTCTGATCCCGGCCCTAAACTCTGCCGGAGAAATTGCCCCCGTTTCAAAGTCATCAAATAATTGGTTGTGTGCTTTATGCGCAAAGAAATTTTCTATATCGGTAATACCCAGCTTTTGAAAAGATGCCTGGGCAATCCTGAAATCGATATCAAATATGACGTTTCCGTAATCGAAAATAATGTTTTTAATGTTTTGCATGGAAATCCTGAGAATTTGCTTGCAAAGATATTATTGCTGACTTAATGAAGGGTATTAATGCAGATTTTTTTACAATAAAAAACCCGAAACCTATTTTATTAGGTTTCGGGCATAAAATTAATTCAAATTATTTAGGCTCTACAGTAATCGACTGGATAATTGCCCGGTTCTTTTTATCACCTGTTTTAAGTTCCTTAAAAACAAAGTAGAGGGAGTGGAATTTTCCATCAGAAAGCATATTGATTGGAACACTTTTTCTAAAAGTCGATTTCCCGATCATAATGCCTTTACTGTCATCCAGTCTGATTTCGATCTCTCCATCAGCACCCGGATCAAGATTTAAGAAAGAGAAAGTAAATCCGGATATACCCGTTAAATCAACATTTTTAATTGCGATCCATCCGTTAATATTGGTTAGAACCAGTTTTTCACCTCCAAAAACATCTTTTCTTTCAAAACCGCCAAAGGTTTTAATGTCATTGGCGTCAATCACATTACTTTTTAAGTTAACCAGGTTGGTGGTTGTTAATGGTTTTAAACCTTTGGCACCTGCATCGGTGTAGGTAGCTTTTAAAGTTAAAACCGATTTCTTTTTATCGGCAGCAGCTGGCGGAACAATTTTACCAGCTATAGGTAACGATGCTTTAACCACTTCTTTATTGCCTAAAGTCATAATCCATTCCGTAATTTTCTTTACATCAGCTTCTTTCATCGCGGTGTGTGCAGGCATGGGTACTTCACCCCAAACACCCTGGCTACCACCAATTACTTTCGAAGCCAGGTAATCAGCTGCTTTTGGGTCATTTTTATACTTGGCGGCAACTTTATCAAATGCAGGGCCGATAGAAACTGCAGACTCTTTGTGGCAGGTGCTGCAGTCGGCTTTTAACATCAGTGCCTTACCGATCATAGTTTGGGCAGCCTGTTGGTGGCCCAATTGTGCGCCGGCCATATCCGTTCCTTCAGTATAGGTATTAGAAATATAAATACGGCTGTTGTCTACTTTCGAACCTTTATCGCTTACTAAAACTTTATAATCAACTGGTTTATTGGGGAAGTAAAAAGTTTTGTTGCCCGCCAAATCAATCGCTACGTTTGGATGCTCATTTCCTGCAAAAACAGGTATAACTTCACTCTTGGCAGAAGCTTTGCTTTTATCCATTACGGTAACACTTACCGGATATTCACCTGCTTTGGTAAAAGTATATTGCAAGGTTGGGCTGGTAGTGGTTTTTGTTATCCCTTTTCCTAAGTTCCAAACATAATTTAAAGCATCTCCATCAGGATCTTTGGCAATAACATTAGCCGTTAACTTGTATGGAAGCAGTCCACTTGTTTTTACAATGTTCAGTTTTTCAACCATTGGCGGACGGTTTCCTTTCAGGTAATCGATCCTTGAAATTGCAGCATCAGGATTTTTGCTGAACCAGCCTTTTCCATACTCTAAAATGTATAATTTTCCATCTGGTCCTAATTCCATATCAATTGGCGCAGCCAGCGATACTTTAGATAAAAAAGGCTCCATGCTCTGGTATTGGCCTTTGGCATCCATGGTTACTGCTTTAACCCAACCACGTACCCATTCGTAGATAATTAACTTTCCGTTATAATAAGCTGGGTATGGCGAATTTGTACTGGCATAATACACTGGTCCGGCCATAGCTGTACGTCCGCCGGCACCCACCTGTGGAAATTCTGCCGATTCGCCATAAGGATACCAGATAAATGCCGGCTGTGCTGGTGGAAGTTTTTCTAAACCGGTATTGTTCGGCGAATTGTTAATCGGCGCTTTTGGATCAAAAGCATTGCCATTGGCGCCATTGGTATAATCGTAAGCTTTGTAAGGGTAGTTATTGCCAACAAATAGCGGCCAACCGAAATTACCTGCTTTTTGTGCCTGGTTAACCTCATCATAACCTCTTGGACCTCTTAAAGGATCATCATTCGGTGCATCAGGACCAACTTCTCCCCAATACAAAAAATTGTTTTTCTGATCAACCGAAATGCGGTAAGGATTCCGGTTGCCCATTACATAAATTTCTGGCCTGGCCTTTGGATCATTTTTTGGAAAAAGGTTGCCATCCGGAATACTGTATGTTCCATCTTCATTTACCTTAATCCTTAAAATTTTCCCCCTTAAATCGTTGGTATTCCCTGCCGATCTTCTGGCATCGTATTGCTCCAGGCCCTTTCTGTTATCAAGCGGCGCATATCCTTTATTTACATATTGTTGTTTAGGTGCATCAAAAGGCGTAGAGTTATCACCGGTAGAAACATAAAGGAGATTGTCTGATCCGAAAGCAATTGAACCACCGGTATGGCAGCAAATTTCGCGTTGCGAATAAAATTCTAAAATAATTTTCTCCGATTCTTTTACAATCTGATCATTAACCATTTTAAATCTTGATAAACGGTTTACTGACTTATCAAATGGACTGTAAAAGAGGTAAATGTATTTATTTACAGCAAATTTTGGATCTGCAGCCATTCCTAACAGGCCTTCTTCTGCATTTACATCGGGGTTGCTGGTTTTAAAATAAACATCAAGCTTGCCGGCTTCTTTGATTTTTTTTGTAGTGTTTTTATAAATTAATACTTCACCACGGCGCTGTGCCACCAAAATGTCGAGGTTTGGGAGTATGGCCATTTCAGTAGGCTCCATAAATTCTCCTTGTGCGAGGGTAACCTTAACAAAACGGTCCTGATCGGGAGTATCAATTTTATTTTTAAGAAAATCGAAAGTTTTATTTCCGTAAGTGTTTTTGGTTAATGTAGTTGCCGAAATTAATATAAATGCAATGGCAGATAAGAGTAGGGTAAATGTTGTTTTCATTTATTTGGTTGAGGGATTTTCAATAAATATAGATTTTAGTTTTAAAACTTAACTGATTGTATCAAAATTTATGTGAATCTGGAAAGTTAATGACAGAAAGATTGAATTAAATGACAAAATTATTTAATATTCACTTTTTAAAAAACGCTCATTCCTTCACTTGCTTTAAAATATAATCGGCCAGGCTTTCCATGTCTTTTTTGCTGATGGAACCGTTCCATGCCGGCATGCCTTTATCTATAATTCCATTGTTGATGTTGTTGATGATCGACTGCTTATCCGCCCCGTGTTTAAATTTTCCGCCCATAAGGCTATAAACCCTTTCTGTTCCTTGTAATTTATCACCATGGCACGATGCGCAAAGTTGTTTAAATATTTCGGCAGAGCCGGTTTCCATTTTTGACGTTTGATTATTGGAAGATATGGTTTGGGCCATCTGATTATTTTCTTTAGTTGAAGGACGTAATCTGAGGATCATATCATAAGGTCTTTTGCCTTTACTTTCGGGCAGGTCAAAATTTGATGTTGACATATAAAGGTATCCATCAGGGCCAACCACCAGCGATCGGATTCTTCCATATTGTTTCTTTAATAATACTTCCTGTTTAAGCACTTTACTTTCCTTCATTTCGATTCTGAGTATCGATTCGCCCCTTAAACAGGCAACCAGTAAATTGTTGCTGAGTTGCGGAAAAGCCTTTCCATGGTAAAAAACCGCTTCAGATGGGCCAATGGAGGGTGTGTATTCCAGCAATGGTGTAATCATACCTGCTGTGGTTTCCTGGTGGTGGATTACAGGCCAGCCATAGTTAGCCCCTTTTTTGATCACATTAACCTCATCGCCACCGGTAGGCCCATGCTCTGTAGCATAAAAAAGCTTAGTTACCGGCTCAAAAGCAAGCCCCTGAGGATTTCGATGTCCATACGACCAGATTTCGTGATGTGCCGTGTCGTTTTTAATAAAAGGATTGTCGGTAGGAATACTTCCATCATCGTTTAGCCGTAAAATTTTACCGTTATAGGTTTTTAAATCCTGAGCCAATGTAGGCTGATCTGCATCACCGGTAGAAATGTATAATTTTTGATCTGGACCGAAAATTAACCTGCATCCGGTATGGTTGCGGGCGGCAGGAATTTGTTCGATTAATGTTTTTGGATGGATGAGCGTATCGCTTTTAAATTCATAACGTACAACGCGAAGCCATAAGCGGTTATTTTCACCATAATTATGAGCAATATAGATAAAATGATTCTTGTTAAAGGCAGGGTGAACCACCATTCCCAATAAGCCTGTTTTGATTTCAGCCTTTATATCATTTACAATTAATATGGGCTTTTCACTAAGTTTGCCATTCCGGTAAAGGCGTACTTGCCCGCTGCGTTCGGTAAACAGCATGGTGCGGTCGGGCAGAAAAGTAATTTGCCACGGAACATTGAGGTTACTGGCTAAAGTATCTATTTTAAAAAATACTCCTGATTCATCTTTATCCTGTTTAGCTGTAAAACTGGTTGCGTAAGCAAAGGCAACGATAAAAACCGAAAAAGCAATATATTTTAGCTTTATCATAGATAATGAGTTTATTAAAACGTTTTACCAAATAAATATATGATAAAATATTAATCATGATCTGCTTATGGACAAATAATAAATAGGCGGTATGTAATTTATTTAATAACCAATATGGTGCCGTCGTTTTTAAGCTTATAATAATATTGCTTTTCTTGTCGGCGGGTTAAGATTTCGATCTGGGTAACTTCTCCTTCTTTTCCGGTATCGTCTTTAATGGTATCGCCTTTTCTTATACTTTCCAGTTCTTCTTTACTGCTGTTTTTCGTTAATTTTTTCATATTCTGGTAGTTTAATGTTGTTTAATTAACATTGCCAGCTTATATATGTTTTACAACTGGTTGGTATCCGCTACAGTGATGCTAATTATGAAGTTAATTTAAGTAAAAATTGATATTCTTACAACTTATGGTTGTATTTTGTGACTATTTTGTGTCAGGATATTGTCATTTCAGATTTAATTTGTAGATTACGAAATGGGCGATAAAATAAATATGATTTTAGGAATAGTGTTCCTTTTAGGTGGTTTCAGTGTTTTCTTTGTAATTTTTAATGGTAAAAAGAGCTAATTCATTTTTCAAATAATTTGTAGAGATGTTTTCTCTTTGAATTGTTTAATTTTGAACATGCAGCAAAATCCGGTATCCGGCAAAAAAACAAATTCATTTTCTGGTATTCATATCGATCCTATTCAATTTAGGGTTGCTGGGATGAATGATGATAAATGTAAGTTAACAGCTTATAATAGGAGAGATTTTTATAAAATTTCGCTCATTACAAAAGGCTGTAGCACTTTGTTGTATGCAAACCGCGATATCGAGATCAGCAAACCTGCTTTGGTTTTTACCAATCCGCTAATTCCTTATTCATGGGATGCTAAAGAAGAGGATATGGTATATGACGGGCATTTCTGCGTTTTTAGTGAAGATTTCCTGCACACTGGTGCGCGTATGGAAAGTTTGCAGGATTCTACTTTGTTTAAAGCAGATGGAAATCCTGTTTACCTGTTGGAAGATGAACAGCTAAGCTACCTTAAAAGTATTTTTGTAAGGATGCAGACCGAAATGGATGGTGATTATGTGTATAAGTATGAGCTGATCCGCAATTATGTGAATGTAATTATTCATGAAGCCGTTAAAATGCAGCCTGCGGTTGCTTATTTTAATCCAACAAATGCAGCTTCGAGAATTACCAACCTGTTTTTAACCGTTTTGGAAAAACAATTTCCGGTTGATTCTCCACAAGATCCCCTTAAACTGAAAAAAGCCGGAGATTATGCCGAACGGCTTTCTGTACATGTAAACCATTTAAATGCTGCCATTCAGGAAGTAACCGGTAAATCTACCACCACCATTATTAATGAGGCCATTATTGCCGAAGCCAAATCCCTTTTGCTGCATACAGATTGGAGCGTGGCAGAAATTGCTTTTAGCCTGGGGTTTGAATACGCCTCATACTTTAATAATTTTTTTAAAAAGCATACAGGCTTTACCCCGATGAAAATCAGGAACAATTCTTTGCCTGTTTAGATTTTACCTTTCCCATTTTTCTTTCCGTTGATTTGTTTAATAAACACTTTGATTTGTTTAATCAACGAAGTGCTCATCCCTATAACTTTGCCCTTGTTAAATTAAAGAAATAAAACATGGGCATTAAAAAAATAAAATTAGGTAGTCAAGGACTACAGGTACCGGTACAGGGATTAGGCTGCATGGGCATGACCACTATTGCAGGAGGAGATATTTATGGCAAGGCTAATGAAGAGGACTCAATTGCAACCATCCATCGTGCATTGGAACTTGGAATCGATTTTTTGGATACTGCCGATTTATATGGGCCGCTGTTAAATGAACGTTTGGTAGCAAAAGCGATAAAAGGTAACCGTGATCAATATACCATTGCTACAAAATTTGGCTACGAAGTTGATGATAACGAACAATTAACCTGGGGATTTAATGGTACGCCGGCCTATGTGCAAAAAGCGTTAGACCGCTCCTTAAAAAATCTCGGTACAGATTATATCGATTTATATTACCTGCATCGTGTTGACCCTGATACACCAATTGAAGAAACAGTAGGTGCAATGGCCGAATTGGTAAAATCAGGCAAGGTAAAGTATATCGGTTTATCGGAGGTTTCTGCAGAAACGATTAGAAGGGCACATAAAATCCATCCAATTACCGCCGTACAGAGTGAATATTCACTTTTCGAACGTGAAGCAGAAACCAGTGGCGTAATGGATACTTTAAATGAACTTGGAATTGGTTTCGTTGCCTATTCTCCATTGGGAAGAGGTTTTATTTCGGGCGATATCAAAAGTCCGGATGATTTTGCCGAAGATGATTTCCGCAGAAGTATTCCACGTTTTCAGGGTGATAACTTTTACAAAAATATAGCCTTGTTAAAAGAGATTGAGCTAATTGCTGCAGATAAAGGTGTAACGCCTTCGCAATTGGCATTGGCCTGGGTACTTGCCCAAGGTGTACTGGCAATTCCGGGTACAAAAAGGATTAAATACATTGAAGAAAATGCAGCGGCCACCAATATTACATTAACTGCAGCCGAAAAAGAAAAATTAGAATCTATTATTCCTGTAGGCGCTACCGCTGGCGGGCGGTATGATGATACCCAGATACAGTTTGTAAATGCTTAAAATATGTTATTGGTAGTTTTGAAGCTGCAGGTGTAACCTGTGGCTTTTTTTGTTTAATGTTATATTTGAGGCTTTAAATTTAAAAACATTGTTAAATAGGTACAGATCTACACATTTAATGATAAAATCTATTTAATTGCTAAACATTTTTGGTTATTCGTATGTTTGATAATTAAAAATCTAAATAAAATGCAAGGCACAATAAAATTTTATAACGAATCTAAAGGTTTTGGGTTTGTTGTTACAGAAAACGGCGACGAAATTTTTGTACATGTTACGGGTTTAATCGATAAAGTAAATCAAAATGACCGGGTTGAGTTTGAAGTTGCACAAGGTAAAAAAGGACCAAACGCTGTTAATGTGAGATTGATTAAATAGAATATGAGACTGGGTACAGTAAAATTTTATAATAGCGAAGAAGGTTTTGGTGGTATTACGCCATCAAACGGAGGTATGGAATTTAATGTTTTTGCTCACGGCATAATTGGAGAGATTAAACCTGATAATATTGTTCAATTTGATCTTGAATTTACTAAATCAGGAGTAGAGGCCGTTCAGGTAAGGATCTTATCGGCCTGAGGGTACAAAGTTACGGGTTAGTAAGGTGTTTTAGTTAAACATGGTAATGATTTGGCGCTGTTTTTCGTTGTAAAATCAAATTGATTAAACGGTAAAACAAACATATCCAAGTTTGCCACCGCAAAGCAAAGCCTTCTATAGCATAAATGTTTTAATAATGGATAAAAATGATTCATATTTATCTAATAAATAATGCCCTCTAATCTTTTTAGAGGGCATTTTTGTGATATTTGTATGCTGAAAAAGGCCTGGTTTACATAAAAAATTAATAGAAATGTAACCTGATTAGCATATTTCAGTCTTACTGATGTTTATCCTTTAAGTTTATTATGATACAATTAGCGCCAATTAGCGGGGTTTTTAATAGAGAACGTGCATTGCAGGCAACATATCCGATGCGGATGTTGATTGTGAAGGAGGGCACTGGCTTTTTGTGTATGAACTCCGGCGACCTTAAATTGGTGGATAAAAGAATCTTTTTTATTCCTGAAGAAGGATTGGTAAGGCTTGAAGGTCAGATTAAATCAGGTTATTGGTTAAATTTCAGCAGCATGTTATATGCTGAGTTTTTGCTTCAACATTTGGATCCACTTGCAAAAAATCTTTTCCTTAATTTATCCTACAGGGATTTAAAACCTCAGGAATCGGTTAAAACTTATAGTTTACTGGATCAGCTTAAGAAAGAAATCGACGCTAAAAAAGATTTACGGTTTTTAGCACAATATTTATCCTTGTTTCTGGGGTTTACTGCTGGTTTAGATGGTTACCTGGCAGCTTTAACGTTAGACGAATTACAGCAGGTTTTGCGCTTCAGGGCTATTTTAGAGCAGTATTATAGAGTGGAGCGGGGGATTCAGTTTTATGCTGACGGTATGGGGATGAGCACAGGGAAATTGAATAAATTTTTGGATCGCGTTTTAGGGAAAAGCTTAACTGTATTAATTAAAGACAGGATTATGAGAGAAGCTGAGGAATTGTTGCTGCACAGCGACTTTTCGGTTGATCAGATAGCCGGTATTTTAGGGTTTGAACAAACCAGTAAATTTTTAACGAGTTTTAGAAGACACAAAGGAGTTTCAGTACTCCAGTTTAGCCGGTTGGTTTAAAAATGAAAATTGGTGCGTCTGGTAAAGAAATGGACATCAACTTGATTTCATCTCTTCCAGAAAACAGGCTTTCCGAACCTCACCACATTAATTGCTTGAGCGCCTAACGCGTAAGGCTTTGCTCACTGTATCTACTATCAGCCGCACCAATTTTTCAACCACTAAATTATAAAATCTTTGTATAAAGAAGAAAATAATCTTCATTATGTTACATAGTCGTATATGAGTAATTACATTATGTTGTATAAGATATTAAATAACCATGCGTCGTACTTTAACTGTTATAATTCAGGGTATTAAACTACAGTGTATTTGGTTTAATTACTGCTTCGTGTAATTTGGCAGGTATTAGTTCTCAAACAGATAACCACTATAGGCCAATCCTTTTGCTACACTTTTAAAGTTATCTCCAGAATTTAACGGAATGTGAGGGAATTTATTTTTGAAAAGGTTTTGTACCGCCGAAACCATCGATGTTCCTCCGGTTAAAAACAGGCAATCAATATCCTCAGGATTGATTTTGTATGTTTCCATAAACTGATCCAGGTAAGCGTCAATTCTATTGATGTCTTTTTCAATAATCGAATTATATTGTTCGAGTGAAATGTTTTCATCAATCTCGATTTCCATATTGTTATAAGTAAATGTAGAGCGCGGCTGATCAGACAGTTCAATTTTTGTTTTTTCGATCGACCTGAAGAGAGAATAACCCAGGTTATTTTCGATTAATGTAATCAGATTTTTAAATTTCGGATCGTTTTTAGAATAATAATAGTATTCTTCAATCTCTTTCTGAATTTTTAGTCCGTTAAAGAAATTCATTTTATCCCAGGTACAAATGTTGGCAAACAGCGATTTTGGCACATTTAAAACCTTTCCCGGGGTAGCCTCATACATCGTATTTTTTCCGAAATATGGAGTGCCCTTATCCCACATAAAGGCAGAATCGAGACTATCGCCACCAATGTAGATACCACCAGAGGCAATCATGTCATTTTTTCTGTCTTTGCTGCCAACCTTATCGGGATCGAGGATGAGGTAGGTGAAATCGGTGGTTCCGCCACCCAGATCGGCAACCAAAACACGCTCTTTCTTTTTGATGGTTTTTTCATAAGCAAAAGCTGCTCCGATAGGTTCAAATTGAAAGCGTACATCTGTAAAACCAGCATTTTCTGCCGCTTTTTTTAGCCTGGTTTGTGCCAGGGTATCTTTCATGGTATTATCATCATCAAAAAAAACCGGCCGGCCAATAATGGCTTTCTGGCAATCTTCACCAATAATGTGATCTGCTTTTTCTTTTAAATCTTTAAGAATCAGGGTCACCAGGTCAGAAGCGGTGTATCTTTTGTTATGAATGCGGGTTTCGGTAAAAGTAGATCTCGAGAGAATCTGTTTGATGGATTTGATGAAACGGCCTTTCATGCCATCGCCTAAATAAGCTTCGATTGCTTTTTCGCCAACAATATGGTTTTCGCCATCGATAATGCTTTTTACTTCCGTAAAATAGATTAAAGAGGGGATTGAAATCGTATCTATAATTTCTTTCTTTTCTTCATCATAAATGGATAATGCCGAATTGGTTGTTCCAAAATCTATTCCGTATAAAAATTTACTCATGGCTTGGCGTATTGTGAAATGTAGCGACTGAAATGGGGCTGCGAAAGTATTAAAAAAAGATGTATTGAACTAAAAATTTTTTAAAATAACTCGCTCGTACCCAAATGCGCATTTACAATCCGGGTAATTTGCTGGCCAAGCTCTTTGGCATTGCCAATCCCGACACTTTTAAGTGCAGCCAGTTGATCGGTGGTTCTTGGCATTCTTTCGGCAATCGAAAGTAAGGCCAGGTCAGAAAGAACCGAATAATCCGGAGTGCCTCTTTGCTGTGCAATGGTTTTGCGCCACTCAACCAAATTTTTATAAACCTGCGGATTGGAAATCTCCTTTGGTTTAATACTCGATTTTACCTGTTTTTTCTCTGGTTGTTTGTTACTTGCGGCATGCAGGGTATTGATATAATCTTTAATCGAAAACGGATTCCAGGAGATTTTAAATAAGGCCAGTTTAACTTGAAGTGCGTCTTTAACTTCTTTTAATACGGTAAGGAGCTTATCAGAGTGGGTATCGTTATAAAAATTGATTGCCACAATTCTGGCCATCAGCGTAATTACCTGGTCGAGTTTAGGAATAAAATAATCCGATGCTTTTTGCAGGCGACTCATAAAGTCACCCTCATTGGCCGGATTTTCAGCAGTGTTTATTTTTGACAGTTCTTTTGCGACAAAGCTCCTGGCTATTTTAAATATTTCGTTCTGAAGGAGCTGGTTTCCCTGTTCATAAATGGATAAAAATGCATTTTTTTCATCTTTATCCATCAGTTTAGATCGGCCCAGTTTTTCCCAGTCTTTAGCAACGAGCGAAAAGTCTAATAATTCGTGGATTAAGCTCCAGGCATATTGCTGGCTGTAACGCACCAGCAGATCGGCAGTAGGTTTATCCTGGTGGCTGGTTTTTGTGAAATTGATGACTTTGGCATCGGTGATGATATTTTCGGAGGCTACAGGAGATTTTAGGATTAATCCTTCTAAACTTCGACAACGGCTTAATGCCACATAAGCCTGTCCGTGGGTAAATGCCGTGCTTACATCAACAATGGCTTGATCAAAGGTTAAACCCTGGCTTTTATGAACGGTGATGGCCCAGGCCAGTTTAAAAGGATATTGAGAGAACGAACCTGTACTTGTTTCGTCTATTTTATTATCCTCGTCACTCAAACTGTATTTTACATTTTGCCAGATTTCTTTTTCTACCTCAATCTCCCGGCCATCGTTAGAGAAACTCACTTTTACTGAATCCTGATTAATTGCGGTGATTTTTGCTGCCTTTCCGTTATAATATTGCTTTTTGCCTGAAGAATCATTTTTGATGAAAATAACCTGTGCGCCAAGTTTTAACTGTAATTTTTCATCAGTAGGATAAGCATCTTTAGGAAAATCGCCGTTAATTACAGCATTGAAATCAAAAATATCTCCATCCAGTTTTTCTAAACATCCCTGGTTAATTTTGTTAACCAGTTGGTTATGTGTGGTTAAAGTAATGTAATCGTCTTTCCACTCCTGATTTAAAGATGGATCATAACGTTCGTTTAATTTCGCCAATAAACCAGTATCAAGCGTGTTTTCGCGCATACCATTCAGGATATCCAGAAATGTTGGGTCTGACTGGCGGTATACTTTATCCAGCGTAAAAGTGACCATCGGCGTGGAACGGAAAATGATACTATCGAAAAAATATGGACTCGAATAAAAAGCGCCCAAAATGTGCCAGGCATCATGAAAAATAGGAGAAAGCTGATAAAGATCGCCGATCATTAAAACCTGAACGCCCCCAAACGGCCGGCCGGATCCTTTAACACGTTTTAAAGTACGGTCGATAAAATCAATGATATCAACCCGAACCATACTGATCTCATCTATAATTAAGAGATCAAGACAACGTAATAACCTGGTTTTTTCGTCAGAATATTTAAAATTGGTATCTGCATTTTCATCCACAACAGGAACCAGTGGCCCAAAGGGGATCTGGAAAAACGAATGGAGGGTTACACCACCCGCATTTATTGCTGCAACTGCAGTAGGGGCAACAATGGCAAAATTCTTTTTGGTGGTATCCCTGATTTTGCGTAGGAGGGTGGTTTTACCCGTTCCTGCTTTACCGGTTAAAAAAACGGGTTGATTGGTCGTAGCTAAAAAATCTAAAAGAAGTTGGTTGTCCGGATCAGGCGTATTCATATCAACTACAAAAATAACCTATTCAAATCTCATTTGAGGACAGATCAAGAGCCCTTTTATCCACATTTTAAAAGCATAAGGGAGTACTCTGAAAAATAAAAAATAAGATTAAGCAGTTGAAAATGAGTTTATATAATGGTTTTTTATGAAAAATTGCCAAAAACATTTTCGAAAATTCAATTCAAATTTGTAACATTGCACTCGCAAAAAAGGAATACTTTTTTCCGGGCCTATAGCTCAGCTGGTTAGAGTAGAAGACTCATAATCTTTTGGTCCCTGGTTCGAGCCCAGGTGGGCCCACTGCTTTAAACCCCTTTAAGTAATACTTAGAGGGGTTTTTTGTTTGGGTACGATCGAATTATCTAAACGCTCCCTTTCTTGCGAAGTTTATTCTGCTCCTAAAAGGGGATCAGTTACAAAATCTGT
>NZ_JAVTSU010000008.1:0-290809 GCF_032678605.1 Pedobacter miscanthi
CTCGGTGAGGATGCGGGCCGGACCATCGAATTTCATTTCCGAATGCACCAAAAACAGACCATTTGTTGAAAGCTGATAATTTTTGATACCCACCGGGGCATCTTTTATGGTAATTGACTTTTCGGATAATCGGTGATCGGGAACATACGTATCTGGAATTTCTTCCATGAACAGAAAATCTTTCTGATGCTCTATTCTTGCCTTTACAATCATTTTCCGGTTAGTTAATATTAATCATGGGATAGAACAAATATAGCAATATTATTTATATCAATTCTAAATAAGAGTGAAATATGAATTATTATTAGAGAATAGAGTGTAATCTGGAACGCTAACCGATCGTATAAAATCATCTAGCAACATCTTTACTATGCAATGTTTTTTCAAAAATGATACGTAAATTAAATGAGAATCCTTTGCTGATTTTTTATTAAAACCGATAGTTGTATTCTATTAACCCAAGTTATATTTTAGGAGATTAAACTTGATTAACAATTTGGCTCCTTAAGTTATATTATATAATAGGAGATAATACTTTTTCCCAAATAAATTACTGTAAACAATAAATTTCTGCTTAAAAAACATTTTTTAAATTCAATACCTTCGAGTTGAGTACCTGGTACGAAAGCAAAAAAATAAAAAACTGATAATCAAATTATTAAACAATAAGGTTCGACGCCACTCCCTTTCAAGGTAAGATTTACCAGATTATCTGAGTAGTAGTAGTAGTATTTTAGGCGATGTTATTGACATCATTTATTAATTATCCTTTAATTTAAGCATAAAATTTCTATCTTTATCTATATAGCATTTGCAGTTAAAAAAGGTCGGTGAGTGATTCGGTGAGTCAGTTATCATAAAAGTCTTTTAAACCATATATAGCGAGATTTTAAGCTGGGGTTCAGTTCCCCCACTCTCCGCCATGTATAATCAAAATACGTCAAAACGCTTTAAACTATTTGTTTAAGGCGTTTTTTGTTTCCGGCTCTACACAAAATCAATCTACCTTGGATCAATACCAAAACTTGTGGAGGAAGGTAAAAACAAATAGCTTTGCATTTTACTATTTTCACTTTACATGACTTCTCCTGCAGCCTCTTTACTCAATTTATTTCTACCAGACTTTATACTAGCAAACTTTACTATTACCGGTGTCGTTGAAGATCCAGACACTTTTCATATTCACCTTGAGGAAATTAATAACCTTCAGTCAGAACTTGAATCTATAAAAGTACATTCCAGGGTTTCTTTCCTGAGATTACCGTCCAAGATTTTCCTATACGGGGCCACAAGGTTTTTTATCATATCAAACGCCGTCGATGGATCAACACCCAGAGTAACGAATTGATTTATCGTAATTGGACTTTAATAGAGAAAGGAACGCGAATGACAGGGGAATTCGCGGCTTTTTTAAAAGAGATCAATCAATACCGCTCCGAATGATATCCATACGATCAGTAAGTTTTATTGTGTGGATGGAAGAAAACTTCTCCGTCATTACCGGGACTATCTGAGTGAATTTAAATCCTGGGAACAAAAGAGCCACGCCGATAAGTGGCTTCTCTATCCAGAGAACCTCGGCCGGCATCTATCAATAGATGAGACCAGCCTATCTCATGGTGAGCTTTATACCATCATCACCAACAAAGCAGCAAAAGGCAGAAAAGGGGCGATTGTAGCTATTGTTGCAGGTACCAAAGCTGAAACGGTTATAGCAGTGCTGCATAAGATACCGGAGAAAGAGCGCAGAAAAGTTTCTGAAATTACACTGGATATGGCTGGAAACATGGAACTCATTGCCAAGAAATGTTTCCCTGTGGCGGTAAGGGTCACCGATCGTTTTCATGTTCAGAAATTAGCTACAGAAGCTGTACAGGAAATTAGGATCAAGCATCGCTGGGATGCAATTGTTATGGAAAACGATGCGATCGAAATCGCTAAAAAAACCAATAAAGTATTTCGGGCTGAAGTATTTAGTAATGGTGATATGCTGAACAGCTTCTTGCAAGAAGCAGATATGTATTGTATAAAAAAGCTTTTGACTGGACACCAAGTCAGAAGGAACGAGCGGATTTACTATTCGATAGATATCCAGATCTCAAAGTAGCTCATTCGTTGAGTATGGAACTCAGCCATATATTTGATAAAACCACTGAGAAAGTATTTGGACTGGCCAAATTAGCTAAATGGCATGAAAAAGTACGACAGTCCACCTTTAAAGCTTTCAATACCATTGCAAGGTCAATTCAGAACACTATCCTACTATTCTCAACTATTTTGATAACAGATCCACAAATGCTTCTGCCGAATCATTCAATGCCAAAATCAAAGCATTTAGGTCTCAATTCCGCGGTGTGAAATGCGTAAAGTTTTTCCTATACAGACTAACTCAACTGTATGCTTAAAAATAACTATTCCACAAGTTTTGGTATTGATCCGTGATTCGGTGAGTACAACGAAAAATTGAAATGACTCACCGAATTAGTTATAAAACACTGACCGTAAAGATGTTCAAAAAATACACATCTTGACTTTTGAATACTGCAAAGCTAAATTTGTTAACCATTAATGTAAGACATTATGAAAACCAATTTCAGCTTGCTCTTCTATTTGAAGAAGTCAAAAAATTATCAAAACGGCCCTATAGCCATCTACATGAGGATTACTGTTGATGGTAAAAGATCCGAAATCACTACAGGAAGATCCTGCGAACCCGAGAAATGGATTGTTGCCACTGGTCGGATCAATGGAAAAAAAGAGGATGCAAGGTCCCTGAACGTCTACCTAACGGACCTGCACATGAAGGTCTATGAAGCGCACCGTCAGCTTACCCTAGGCGGCAACCTGATCACTGCTGAAGCCATCCGCGACAAGTTTCAGGGAAAAGAAGAGAAACAGACTACATTGATCTGGGCCTTCACGGAGCATAACCGTAAGATGGAAGTTCTGGTAGGGACCGAGTATACCAAAGGCACAGCTCAAAGATACCGCACTTCCCTTAAACACACTGAGGATTTTTTGCAATGGAAGTATTCTGTTAGTGACGTAGAGCTTAAAAAGGTGAACCATGAGTTTATTACCGAGTATGATTTTTATTTGCGGTCAGTCAGGAAATGCAACAACAACTCCGCAGTAAAGTATATGAAGAATTTCGGTAAGATTATCAGAATATGCCTTTCTAACGAATGGATGTCCTTTAATCCATTTTTGAATTACAAAAATAAGGTAAGCCAGTCGAGAGAGTATGGCCTGAACGAAGAGGAAATTGAGATGATTGCCCGTAAGCCGATGGTAAGCGAGAGGCTGGAACAAGTTAGGGACATATTTCTTTTCTGCTGTTTTACAAGTCTTTCTTACATTGACGTAAAGCAATTACGGGAAACTGACATCGTACTTGGTGTAGACGGTGAATATTGGATTTCGATCAAAAGACAGAAGACGAATATCCCCTCCCGAATACCATTATTACCAAGGGCGACCGCATTGATTGAGCATTATAAAAACCATGTTACCCGCCAGGTTGGAGATTTCGCAAATAGTGGTTCTCCGTCACTTTTGGTCTGCGATCCGTTTACACCGGAACTGCTGAGACAGCAGGAAAGTGTAGAACGCAGTGATGCGTTTAACTGTAGTTCTGTATTGGTGCAATTCCAATCTCCCGGGTATCGGGATGAAAGCATAACTCACATGGGTATGGCCTGACGATCATATCTATGCAAGCATGGGTTAAAAGATGGTAACCGGAAGTCCGATCTGGAACCCCATCGAGCAAAGTTGAATAAGATTACGAGAGAAACCTGTGTCTGAATCATCGTAATGGCGAAATAGCGAAAGGGACTGATTACGCTATCACCAAAAGGTGCGGAATACCAGACTAATCTGAAAGTATCAAAGTTCAGATTGATACCAGTCAATTCCCGGTGAACAGCAGGAATCTAAGTTCAACGCAAAACAGGATTATGGAACGGAGTAACCACCATACCCGCTCTCAAAGTTAAGACTCTGAGTAGGCAGTCAGCCGCATGCGACGTGTATGGGGAGGGATTGTTTCAGAAGCAAATGCCCAAAGTAATGTTTGGGATAAGCTGACGGAAACACGATTATTTGGAAGATAGAGTTGTAAGTAGCAGTAAATAAGTTATGAACCAAACTGAAAAGTTAAGGTATGAATGTGAATGGTCAAAGATCGATTGGAATACAACCGAACGGGCTGTTTTTAAGCTGCAAAAACGGATTTATCGAGCCTCTTTAAACGACAACAAAAAGGGAGTAAGACACCTGCAAAGATTATTATTAGCTTCAAAACAAGCGAAATTGCTAGCCGTTAGAAGAGTAACACAGGACAACAAGGGCAAGAATACGCCCGGAGTAGATGGTGTCGCTTCTCTTACACCTGTACAGCGTAACAAACTGGCTAATGACTTAAAGCTCAGCGAAAAGGCCACGCCAATCAGGAGAGTCTGGATAGACAAACCCGGTAAAAGTGAAAAACGGCCACTCGGTATTCCCACAATATCGACCAGAGCAAAACAGACATTGCTCAAAATGGCCTTAGAGCCGGAATGGGAAGCAAGGTTCGAGCCTGATAGCTATGGGTTCAGGCCTGGCAGATCATGTCACGATGCGATCAGGGCTATATATGGCGCAGCCTTTAGAAAACAGGCATACGTTTTGGATGCCGATATAGCCGGATGTTTTGACAACATCAACCATCAGCAACTACTGAAGAAAGTAGATACCTGCCCTAAAATTACCAGAATCATTAAAGCATGGCTTAAAGCGGGTATTGTGGATAAAGGTTTCCCTCCGAAATCCAATGAAAGCGGCACACCGCAAGGATCTGGAATCTCACCCTTGCTTGCCAATATCGCACTGCACGGAATGGAAGAGGATACCAGACAATACCTAAGGCGTGACCTGATGGAATATTGTAAACTTCACAGGAAAGGGATAACCGGAAAATGGCAGGATACCATATCTATCATCCGCTATGCCGATGACTTTATCGTGATTCACAAATGCAGAGACATTGTGCTGAAAGCAAAAGTGTATATCTCACAATGGTTAGGCAATGTAGGGTTGGAACTGAAGCCCTCAAAAACGAGGTTGTGCCACACGCTAGGCCAACATGAAGGAACAGATCCGGGCTTCAACTTTCTGGGCTTTAACATCCGTCAATATCCAAAAACGAATAATAAAAAAGGATATACCCTAATGATCAAGCCAAACGGAGATGCCCTGAAAAGGCATTCCTTGAAGCTAAAAACCACCATTAGAAAAATGCGGCCGGTGAGACAGGAAGCGTTGATTAAAACGTTGAACCCGATCATCAGCGGCTGGGCGAATTATTACCAGTACTCCGCTTCCAGTGCCGCATTCAGCAAAATGAGTACTATAACTTTCCGTAAATTATGGAAATGGGCGTTACACAGACATCCCAAAAAGGGACGGAAATGGATAAAAGCCAAATACTTCCGCACCCATGGGAAGGATAAATGGACGTTCAAAACCATACAAGGGCATGTGCTCAGAAAGCATTATGAGTGGACATTCAGGAACTATGTTAAGGTCAAAGGCACAAGAAGTCCGTATGATGGGGACTTCATTTACTGGGCAACAAGGCTAGGTCGCTACGCAACGATCAGCAAAAGAACCGCAGAACTACTTAAACGACAAAAAGGAAAATGCGGATACTGCAAATTATTCTTTAAAAGTGACGACCAAATCGAAAATCATCATAAAGATAAGAATCACAACAATAATGCAATAATAAATCTAGTCTTACTGCACACACATTGTCATCACCAAATTCACGGGAGAGGTATGAATGATAAGCACCAAATAGTTGAGGAGCCGGATGCCATGAAAGTGGCACGTCCGGTTTTGAAGCCGAGTGCGGGGGGTGATCCCCGCACTTAGGTCAGCGAAGAAATACACAACAATTGCAGGATAACTGGTTTTCATCTGTACAAAAGGTCAATCAGGCAGCCAGCCAGTAATGAAAACTACTTCAAAAGCTAAACGATTTACCAAAAGTGACGGAGAACCAGTTTGAAGCGGAATGCACCGTCACTTTGAAAACGGAACGAGCGGCCATTTTCCCTGAAATACCCACATTGTGCCAAATCTGTAATTGCAAGATAATTAATGATTTAATTCAAATGTAATTTCCGGGAGAGTGTAAAATAAACTGTGTCAAAAGTTAAAATTACTAACTTTAGATACAGTTTATTTTACACTCTCATCTTTGTATCCATTTCTTAATCTTTAAGATGGTTCAACATCACTTTTAGTATTGCTACGATCTCTTCGACATCTTTTTTTCCACTTTCATTTACCATATTTCTGATCAATGCGCTTTTTTCCATCAGCCCCAGATGTTCCAAGATGATTCTGTTCAACCTAGCACCCAAACCAGCATTTTCTTTGATCATCTTTTTTATCTCCCTACCGATAACCTTCCCAGAGATTTCCTCTAGTGTAATATCTTCGTCTTCACCCCCAAAAAGATCCGCATGATTCTCATAAATAAAGTCGCTTTGAAGATTAAAATAGTGCTCGATGATATTTATGATATCCCTGGCGTCTTTAAAGCGCAACTCAGGTCGATCATCATAGGCAATGAACTTAAGCAGCACTATCGCTGGTAGGGTTGCTATTTTAAATTGATGCCCGGTATCCAGGGTAACATCTTCAGTACCCATGCTATATACCTCTTGGAAGCCATTCACTTTGATGCTGGTTAAACCCTGACCTTCAAACTTTACCTCTTCGTCGATTTCGATTGCGCCAAAAGGCAACAAATCAACCTGCAATCCAGTCGGTGATATCACCACGAATGCATTGGTACTGCTTTCGGTATATCCTTTTTTGAAAAGATCATCCCTAACCTTTTGATAATCCTCCCTGCTGGCGATCATCACCGCAAAATCTACATCCTTTGTAGTGCGGAATTTTTCATCTCCCTTAGCGTACCATATATTTCTAGCTATCGCCCCAATCATGTAAAAGTCGATTGCGTTATCTTTAAATGTATCTTCCAGGGCATCAAAAACCTCTTTTAACTCTCCATCTTTAATATTCTCCAAATTCATCTTTCAAATGTTTATCGTAAATCATTCTTGCCGTTTCTATGCACCTGGGGTCTCCAGTAAGCAGAAGGTCAGCATATACCAATAGCTCAGGAGCATAAGGGTGAACATCAGCCGCGTCATCCTGCCAGAATTTATCATAGGCCTGTATTGGTCCCTCTGTAGCAGGAATCAGCCTCCACTTCACCATTGCCTGATTTCTTTTCTCGACTGTATAAATCGTCCATATCTCAGGGTTAAGGTAACCCGTCAACCATTCTCCAGCAGGCTCGCCGCCCCATATCGTTTTTCCAGGTTCTATCAAATTATTGTTAAAATATTCCAATGGACGCCCGGTTGGCAGCTTGAAATTTCCTATATGCAGGCTAGGCTTCAGTGTTTCTCCGTAACCTGCAATCCATCTTTCTAACAGTGCTCTTTTATTTTGCAATACTTGTCTCTTCTGGCCAATTTGCAATACATAACCTGCTTCTTCCAAGCCGCTAATTACGTTTTTTACGTTGCCTAAAGCTACCCCTGTTGCATTGGCCAATATCCTCTGGGGCATATTTATGGCCTCTCTATGCAACATTAGATAGAATACCATTTTCAGCCCTGTTTTGGTAAATGCTCTGTTTGTTACAGGTTTTTCCGGCTCTTCATGTTTGAACCCGTCTAGCCAGATTGTAACACGTTTTGTCCTGATGTAAATATTGCCGGCACCATCCAGATAATTTATCTCTGCGTTACGCAGTTTTTCTTTCATCGCAGGGAAGATTCTTTCCGCAATTACCATTAGCGGCTTATATATCTGTTTGTAATATATGAGTTTTGGCAGCTGGTACTCACGAAGCTCTTTTTTAAGCTCAACGGTAAAATGCTCTTTATTGTTGTTAATTAAAATATCTACTGTACCATCCAAGTCGTTTCCGGCGTTTTTATAATTCCACTTGAATCCTGTATTCGCTTCCAGTTTTGTTAAAGTTTCTATAAGATGCTGTTCCATGTTCACTATTTTTGATTGTCCACGTTACGTGGACAATCAAAAATAGTGAACAAAAATTGTAATTCCAACTATTGCAATTATTTATTAATTCAGACATTGTTGTAGATAAACCAGAGTGCATTGACCCCATCTCACCGGAAATAAACTTGTTATAAAGTTTTGCTTGTTTGCATTTTAGAGAATTGGCGAAAAGGGGTCAAATGAATTGGTTTATGCAGTCGGGGGCATTAACAGCAGTATTAAACATTGCAAATTTTAGTTTAAATACTGAAAACGCAGTGTTAATTCCATACGTAAAAGCTTGTGCTGGTTATATGTCATCAGATTCACAAGCGGGGCCTACTGAAGTATTTAAAGGTAGAGAAGGCTGGTTCATTCCAACAGGGGTTGGATTTAAATTTGGTGTAACTAAAGGAATTAATATCGATTTAGGTTACGACATTAACTTTATCAAATCTTCACCAACAGTTAAAAGTGCTTACAACGAAAACAGATTCTCTTATTCTCACCTGGGTTTGGAGTTTGTTTTAGGAAGCAAAGAAAATTCTCAGTTACAAAACTACAGTGCAGTTGCTGATTTACGCAAACAAAGTGCTGAAGAAAGTGCTGAATTAAGAAAAGCGTTATCAACTGCAGAACAAAATGGAGAACGCGATAGAGCGCAATATGCTAAAGACCTTGGTGATGATGATAATGATGGCGTTGCAAACAAATTTGACAAATGCCCTGCATCGGTATCAGGTACAGTGGTTGACGGTTCTGGTTGCCCAATTAAAGTGCAGCGTGGGGTGATCAAAGAAACTACAGTAATTACCGAAGCAGACCGCAAAGTGGTTAAAGATGCCATTTCTAACTTAGAATTTGATTTGGGTAAATCAACTATTCGCGCTAAATCATTCGCCTCTTTAAATCGCGTTGCGGCCTTATTGATAGAGAAAAATTTCAGCTTAAAATTAGCTGGCCATACCGACAATACTGGTAGCAGGGCGTTAAACCTGGGTTTATCTAAAAACAGGGCCGAATCAGTAAAAGCATACTTAGTGGCACAAGGAGCAAATGCATCAAGAATTGAAGCCACAGGTTATGGACCTGACCAACCAATTACCACTAACAAAACTGCAGCTGGCCGCCAGCAAAACAGAAGAGTAGAATTTACCTTATATTAATCACTAACATAAATACATTATGAAAAAATTTTTAACTTTTATCATTTTATCAACAGCAACAATCTTTACTGCTCATGCACAGATTCAAAAAGAAAATGTAATGATTGGTGGAAATCTGACGAATATCAATCTTGGGCTTGATGCACCTCATGTTTTTAGTGTAGACATTACTCCAAAAGCAGCCTGGTTTATTCATGATAATATCGCCGTAGGTGGTTATGTAAACTTCGGTTTAGAAATAGCTAAAAACTCGAGTACTACAACCACTTATGGTGTTGGCGCTTTAGGCCGCTATTATACAGGTAAAAGTGTAGAAATACTGCAACACGGGCGTTTTTTTTTTGCTGAAGCAACTGCAGGTATAGGTGGGGTTAACGTAAGTAATGGTGCTGGAAATACCAATGGCTTGAACTTAAGTGTTGGCCCTGGATTTGCTTATTTTGTTACGCCTAATATTGGCCTCGAAACATTGTTAAAATACAATGGTTTGGTTGGCTTTGGCAGCGCTACCACCCAAAACAATTTGAATCTCTCATTTGGTTTACAAATTTATCTTCCGGGCAAAAAAACAGCCAATAAGATAAAAAAAGACATCAAATAATTGATTTTATTTATAACAAAAAAGGGCTGTTATCTTATGGGATAACAGCTTTTTTTTAATTGAAATTTTAGCCGTTATAAGTCTTTTGTAGCGCCGCAGTATCAACCTTTTTCATGGTCATAAAAGCCTGTGTAACGCGTGCAATCTGTTCAGTATTGCCATTTTTAAGCGCTTCGAACATGATGGTAGAGGCTACCTGCCATGATACACCATATTTATCTTTCAGCCAGCCACATTGTCCCTCTTCTCCTTCTGCGGTAAGGGCCGACCAGTAATAATCGATTTCTTCTTGTGTTTCGCAGGTAATCAGTAAGGATACTGCATCATTGAAGCCAAAGCCATGCGGATGTGCGCTATCCATCGCCGCCAGCCAGGTATTGTTGATGAAAAAATCGGCATACATCAGTGTTCCTGCCTTATCAAGGCCCATATCTTCAGGGCGCGGGGCTGTAGTACCCCTTTTGCCATCTTTAAATACCGAACAATAAAAGTCGATGGCTTCATTGGCTTTTCCGGCAACGTTGCCAGTGTATAGCAATGATGGAACAATCACCGGTCTTTCTTCACCTGCCGGATCACTGAGGATCAATTGCCAGGAAATGCCATATTTATCGCTTATCCAACCATATCGTTTGCTAAAAGGATAGCGATCTAAGGGCATCATCACCTCTCCATCCGGCAATAGTTTGTTCCAAACTTCATCTAAATGTTTAGCTGCATCCGGATCGCGTGAGGGATCAAAATTGATCATAAAAGATATTGCGGGGCTGATAGTTAATCCATTCCCAGCACTGATTCCCAAAAAAGGCTGTCCTGCTACTGTAAATTCTACAGTTTCGCACTTACCGCCTCCGGGCATATCGAAATGACTTACATAGTTTAAGGTAGAACCGGGCATTAATGATGCATAGAATTCGGCTGCTTCTTTAGCTTTATCCTGGCCGAACCAGATGTGTGGCTTGATGTGGAACATAGATAAATGATTTTTAAGTAAATATTAATCAAAATTAACATTAAACCACAGCAAATTCAGGCACATTCCAGACATCTTAAGGGGGGAGTTGCGACAAATGTTAAAAGTATGCGCTGCGAGGCATCGTCATTCCCAACTTGATTGGCAACCGTAATGCCTAAGTAGGATTTGCAGTTGCATTGAGATTCCCGCCTGCTCGGGAATGACGCCTGTTTTTCAGCATCTGTTAATGGTAGAGGTCAGAATTTTTCAAATATATCGAAGGGTTGATGACAGGTAGATAATTCGTCATCTCGACTGAAGCGAAGCGCAGTCTAGAGCTACGATCTACATAGATTTCTCGACTGCGCTGCACTCTGTTCGAAAGGACGACTGTTCTTTAGCATCTATTAATGGCAGTCATTGATTATTTAATTATTGAATACATATTTCACCAATTTTAGCAGTTTCTACAACAGCAGTAGTGCTTTTTTTAGGTGCAGGGATGTCATCAGGTTTATAATAATTAGCTAACCTTACCGGAAAATCTCCGGCTAAATTCATTTCATCTTGCCTGGCCATAAATACTGGCACGTTGCCATGCTTATTTTGAGGATAGGTCATTGATGAGCTGTGGTTGTAGCCCAACACGTGTCCCATTTCGTGAAAGGGTGTGGTATAGCTATTCGTCATAAAATTTAAAGTAACCCAATCCGGAATTCCAAAAGTGCTTCCTCCACCCAAACCGGTAACTTTACGGGTATCGGTTAAACCGCAATTGATTTTGGTACGTGTTTGTGCCTTAATCCAGTCTGCTTCCTTTTCGGCGGTAGTAAGGGGTGTTACGCCATCATTGCCGATCACATATTCATTTACAATACGGTTACGCATGGTGTCGTCCGTGTACATGTAGGCAAAGTTGATCATAAAACCGGTAAACATCCTAAATTCTTTTGCTGTGGGTTCGTCCAGCCAGTTATTGTCTAAATTCTGAGGATCGAAATCATGCATTTTAGGCTGCCATTTCATGATGTTCAACTTTTTAAGTTTCTCTATCAAAGGGGTATTACCGGTAAATTCAAAACTGATTTCAGCAGCACTAATCCCAATGGTTTTATAAGCAGAGAGATCTACTTTTTTATTGTTAACATCCAGGTATTCGGTCTGCCCGGTGATAAATGGATATGGAATTTGTTTCACCCGGTGCCCTTTAATAGTTCCGATATGAAATAGCTGGATTTTTTGGGGCTGGCCCTTAATTGTTGCCAGGATGGTGGCATCTGTAATATCAACCGGGGCAAAATTTGCTACTTCGATGGTGGTATTGTTAACAGCTGTTACCCGCAATACCTTGCTGATATCGAACCGCCTGTTTTCGCTGGTCATCACCGACATGGCCTCGCCATCTTCAAACATCAGTTCATCGGCAGTAGTGCCTGTAAAAGAATAAGTTGGTGTAACTGGGCCTGTTTCTACCGGTTCCAGCTCTTTTTTAGAACATCCGAATGTTAATAACACTAAACTGAGCACCGTGAGCCTCTTTAATGGATTAGTTTTTGTTTTCATTAAGGTAATTTGTTGGTATATAATAGGTATAGATTGTTTTAAGGCATAATTAACTTTAATTGTTACGCAGAAAAATTTATCGAAAAAGGAAAAGATTATCGGGTATTTGATTAGCGCTCATTTTAAATACAGAAAACCTTACAAACGACAAAAACAATAGTTTAGTATAACTATACATAAGTTTACAACAAAACATATTGTTTTATTTGCAGATCAGTACCTAAAAAACACCAATAAAAAAATGGACCTTCTTTAAAAAAGAAGATCCATTTTGTGATAAGAGCGTGATTTAAGTTAATATTATTGAAGCGAACCCGAAAAAGTAAAAGTAGGATTCTGCACACTTTTAAATTGCCCCAATACTTCACCCGTTGTTGGATGTACAACATAATCGATGGTAAAATCATCAACATTTAAACGTTGCGCCAACAATGCCGCCAGGTTTGGATAAATATCAGCACCATTGGTATCAGCCGTTTGATAGGTAAATTTAAATACGCCTGCATCACTTTTAGTAAAACCGTAAGTAATGTTTGCAACGAAGAGGTTACCATTTTGTGGTTGATTTACCTTTAATACCATTGTTTTGGTTACAAAATTAAACGTGTAATACATCTCCGCCAGGGTAAGTCCATACTTATTGGTTACCAGCATTTCTCTGGCTGCAGTGGCCCTTCTGGTTACATAATCGGCGCCCCATCCCGGATAAGTTGTTGCATTTACCAATGAAAGACTGGTATAAACCTTGCCAAATAGCTGAAATAACGGAAAGATTGGTATTGTACTATATTTGATGGCATACTCTTTTCCAGTATTATCATAGAGAACAATGGTTGTAGCATCTTTTAATGCAAACTTTACAAATCTTATTCCCTGATAAACTAAACCATCATTTAAAATGTTGATTCCATCGAGGGTTGTAGAATATTTCCCAATAACAGATGTTGACACACCATCTTCACCAACATTTAAAAAGGTAACTCTTTTACCCGATAGTACCGTGTTTGAAGTATTTAATGAGATTGCCACCTTAATCATTTTACCGCCTGCGGTAATTTCTATATAAGGGTTTTTAGCCACAAAAAAGCTCTTAAAGTTATCTATTACGGCTTTATAACCACCAGCATCATAAACAGCTTTTTGTGCAGCTGTTGCTTTTACCATAGATAATTTTTGTTTATACTTTTTCCCGATCATCACCAGGCTATCGGCAGTGATATGGTCGAAAGTAAACTCTACATCGCTTTTAAAACCGGTAGCCCTATCGCCACCAAATGCAGCAGGATTCGGATCCTGTAGCCAGTTGATATAGTTGTAGGTATCAAAAATTAAAGTAGCGCCTACATCGGCCTTCACCCTGTAAGTAGAGGTTCCGATCTTGGTAGCGGTATTATCATTTAAATCTCCATACATTTTAACTTCTTGTTTGGTACCATCAAAGGTCATGTAAAATGCATAACCGCCGCCGGCCTGGGTAGATAAATTAGCCACCCAGCCGTTGCTGGCTCCGGTTAAAGCGGTATTCACTTTTACAAGCTCTTGCTGATACCTTTCTTCTGGCGATTGCTCGAAGTTAGACTCAAAATCTGATTTTTTACAGCCTGCTAAACTTAGCAGACCTATATATAGGAATAATAATTTCTTCATAATTTTAATATGCAAATTGGCCGTAAAAATAATTTGTTGGGGTACCTTTTACGTAAAAGCCGCCGAAAGTATTAAAATCAGTGGTCGATACAGTTTTAGGTATCCAATCAGCAATAAAGGTTTTTCCCGTTAGGTAAGGTTGCAAAGTATTGGCAAACGCCGTAAGAAATTGGGTTGCATTGCTAAATGTTGTACCTGTACCTTGTGCAATTTTGGTAAACACCAGCTCCCCGGTATTAGAGTTAGACGTAAAAGAAAAGGAAAAATCGCCACTATACTGCGTTGGACCTATATTTTGTGTTCCGGTAAAGGCCAATCTAACGACCATAGAGGTTGCACTTTCGAATCGAAATTGTATGTTATCTACGTGATAAGCATAAAATGCCGGGTTAGCAGCCACCTGTGCTTTAAAATTATTGTAAGCAGTTGCAAATTCAGTAGAAATACCATACTTGGTATATAGTGCATCTTCTAAGTTAACAGTTACGGTTCTTAATATGGCTTTATCTGCGGTAGCACCTAAATCTTGCCCTACAAAATAGCCAAAACTGGTTGGTACATATTTGTATCCGTCTCTAACAATCCCTTGTATTTCGCGCTGTAAGGCCCTAAAATCGACGCCTAAATTAACCGTAAAATACTGCACCACACTGGCTTCTTTCGCTTTTAAAGCCGCCTTGCCCACTGCGCCGGCACCAGCAGCCCTTAAATCGAACCAGGCCTGGCCATTTACCAATAAATAAGCAACCGTTTCTGCAAAATCTTCTCCAGGCGAGCTCGATGCGTAACTGGTTACATAACCATTTGTCCTTGCGGTTGCATCAGGCGTGGTTGTCCAGGTAGCCAGATAAGTAGACTTTGTGATCGTTTGAAAATCTGCGGGCATAAGCACAATCTGGTTTAAAGTGTGCGTAAACTCGTGATGGATTGTTCTCAGTTTATCGAAATTGGCAGCAGCACTGTTTACATCGAAATTGTTCACATTATACATGGTAATGTTTCTACCTGCCGATGCTGTTGCAGCAATTGCCGATCCATCGGTATTATAAGATGGAGACCCGTAAAGCACAAATTGTTTTGGCACCAACCTTTTAATAAAGGTAGCTCCTGCAATTTTCCGGTATGGTAAAATAAAACCCTGTAGGATATTTTCCATTTGTGGCCTTACCTTATCTACGTTTACGGCTGCAATATCTTTATCGTTACCATGTAAAAACCTGTTGTAACGGTAAACCACATCGATATTGTATTCATCCAAAAACGTGGTTTTTAACCATTGATCCAATTCGGTATTGGCAATTGGATTATCAAGGTTTATTGTACTATTTTCAGCATTTAAAGGTGCTTCTTTTTTACATGAGAGTACCACGGTAAAAAGAAACAGTGCTAAGAAAGTTTTGATTAAATTACTTTTCATGACTTTATTAATTTAATTATCTTGGATTTAATGGCACACCCGAAAGCTTAGCCTCTTCTGGAATCTGGAAAACCCTGCGGTTATCACCAGCTTTTAACTCTACAAATGTTTGATCGTTGTTGCTGTCGTACTTATTGTGCACCACAGTTAAACCTCTCCTAATGATATCCAGCCACCTGACACCTTCTTGTAGAAATTCAAATTTCTTGGTCTCTAAAACGGTTTTAATCACCGCCTGTTTCTGATCAGGAAGATTATAAAAAGTAGCTAATCTAGCAGCTGTTGCTGCATCAGTTGCAGGGCTGTAAGCTAAAATCCTGGTGCTATAAAAAGTGTTAATATCCTTTACCGCATTATCTAGCTGACCTAATTCGGCATAAGCTTCTGCCCTATTCATTAATGCCTCGTCAGTTGTAAAAAGTGGCATCATAATGTATGGCACACCACTTGGTGCATTTGGTGTTGTTCTAAAAAACAGCTCTTTATATTTATAGGTAGTGTAATTGGGTACGGCGTTAAAAAGGATTTTATGTCCGGTAGCTTTCCCGGTGAAATTGTAGTTTATACCAAACATTTTAACCAGGTTTTGTCCATAACCCTGCCTTGGTGTGTTCTGTCTTTGAAATAGTGAATAAGTAGTGGCCAGCAACAGGTTGTATTTTTGATCGGAGCGTGTAAAAGCCAGATTATACTCTGCAGTACCATAGGCCCTTAAAGTGGTATTAATTGGCCTGATATTGTTTAGAAAATCGCCTGCAGGTACCGAAGCAGTTGCAAAATCGACAACTTTTTGCCATTCGCCTTTAAATAAATAGAAACGGGAGGCAAATGCGCTGGCTGCTGCAGGGGTAAAATGATATTTCGGAACATCGTAGGCACTTCCATTTAACAAAACGATTCCTGCTTTTAAATCGGCTTCTATTTTCTGATAGGTTGACGCTACCGTTCCTCTTTCATAATTCTGGATTACCTTGGTTTCGGACTGGGTTACATACGGTATGCCGGGTGAATCATTGGCTCCGTTAATTTCGTAAACTTTGGCAAAAAAGTTAACCAGCATAAAATGCGCATATGCCCTGGCCACTAAAGCTTCGCCTTTGTAAGGTAAGGCAGCGTTTCCGAAGTTATTTTTTTCTATTGATTCGAGCGCCTGATTGGCAGCCGCAATAGCTTGATAACAGGCATTCCAATAAGCGGTTGGCGAACCGGTATCGCTACCGATAAAATCCTGCCAGGCATAAGGGGTTGAGATTACATTGGTTAAATCGCCAACGCCATTTCCTTTATCTTCCGAATTATCAGAAGCGGCTTCGGTAAAATATAGGTAATCGCGATCAGGGTAGGCTGTCGTAACCAATTGAGATAATTTGGCAACCGTATTAATTTCAGTCCTGTTATCGGGTTCTGTATCTAAAAATTTATTGCACGATTGTGTGGTAAGCAATGCTACTAGTGCAACAAATAATTTTTTGGTATGATTTAATTTCATCGTTATTCTTTTTTAAAAACCAACTTTAAGTGATAAAGTATATTGTTTTGGTATTGGCAAGGCTACCCCTCCTGAGGCAAAAAATTCCGGATCCTGTCCGTTAAGCCTCTTATCTGAATATAACAGTGCGAGGTTATTGCCTACGAATGAAATTTGCGCCGAGGCAATTTTCAGTTTGCTCAAAAATTCTTTTGGAAGTTCGTATCCCAGTGAAATTTGTTTGAACCTGATGAAATCTCCACTGGCAACCCTTTCTGATGAGAAATTATATAAATTGTAAGGATATACTGCAGAAATGGTATTGCCAGCGGCATTTGTAACCTGTGTACCCGTTTGATATGAATCTAACAAAGCCGGAACATTGGTAAACATTTCATCTCCAGGTTTAATCCAACGGTTAAGCAAATCTTTAGACATGGCATAAAAATCAGGATAGGTAGCGGAGTAAACATTTCCTAAACGCACCTTGTTGCCGGTTGCAAAGGTAAACAGTGCCGATAAGGTAAAGGCTTTATAACGAAACTGGTTATAAAAACCCCCTGTAAATGTAGGATCAACAGGGCCTTCATATTTCAAATATGCCGTTTTTGTACTTTGTAAATCTACGTTCGAATTTCTTTGGCCGTTTTGATCGATATAGTATGGATAACCATTATTATGATCTAAACCAGCAAACTGAAGCGAAAAAAGTCCTCTTTGTGCATAACCCATAAGTGCACCACCATCTGCATCAATTAAACTAAATATATTCGGACTTACCTGCAGGTTGGTAATTTCGTTTTTATTGAAGGCAAAATTAAACTGGGTTCTCCATTTAAAATCATTTCCTTTAATCGGATTGCCGGCAACCGTAAATTCTAAACCTTTGGCACTCATATCGGCATAATTGGCATTCTTAGTAAACTGGCCACCAATGCCTGATGTACGGATGCTGCCGATCAGGTCATAAATATTTCTTTTATAAAGATCTACCGTCACGTTAAGTTGATCGTTAAGCATTGTTAAATCGGCACCTATGTTAAATTCCTTTAACTTCTCCCAGGTAAGTTCTGAGTTTTCTAAACTGGAAATATAAGTAGCCGTTTCCTTTTCATTTTCATATGGTCTTCTGGTAATCTGATTATAGAAAAGCGCAGATGAGTTATTGGCATTACCCAAATTGGCCACTAAACCATAGGTTGCCCTGATCCTGGCAGAACTTAAGATGTTATTTTTAGGCCAGAAAGATTCCTGATCAATATTCCATGCTCCTGAAACGTTCCAGGTTGGTAACCATCTTGCTCTTCTGCTACTGCCTAGCAAATTGGATCCATCGTAACGGGTGGTGGCATTAAAGCTGTATTTATCTTTGTATGAGTAAGCTGCCCTTAAAGAAAAGGCAGAAAATCGGTCTCTATAGGTGGCCATTCCGTAATAAGGAAAGCCTGATTCTTGTGCAAATTTAAAATACTTATAGCTAGGGTTAACTACGCCACCATTTTCATACTGATAACCTACGCCATCAAAATTTTCGGCCTGACGATCGATGTAACGAACTTCCATAGAGCCGAAAACGTTTAACCTGTGGTCTACATTAAAGGTTTTATCGAATTCCAGGTTCTGGCGGAAATAAAAGTTTTTAAGGTTATCGGTTTGGGTATTATAAAAACCTCCATCAGGCAATACCACGGTTGGCGCTGCATAAGGCTGATCAGGATCGCTGTACAAATATTTGTTAGACCCGATGGTGGTTGCATCCTGATTTGCACGATAGGCCATAGAAAGGTTAGCACCTTCCAGAATATAGGTTTGGCGTTCGGTTTTGGCAAAACGGTAAGCACCATCAATAGAATATTTTAATGAAGGGATGATCTGATATTTAACGCCACCCTGCACTTTTAAATCGATCTGGCCTAACTTTAAATAGTTATTTTCCAGCTCTGTTAAGATATTAAAGGGTGCATAATTTTTGGTAAAATACTCTCTGTTTCCATCCTGATCAAAAGCGGTTAGCGCACGGCTGGTATTTAAAGAGTAAGAATAAGGATTGATATCAAAATCCCTCGAGTAAGTACCATAAACCGGATCTGAGTTACGGTTTAACGTTCCGGGCGCTTTCTGATCGCGGATTGAGCCGTTTACAAGCACTTCTGCACTTAATTTATTGCTAATTTTTACATTAGCCCTAAAATTGCCCGTATAACGATCAACACCATTACCAATGGTTTGGCCACTATCGTGCAGATAAGAGCTCGAGGCATAGGTCTGGAATTTTTCTGTTCCGCCGTTTATGCTTATCGAATGTTCCTGTAGCAGCGAGTTTTTAAACAAAAGATCAAACCAATCGGTATTGGCCTCTGCATATCTTTGTAAAAATGCTTTACGCGTGGCAATATCATTTCTGGTTTTAAAGGTTTGTGTTGCCTCATCATAATCATATAAGGAGTTGTAATATTTAGAGAAAATACCACCATCAGCACCTCTTGACGCAGATGCATGGTTAAAAAAGCCTTTGTTATCCAATTCTGTTAATACCCCAACCTGCTCTGCAGAGTTCATGATATCGAAACTGGAATATTGCGGTTTTAAATAAGTGGTATAGTTCCCGGTGTACGAAATTTTAGGTGCACCTTCTGTGGCATGGCCTTTTTTGGTTGTAATTACAATAACACCGTTCATGGCACGGGCACCATACTGCGCGGTAGCTGCAGCATCTTTTAAAATGCTGAAACTTTCAATATCATCAGGGTTTAAACCTGCCACGGATGAACCAATCAGCGTATTGGCATCACCTGTTGATAGGGCATCGTTAGAAATGTTAACCACATCCTCTAAAATAATCCCATCTACTACCCAAAGTGGTTTATTATCGCCAGAAAGTGAGGTTGCACCCCTTACACGAATTTTTGGAGCTGCCCCGAATGTACCCGAAACATTCTGCACACTTACCCCTGCAACCTGTCCTTCTAACATCCTGCTCACATCTGGCACACCATTACGCTGTGCATCTGATGCCTTAACCAGTGTTGCCGACCCGGTAAATAATTTCCGGTCTAAAACCTGGTAACCGGTAGAAACTACATTTACTTCATTAAGCTGTGCAGCATCTTCGGTTAAGGAAACATCTATCCGGGCTCTTCCATCTACAGCTGTTTCCATGTTTTTAAAGCCAATAAATCTAAACACCAGGGTACCGTTTTCGGGTGCTGAGATTTGATACTGGCCGTTTGCATCTGTAGATACCGTAGTTGAAGTTCCTTTAACAGATACGCTAACGCCGGGCATGGTTTTTCCGTTAGCTTTTTCTTTTACCGTTCCTTTAACAATAATGGCCTTTTGCTGGTTTTTGACCACGGTTGTTGAAAGGAGTAATTTTCCGCCATCTGCCGAACTGGCCCGAACGTTGCAAAAGATTATTGAGAGTAACAAAATAGCAATTCTGCTGATGTTCCTCTCTATTCTTCTTTTGTAGAGATTTAACTTCATAATTAATAGTTTTTAGTTTGTTGTATTTAGTGATTAGTGGAATTTGAATTTATAGATGGATTCGAAAAATCATTTTTTTACTAATTCCAGTTGCACAAGCGCAACCAGAATGAAGTATGGGTTCTGAAAAATGAAATCGTATTCTACCTAAGGATGAATCAAAGATTTAAACTGTACATACCGGGATTAATATTTATTTTGTTCTTCTGGCTCGATTTTGAGGGAAATTTAACAACGTGTTTGCTCAATAATTAAGGGATTTAATGAATTGAAATACAAATCTTTTCTTTAATAATTTTGTTTTGTTTTTGCTGTTAATAGACAAATCAAAGTAAACTATATTCAGTATTTGTAAACAACTATTTCTTAACCAATGCTAACAGGTTCTTAACTTGCAAATAGCAGGAAGGAGTTTCTATAATAAAAACAGCCTGAAAATCAGATGGCGGATGGTATTTCACATTAAAAACCAGCCTAAAGCATATGGATAGTCACTTTTTTTTACCTGGCACCTAAAATGTTAATAATTTTTTCTCCTGTTTTATGCTCAGCTATTTCTTTTGTAACGCAAAAGTTATAATTTGGAATTAACAAACTAAACCAATATGATCGAAAAATTTAATGTACTAGTCGGTGCTTTCGCCATTCTTACGAGTTTTGGAATTTTGATAAGACTTTGTCGCCCCACCCGTAGAGAAAAGCAGTAACAAAATGAGCCGGGTCTTTAACGATCCGGCTCATGAACCAAATTTTATCCGCTCATTCGAAGCGAACTGTTTTTTTACCCCTAATCAATTTGCAATATCTTTGTACCATGAAAATCCATATCCTTGGTGCATCCTGCGCAGGCTCTACCACACTGGGCGAAGCTTTATCTAAGCAACTCAATATCCCATATTTCGATACCGACAGCTTTTTCTGGGAGAAATCTGCCATACCGTATACCGTAAAAAGAGAACCTTTATTGCGCAACCAAATGCTCAAGGATGAGTTAAGCCGGTCAGAAAATTACATTGTGGGTGGCTCTTTGGTAAGCTGGGGTGAAGAATGGAAACAAATGTTCGACCTTGTCGTTTTCCTGTACCTCCCAAAAGAAATCAGGATGGAACGTTTGGTAAACAGGGAAATAGAACGTTATGGAAACCGCATTTATGATGATCCGCAGCGGCATCAACTATTTCTTGAATTTATAGAATGGGCATCTAAATATGAAGACCGCTCTTTTCCAGGACGGAATATCGGGATTCACGAAAATTGGCTGGAAGATCTTAATTGCCCTGTAATCAAAATTGAAGGCGACACAACGGTAGCTGAGCGATTAAGTTGCATTGTTAAAAAAACAAAAGAAAATTAACCACAGATAAAAAGGATAGACACAGATAAGATATTAAAATCTTTGTTTATCGGTTTCCATCTGTGGTAAAAAACTCAAGTTATTATCTTTCGATACCGAGTTTAGGCCAGTTTTTTACGCAACCATTTGCGAACCGGTTCGTCATACCACTTTAATGTAGCATAGGCCAAAACAATGCCACCTACTAAAATAAGTAATGCATAAGGCCAGGCCTGCACAATTGTTAACCCTTTATGATTGCTGATCCAGGCAACATAAAAATAAACCAACGGGTAATGTACCAGGTAAAGCGGATAGGATATATCACCTAAAAATTTGCATATCCTGTTCTCTCTCTGCGTTTTCATCACACCACTTGCCCCCATATATACGATGAGCGGGAAAACAATGATGATGCAAACCGCTTCATAAATCCCGTTCACCCAAAGATGTTCAGCACCGCCAATGCGTGGCATATAAAGTACAACAGCAACTAAAAGGCTGCACCATAAAAAGGCGTTTTTAATTTGGGTTGGTTTCGCTACACGTGCAAGTAACAAGCCTGCAAAGAAAGGAAACATGGTACGGGTTAAGCCAATGCGTACCTGCTCTACATTTAATGTCCACCCACCACTAAGGTCGCCGTTTGTAATGGCCAGGTGTGCGAGTGCGATAGCAGCAATAACCACCAGTATGCTTAATGCTGTTTTGGAAAATTTCCTGATCCAGACGGCATAAAGAATATTGGCAATGTATTCGAAAAACAACGACCAGCCTACACTGTTAAGTGGATGCATCTCTTCCCAGCCGCGTATATCAAGTGATACGGGTACCGGAAGAATGGTATAACCGATCAGCATCACCAACAACATCTTCCAAACAGGAATAGTGTGAATAAGTGGCCACAGTGTAGAATCCGTAAAATAGAACCCGATAGCGCCGAGCGTCATTCCCAAAACCACCATAGGTTGAAGACGTATCATACGGCGTTTAAAAAAATTGCCGACTGACATTTTTTGCCACCTGTCGTCGTAGGCATAACCCATTACAAAACCCGATAATAAAAAGAAAAAGTCTACCGCCAGGTAACCATGATTAACAAGGATATCTAAATGCCCGGTTCCCAATGGTTCAGTAAGGTGAAAGGTTACCACAATTATGGCTGCAATACCGCGAAGGCCGTCTAATATGGGATAGTGTGGCTTGGTAGCCAGCTCATTATTCAGGTCAGTTCTCATCTAATGGTAGTAAAAAATTGCAATTTGTAAAAAATCGCTAATATTCGGTTATCAGAAATGAATTTTAATTCCTTTTTCAATGAACATGTTCAAAGATTTTGCGCCCAATGGCATATATCCTTGCAGGCTATCAATCCTGAAGGATAATTTATTGCATAAAATCGATATAAATGACAGAAGGGTTTCTTCTACAAAACTCATGATGGTGTTTCGTCCCGATTTGAGGATTTCTCCAAGGGTTTTAGATTTTTATAATGTGGATGGTTAGTATGTTTAACGAAAGCGAAAGTCAGGCCTTTATCAAGGCTGGGTGCTTAAACTTGCGCTAGAATAAGGATTATAAATTTTTGGTTCATCAGATGGGATTACAATCACGACCAACGTGATTTAACAAAACCGCCCGTAATCTCTTACAGGCGGTTTATTATTTTTGCTCCTACCCTTCCGCCATTTTATGATGGAACGGGCATTTACTAATATCTCCCTCCCTCTTCTCTGGCACGGCTGGTGTAGAAACCGGCCTTCTGCGGTGCTGATCCTGCGTAAGCGGGAACACCGAAGTAAAGAAATTAGACCAGCCACCTGTACGTACACGTAGCAGATTGAACTGTTCTGGCGAGCCTACTGCCTGGCCATAAGTATCAGGACTGGCTACGGTAATGGTTAAGATGTTTGAAGAATGACCTTCTGCAAATTGCTGCATTACCTTAACGATTTTATCTGCAGGATAATTTTCGTCGATGTTATAATCCGTTGGGGCACCATCCGTCATCAGGTCCGTACCTTTACCTTCAAATCCAGCTAAAGAGGTTTCAAAACCAGCGTATTGATGGTCGATCGGTAAATCCATCGGGCTTGGCGCCGAACTTAAATCGGAAGCTACTGCCGTACCCAATCTACGTCCATCGGCACTGGCCCCATTCCAGGCGCCCATTTCAACATGATTTTCGAAAGTACCTACGCCTGGCTGGATCTGGATCCCGAAAGGATGTTCTTCCGTACCGTAACGTGCCGCCAGGTTTTGCAATGCACTGTACATCTGCGGTAGCGGTTTGGTAAAAGTTTCTACCGAAATCCTCGCAATACCTTCTACTATCGTATTTCCGAAAGTATCGATTTCCTCATGACCGCGACCGTAACGTGGTAAGCTGAGTGCAATTTCCCTTAAGCGTTTAAAACGATCGGAACGGCTGGCAATACGCGATTCGCCTGCCAAAGTGCTGATAAAAGGTTCTGTCATTTTGTAACCCCAATCGCAACATAAACATTCTAGCAGTTCAGGCAGGGTGGTTACCGCATTTTTATCATCAAATACCATGGTTTTAATGGCATACAATGAATTAATGGCCGAACTTAAAGAAATGTAACATGGTCCGTAGATGTTGTATTTAGTACCGCCGCTGTAGAAATCAAGGCCCCGGCCCAAACAGTCGTCCATTAACACATTTAGTATTGGCGAAGGGCAGAATTTGGTATTGGCTCCAAAGCCCATCAGCTGTCCGTTAAAAGCCTTACGATTTAGCAGTTCGAAATGCTGGAAATAGATTTCCACCAGTTCATCAAAATTTTTGATCTGGTCGGCCGGTTTAGAATTGAGCGATATATTTTGCCCCAAAAGATACGACTGCCCTGCAGAAGAATAAGTCCTGCCCTGATTTAAAGCACACTCCAAAGGCTGCAAAGTAGAAAACCCACCCAATGAGAACCAGTTTTCACCAGGAAATTGAGGCTCATAACAACCATCGCAAGCATAATTCTGTGCCGATTGCATGCTTACTGCAGAATTCCAGTTTTTATGATCTGAGCCAAGGCTTCCCCCTACATCGTCGCCACTGCGGTAAAGGCCTTCGATAATTTTTTCGTCGTTAAGCAATATCGGGTGTGCCCCACCTGAAAGAATGGCGTGTGCCGCTTCTTCAAGAATTTCTTTTGGAATATCCTTACGGGTACGCAACGATAAACATGGCGCATTTAAAGGCAGTCTGCCCGAAGCGCGGATAAAAAGTTTGGTTACATCGTTGTAAGCAGGTTTTGATGAGGCAAAATCTACCGTACCATCAGCGATGGTACCGCCTACAGTAATTTGCTGAATCCATTGCCCTAATGAAGCGCCTTGCGGGTATGGACCAGAAGCACCACCCATCGCCAGGTTACCAAAAGGCTGATGATCTTCCATAAAGATCCGGTTCTGCTGCACTTTTTCATCGAGCTTAATGTAAAAAGCATCAATAATTTCCTGTGCTTCATCTTCCGATACCTCACCTTTTTCGTAAAAAGGCTGCAACAGCTGATCCATCCTGCCGATAGCGGTAGGTTCACCATTCAGGTGCAAACAAGTGTGCAGGGTAAAAATAAACTGTACGGCTTCAACAAAAGTTTCGGGTTTATCGGTAGCCAGTTTTTTCATGCGCCCGGCAATGGCCAGCAGGTTACCCCGCTCCCATTCTTGCCCTTTTGCCATTTTATCAGCAGTTTCCCTCGCTAATTTTTCGTAGTTAAGAATATATTCGGTAATTCCTTCTAATGAAAGATAAGAAGAACGATAAAAATCCTGAAGTGCTTTAGTCGTTGCTTTTTGTTCGTAGGCCAATACCTCTTCCTTCATCTGTTTCAAGCCTTTTTGTATGGCTTTTTCATAATGCGGAATTACGTGGCCCACGCCAGAAGCTTCACTAAGATTGCTTAAAAAGCCATCCATGCGTTCAGTTTCCGAAAGGTATTTCATCACATAACGCCCCTCACCTAACGACAAGTTTGGCATGGCGCCAACAATGATTTCTTCCGGCGAAATCCGGTAAGTATCCGAGCCATATACACACTCGCCTTTCGCTTCGATAAAGGCAGAATAAGCATGTAAACTTCCATCAGGGAAGCGGATTTTACGTCCCCTGAAACCATATTCGGGCGAACTGAAGAGCTGTAAACTCATCCTAACTGCCCATCCTTTCCTCACCATGATCGATTCTTTCATAATGTCGGCAGGCTTATCGCTTCCTTTATAGGCGTTGATATAGTATTGAAGATCTTCTTTAATTTCTTCCTGTTTACGATTGAAATACCAGTTATCCTGCCATAAAGAAAAAATATTTTCCATCAGGCTCAGAATTCTGTTGGTGGGTACTTTAAAGAAATGGTTATGCCGGTTAATGCCAGTCGACATGGTAAACAGGTAATTTTGGTGGTTGTAATACATCAGTCCGTTTTCGGATGCATCCTGGTAATGGCGGTCTAAACGCGACCAATCTACCCCCGGGAATCTCGACCAGTCGCCTTTATCCACAAAGGCAAAATTATTGCTGTAATCAGGATGTTGATCCAGGCCAAGGTCATTGATGCTTGGGATATAGAAAAATCCACCTAAATCGGATTTAAGGTGATTGAACAAACGGTCGTTCATAAAACCTTTATCCCCGCCAATCTGGTTGCTCATGATATTTTCGAGACTGGATGCTTGTTTGGCGAAACCCGCAAAATAGATGCCCTCTTCATCAGAAACAGTCACCGATTTTGGTGCCCTGAAACCGATGGACGATTGTTTAGCGCGACCAAAAGGCAAACCTAAACGCAATATTGGCGTAGTATTACCGTGTTCATCCTGGATTCTTGCTGATTTAATGTGGCTACGCGAATCACGGTCTGGAATGATGGTATCATCGGTTTTACGGCCAATCAGGTCTTCAATCTGATCTTCTGTCATCATATTAATCTGGTTCCAGTTGATCACAAAACGCTGAGCCAGCACAAATGAACCACCCAGGTGATCGATGTCTTCTCCCCCAATCAGGGTATGTTTGGCAATGGTAATGGGATCAGAAGGATTGTTCAGGTTTTCTGAAAAGCGACAGCCCAGCACTTTCCCCTTGTTGCCATCTTTATGGTTTGATTTTGAAGCAGCATCCTGCGCGAAATAATGTTTGGTAACTTCTTTTAGTGAGTTTACAATGCGTTCCAATACCACTTCGCAGGCATTTTTACTGTCGCTTTTGATGTGGAACCAGATATCGCCTTCGGTATCATCAAATACTCCTTTTGATGCATCAAAAACATCAGAAGTATAAGGATCTGCCTCAGTTGGAAAATTAAGCTGCATCCCTTTAGGCAGTGACAAATCATCGCTTTTGCAGATGGCTACCCAGTTTTTAAAAGAAACACCCAGGATTACAGAGGTATTCCGATCTTTAAGTTCGGCACTGGTATTGATTTCTTTTCTTACAGAAGCCATCAAATCGGCCAACTGTGCTCGGGATATACGTGTTTTTGTCCAAAAGGTGGTAAAAATAGCGAAAGGTGAAGGATAAACTAATCCCCGTTGGCAGTGTTTCCATACTTCATCTAATCTTTCTTCCAGTTTTAATGTTTTCATTTTTGAGCAGTTTATGTTTGTATTTGGTTAATATTACCTTTAGATGGGACAGGCATATACTATCCGAAATAACTACATTTTTATGTATTAAAACACCGTATAATCACCCTATTTTATAAATTAAACAAAAGCGAATTTCTGTAATTCAGAAATAACCAAAAGAATTGTAACAATAAGCTAAGCCAATAATCCTACAGCACACCTAACTATCTTTTACCATGATTAAATTTGTATTGACAAGTATCCTGAGTTTCTTATTTGCTACAATTACTTTCGCACAAAGCACAAAAATCGATTTTGAAACTGGAAACCCATTGGAGAGTGCCGTACGTAATTTTAAACTGATTGCTGATGGAAAAACCAATAAAACAGTATACATCAGCGCTAAACCTGGCCCGGGCGTGGTTTGGATCAAAAATGCTGATTTTGAAACGGGCACCATTGATTTCGATATTAAAGGAAAGGATGTACTACAGGAAAGTTTCGTTGGATTTGCATTTTCGGGCGTTAATGACTCAACCTATCAGGCAGTTTACTTCCGCCCCTTTAATTTCCTTGCTGCCGACCCGGTAAGAAAAAAACATGCTGTTCAATACATCTCGCTACCAGATGACGATTGGCCGTACTTACGCGAAAACTTTCCGGATAAATATGAATCGGCTATAGCTTCTAAAATAGATCCGAATAACTGGTTCCATGTTACGCTAGAGATTAAAAACAACCTGATAAGTGTATTTGTACAAAATGATACCAAGGTTTGTATGGCTATTATTCCTTTAAACAAGGTACAACAGGGAAAAATAGGATTTTGGGCAGGTAATGAATCAGATGGATTTTACAAGAACCTGGAAGTGAAAAAACAGCGATAATACAGGCTTCAACTTTAACAGGTCAGTTTTTAGACTTTTGACGCTCTCAACTCAAAACTTATCCCATATTCTGCAGAAACACATTCAGATCGTCCTCTTTGCCAAGCCCAAGTTTTTGTTTAATGCGATAACGACTCATGCGTACACTTTTAGCCTCCACGTGCATCAACTGGGCAATTTTTTTGGTATCCATTTTTAAATGCAGGTAGGCACATAATTTAAGATCCAGTGCGGTGAGTTTCTGCACCGCCCGTTGGTTAAGCAAAGAGAAAAACTCTGGGTGTACCTGCTGGATTTGAAATTTTGCCACTTCAAAATCATTATCCAAAAGTAATTCCTCATTCCATATCTTATTGATATTTAACTGGTTCGAATCAGCCAGCTTTTCTTTAATCTGGAAAAGCATTTCCTTTTTATGCTCCAGTTGTAGCTGGCTTGCCATTACTTCTTTTTGTAGCTGTTGCTGCTGACTTTCCAACAATTGCTGTTCGGCCTTTAACCTGGCTTTTTCTTCTTTTTCGAGCATCATTTGCAATTCAGAGTCCTTTTTTTCCAAGTTCAGCTGTTTTTCACGCTGCAGCGAATACCTCAACCTGAAATGGTAAGAACGAAACATAAATATCAGTCCCAGCAACGAAGCAATGGCAATACCGATGTAAAGGTATTTTTGCTGTCGGGCATATTTTTCACTTTGCTTTAACAGCTTCACCTCATTGTTTTTTTTTTCAGCTTCGTACTGCACCTCTAGTTTCTGGGCATTTAGCGTACGTTTTTCATCAAAAAATTTATTGTTATATTCCGTAGCTTTTTTCTGGAATTCAAGTGCCTTTTCATAATTCCCCTGCTCCTCGTAAAAATTCGACAGGGCGGTTACCACAGTGATCATGGTAGAATAGTAAGGCACTTTTTTACTTTTAATTACGCTGTAAGCCTCTTGTAAATAACCTTCTTGCATTACGAAGTTTTTATCCCTTTTGGCATATTCACTTAAAATACCCAGGCTGCTTGCCCTGATTTCTTCGCCGTTTATTGCACCTTTCATTACTTCGTTGGCCAAACTGGCATAACGGATGGCATTGGCTTTTGCCTGCTGATCGGTATCGGAGAAGTAACGCAGGTAATAATCGGCACTATTGATACAGGAAATACCATAGGTTTTCCGCGCAACATATTTAGGATATTGCTGGTAAAGGCTTTGCGTTTTATTTAAATAATAAATAATGCTATCACGCAAGGCCTCATTTTTGGTGCTGGCATAGTTATAATCGGCAGCAACTGACAAAGCGATATAACAATTCCCCAACAGGTTATAATCATTGGTTTTTAAGGCGTTTGCGGCAGCTGCGCGGGCATATTTATTTACATTTCCAACATCATCCCTCCGCGAGTTAAGCATATATAACTGATAATATAATTTGGCACTTAGATAAGGGTCGTTTCTTTTACCTAACGATTTAAGCGCCAACTGGCAGTATCTGGTTACTTCCTCGGTATTATCAATGGCATTGTAAAACTGCGCCTGTGCGTAGTAGGCGTAAGCCAGTGCAATGGGCGCCCGCGATTGTTGGGCAAGTGATAAAGCGGTATCGCTTACATTTTTTGATAATGCAAACTGTTTAGTAGTAGCATACACACTTACCTGTACCGTATATGCCTTTGTGGCTTCGTTAAAATTTTTTGTTTTTAATGCCAGCGACGCACTCTCCCTGGCCCTGGCTATGGCGGCATTATAATCGCCGTTAATCCTGCTTCGCTCTGCCAGTTGGGTAAGCAGTGCTGGTTTATCTTTTTCACTTAGTTTATCAAGCGCTGTACTATCCAATAAGGTTTGCGCACCAACGCTAAGGTTAACGATGGTAATGGTGATTAGAAGTAATATACCTTTAAGAATCAGATGCTTCATATCGTAAAATTAACATAAAGATTGGATCTTGAATAAAGTTGTAGACGAAAAACAAAAATAAATAAATGATACAAAAACTTAAAAATCAAACACTTAAAAAAATATGTAGATACATTGTAGACGCTTTTTTAAAATACTGTAGATGCTCTGTAGGCAGCAGAATCTCTAAAAACCTGCTGATTAACCTCAACTTTGAATCAAATAATTTTTCACCCTAAAACATAAATCATGAACAACAAATCTCTTGCTATCATTTCTTACATCACCATTATCGGTTGGTTAATTGCTTATTTTATTGGAAAAGACAAAGCTGATGCACTGCTTAAATATCATTTAAGACAATCGTTAGGCCTGGCCATTGTGAATATTATCTTCAGTGTGGTTTTAAACATTGTGGCTACGCTGATACCGAGCCTATCGTTTTTAGGTTTAATCGGTTTTGTATTTATCATTTTATGGATTATGGGCATCATCAATGCAGCAAATGGTGCGCTAAAGCCTGTTCCACTTATTGGTAAAATGTTCGAAGACAAATCTTCCTTTGCCGGCAAATATTAAAAAAGATGTTTATGCGCCTCAATTTCAAAAATGTCATGCTAATGGTGATGGTTTTAACCATCACCGCATGCGAATTTTTTTTTACCACACCAGAAGAATATTTTGACCGGGTAGCGTTGAATACCAACTCCATATCGCGTTTTGGCGGGCAGTATTTCAATACTTATTTAAGATATATTAATGGAGGCGCAAATACGCCAGATTTTAATACCTGTGAGAAGTATCTTCGAAATAACTCCATCGCAACAGTAGTGGCTAATGTAAAAAAGATTAAAGATCTAAAGCCCACCAAAAAAACAAAACCGATGATTGATGCGGCGTTTGATCTTTATGCCTTTGTCCTAAAAAGCTATGAAAGCGATCACTTGAAGGTTGCAAAGATGATTGATGGCCACGCCCCGGAAATCGATATTAATTTTGCCATAACCGAAATGGATAATAAAAGTTATGATGCTTTTGTACAGAAATACAATAAGCTTTGGGACATTGCTGAGGCCTACGCGAATGATAATGGCATTGAAGTAAAAAAGATGCCTTTTTAGTTGTTGCTGTTCCACTCATTCTTTCATTCAATAATTCTATAATAAATAACCTACCTATGATAAACATAACAGATTTTAAAGAAAATTTAGGTTTAAGTGAAATCCCTGTTGAACTTGAAAAACTAATTTACTTTCAGAACAATATTTCTTCTTTCGAAAATTACAGCCAGGGTTTTGGTGTTTTAATCGATGATAAATCAGGACTACAGAGCTGGAGCGGGGATGAAAACTTTTTAAACCGATTAATCCCTTTTGCACAGGCAAACGGTTCGGGTTCCTTTTATACGATATGGAACGATGCAAGTAATCAACCTTTAAACCAGATGCCTATAGTGGTTTTTGGAGATGAAGGCGGTGTTCATGTTGTTGCGGAAAACATTTTACAACTTTTGCACCTGCTTACTTACGATGCCGAAATTTGGGTTGATTTTGACCAGGCCTATTTTTACAAGGATAAAAACAGCTACGAAGAGCGTGAAGACCTGAATCAGTATTTAAAATGGATGAAAGGCGATTATCGCCTCAACCAGATTGAAGAGCCTGACGAATTAATTAAAACCGCACAGGAAAAACACAAAGAAAATTTCGAAAAATGGTTTGGACAGTATTTTAATGAAGACTAAAAAGAATGATCGACATTACAGAATATCAAATTCACTTTCAAGCAATTAAACCAACATGCAAACATTTAAATATTTCAAACAAGAAGGCAATACTTATAAGCTAAAAGTACAAAAAGGACTTTTTTACACAATTACTTTTGGTTGTGTTGCGGCCATAATAGCCATATCGCTCTACAGCACCAGCAGGGCAACCTTTTTATACGTTACATTCTTCGCCCTTATAGGCCTATTGGGCATCTTGCGTACAACAGGCATTATTGCTTTCGATCAGCACAACCGTGAGATACAGCGTAAACGTTTTTTCTTCAGCACGCCGGTGAGTTATAGCTTTGATGATTTTGACCATTTTCTCATCTCAAAACAAAAAAGTTATTTCATTACCGTAAGTATTCAGGCCATTATGGTAATGAGAAAAGGCAATAAAATCAGGCATATTTTACTGGCACAAACTTTATTTACCGCAAAACCCCTGCAAAGACTTAGCGATGAAATAAGTACAATAATGGGCTTGCCACAGCATTAAAATCGCATCACTAATTATGAATGGATATAACCTAAAATTAGAAAATGGAAGAATGAGTTTTCAACCTGAACGAGATTATAAAAGCAAGATTTTGTTTTTTGCGCTCCTTGCTGCAGGGATATTTGTGGTAACGCCTATGCTCCATCTCTACCGTGATATTCAATGGTGCGTAATGGCCGTTGGTTTGGTATCAGCATTTACGGCGCTCTATGATTTTATCTTCCATTTTAATGTTACCTATATTTTCGATCAGTACACGCGGCAGGTGTACAAAAAAATCCCTGGATTATTTACCCGTAAAATTATGCCTTTTGAAGATGTTTTTATCCTTCACATACAAGAAGATGGACTGCTGCATTATGCCTTATCGCATAAACAGAATAAATATGGTAAAAGCTTCGCCATTAGTCAGCCATTTGGTACTAACCGCAAAAGCCAGATAAGACAAGAGGGATTTGAAACAGAGATTTTAACGGAAATTGAAAAAATAATTCACCATAGCGTATGATAAACTGAGAAACCTAACATCCATCCCATGACCTAAAAAGAGTTACGATCATTACTGGGTTTACCCGCAAGCGATCCAAAAATCATCTATTTCTGCTATGGACCAGAGTTTTGAACAATACAAAATAATTAAATTAAATAAGCAATAATGAATCACAACATCAGCAAAGGACTTTCGATATTCTGGAGCATTTACATGTTTTTTTTCGCTATCCCATTCCCCATGTTGTTATATTACAACATCAAAAGCGAGAACATGCCCAACCTAACGGACAGCAATCCGTGGTATTCGCTTTCGTTGCTTGCCATATCTATATTTTTCTGGACCGTGTTGTTGATTGGTTATTACCGGAAATGGATAATCCGTACCTTTTTGATTAAACGGAACATCGAAAAACTTAAAACTACCGGCGAACCGCGAGAGGCTAAAATATTAAAATCGGCAAAAATTTCGAAACCGGGAGCAGCTTACGATACCTATGAACTTACCCTGCAGTTTAAAAACCTGGTGGGCAGCACTGTTACACAAAAAACTGAGGTAAATGATGCAAAACCATACGAACGCCGTTATGAAGTGGGTAAAACCACTGGTATTTTGTTAGATAAAGAGGTAAAAAATGCCCCTTATTTTATTTTTGCCACTACAGAAGTAGGTATCAGAAAAATAATCGTTGCGCTTACTAACCTGGCCTGGCTAAGCTTTGCCGCAATTGTTATTGCTTATTATGTTTATTCTTATTATTCGGAAAGTGAGGGCATGGGCTGGCGTTTTATGAGTATTGGCCATCCTTTATTAACCTGTGCGTTTACACTGCTACTTTACCGCACTTTCGGAGCTTTTATCCTCAGAAAGTTTATCGGCAAACCTGATAAATTTTTCCTGATTAAATTTAGAGGTACGCAGACTAATGCCCGACTGTTAAAAGCCTACCAAACCGGAACCTACATCAACGAGCAACCCATGATCAATTTCGAACTCGAATTTGCAGATCAGTTTAACCAAAAACACAGGATAAATATCAAAAAAATTGTAAATCTGCTCGACCTGGATATCACCAGGCAGGAATATGTTTCTATTTTTTACCTCAAAGAGGATCCGCAGCAAGCTGCTTTTGAAAAAGATTTAAATCAAGTTGAAGGAGAATTCTGATGAAAAACATAAAGCATTTTTATAGCCTCATTGTACTCTTCAGCCTGCTTACTTTGAGCTGCAGGCAAATTACCCAAAGTGTAGATGAAACCTTTCATCCCAACGATTCGCTGGTTAAAAAATATAATAAGGAAAATCACTTCGGTACAAATGGTGAGTATACAGGAACCACTAAAACCAGTACAACTACTTCTGTACAGCGCCGACAGGAGAAAACGATAGTGATAAATGGCGACACCGTTAATACGCCTGAAATGGAGCTGAAAGCAAAAGAAATGTTTCATGATATTGAATTGTTAAAACAACAGAAAGACCCTGTGGCGGCTGAGAAAATACAGAAAAGGGTAAATGATTTTTTAAAAGAAATGAAACTCCCGCAAGGAGCAAAAACAAACATTGGGATAGAAATACCGGCAATAAAAGCTAAAAAACGATTATTAAGCGCTAAAGAACTCGAACAGGCAGAAAACAAACTAAAAAAATTGCCGCAGTATCGAAATAAAGAAATTATAGTATATGAATCGATTCATTTCTATGAGGATGGTTCGATCAACCTGGCATTACAGCATCCGGGCAATCCTAAATATGTAGATAAATATCATTATAAAGATGGTAAATGGTCGGAACCAGAACCAGTGATAGCCAGGAACATGGAACGCAGAACATTTCCTTTAAGTGAAATACATTTTGCAGATGCACAACAGGTAATAAAAAATTATAATGTAAAAGCCGCTCAGGTTGAAGGGGCAAAGCCAACATCTGATGCCTATATTACCATTTGGGATAATGGTATGCGCTGGAACCCCAGATCGATTAATGGCAGCCGCGAACGCTACGATATCCAGTTTAACAATAACGGAACGCTTAAAAGTTTTAGGCAGGAGTGAAAAGTATAACGCTAATCCTTCCATTTTTATAGAAACTTCGTCATTGCGAGGTACGAAGCAATCTTAATGCAATCGCTATTTATAAGATTGAGTTAATAAAATATCAACCCACAGTTGTAGGATTGCTTCGTACCTCGCAATGACGATATTGTAATAAGTCATCGCCATTAATGTTTATGAATAAATCTAATTGCTCAAAATAAAGCGAAAATTAGTATACCCACCCAAATTCTGTGTCCTCGGCGCTTTTCTCTTTATGTCCTCTGTGGTTAAAGAAACGAGAAAATTATAACAATCCCTTCAATACTACCCAAACATTTTCTGCCAAAATCTTATCCCCTTCTGCTGTTGGGTGTATACCATCGGCCTGGTTTAATTTAGGAATTCCACCCACTTTATCCAAAAGAAATGGAATCAGTGCCATTTGATTTTTTTTCGCCAGATCAGGGAATATGTTTTTAAAATCCGAAGCATATTTAGCGCCCATATTCGGTGGCACCTGCATACCCGCCATTACCAATTTTACATTAGGATACTTGGCTTTTACCCTGTCAATAATATCCTGTAGGTTTTTGATCGTTTGTGCTACCGGTAATCCCCGTAAACCATCATTGGCACCGAGTTCGAGCACAAAAACATCAACAGGTTGTTTAAGCAACCAATCTATCCTTCCTTTGCCACCGGCAGAAGTTTCGCCACTTAAGCCGCCATTAATTACATTGTAAGGCATTTTTAAAGAATCAACCCGATTCTGGATCAAGGCCGGATAGGCTTCTGTTGGATCTAGCCCGTAACCTGCTGTTAAACTGGTACCAAAAAAGAGGATATTTTTCTTTTTAGCTGTTGAAACAGACGCCTTATGGTCAGCCGAATCTAAAGTTTTATCCTTATTGCTTTTACTTTGCTGGTTTCCACAGCTTAAGAGGATCAGGCTCAAAACAAATAGGCCCATTAATCGTTTTCGTAACATATCTAATAAAAGTATATCTAATTATCGTTAAACCATTATCTTAACAGGCATCGCCGTGTTATGTTTGGCAAAAATCTATACGCAAACCCTAAAAAAATCAGCTATTGGAAAGCATATTGAACATCCGAAATGTAAGCAAAATTTACCAAAGTGCCGGGCGGGAGCTCACTGTTTTGGATAACATCAATTTTTCTATCGAAGCCGGATCGACGGTGGCCATTACAGGTCCATCCGGAAGCGGTAAAACCACCCTGCTTGGCTTATGTGCAGGTTTAGACCGGGCAAGTAGCGGCACAGTAGAACTGAGTGGTATCGCCTTAGAAAAACTAAATGAAGATGAACGCGCTGCGGTGAGAAATCAATATGTAGGTTTCATTTTTCAGAATTTTCAGCTTTTGCCTACTTTAACCGCACTCGAAAACGTGATGGTGCCTTTAGAATTGAGGGGTGCAAAAAACATCAAAACACATGCCTTAACACTACTGGATAAAGTTGGCCTTGCCGATCGGTCACATCACTACCCAATCCAGTTATCGGGTGGCGAACAACAAAGGGTTTCACTCGCAAGGGCATTTTCTAACCAACCGGCCATTCTTTTTGCCGATGAGCCAACCGGGAACCTCGATGCAGAAACAAGCGAAAAAGTAATTAAACTACTTTTCGATTTAAATAAAGATGCCGGAACAACCCTGATCATTGTAACACACGACCTTGAACTTGCAGCCAAAACTTCAAGAAATATTAAAATTAAAGGTGGCGTAATCATTTCAGACGAAAATCCTACTTATGCCTAACAGCCTGCCGAAACAACGTATTAAATTCTCGTGGCTGTTTAAAATGGCCTGGCGTGATAGCCGGAAAAACCGTGCACGTTTATTTCTTTTTATCTCTTCTATTGTTTTGGGTATTGCTGCACTCGTGGCCGTTTATTCGTTTAAAGATAACCTGCAAAGAGATATTGATGCACAGGCGAAAGAGCTTACCGGTGCCGATTTGGTGCTGGATAGCCGCAAAGGCGTAAGCAAAGCGATGCAGAAAATGCTCGATACCTTAGGTAACGAACGCTCGCAGGAAAAAACATTTGCTTCGATGATCTATTTCCAGAAAGGTGGAGGCAGTCGTTTAGTGCAGATGAAAGCACTTGAAGGCAATTATCCTTATTACGGCACCATAGAGACCATTCCATTGGCTGCAGCCAAGAATTTCCAGTCGGGAAGAAATGCTTTGGTTGATCAAACTTTAATGTTGCAGTACAATGCCAAGGTTGGCGATTCGGTAAAAATCGGCGATCTTAATTTTAAAATCCTGGGCACTTTAACCAAAGCTCCCGGACAAACCGGCATCGGCTCCAGCATCGCTCCAACGGTATATATTCCACTAAAATTACTGGATAAAACCAACCTCATTAAAACCGGGAGCCGGATTAACAATAAATTTTATTTCAGGTATAACGATCCATCGGGTATTGATGCCTGGGTTAAAAAACAGGATGCAAGATTTGAAAAAGAAGGTTTCGAAGCTGATACGGTAGAATCACGGAAAGAGCAGACGGGAAGATCCTTTAAAGATGTAAACCGTTTCCTGGCCTTATCTGGATTTATTGCATTACTGTTGGGCTGTGTTGGCGTGGGCAGTGCCATCCATGTGTATATTCAGGAGAAACTAAGTGCCATTGCTACTTTGCGGTGCTTAGGTTTAAAATCAAGACATGCTTTTTTAATTTACCTCATTCAGGTGTTTTTTATCGGCTTAATTGCTTCTATCCTTGGCGCTATTTTAGGCACAGGTGTACAGTTCCTGTTGCCCCTGGTGTTAAAAGATTTTTTACCCGTTGAAATCACCATGCAGGTTTCATGGTTCGCAGTTGGTCAGGGTATTTTACTGGGCCTCATTATTTCCATCCTTTTTGCCCTCCCTTCACTCTTATCCGTACGAAAGATTTCGCCGTTAAATGCGATCAGGGTATCTTTTGAAAAAGTTGGTAGGACAAAAGATCCTTTAACCTGGCTCGTATACCTGCTTATGGTAGCCTTTATTACCGGTTTTACCCATTTACAAATGAAAACCTGGGTACAAACACTGGCTTTTACCCTAAGCATTGGTATCGCCTTTATATTGCTGATTGTACTCTCCAGATTACTGATGTTCCTGGTAAGGAAACTCTTGCCAAACTCATCGAGCTATTTATGGCGACAGGGTTTTGCAAACCTTTATCGTCCGAATAACCAAACCTTAATGCTCACGGTTTCCATCGGTTTATCTACTGCATTTATTTGCACCTTATTTTTTGTGCAAGGCATATTAATGAGCCGGGTTACCCTTTCATCGGGCGCCAACCAGCCCAATATGGTGATGTTCGATATTCAGAATACACAAAAAGAAGGCTTAGACAGTTTAACGAAAGCTTTTAAACTGCCTTTAATGAATCAGGTACCTGTAATTACGATGCGAATTGAAGAAATTAACGGAAAGAAAGCCAGTGCAGATACGAATAACAGAAGGGCTTACCGCAACGAGATCAGGGCTACTTATCAGGATACTTTAACTGCTGCAGAAAAGATCACATCAGGTAAATGGATCGGAAAAATAAAACCAAATGAAACGGTTTACATCTCATTGGATCAGCGTTTTGCGCAACAGATTAATGTAGAACTCAATGATAAAATCCTTTTCAATGTGCAAGGAATGATGATCCCAACGGTTGTGGGCAGTTTGAGGGAAGTAAACTGGGGCCGGATGCAGACCAATTTCAGGGTGGTTTTTCCATCAGGAGTATTAGAAGAGGCACCACAGTTTCATGTATTGATGACCAAGGTTCCATCTGGTGAAGTTTCTGCCCGTTTCCAGGGTGAAGTGGTGCAGAAATTCCCGAATGTATCTGTAATCGATTTAGATCTTGTTTTAAAATTATTAGATGAATTATTGAGCAAAATCGGTTTTGTGATCCAGTTTATGGCGGGCTTTAGCATGGTTACCGGTTGGATTGTTTTAATCTCTTCGGTATTAACCAGTAAAAACCAACGCATCAAGGAAAGTATCTTACTGCGTACCATGGGCGCTAGCAGAAAACAAATCCTGGCCATCAACGCGATAGAATATTTCTTTTTAGGGGCTTTTGCCGCTGCTGCGGGCTTAATTTTAGCCATTGGTGGAAGCTGGGCAATGGCAAAGTTTACTTTTGATGCTACATTTGTTCCGCCATTGGTGCCAACGCTGTTATTGTTTGGCTCAATTGTATTACTGGTAGTAATTACAGGTGTATTAAGTACCAGAAGCATTCTAAATCAGCCACCATTAAAGATATTGAGGACGGAGGGTTAAACGGAGAGCGATTAGCGAAACTGGCTTTAACATCTAATCTCATTAATTTAACTACAGATAAAAAGGATGCACACAGATATAAAAATCCGTGTTTATCTGTGTGCATCTGTGGTTAAAAACCTAAGTTAATGAAATTTGTCCTATACAGCATCAATTGCTTCGCGGAGCGCTTTTGCAGCAGCAGCAGGATCTTCGGCACCATATATGGCAGCACCTGCAACAGCCACTATTGCACCAGCTTTTATTACAGCGGCAATGTTAGCAATATTTACACCGCCGGCAACAGAAACCGGAACACCAGCCCTTGCTGCCTCATCAATTAAAACCTGAATAGAATAACCTGCAGTCCATTGTTCATCTAAACCAGCATGCAGTTCTACAAACTCAACGCCTAAAGCAATAACTTCCTGAGCCCTTTTAACACGGTCAGGATAACCAATGGTATCTACAACCACGCCTTTACCATGCGCTTTTGCGGCTTTAACGGCTCCAATAATGGTTGCGTTTCCTGCCGCACCCATTACGGTAACGAGGTCAGCTCCTGCTTTAAAAGCGATATCAGCTTCTAATTCACCCGCATCTGCCGTTTTTAAATCTGCAAAAACCAGTTTATCAGGATGTGCTGCTTTCATTGCAGTAATTACTGTCGAACCCATATTTTTAATCAATGGTGTTCCCAATTCTATAATATCTACATAGGGTGCAACTTTTGCTGCTAACGCCAATGCTTCTTCTGTTGTTAATAAATCTATTGCTACTTGTAATTTTGCCATGATGGTATTGATATATAATTAAATGATTTGTTATTCGAGATTTGCATGTCTTTTCCACAGTTCTTCTGCAGGTTGAGCACTTAATTTCCAGAGTGACTGAAAAACAGCATCGTTAAGCAGGAGCAGAAATTGTTCAAAAAGGCTGCCGGCATATTGCGTAGATATTTTTTTGCTGTGGTCTTCCTTCCCGGCAGCGGGAACCAAAACCATGTGGTTGCACCATTTTGCCAAAAACGATTCAGCATTGGTGGTAATGCCCACTACATTTGCCCCTGCTTTCATCGATTTTTCTGCGGCCTTTACAATAGATCCTGTTGTTCCTGAACCAGATGCCGCAATTAATAAATCGCCAGGTTCAATAGCCGGACTGGTCGTGTCGCCAACATAATATACCGTTAGTCCAAGATGCATTAAACGCATCGCGGCTGATTGCATGGCAAAACCCGAACGCCCAGCCGCTATAACAAAAATCCGCTTTGCCTGCTGGATGTGATAGATGAAAGGAATAAGCTGATCAAGCTGTATCTTTTTGGCCAATTGGGTGTTTTCCTCAATAATTCGGTCCAGGTTCATTTGCAGGTCCCAGGCCAATTGCTGGTTATCCAGCTCATTCGTTAGTGATTGATTATTGACCATTCCTGCTGATGCTTTTAATTCCATTTCTGCTTTTACTTTAATGGCTCAAAGGTATAGTCGCCTGTTAAAATAAGGGTTACACATTCAGCCACTTATATGGGACAATCAGGAAATCTACACAGGTAAAAGTCATGCATTAGCCATAATAAAAGCACTGTTTCCGAATAGTCCACCATAATTATCAATTAATCCAACCGCTAAAAAATTAAGTTTTTAACTTTAACCATCATGAGTTTATCAACCGAAAGCACCCAGTTAGAAAGGGCTATTATTTATATCCGCGATTTAAGCAACTGTCCTCCCAGCTACCTTAACGATCCGGGCAGAAAAGAATTCTTTGAAATTGTGTGGCTTAAAAATGAGGAGCCTTTACATGCCCTGCAACATTCAGAATTTGATAGCAAGGGCGATTGGATTTACCTTATTCCACCCTACCGTGTACATCAGCTTAACAAAGCTGGCAAAAATGGGGTGTTAATCTCTTTTAAAAGATCGGTGCTGGAAGGAGAAGAGAAAGAATTTTTACTCGATCTGTTTAAGATTTTCAATGTTCAGGGTGAGTTTTCCTGCTTAAGGCTAAATCAGGGAACGGCAGCCGAATTAAGCAATATTTACAAGTTGATTGAAGATGAATACCAGAAGGCGGGTAATACTTTTATCATCACCAAAGCATTGTTAAAGGTATTTTTATTGAAACTGATTCAGGTAAAGGAGCATGAATTTACCAGCCATGATGTACAACAAAAAAGGGTTTACGAATTTCTGATGTTACTCGAAAGCAATTATCAGCAGGTTAGAAATACAGATTTCTACGCGGGGAAAATCGGAATCAGTTCTAAAAGACTAAACCAGATTTTAAAAGAAAAACTGAACAAAACCGGCATGCAAATCATCCACGACCGCATTATACTGGAAGCGAAACGAAAAATTATCCATAGTGAGCAAACCATAAAGGAAATTGCTTACGAACTGGGGTTTTCAGACAGGCCCTACTTCAGTCGTTTCTTTAAAAAACAGACGCAACAGACACCAGAAGAATTTCAAAAAGAAGCCAGAAACCACATCGAATCAAAATTCAATACACTGGTTTAAAAAAACTGACATGTTTTACGAATAATCGATACTTTTACTTTTATGATCAGATTAAACAACGATACGCCAAGCGATATTCTTCAGGATGTAAAAATCGGCGATATGGTAACCGACACCTTCAGCAAAACAGGACTGGTAGAAAATATAGAGATTAGCGATGATGGCCTATACCGGATTTACGAATTTAACCTCGTTACCGGAAGAACCATTACCGTTAAAAAATAACCGTGATGCGCTAAAACTAAACTAGCCATAAAAATCATGAATACAGGTATAACATCTGTGTTTATCTGTGGTAAAAAACATTAACCTAATACCTAACCAAATGTCGTTACTTATTCTTCTTTTCGGTATCCTCCTGTTATTCATTTTGATTTTAAAAAAGATCAATCCAATGATAGCCCTAATTGCCGTAGCCATTATAACCGGGCTATTACTGGGAATGCCCGCTACAAAGGTAATGGCATCCATCAGCAACGGAATTGGCAGTACGCTGGGCAGTATGGTGATGGTACTAGCGCTTGGTGCCATGATGGGAAAATTGATTGAAGATAGTGGTTCGGCAAAAAAGATCGTTTTTATCCTAATCAGGGCTTTTGGTAAAAAAAATATCCAGTGGGCAGTGTTATTAACCGGTTTACTGGTTGGCATACCTTTATTTTACAATGCAGGTTTTGTGGTGTTAATCCCATTGGTATTTGCCATTTCGGCCGCCACAGGCATTTCAAAACTTTATATCGGTATCCCAATGGCTACGGCACTTTCCGTAACACATGGCTTTTTACCGCCACATCCAGGTCCGGTGGCTTTAGCCGGAATTTTCCACGCGGATATAGGCAAAACATTAATTTATGGCCTGTGTTTAAGCATTCCGATAGCCATTATTGCGGGAATTTATTTCCCAAGGCTCATTATTAAACGCGATCAAACTACAGGTCTTCAGGATTTCAAAATCGATGAAGATGAAAACCTGCCATCAGCAACCAGGAGTTTTATTACTGCGCTATTACCCGTGTTTTTAATCATTGCCGGAACGATAGGCAGCAGTTTTAAAATAGATTACACCGGCAAACCCTTATTCGTTTTCCTGGCCGATCCTACCGCAGCACTTTTAATTTCGGTTGCTATTGCTTTAGTTGTTCAAAAAACGAACATTGCAAAAGCCATGGAGTCTTGCGCCGAGGGGGTTAAAAGTATCGCCATGATTATTTTAATTATTGCCGCAGGTGGCGCTTTTAAGCAAATCCTGATCGATAGTGGCATGGGCGAAACTGTAAAACAGCTTACCGGAGGGTTAAATTTATCACCTTTATTACTTGCATGGTTAATTACCGCATCACTCCGCGTAACTTTAGGTTCAGCTACTGTGGCAGCCCTAACGGCATCCGGAATGGTATTGCCTTTAATTGGCCCAGGCGCCCCACCAGAGTTAATGGTTTTATCAGTGGGTGCCGGAAGTTTGATGTTTTCGCATGTAAACGATACCGGTTTCTGGATGTTTAAGGAATATTTCAACCTGAGCCTCAAAGAAACCTTTCGCACCTGGACAATGATGGAAAGCCTGGTTTCTGTATTAGGGCTTATTGGTGTGCTGGTGTTGAACCAATTTGTTTAAAATCGAAAAATCGTCATTGCGAGGAGGAACGACGAAGCAATCTTTCTGATTATTCTCCCAGTTATAAAGATTGCTTCGTCGGCTGAAAAAGCCTTCTCGCAATGACGACACAATTTATACAGCCATGGTTCGTGTCCCCACGAACCATTCTTATTTTTTTGCCACGGAGACTCAGAGAACACGGAAATTGATTGCCCTAGATTTTGTCTTATTTTTCGAATTAAACTTACCTGCCCTCACTATTTAATTAATTCTTCACCCTGTTTTTTTCCGCATCTGCGCCCGATGATTCATGTTTAGCTGGTGTAGAAAATGCCTTACCAAAACGGTAACTGTAGCTCACCAAAACCGACCGCGAATCTTGACGGTTAACCCAGTTCGCTTCTGTATTTGCCAGGTTATTAATTACGCCATTATATACCCGGGTTCTGAAAATATCGTTCGCTGTTAATTTTAAGGTGCTTTTTGCTGAAAGTTTTTTCTGTACCGCTGCACCAAATTCGTGCACTTCGCCTAAGAAAAACTGTACATTAGATAGTTTACTCTGATAACGCATATTTACCTCTGCATTCCAGGTAGGACTAATTTTAAATAGCAAATTCGGACTTGCTTTTAAATAACTACCATGAGTAACCAGAAAACCGGTGTAAAAATCTGTTTTCGAAACTATTTTTGCGTACTCCACATAGGCATTCAGTTTTACCCATTTCGTTAAATCGATTTCTGCATTTACCGAAATATTGGCTACCGTTGTTTTGCCCACATTCGCCGGTCTGCTGTAATATGTTCCATTTACAATCTCGATGGTTTCATTTACCTCATCCCTCACCCAACCGTAACCCAAAGTGGTGGTAATTTTATTTTTATAAGTATGTGATAGTTCTAAACTCTGCGTAAACGATGGTTTTAAGAAAGGATTACCTACATAGTACGTAAACTTATCTAGTGGAGAAAAGAAAGGGTTAAGATCCTGGTAATATGGCCTCTCTATTCTGCGACCATAATTTAAGCCTAACTCATTATTCCCTGCAGAATCCAGTTTATAAGAAAAATAAACCGTTGGAAACAAACTGTTATACGTTCTTTTAAAACTCGAATCGGGTTTAATTAGGTTTCCCAACTGGTGACCGTTAGAAATTGTATTTTCATACCTTAAACCAACCTGCAGCGAAAACCTTTTTCCCTCCCTGCTCATGTTTAAATAAGCGGCATTAATATTTTCTTCATATAAAAAGTGATTGCTTTTTTCGTAATCTACATTCGTTTTCCCACCTGCCGTATTAAAATAATCGGCAATATTATCGGTTTTTGTATAGGCCGTTTTTGCACCTGCATCCAGTTTCCACTTATTTTCCAGCGGATGAGAATAATCTATTTTCGCAGTATAGATATCAATATTTGAAGGCAAATTACCGGTTAAAATGTCCTGGTATTTTAAAGTTCCGCTTGGAAGGTAACTGAAATTATAATAAGTCTGATCCGTCCGGTTACGGTAAAGCAGGTAATCTGCATCAAATGTCAGCTCTCGTCCTGCCTGCTTAAACTTATGCCTGTAATTTAAATTTACTCCTGCATTCTGATATTTAATCTGGTCGATATTTTCTGCCCTGATTATCGAATCGAGCTGCATTGATGCGTTGGATAAGTTACTGGTATTGTTGTTTACCTGTTTAGAAATCCGGTTCATGCCCGTAAGCACGATACCCCAGGTGGTTTTGTCAGAAGCATAATAATCAAGTCCTGTTTTTAAATTAAACGTATTACCATTCCTACGGAAATAAGAATTCTGATTAAAGTAGGATTTGGCACTACCATCATCATTTTTGTATTTCCTATTCAGGTCTAAATCTGTAAAACTATTATTGAGGTTATAACTTAAATTTCCAAAAACATTGATTTTATCCTTACGGTAATTAAAATTAAAACTATTGTTCGATCTGGTGAGTTGGCCTTGATTTAAGCTTAGATTAATTCCGCCGTTAAATCCCCCGGTTTTGGTTTTTTTGGTTTTGATATTAATCACACCGCCATTTCCTGCAGCATCGTATTTTGCAGGTGGGTTAGTCATCAATTCAATCTGATCAAGCGATGAAGAAGGCAGCGAACGCAGGTAATTATCCAGGTCGGAACCCGATAAATAAGTTGGCTTATCATCAATAAAAATGGCCACCCCGTTTTTGCCTTTAAGGGAAATAGCCCCGTTCTGATCTACACTTACGCCCGGCGATTTACTCAGTACATCCAAAGCAGTAGTTCCTGCATTAGAAATCAGCGCATCAACATTAACCACCGTGCGGTCTATTTTCCGTTCTACAAAAGCTTTTTGTCCTGAAATATTTACCTCTTTTAAATTGGTTGCTCCTGTAGCCATTTTGATATCCTTTAGCGCAATAACAATATGGCCGGCGTTCAATAATAATGTATCCGTTTTATAAACAGGCGATCCAACTACCGATATTTTAATGAGGTATTTTCCAAAAGCCAGCTTATCAAAACTGAACGTACCATCTTTCTCGGTGAAAGTAGTTTTAAACAATAACGAATCTTTAAGCAGGGCTACAGTAGCAAATTCAATGTTCTTTCCTTCAGCATCCAATACACGACCATAAATTCTGGATGGAGGTTGGGCTTGAGCAAAAGTAAGGGCAATATTCATCCAAAAGGCTAAAAAAGCCATGATTGTAAACTTCATGATGGTTGGGATTGGATTAGCGCTTTTAGATTTAGTTTTTGTTGTTTTCGATCAGAAAGTTATACATCAGCGAATGGCTGTCATTTTTCAGAAATCTCTTTTTGTATTTTTGCTGAACAGTGGTATTTTGTTTTACGCCATTTACAACCAGTTCATCTTTATTGAGTTTGTAAGATAGTTTATTGGTACTGCTGATGATACCATCTTTCATCAGTTCCTGGTTAATTTCGCTTGTGTAATCATGACCATCGCCATTGGTAACCGTTTTTGAGGTAACCGTACGCTGCGAACCAGTCCTGGTACTTGCCCCTTCGTTATAAACCGGAGGTGTTGGCGGAGTAGGCGGAGTTGGAGGTGTAGCTGGTACTGCTATAGCAGCCTTTGGAGCTCTCGGCGGACGTGGGATTTTCGGAACTGTTCCATATCCTTGAGATTTATATTCTTTTGCCCATTTTCTATATTCCTTTGCATTTTCAGCAGCCTGTTTTGCATCATCAATTGCCTGTTTTGAATCAGCAATAGCTTGTTTTGAGTCAGCTTCTGCAATTTTAGCATCTGCAGCAGCTTGTTTACCATCTAATTCGGCTTGTTTGCTATCTATAACAGCTTGTCTGCTATCTATAACAGCTTGTTTAGCATCTTCTCTTGCACGCTTAGCATCATCTTTCCTCATTCTTTCATCAGCTTGCCGGGCTTTTAAGTCTTCCTTGGTTTCTTGCTGCTTTTGCTTTTCATCCAACTGTTTTAATTGATGGTCCATTTTCGCACTGATTTCTTTTTCCAGTTGATCTGCTGATTTTCCCTCAGCCGGTTTAGTTTTTTTAGTTGTATCCTGTACAACTTGTACCGAAGTGCTTATTTCTTTTTTGGTAACTGTTTTTGCACTACCTACGCTCTTAAACGCAGCAGTACAAACCACTACCGATACCAGGGCGATGGTTAATATTGTTTTTTCCATTTTGTTTAAAGTTGAATTGGTGTTAAATAACATCCTGCTTACTCTATGTAGCAGGCTACCTTTCCTGCCCGTAACCGCCATGGCATAAGCAGGTGCACGCTGCTTAAATTCCTGGCACACGATAAGGGCCTGAACATAATTTTTGCGATCGTTTACACAGGCGATGGCCAAATCATCGCAGCAATGTTCGCGTTCTGTTTTTATTAATTGCGATAGCCAAAGTACCGCCGGGTTAAAGAAGAAAACGATTTCTATAAAACTTTGTAATACGTTTACCAGGTAATCTTTACGTTTAATGTGAGCCAGTTCGTGAGAGAGAATGGCCTCTACCTCTGCATTGGATAAACCATTGAGTAAGCCTAAAGGGATCAGGATTAAAGGCTTAAAGTGCCCTACCACCATGGGTACCTGCGCAATACCCGATTGCACCACCTTAACCTGCTGCGTTAAACCTAGTTTTCGAGCAAGCTCGGCTAATTTTTCGTCCCATTTTTTACCGGCAGCATAGGTTTTGTTATTGCGCAAATAATGCACGCCATTAAGGCCAACCACCAGTTGGATACTTTTTCCACAGATCATCAGGAACCATACCAGTACGATCTGGTAAGCATAAGCATTCCACAAATTAAGTAAATTGTTTAGGCCCGAATATACATCGTGCTGTACGTTTGCAACCGCCTGCCGATCTGTTATTGCCTGGGGCAGATTAATGCCTTTTTGATGAATCACCTGCGATTGCGCAGGATAAACTGGATTCTGAAGGGCTATATAAAAAGTAAAACCTATTGCAATAACAAATAAACCCAAACATGCTGTAAGCAAGTTATAACGCAACGTTGCACTCGCCTTACGTGTGCTAAACATCACCAAACCAGCCAGCAAAGCTAAAATTACACCAAGCCATAGCGAGTGAAATAAGGTAGCACCCAGGGCATGAAGCCAGTTTTCAGGTAAAAGATGAGTTAATTTAAATTCCATTATTCTAGTTATTTAATATCTGGTTATCAATTAGTCCATGCCATCCAATAGCCGCTTAATCTCTTCAATTTCCTGTTTCGATGTTTTCTCATTACCCAAAAGCTGCATCATTAACTGCGAAGCTGAGCCTTTATATAACGTATTTACAAAACGGTCTAACAACTGAACTTTGGTTTTCTCTTCTGCCTCTACCGGAATATAAATGTGTTTCATTTGGCTTTCATCACGCTTTAAAATTCCTTTTTCAGTTAAAATCTGCATTTGCTTTAAAGTAGAGGTATAATTAACCTCCCTTTGTTCATTCAGCTTATCGTTTACAAACCGAACGGTCGACGGCCCAAATTCCCACAATACCTGAAGAATTTCTAGTTCAGCTTTAGTAGGTTCGGGCAGGCTATTTTCAATTTGTATATTTTTCATACCCCAAAGGTACGATATTTTTCGTACGATACAAATATTAGGTTTGTTATTTTCGATAAAAAAAAATAAAACGCTGATTAACAATGTATTAAATACAATCAAATCCTACCACCAACACAGAAATTTTATACAATCAAAAGCAAAAAAACATTAACTTTTATCAGCCAGGCAAATTTCGTGCGACATAAAATCATATTAATCGCTAAAAAAGCTTTCCTTCTGTGATTACTTAAGTATACAAAGCTTACTCCTTTTGACTACAATCAATAATTAATTTGACAATTATCAATCTAATTATGCATATTTATGCTGATTTTTATTGGATATTTGTCTATTAATTCCTATACAAACTTTTAAGAAATGCTTTTCTCAGAAACTTCGGTTAAAAAAATACGCCGTTTTTTTAACAGGTCGATTTATTTATTCCACGGCGAAATCAAAATATTCTTCCAGCCGGATGTTTTTAAACAAAGCATCCTATTTTGGAGGCTGTTTTATTTAAACAATCATAAATGAAGGTTTTTAGTTTGCTATACAACAATATCTCCTCACTTATCAATCTCATCCCGTTTTATTCGAAAAATGAAGGACTTAAACAAAGTTACGCTCAATTTTACCATAGTCCTTACCGTCGACAATTGTATCTCATTTTTTAAGCGGTCTATGTTTAATCCCGAACAGAAGCTTTTAAAATGCAAAAACAAGGTCCGGAAATAAGGTGTAAAGCCTTTTTTACTTATCCAGAAGGAAATTACTGACTTTAGGATTAAATATAAAATTTAAATGGAGGGATCTAAAATCTTGGTCGTACTGGAGGATTTTGATTTAAGGGTAAAAATCACCGAAATACTCACCATCGGAAAATACAATGTAAAATCGATAGATGGCGGTAAACAGGCGATTGACATGATCAGAAAAAATCCCGTAGATGTAATTATTTCAGGAATAAACGTACCAGAAATAGATGGATTTGGGATGCTACGCGTAGTGAACAAATTTATGGAAACGGCAGGAATCAGCTTTATCATGGTATTAAACAATAAAGATTACGACCTGGCGCGCAGGGTGATGGAGTTGGGTGCCGATGGCTACTTAATGCCCCCTTTTGATGACGGGGAACTGCTTAACCAGGTAGAAGTTAGGCTCAAAAAGAAACGGCTGCAGCACGAATTGTTTTTAAAACAACACATACAGCTAAGAAATATACAAAGCAGCAGAGACGATATTTTGTGGTTACGCTCAAGGTTTGAAGGAAGTTTACCCAGGCATTTCAAGAAAAATCAGGTACTGTATTATAGGGGAGAACCACGGGCACTGGGCTTGCATTACATTTTATCGGGAAAAATAAAAACTTATGTAGCCGATACGGCCGGCAATGTATTGATTACCGGTATTTATGGCCCTCACGAATATTTTGGGCTGCAGGGAACATTACTGGGTACCGAAAACAAGGAAATTGCCGAAGCCATTGATAGCAGCGAAATACTAACCATTCCTTTTGCCGAAGTGCAGCATTTAATTACCGACTACCCAGAAATATTCAGTGTTTTTGCAAAAGACCTGGCCCAAACCCTAAATGTACGCGATGAGAAACTATTGGATATTGCTTATTATTCGGTACGCAAACGGATTGCAAAGGCCATTATTGAACTAACCAAACATGGACATGATGCTGAAAACGGCAGGTTTATTCTTCCCAGATACGACCTGGCCTGTTTGGTGGGCATTGCAACCGAAACCCTGAGCCGTGTATTAGGCGATTTTGCCAAAGAAGGGCTGATTGAAAAGGACGGCAATAACATTATTGTACTTGACATTAACTCATTGATTATGATGAAAAATTAGCGCCTGCTACCTTTTCGAAATCAATGATGAATAGCCATAACATCTATTCTTACAGATAGAAATTACACATGAGAAAGATCAAGATAGGCACTGATCAAAATCAGAGGAAAATTGATTTTAGATATAGAATTTAGCGATAACTGATTTTAGTGAAAGATCAACATAATATTTTAAGCAGCGGCTATGCTAAAACAATTTAGAACATGAATGTTAGCCGAAAATCCCGAGCATGGGATTGAAGATTACCGTATTACAATACTGAACAAATGAAATATGTTACCTCAATTAATTAAATAAGATGAAATTAGGTTATACTAAATGTTTTTTAGAGGTTTTTCTTCTACTGTTAGACAGAAAGAAAGATAGGGCGGCCCTCCGTTTTTTGTACCGGCATACTACTTTTCAAAACATCCACCAGGGAGACACTCTTTTTGAAACCAACAACCTGGCTGCAAATGGGAAAATTATATATGTAGCTAAAGGCTTAGTAAATGGCTATATTACTGATGAAAACCAAAAACAAGCCAACATATGGCTGGGCAGAACGGGCAGTACCTATATTAGTGATGATTTTAGTTATATAGAGCACACTTTTAATATCCTGGCCATCGAGCATTCAACCGTGCTGATTATAGATAAATATGAATTTGAAGAAGGCTGCGCCTGGTATCCTGCACTAGACGCTCTATTTCATTCTTATTTTCTCCGTAACGCATTGACTGATGTTAACAACAGGAATATCTTCTTCAGGCTGCAGAATATAGAAAACAAGACCCGTTTATTTAAACGTATTTATCCCGGCCTGTACGAACGGATACCTGCAAAGCTGTTAATGTCTTACCTTGAAATGGATTCAACATTAAAATCAGGACAGAACCTGCAGTCGGGCCCTGTATATAGTGGTAATCTATCCAGCAATCAATGGCCATCATTATTCAGAGAGAGTTACCTCGATTAACCTTATTTGCTGTTGGATAACATGAAAAAGATTTTATTCAACAGCAAAAGATATAGCGTTGAAGTTATGGTTTATCCACCAATGAAAGATCGTCTAGAATGATATCTCCTGACCGCGTTTTATTAAAAATAAACTTAATTTCTTTAAGGTCTTTAATCTCGAATTTTGTTTCAGCGCCTAAAAGTTTATCAATATCGAAATAGAAAAAATCCGGCACAGCTTCCGAATTGGGATAATCGTTAAAAACATCAAATTTACTTAGGTTTTTAGCTACTTGCGGCTGCAGCAGGCTACAGCTACTTAAAGAAAAAGTGAGCTGGTGTTTTTTACCGTCTTCCAAAAGAATCGTAAAATCAATCGGTTTTGCATGGCCATCAGCATTTTCCTTTCCACTAGCGAGCGAAAAACTCAACATTTTGCCAGATAACGAAAGCGGATTGGAAAGTTTAAGTGAGAAAAAACCATGCTGATGTTTGGTTTTTAAGCTATCCCATCCTAAATAAGCAGCTTTGGTAACCTGCATACCCCATAAAAATTTATTCTGCTGCTCTTTCCATTCCCTCAAACCACTTGTGGTAATCTGCCCGCCACTAATGGTTGCAGAATTAACATTCACGTCTTCATCAAAATCGGCCAGTAATGTTTTTTGCGCCGGCTCAAACTGATTCATATAAATCTTTTTAGGGAGCCAGTTCCTACCAAACCTGGCATCCATAAAGAGTGGTTGATATCCTATTTTACCATTAATGGTTGCCTCTAAAAATGAACTGATATAAATGCTTAATATTTTTTGCTGCTCCTGCTCACCCATCAACTGTTTTAGGTTAAACCTATTAATACCTGGCCCTGTATCATCCCTCCGCCCCCATACAGTGTTAAACTGACCATGATTGGCCGCACTTAAATAAAGTCCAGCCTTAAAACCACTGAAACCAGGAGAAAACTGAATGCGTTTCATTGTGGCCAAACCACCATAAGTCTGCATATCCATATCCAGTGCACCCTGAATCACAAAATAATTAATATCCTTTGCAACTGTTAAAGTACCACCAGGTTTATACTGACCATCAACAGGGGCAATGGCTATAACCGCACCAATGTTAAAATTAAAGTTAAACCGCTCACGGGCATCATCGGGATAATGATTAAGTTTATTAAATACCGCTGCATGGGTTACCGCTTCTCCTCCTCTTGAATGACCAATGATGGCAATTTTATTCATATCCAGCTTTTTATAAAAAGTATTGCCCGGACTATTGTTCCACTTACGCAAAAGTTCAAGATGTTTTAAAAGTAGCCATGCCCTGGCCGCGTTTTCGGTTTTTAAGCCACCACCAAATACGTCCAGATCGGTTAGAGAGAGGTTCAGGAAATTTTCATCAACCGAAACCACCATATAACCACGACTGGCCAACAACTCCCCTAAAAAAGCATAACCGGGATCGGAAGGCTGCTGCCCCAAATGGTTTCCATGAATGATCATCACCACAGGCAAGGGTCCCTTTTTTTTACGTGGATACCAAACCAGCGCATTCATAGGTAAAGATTTCTGATCAAAACCAAAATACAACGTCCTGAGTTTTCCAGAAACGCCTGTCCACGAAGTCAGTAAACGTGATCCATCTATGCTGGTTGTTTTTACCCCCACATCTTTACCGAATTCTTTCCGCCACTTATCTTTTCCACTGCCATAAGTCATAAAAAAAGTTTTGTAAGGCCCTTTTAAAGATGGATCGGGTAAGTCGAGTGCTTTTGGTAATTCTCCTTTAAGTTTATAATTTACAATATCCTTTGGTTTACTCCCCTGGTTCAAGAAAATGGCAAGTCCTGAAACGAAGGCAAGTGAAGAAACGATCAGTACAGCAAACCAGAAAATCCGTTTCGCATTTTCTAATGGAAACAAATTTCCTTTTTTCCATTGGTAAATTCCCGTTAAAATCAGTACAGGTAAAATGACCATGGCCAAGATTAAGAACCAGCCATAAGTTGAAGGAAGATGGAAAAAATAAAAAGCAGCCAGATAACCAAATATAATGGCCACCTGATAAGTTGAAGGGATACGGGGAATCAGCTTTAATAACCAAACGATCAGAATAGAAATGATAACTCCGCAGGCGATATAAAATAACAGGTAAGCAATGAGGTATAAAGGGTTAATATGCTGATACAGGTATACCACATGCATCACTGATAGAAATACAACCACAAAAGCAACGATCAACTTCCCGGCAATGCGAGGTAATTTATCTGATGGGGAAAGGAATTCGACAGTACGTTTAAAGATGGATCTGATCTTTGAGATTATAGCCATAGTTTAATCAAATATAATAGGGATGTTTAAAAATCGCCTGTTAATAATTTAATGCTAACCGATGCCGGATGAAGCACTTAAAAAACAAATTAAGTAAAAATAGCAAGTTTTCAAAATCCTAAAAAGATGATTTTGAAAAACAAGTGATCAGATTTAAACTCCAGATCAGTTTAAAATGATATTTGCCGGACACAAAACATATGATGTTTAATTAAAACATCGTATGTTTGTACTGTTAATTAAAAACCATGAATCAGGAAAGCAGGCTTTTTGAGCAGATATCGAACAAAATCAGGAACAACATTAAAGAAGGCAAATTTAAAGTGGGAGAAAAAATTCCTTCTGAGCCAGCATTAATGGAATTATATGGTGTAGGTCGTTCTACCATTAGGGAGGCTATTAAATTGTTGACTTTATCCGGAATCCTTACTGTTCAGCAGGGTTTTGGAACAAAGGTTAACGCCATTCCGACCGAACCTATTGAACAACGATTACGCAGTTCTGATTTTGAGGAAATTAACCAGGTTAGGGCCTTGCTTGAACAAGAGATTGTTCGTTTAGCTACGCTTAACCGAACTGATGCAGACATAAAAACCATTGGTGAGGCGCTTGAAAAGCGAAAACTGGCTATCGAAAACGAATCGAGGCTGGCGTGTACGAATGCCGACATCGAATTTCACCTGGCCATTGCCCGGGCTTCCGGAAACGGGGTATTAAGCGATCTTTATGAAAGTTTCACCGTGATTATCCGCGATTTTTTCTCCAAAAGGGCACCGTCCGGCATCACTCATTTTGCCATGAGCCACCATTTACACCAGGCATTATTTGATGCTATAAATAACCGCAATGCTGATGCTGCACACGAAATTACCAACACCATATTGAACAACAATCATTAAAATATCAAATCATGTCAATTTTAACTTTCACCCTGATTTTAATCCTTGGGGCATACCTTGCAGGCCTGGTAGGTTCGTTAACCGGACTTGGCGGCGGCGTAGTCGTAATTCCTTTGCTTACCCTTGTTTTCCATGTTGATATCCGTTATGCTATCGGTGCTGCTCTGCTGGCATCCATTGCCAATTCATCGGGTGCGGCAAGTGCCTATATTAAAGAAGGGATTACTAATATCAGGCTGGGCATGTTTTTAGAAATCGCCACTACAGTTGGAGCCGTAATAGGTGCTCTAATTGCTGTATATACGCCAACCAATACCATTGCTATTCTTTTTGGTGCGGTACTTTTATTTTCTGCGGCAATGACCTTAAGAAAAAAGAACCAGGAGGCTTTAACAGAAGGCAGCAAACTTTCTGCCCTATTGAAACTCAACAGCAGTTACCCTACGCAAGCAGGCACAGTTGAATATAAACTTAAAAATGTTGGGGCTGGTTTTTCGATTATGACGGTGGCCGGTGTAATGTCGGGCTTGTTGGGCATAGGTTCAGGAGCATTAAAAGTACTGGCCATGGATACGGCCATGAAAATCCCATTTAAGGTAAGTACCACCACCAGTAATTTCATGATTGGCGTTACCGCAGCGGCAAGTGCAGTGGTATACCTGCAAAGGGGCTATATGGATCCGGGTATCGCGTTCCCTGTGGTACTTGGTGTATTGGGTGGAGCCTTTACAGGCGCTAAATTGCTTACCCGCATCAACCCTTCAACCTTAAGGATTATTTTTTGCATCGCCATCACTTTCGTGGCGCTGGAAATGATTTACAATGGTTACCATCACAAATTTTAAGTTAAGAAAAATGAAAAACATCATCTCAACACATCTGATACAAGATCGCGACGTAGAAAAAATTGTAGGCAAACTGTTAAGGTTTGGGGTAATTACCGCCAGTTTGGTTGTTTTACTGGGCGGCATACTTTTTTTGGCACAAAATGGTACACAAGCCAGGCCTGATTACCATCTCTTTAAAGGTGAGGAAAGCAATTTTATCACTTTCGAAGGCATTTTTATGGGGCTTTTTACTTTTAAGCCCATGGCTATTATCCAGTTTGGCGTATTGTTATTGATCATTACCCCAATCATGAGGATTGTATTCTCGCTGTTCGCCTTTATCCTGGAAAAAGATAAACTTTACGTGGTAATTACCTTAATTGTATTGGCGATTATTATGATCAGCACTTTTGGCGGCTTGAAAATTTAAAGAAATCACCATAAAAAAGTAGTCATTACGAGGAGGAAATCCCGAATTTCGGGAAAGCAATCTTACAATCCTTATAACCCATAGATTAAGATTGCTTCACCGAAAATTGGACAGACTGCCGGATAAAAAAATCTTCTCAGCAATAACGATTTACGGCAGAATATTTCCATATAGAAATTTTCTGCCGTTTATATTGGCTTTTTATACCAAAAATTAACATTCGAAATGACGTTGTTTTGAGGATACTTATCTTTCTACCCTTTTATCTGTTTAATCACTGCAATTAAATCTTCCTCTCCATATTTTTCAGATGCAGCCTCAAAAGTAGTAAGTGCGGTTTTAGCTAAAGGAGAAGCAAGTCCAATGGCTTTAGCTAAATTTAAATCTTTTACGATATGTTTAAGGGCAAAAGCTGGCTTATAGTTATCTGCTATGATGGCATCACCTTTAATTTTGGTAAAAATATTGGCTATAGCGCCATTGTTAATCAAATTTAGCAGGTCTACGGTTTCAATGCCTTGTTGATTGGCAAAGGTTACCGTTTCTGCCAAACCCTGTGTATACAAGGCCAATAACGAATTGATTGCTAATTTTGCAACATTACCCGCACCGGTATCGCCCAAACGCACCGCCATTTTACCCATTTTTTCGAGTATTGGTTTTACTTGTTCAAAAGCAGTGATATCGCCACCAACCATAATCACCAACTGACCTGTTTCTGCCTGTTTTACACTTCCAGAAACTGGAGCATCTAAATAGTAACCACCCTTTTCTTTGCATAATACCGCCATCTCTTTTGAAATTGCCGGAGAAACGGTACTCATGTTGATGATGATCTTATCTGAAATATCCGCACTGAAAAGTCCATCCGCTCCATTAAAAATCTGATCAATTGCAACGTCATCCGATACCATGAGTACCAATACGGCTGTTTGGCTGATCAGATCTTTCGGTGTTGCGGCAACTAATGCACCCATTTCTTTTAATGAGGTTTCTTTAGCTTTACTTCTGTTATAAACCGCAACGCTATAATCTGCTTTTATCAATTGTTCGGCCATTGGGATCCCCATGTTGCCCAAGCCGATCCAGCCTATTTTTGTCGTATTCATTCCGTAGTTTTTATGATAACAAATGTGCCAAAGAAAAAGCTGAAATTATTGAACAATTGGTAAAAATGACATTGTAAATAATTATTTTGAGTAACGCACCTCAAATACTAACAATATTAGTAAATTAGCGGAATTGTATATCGTGATTCCGACTAAAAATTACCCAGCATATGGCCAGCCTGCTTAAAAACTTATATTCTCCTGCATTTTACGATCGCTTAACCAAAGTTTTAACAGTCACCATCCCGGGCTTTGATAAACAAAGATTCATTAAAGAAATTTTTAGTAAGGATTTTGAATCGAAAGAACTGAAAGAACGGATGAAACATACCTCAAGGGTTTTACACGGTTTCTTACCTGAAGATTATCCAAAAACCATCGAACTGATCAATAAAACAATTGCACAGTTGAGGATGCAGGGGATTGGCGAAGATGGTTTAGCTTTCATGTTCCTGCCGGATTACATCGAAACATACGGCATCAATGATTTTGAAACCTCTGTTGAAGCATTAGAATTAGTAACTCAGTTTGTGAGCTGTGAATTTGCGGTACGCCCTTTTATTTTGAAATACGAAAAGGAGATGATTTTAAGGATGCAGCAATGGTCGCAACACGAAAGCTATAAAGTACGGAGATTGGCCAGCGAGGGCAGCAGACCGCGTTTACCATGGGCAATGGGTATTCCTTTTCTTAAAAAAGACCCAGGTTCTATTTTGCCCATCTTAGAAAACCTTAAAACAGATCCATCTGAATACGTAAGGCGCAGTGTAGCCAACAGCTTAAACGATATTGCGAAAGATCATCCGCAGGTGGTGGTGGATATAGCAAAAAAATGGTCGGGTTTAGGTAGCGAAACAGATGCCATTATAAAACACGGGAGTCGCACTTTACTTAAACAAGGTCATGCCGATATTCTTAAACATTATGGTTTAGATGATAAAGGAATTTTGTTAACGGATTTTAAAATTCTAACGCCAGAGATTAAAATTGGTGAAAGTCTGGAATTTTCATTTTCAATTACGAATGAAAATCCTGTTGAACAGCGGGTACGACTGGAATATGCCATTTATTATAAGAAGCAAAATGGCCAGAATACCAAAAAGGTATATAAAATTTCGGAACGCATTTATCCCTCAGGTCAAATGGTTAACATTATACGTAAGCAGAAATTTGTATTGATTACGACAAGAAAATTTCATTTGGGAGACCACCAGCTTTCGATGATTGTTAATGGAGCAGAAAAAGAAATTTCACACTTTATATTAACGGCTTAGCTTAGCTATCAATTCATCAAGAAAGGCTATTTGCTTTTCGTTAATGTATTTAACTGCCTGGTTGTAATTAAACCATGCAGCCTTATCTATTTCGGCAAAACTTTGCATTTTACCCGAGCGGGGTGGCCATTCTATTTCAAAAGTATTACTTACCAGGTTTTCGGGATCCAGATCGCCGGCTATTGCCCAGCATAACACTTTTTTGCCACCTTTTTGAACAATAGGGGTTAGTTCGATAAACTCACCCGATAAAGTTTTTCCTGTTTCTTCTTCAAATTCACGGATAGCTGCAATTAAAGGTTGCTCCTCTCCATCCGGTTCTCCTTTAGGTACGGTCCAAAAACCTTCGTCTTTCCTTACAAAAAATGGTCCGCCAGGATGCACAAGAAAAAACTCGAGACTTTCGCCTGTTTTTTTGAAAAGTAAGATTCCTGCACTCTGTTTCATAGGTTAAAATTGTAATTAATTTTGGCTAACTAACTTACATAAAAAAGCAGTCAAGTTTTTATCCTTAACTGCTTTGTATAATCTGGTATGATGAGATTTTTTTTTGAGGGCATTTTTTACAACAAACCGTATAAACCGTGGGCATAATTCCTTAATGATGACGATACCGTCTTCATCTTATCAGGTGACGGACCTTTTACCTTATATGCTTCCGGATGAAGCTCTAAAGGTTGTTCATTAACTGATTCTAAGGTGTTTTTGTTGCCTAGTGTTGCATTTTGTTCTTCGCTTAATTTTAAAGGTGCCATGATCTTAAATTTATACTAGGATAACATGATTAAATAAAATAAGTTTGCCCTTTTACACTATTTTTTATAAAATTATTTTTCAAGGCGCGAAATCCAGTTCTCTGTATCCGAAATTTTAACCGGAACGGCTGAAGCAACGATTTTTAATACCCCTCCTGCATTAATTTCATCCTGGGTAATGTAATTTCTCTTAAATGGTTTCCCGTTAAGAAAAACAGCCTTGATGTATTTGTTTTTGAGGCTAAAATTCTCCGTTTCGATGGTGAATATTTTTCCTTTTGGCAAATGATAACTTAACGAAGGAAATAATGGCACATTGAGGTAATATACCGGCCAACCCACGCAAGCAGGCGAAAACCCGCTTGCTGCAAATACATACCAGGCACTCATCGCCCCGGCATCATCATCCATAGTGCGCAGGTAAGCATGAGGCTGGTTTCTGTAAATTTTACCGATGTAACTTCCAATCCCACGGCTGTTATCGTTAAAATAATTCTGAATCACAGTATCGGCGGCCAATTGATGCATCCAATATTGCGATTTATAACCTGATTTGGTTACATTGTACATCAAAGGCACTTGCAAATCGGGCTCATTGGCGTGGTTATATAAATCACGGGCAAAAAACTCATCCAGTTTGGCCAGATATGATTCTTCTCCACCGTCCAACTCCATCAAGCCTTTAAAATCGTAAGGAACAAACCAGCGGTACTGCCATATGGTTCCCTGGTATAACCCACGGGCCTGCATGCGGTCTACATCATTTTTAGTCATATCCTTAAAATCTTTATTCCAGTATTTTTTATACTCCAGTGCTTTATCCAGGTAAAAATCCGATTTCTCCCTGTTATTTAAAACCTTGAAGATTTCAGAAAGTGCCCAGTTATCATAACTTGATTCTAAGGCTTTATCCGGCGATTTATAATCGAGACCATTTATTTCTTTCACCAAAGAATCGGCAATTTCATTAAAATCTACCGGATAACCTTTCCGGTAGGCATCCAGCAATACCACTATGGCATGCTCAGAACGTACCGTATTGGAAGGCTCATTTTGCCCGGCGTAATCTTTTTTACCCGAATGATAAAGATCGGCAATGGAGGTAATCATTCCAGTGTATTTATCCTGTTCAATTAGTGAAAGCAGGGGCAACTGTGTACGGTAATTGTCCCATATTGCCCAACCATTATAGCGGATTTCCTTATCTTTTTTAATTTCACCTTTGGTATTACGGTAGGTTCCATCCTCTTCTGAAATCACATAAGGCGACTGCATAGTGCGGTACAAAAGGGAATAAAACAGTTTTGCACTTTCCAAATCACCATTTACGGCTATTTTAGAAAGATTTGCATTCCAATCGGCTTTACTTTGTTCTTTTACAGCATTGAAAGGATTTTTATTGATTGAAGCTTTCGCCGCGGCTGCACTTACGGAAGAAAGTGCGATGTTAATGCCTGTTGAAGCCAGATCGTTTTTCAATGTTGCGATCAGTTTATGATCATCGATTACTTTCCATGATACGTTATCAGCAATTTCGAGGTAGTAGAATATTTTATATTTACCGGCACCACAAGTTGTTTTTGAGGTAACCCAGCCACTTACGGCATTTCCATTTACATCGTGTGATTCGGCGACAAAAGCACCGTTAAATGCATAGCCTAAATCGAGGTAAAAACCTTTTTCTCCTTTTGGAAACTGGTAGGCATGTTTTCCGGCTTTACCCAAAACGGTAAAACTTGCTTTGATTTTATTCCCGAAACCAACTTCGTAATAACCTGGGCTTGCCTTTTCAGAAACTTTGATCAATTCCGACTGTGCCGGATCGCTACCTAAAAACGGTTTAATAAAAATATTGCCACCTGATCCCTGGCAACCTACCCCCTCAAAACGGTTATGGGTGAAGCCTTCAAATTTCTTCGCCAAGTATTCGTAGCCGGTATGCGTTTTTGGATAAGTTTGCGGACCAATGCTTAACATGCTAAAAGGTGCAGAAGCCGCTGGCGACATTTGCCCGTGATCGGCAGAAGAGCCTAAAAAAACATTCACCTGATCTACAGGTTTTGCGGTTTTAATGGAAAAATTCTGTGTTTTTTGTTGTGCTAAAACGTTTAATGAAATAAACGGCAGTAAGGCCAATAATTTAATGGAAAACTTCATTATAGGATGCTTGATTGTAATTCGGCCTAAAATAACATTTTAACATGAAGTTGATATTATGTGTTAGGTTCTTTACAAAGGTTGCTGGTCAGGACTGGTATCCAACCCCTGGTTCCCAGGTTTTAACCGTTTGTTAGGATTAGAAATCCTAAGTTTCTAAGACGGGATTGCAAATCCCGACTAACAATACAATCATCGGGACTATAGCAGCTGGCGGGACTGCAGACCTACAAGAAATACTGCCCCTTCATTTTCCAAAAAAATAAGGCATAAAAAAAGCCGTCCCGATTTTACATCGTAACGGCTTTAAATAAATTATTTCTTTATTATTTAATGGTCACCGGAACTGAGATTTTATCCCAATCCAAAGAGAAACCACTTTTGGTTATTTTGTAAACCAAACGCTCTTGTGTAGCTTTTAATGCTTTGGTTTTAACTTCAACGCGCAAAGCATCTTTAGCTTCTTCGTATTTGTAAGCACCCCATTGTTTAGGTTCTTTGTTAAAAATTGCCGTCCATGTTCCGCTTTCTTTAGGGATTAAAAAGAAGCTGTATTTACCAGCTGCCAAAGGTTTACCTTCTACCACGATATCTTTATCGGTTTCGAAAGTTGTAGCTTCATTTGCACCGGCACGCCATACTTTGTCGAAAGCTTCCAAGCCTCCCCAGATTTTACGTCCTTTTACAGCAGGGCTGCTGTAGTTAATGGTGATGGTTGCAGCTTTCACTTTTCCTGTTGCTGTAGCTGCGGGACTAGGTTTAGGCTGAGCATCTTGAGCCATTGCACTTACAGAAACGGTAATTGCTGTAAATAGCAACGCGATTGATTTAATCATCGTTTTCATAGAATTATATTTATCTGTTTTTGTTGTTTTTTGATTTTACGAATTTATGGCTTTAGGTTGAATAAAACTATAATCCCAGTGTCTAAAAACGCTTAAATGGTTTTATTATTTCACAGGTATTTTTTATTTCTTCTTACCTACAAATCTGATTACCGAACCCTGCCCGTTATGGAACAAACCTTCGCTCAGTTCAATCTCCTTTTCTTCTAAAGTGATGACTTCATAATCAGGAAAGTCTGATTTTATTTCATCAATAGAAAACAGCATGTCGATTTCTTTTGGCCCGCCAACTTTCTCATTTTCCGCCAGGTAACCAAGGTGATTTTTACTAAAAGCTTCAAAAATAATTACACCACCTTTCTTTAAATAATTACTAAAGGTTTTATGGTAAGATGATTTAATTGCTGCCGGAAAGTGCGCATAAATCAGGGCGATGGTATCAAATTGTTCAGGCTTATAATTTAAGGTTTCCAATTCTCCAACCTGGTAATCGATGCTTACCTGGTTAGTTTCTGCCAACTGGAGTGCTTTATTTTTACCTTCAATGCTGATATCAAAGGCTGAGACATCCCAACCCAGTTTGGCAGCAAAAACAGCATTTCGGCCTTCGCCTTCTGCAGGAAAGAGTATTTTACCGGGGTTAAGCTTTTCTAATTCTGTTTTTAAATAGTGATTTGGTTGTTCGCCATAAGCAAACTCCTCTGTACTGTAACGGTCGTTCCATCTATCAACCCAGGCTTCGTTCATATTTCGCGTAATTTATTTTAATTGGTAAAAATAAAGGTATCGAATTTTGGACAGGGAGCTAAATGTCAATTATCTTCCTGAAGTAAAATAAACTATCTGGAAACGGTGTTTTTAGGCTGATAAAATAAAAGACCTAGCGCTGAAAATATAATTACCGCAAAGGCTCCGATTACGTTTAACCAAAGAAAGGAAACGATATCAAATTCGTATACCGCGATAACAGCAATTTCGGAGAGGATTGCGGCAATAAACACCAATGGTCCGTTTATCTTTTTAAAATAAAAGGCCACCAGGAAAATCCCCAGTATTGGGCCATAAAAAAGTGACCCCAACACGTTTACAGCTTCAATCAGCGATCCCATCTGTGTGGCAAACATGGCAACGGCAATAGAGAAAATGCCCCAGGCCAAAGTGTGTAGTCTACTATATTTCAATTCGGTTTCGTCATCCACTTCTTTTTTATTAAAAATGAGGTGCACATCTTTTAAGGAACAGGCAGCCAAAGAATTGAGCGCTGCAGAAATTGAACCCCAGCTGGCCAAAAAAATCACGGCAAAAAGCAGTCCGACCATCCCCATTGGTAAGGTGTTTTTTACAAAGTATAAAAAGATATAATTGGTATCCGTTTTTTCGGCATTGTAATTTGATTTGTTAATGGCGGCCTCTACCTTGCCATGCAGCTCTTTCACCTGCTTTTGGGTCGACCGAAAATCTGCTATCGAAGTATTTAACGCGGGTGATTGTTTTTCTTTTTCTTCAAGAATATGTTTTGATTGCTGACTGAATTTCTGTTCTAATGCATTATGCTCTTTTTCGAAAGCAGCTGCCTGCTGAGGTTGTGTTTCTTTTAAATATTGGTAAGAACGCTCATTAAAATATATGGGCGCAGGTTTTAAAGAGAAAAAAGCGAATAATAAGGCACCGATCAGTAAGATGGCAAACTGCATTGGGATTTTAACCAATCCGTTTAAAAGCAGGCCCATTTTTGCATTGGTATTGTCTTTTGCGGTAATGTACCGGCCAACCTGGCTCTGGTCGGTTCCGAAATAGGAAAGTGCAAGAAAAAATCCGCCGATCAATCCACTCCAGATGTTGTATTTATCTTTCCAGTCGAATTCGGTAGTAATTACATTCAATTTGCCCGATTTGCCTGCGAGATAAAGCGCATCTTTAAAACCGATCCCGTTGGGCATGTTCTGCACTAAAAGGTATCCGGCAAAAGCCATTGTACCTAAAATAATTAAAAACTGCAATTTCTGTGTATGGGCAATAGCTTTGGCACCACCAACGTAGGTATAAATCAATAATATTCCACCTGTTAAAACATTGGTTAAATAGATGTTCCAGTTTAAAACACTGGAAAGGATGATGCTAGGGGCATAAATACTGATCCCCGTTGATAAACCACGCGAAAAAAGAAAGAGCAGTGAGGTTAGTACCCTTGTTTTTTTATCAAAACGGTTCTCTAAATATTCGTAAGCCGTATAAACATTCAACCGTTGAAAAATCGGGATGAAGGTAATGCAGATCACAATCATTGCCAAAGGCAAACCGAAATAATATTGCACGAAACGCATGCCATCGGTATAGGCCTGCCCTGGCGCCGACAAAAAAGTAATGGCGCTGGCCTGTGTAGCCATAATACCCAGCAGCACAATGTACCAGGGCATTTTATTATCGGCTTTTAAGTAAGATGCATTGCTTTTTTGCCCACGACCGATAAAAACGCCATAAGTTACCACAGCAAGCAAAGTAAATATCAATACTGCCCAATCGATATTACTCATGCCCAGAATTTAGTAAAAAGGTAATAAAACACAATTTGGAATACCAGCGCCAGTGCGAGTAGTACATACCAGGTATTCCATTTTTTAAATTGATTTTTCATCACTTCCCAGCAGACAAAAAGTTAAAAAATAACCTGGCTGCACCAACGTTACCAGCAGGCAACTGTCTGAAAAAGGCTAAAGGTGTGTAAATAAAATTTCCTTTGCCATATTTTGCGTAAAGCGTTGATCCCTGAAGCGGTTCTTCACCCGTATCGTGCATTTCGAAAAGTGGCTCGTATTTAGCATCCCATTGATCAGGAAAATAAGCGCCACGTTCTTGTACCCAGCCTTTAAAATCATCGGCCGTAATTTTATTCGGGTAGTTTAAAAGTTTATGGCTAGGGTTTAGAAATTTAACTTCAGCGTTTTCTTCGGTTACCCTTTTGCCTCCAACGGTAAATGGATAAATGCCGAAATCCTGTAAAGCCATATCCTGCGTAGTATTGTATTGCATTACGATGGTTCCACCGTTTTCTACATAACTGCGTAAAGCTGTTTGCCAGTTTTTAATGCGTTTTTCGGTATTAATTACCCTAACTCCGGTTACCACGGCATCGTAACTTGCCAATTTTGCAGTGTTTAGGATATCGGCTTCAGATAGTACATCCACCTGTAAACCAGCCTGACGTAAAAACTCAGGGATTAAATCGCCAGCACCTTCAATATATCCGATTTTTTTAGCCAATATTTTCACATCACCTTTAATTAACCAGGTAGCAGCCGGAACAAAATATTGCAAGGTTGGCAAATGTGGGTATTGAATGAGTACCTGCCCTTTTGAATATTCATTCGCCTCAGAAGAGAAAACAGCTTCGAGTTTATTCTGACTGGTTTTTATTTTTGCCAGATCTTCAACCGAAAGCTGGAAATCTTTGGTGGTAATGGTGTTTTCAGCAAGATTGATCCCCTGGAAAGTTTTCACTAACTGGTTACCAATTTTGAAACTTACCTTGCCATAATTGATGTTTTTATTTGCCTTTAAACGAAGCGTAACATTTAAGGCTTCTTTTTCTTTTGCGAAATAAACGGGCTCGGCAAAACTTAAGTCGAGTGGTGGGATAACCCTAAGGGCTTCTACAATATCACCTTTAACAGGATCTAATTTTTTATAGGATAAAGGTAAACTCACCATAAATTTTTCACCTTCAATCTTTAACGATAACAACACATTAATGGGCGACTGCATTTCTGGCAAACCGATTAAAGTATCGTTGACTACACTGAAAGTAGCAGCATCTTTTGCAGGTTTAGCTAACCAATAAGGTTCGGTGAGCGCTGCATCGGCAGGAATCTGAATTTTACGTTCTATGGTAATCAGCGAATCGTTAGACAGGTTTCTGTTCAGGTTATCGGTTTGATTTATCCAATTAACACTTTCTACCTTTACCGGAGTAGCCGATCTTGCAATTAAATTTAAGCGGAAGTTATAGCCATTGCCTGCTATGGCTTCGGGTTGGTTGGTGACCACTTCACCCATAAAACCCGCACAACTTAAAATAATACGGTCAATAGCAGCAAGCTTATCTTTTCTGAGTGGTGCATCCTGTAACTCCGCGATTTTCTTTCTCAGCATCAATAATCCATGCAGGCTTTTATCGGGCTGATTGTAATTGAAAGATAACAGCACAATATCAATCAGTTCATCGATATCGCCAATCCCTTTTTCCGACCAGTTAAGGTTTATTCCATCAAATAACGTTCTCTTGGCAGGATCACCTAAAACATTGGTGAAATACTCTGAACGTACGCCAGCTACAGATTGCGTTCCTGCGCCCTGGCTTTTGTGTAAACTTCTGCTTAAACCAGCTAATTCGCCATAACCCATGCCCAATTGTGCATCATACTGGCCAACAGTAACTTTCAACTGATTTTCGGCAGTGGTATTTACTGAACCAAACCTAAAGGTATTCCAAAGGAGTCTTTTAGGCTGCCAAACTGAAACGTATTTAAGCTGGTTAGGGAACATATTTTTATCGGCTGCGGCTTTAAAAGCTTTTTCTGCAACTACAGCAGAAGCGGCATGCTGACCATGGCCAGCAGCAGCGGTAGGTGGAAAACGGCAGATAATTACATCTGGTCTGAATTTTCTGATCACCCAAACCACATCAGCGGTAATGCTATCAGCATCCCATTGTTTAAAGGTATCGTTGGTATTTTTAGAGAAACCAAAATCAATGGCGCGGGTAAAAAACTGCTGGGCGCCATCTAACCTGCGGGCCTCCAAAAGCTCGTGCGTTCTGATCAGTCCCAAAGCTGCACCCTGTTCGGTACCCAAAAGATTTTGTCCACCATCTCCCCTGGTAAGCGATAAATAGCCTGTTTCTACGTTCTGGTCGTTAATCAGCCACGACAATAAACCAGTATTCTCATCATCTGGGTGTGCAGCTAAATATAAAACCTTTGGAAGGTGTTTTAAAGTTTTCAGTTCTCTATAAATCTCAGCAGCTTTTGCGGGACGTACCTGTTGGGCCGCGCAAAATATTGCAGGAAAGCATAATATGAATATTGCAGTTAATCTTTTAAACATAGCATTTGTTTTGCACATCAAATATGCTCAAAAAGCTTTTAATTAACGCCACGGAAACGAAAAAGGTACAATTTAGTTTGGAGAGTGGTGTTGGGGTTGGGAGCCCTAAACCCACATTCCACAATCTGTGCCCTAACGGAAAGAGGAAATTCTCCATCTGTGGTCTGTGTCACAGGCCAATAGTTTTAACATCGTTTTGTTCTGCGAGGACATATATCGGGGAAAATCCACAACCAGTTAACTCCTCAGTAGTTTTTTATCTGAATTTTATCTGCCTCGGTATATTTATACTTAATATTGCAGCATAATTTTTACCTATGAATGGCATGGTACTCATCATCGATGATGAAAAGAAAATCAGCAGTTTACTTTCCAGGATTATAGAACTTGAAGGTTTTAAAACCTTGCAGGCAGGTACTGGAAAAGAAGGACTTAAATTACTCAAGAATAACGATGTAAGCATTGTAATCAGTGATGTAAAACTGCCCGATGTAAATGGTGTTGCACTGGTTAAAGAGATTAAAGCGCTAAAGCCTTACGTAGAAGTGATCAATCTTACCGCTTACGGAACCATTGCAGATGGCGTTTTAGCCATTAAAAATGGTGGTTTTGATTACCTGGTTAAAGGTGATGATAACGATAAAATTATTCCGCTTTTATATAAAGCAATGGATAAATCAAACCTGCAGCGCAGGATTTCTGACCTGGAAAGCAAAATCGCTAAGAAACATAGTTTCGAAACCATTATAGGACAATCGAAAGCCTTAAAGGAAGCCATCGACTTAGCTAAAAAAGTAAGTGCAACCGATACTACCGTACTCTTGTTAGGAGAAACAGGAACAGGAAAAGAAGTTTTCGCGCAATCCATTCATTACGAAAGTCCGAGAGCTGCAAAGCCTTTTGTTGCCTTAAACTGCAGCGGTTTTAGTCCAGATTTACTGGAAAGCGAATTATTCGGATACAAAGCAGGGGCTTTTACAGGAGCCAATAAAGATAAAAAAGGTTTGTTGGAAGAAGCCAATGGCGGTACCTTGCTGCTCGATGAAATCGGCGAAATGAGCCTCGATTTACAAGCAAAATTATTACGCGTATTGGAAAGCCAGACCTTTATAAAAGTAGGCGATACCTTAACGCAACAGGTAAACGTACGGATTTTAGCGGCTACGAATAAGGATTTAAAAGCAGATGCAGCATCTGGAAAATTCAGGTCGGATCTGTATTACCGGCTTTCGGTTTTTACCATTATTTTACCCCCACTCCGCGAACGTAAAGCCGATATCCCCGCGCTGGCAAAACATTACCTGAAAGAATTTGCAGATAAGGTAAACCATTCGACTCCAAAATTGGATGATAAAATACTGTCCATATTAAGCGACCACAGTTGGAAAGGCAATATCCGGGAGCTTAAAAATGTAATCGAACGTTTGGTCATTCTATCAGATGGTGATACGCTGAGCGCAACTGCCCTTCCACCAGAATTTTTCGAATTTGCACCCATAGAAAACGATTATAACCTGCAACAGATCGAAAAACAACACATTCAAAAGGTGCTTATCCATACCAAGGGAAATAAAACTGAAACTTCGAGGTTACTGGGGATCGGTTTAACCACACTTTATCGGAAAATAGAGGAATACCAGATAAGGGAGGTTTGAAGGTTGGAAATTTGAAAACCTATCCGGCAGATTAAAATTCATTTAACGCCATCCCCGCGGCTAACGATCGTTTTTAACGGGCATTGAATAGCTTATCGTTTAATAACGATAAAATCGTATTACTATTTATGCACTCGTTGGAAACGAGCGCAAGCCCTTTATGAAAACATTTAAAGGGTTTAGCTAACGCTCGTTTCCAAACGAGCGCAAGTTTTGAATTTCGTTTTTCCGCCCGTTTACATCTCATGTCTACAACCTAACATCTCAAATCTCATTTAAGCTCCAAACCTGATCCACTTATCACCTTCATGGCCAAAAATAAACGAGCCCGGGTGTAACATCTCGGCAATATCTTCAATTAACGAAACCGCATTTTCGGCTGTTCTTTCCCGTTCCACATCGTCGTTTAACAAGATAATACGGTTGTTTTTTACGGCCTGCCAGTCCGTGTCTAATGCGGCAGGTACTTCACGCATTAAATCGGTAAGGGTTTTGCCGGGCTGATAATAAACAATAAAAACAGCGCTTAAAATGTCCGTTTCCAGCATACCACCTGCCAACGCAATTTCTTCTGATAAAAGATAACCCGGATTATTACCGGTATCTAAACAGGCCACCGGCATTTTATCCATAAATTTAATCTTATGCTCCACTAAATCTAAACGTTCCTGTAGTTCTTCCTGTTTAGCAGCATCGAGGCCAATAAATAAATCGTTTAAAAAAGACATCTGCATTAAATTTATTAATTTGTGCAAAAATAACATTCCTGATCGATGCGAGACTCATTTAAGTATATATTTTGGTTTTTTTGTGTCACCTTATCTTTTTCATGCAAGGAAAATGATGACCATAAAGATAAAAAAGTATTCAATATTAACCTCGACCAGGGCTTAACCTCTATTGATCCAGCTTTTGCCCGTAACCAGAATGCCATCTGGATGACCAACCAGATTTTTAACGGTTTGGTACAGATCGATTCCTCTTTACAAACTGTCGCATGTATTGCCAAAAGCTGGCAGGTTTCGGAAGATGCGCTTATCTACACTTTTAACCTTCGTAACGATGTATATTTTCACGACGATCCGATATTTAAAAATGGAAAAGGCAGAAAAGTTATTGCGAGCGATTTTGTGTATAGTTTTTACAGGCTGATTGATCCAAAAGTAGCCTCATCGGGCGGATGGATTTTTAGTGATAAAGTAAAGGACAAAAACAACTTTATTGCCTTAAACGATTCTACTTTCCAGATTAAACTGGTGCGTCCTTTTCCACCTTTTATGAGTTTACTTACCACTCAATATTGCTCCGTAGTACCCAAAGAAGTGGTAGAACATTATGGCAAGGATTTCAGAAGTCATCCGATTGGTACTGGTCCATTTACTTTTAAATACTGGAAGGAAGGCGAAATATTAGTCTTATTAAAAAACCCGCATTATTTTGAAAAAGATGTAAAAGGAAAAGCTTTACCTTATCTTGATGCAGTAAAAGCCACATTCATTACGGATAAACAAAGTGGTTTCATGAGTTTTCTGAAAAAAGATCTTGATTTTTATTACAATGTTGATGGAAGCTATCGTGATGATATTCTCACCAAAAGCGGTAAAATGACCTCAAAATATAAAGGAAAATTCACCCTGACTAAAAGTCCGTACCTCTGTACGGAATATGTTGGGATCCTGGTTGATACGAACCTGTCTATCGTAAAAAACTCTCCATTACGCCAGAAAAAAATCAGGCAGGCGATTAATTATTCCATCGACCGCGACCGCCTGATCAAATATCTCCGCAACGGGATCGGTGTTGCGGCAACTTCAGGCTTTATTCCCAAAGGCATGCCAGGTTTTGATAGTTTGGCCGTACAAGGATATGCCTATAATCCTAGAAAAGCAGCTCAGCTTTTGGCAGAAGCAGGTTTTCCAGAAGGTAAAGGTATGGCAGAGGTAACCTTAAACACCACCACCACTTATAAAGACCTGATTGAATTTATCCAGGGCGAATTAACTGCGATAGGTATCAAGGTGAAAATAGATGTAAGTCCGAGTGCCAGTTTAAGAGATTTGATGTCGAAAAACCATGTTAACTTTTTCCGCGGTTCATGGCTGGCGGATTATGGCGATGGGGAAAATTTCCTCTCGATGTTCTATTCCAAAAATAAAGTGCCTTACGGGCCGAATTATACTGCATTTTACAGCAAGGAATTTGATCAGCTTTTTGAGAAAAGCTATTATGAAACGGATGACGAAAAACGCTTTGAAATGTACCGCAAAATGGACCAGATGGTGATGGATTATTCGCCTGTTGTACCGCTATTCTACGATCAATCGGTAGTGATGCTGCAAAATAACATCTCCGGGTATTCTTTCAACCCATTGAGTTTAATGATTTTGAAGCGGATTAAAAAGGGGTAATCATGATTTAGAGTAACTGCAAAAGATCGTCAATGCGAGGGACAGCTCCCTGTAAGTTACCGTCATTTCGAGCGAAGTGAAACGCAGCCGAAATGCCCCTCTAAAAAGGACTAATCAAAACTATTTCTTATCCATCAACTTTCTTTTCAAAAAATCAGCAGTTGCTTCGCTTACTTTTAAACCATTCGAGAATTTCATCCAATGGTGGGTATCATCAGGAATGGCCAGAAATTCAAAATCAAATTTTTTATCCTCAAAACGTTTAACCAGATCAACACTTTGGTTAAAAGCAACATTTCGATCATCATCAGCATGAATAATCAATGTGGGCGAAGTCCAAGTGTTTACATAACTTACTGGTGATGATTCTTCTGCTACTTTTGCAGCAAGCAGAGCATCAGGTGCTGGTTTTCGGCCTTCCTGATCTACAGTTGTAAACCGGTTATTTACGCCATGAATATCAACCCCTGCAGCAAACAATTTAGAATCCTTTCCAAGTGCAAGCGCGGTTAAATATCCGCCATAAGAACCGCCATAAATCCCGATTTTATCTTTGTTAACATTAGCCTGCCTGGACAGCCACTCACCCGCAGCTTTAATATCCTGATATTCTGAAGCACCCTGTGCACCAGCATGTACTGGTTTATGAAATTCGTAACCATAACCAATTCCTAACCGGTAATTTACTGACAGTACGGTAAAGCCCAGGTTAACCAGGTATTGGTTTAAGGCATAATCTATCGAATAATAATCCATCGGGTTCCAGCCCAAAAACATTTGCCGTTGCGGTCCACCGTGAACATATACTATGGCAGGTTGATTTTTAACCGCTTTTTTGGGTGAAAACAGCTGGCCATAAACGGTACTTCCGTCAGCAGCTTTAAAGCTCACCTGTTTTGGAATAACCATATCTTTTATTGGGAAATCTTCGGGTATTAGCGATTCGCCGATCAGTTTTAACGTTTTTTTAGTATTAATCATCGCGGGCAAAAGCGGCCTTTCAGCGGTAGAACTCAGACAGAAAAAAGTCTGATTATCGCCTGCAATAACCGGATATGCTTCTATGCCTTTACCAAAAGTTAAGGGCTGCATATTAGCCTCAGCTACAGAAACTTTATAAATGTGCCTCCTATCCAGATCGTCGGTATCTTTACCTGTATTGGCTGCAAAAACCAGTGTTTTCTTATCACCACTTAACTTAACGTTCTCAACAGCAAAATTACCAGGCGTTAGCAACAATCGTTTTGATCCATCTGGATTGATGGCGTAAACATGCGGCCAACCGTCTTCATAGGAGCTAAAAATGATCTTTCCATCAGCCCATAACAAATTCGCTCCCCCATCGATTGAAGGGAATGAGCCACGTAAGGTTTCAGGTGCTTTCCAGATCTGTTTTCCTTTTTCGGTATTTACGTTAACGGTCCAAATGGCCCAGGGTTGATGCTTTTTAGTTAAAATGGAGTCGGTTTCGCCGCCAATACCAGGCATTCTTATAAAAGCAATATCATTCCCATCCGGCGACCATACCGGCGTATTATCTTTAGAAAAAGAGGGCAAAAGCCATTTAATAGGGGTTTGCTGGTCGGTATAAATCCCTAAAAAGGAATGATCAACGCGGTTGGAAACAAATGCAATCTTTTTCCCATCCGGCGACCATTTACAGGCTCCGTTTACTCCTTTGGCATAAAATAAATTTTTGGCTGCCGATGTTCCGTCTACCGGACTCATCATCACCTGACCGCTTTTCATAAACAGCACTTCTTTGCTATCCGGCGAAATTACCGGATTATCTCCTTCACCAATCAGCACGGCTTTTCCTCCAACATAAGGAACGGAAAACACCTGTACTTTAGGTGCAATTGGCGATGAACTTGCATTAACAGGGCCGCCATCTCGTCCGCCATGATCTCCGCCACGGACAAATACAATCCATTTGCCATCAGCTGAAATAGATAAGCTCGTTAACTCCTGTCCGTCGTCTTCGGTATAATTGGTGATTTTTACCGCTTCATAATTAGGTGCTTCTGCTATATAAATATTTCTTTTCCCCTGTTCGTTTGCTGCCCAGGCAATTTTAGCACCTACCTGAGATGCCACTAATTGTGTTGGAAAAGGATAGGATAAAACAGATTTTAAACTAAAAGACTGCGCGAATATTTTGGCGGTAGAAAGTAAAATAAAAAGGACAAGTAGCGATTTTTTCATTCCTTCAGGGTTTTGGCGGTTAGCGAATAGCGCTTGGCGAAAGGTGTATAAAACGCTTTTCGCCAAACGCCATTTGCTTTATCTTACTGATCCCACCACAATTTAGTTGTTCTTGGTACATCAACAGGAACATTGTTGCCATTTTTACTTCTTTCTCCCTGGGTATAATCTAAACGGCGAATGAACGTTGGTAGGGCAGCATTAGCAGGCATTCCAAAGTCTTTATACTTGTAATCGAAACGACGGGCATCATTCCAGGCTTCAGGATTTAAGTAGGTGGCAATATATTTTTCTTTAAAAATCAGGTCTTTGGTTAAGGCTGCGGCACCAACGTTAACCACAGGATTTGCCAGATACGCATCACGGTTTGCTGCAGTAACCTGAAACTTATCCATATTGGCACTTATACCGGCAAGGTATGCCGCATAAGCCTTGGTTTTGTCGGTATTGAAATAGGCTTCGGCTTCTATAAATTTAAGTTCAGCAAAAGTAACGATGAATATTGGTGAAGTATCGCTGGTCCATGGAGAGTTTCGCGAGATATAACATTCATCCTTTGTTGTATTTGCCCCCGGCAACCTATTACCTGCACCATTTACAGTTCCGATATAAATGTTATTTACTGTTTTGTCAGTAATTTTTTCAATCCTTGGATCAAAAACTGTAAAAGTTGCACCATTTAAAGCATCGATTAGTTGTTCAGAAAGCCAGCCACCCAATGATTGTTGCGAATTTGATAAAGCCACATTGGCCCATGGATTACGCTCTTTAAAAGTAGCCATGCTGGCATCATCTCCATTTGCGGCAAAAGAATTGCTGAGTGCTGCCAATACTGCTGTAGGATTGTAGCCACTGGTTTTACTGATTTTATTTAACAACCTGGCTTTTAAAGCATAAGCCATTTTTAACCAGTTTGCCCTTTCGGTAGTCGATTTACCATAAATTAAATCGCTGGTGGGTGCCAGCTTAATCACTGCATCTGTTTTAGCAAGCTCTGCTATGGCCTCATCTAAAAGTGCTATCGCCTGGTTGTAAACCTCCTGTTGTTTATCGTACTTAGGTGTAAGGTTATCGATGTTAAAGGCTTGAGAAAATGGCACATCACCCCAAAGATCATTCACTAAGGTAAGATTATACGCTATTAGCACATCAGCTACCCCTTTATATTCACTGGAATTTTGCGCAACAGCCAGTTTTTTCAGTTCATTGGCATCGGCCATGGCAAAATAAAGGGCATCCCAGGTAGGAGTAAAATCAATAGCCTGATAAGTATCTGCGGAGCCATTTGCTGTAGGGTTGGCGATATATTGTACATATGGGGCAACAAGACTTCCGATAAAGTAATTATTGTTACCAGCTTTGTAGGTAGATGTGGCCAGTAAAGTGCTTAATGTAGCTACCGGAACCTGATTGGGATTATCAGACAGTGAATCAAAATAACTGTCTTTACAGCTTTGCAAACCTAGTGTTGCAATTAAAGCTGAGCACAATGTATATTTTATAATTTTTTGCATCGTATTTCTATTTAAAAACCAACATTAAGGGTAAACATGATTGTACGGGCTGATGGATAGGTAAAACCAGCAGAACCATCGTTATTACTACCTGAATCATAAGAGCTTGATTCTGGATCTACACCATAATATTTCGTCCAAAGCCATAAATTATTTCCGGTAACGGATAGAGAAGCATTTTTGATCGATTTTGCAGGCAGCCAGTTTTCGGGCAGGTTATAAGTTAAACTGGCAGAGCGTAAACGTACCCATGAAGCATCACTTACAAAAGGTTCTGAAACGTTACGGTAATAAATACGATAGTAACCCTCGCCATAATCAACTCCATCTGGTCCAAAACGCTGCCCCATATAAACCGGTTTTGTGTTCGTTTGACCATTGGCCAATACACCATCAAACACTTTCACCGTTCTTCTATCAGTAGTATAATCAGGTAATCCGAAAGCCGAATAAAAATCTTCTAACCAGTTGTATTTTTCGAATCCTAAACGGGCATCGAACAATACATTTAGACTAAAATTTTTGTACTTGAATGTATTCCCCATGCCGATAATATATTTTGGCTGCGAATTACCCAGTAATTTTTGTTTTCCACCGGAAATGCTTGGAAATCCGTTTGCACTGATCAGCAAAGGAAGATTTTTATCGAGTACAACAGGATCTTCTGGCGTGCTACCATAATAGCGGTTAAAGTAACTGCCATAAATATTACCATAAGGCTGTCCCTGGATCAATTTCATGGTTACCCCGGCATTGCCATACCCTCTTGCGGCGCCATAAACAATTTCTGAAATTCCGTTAGGCATACTCAATACCATGTTTCTGTTGGCCGAAAGGTTAACGTTTACATCCCACCTGAAATCTTTTGATACAATGGGTTTACCATTTAACACCAATTCTACTCCCCTGTTGCGAATATCGCCGGCATTGATTGATTTGGTTACATAACCTACTGCAGATGAAATCTGTGTCTGGATAATCTGATCTTTGCTTAATGAATAATAGTAAGTAAAATCAAAACCTAAACGATTTTTAAAGAACGACATTTCTAAACCGGCCTCGTAAGTATTGGTAAATTCGGGACGGAGATCGGGATTACCAAGATTAGGGGCTATGGTTAAACCGCCGGTTCCGGTTGGTAGTTGAATATAAGGTGTATATCCGGTAAAAGTTGAATATTCGGAGGCATCTTTACCAATCCTGGCATAAGATAAACGCAACTTGGCCTGACTAATGGCGGCAGGTAATTTAAACTGATCGGAGAATACATAACTTAAACTTGCCGAAGGGTAAAAAAACGATCTGCTTGCTTTTGGCAGTGTTGAGGTAACATCGTTTCTTCCGGTTACCGTTAAGAAAAGGTAATTTTTATAATCAAAAGTGGCTTCTCCAAAATAACCGATCAGTCTTTTTTGTTTCAGGGTTTGGGTTGGCGTAAGTACACCTGCGTTAGCTAGATTGAAGAAATTGTAAACGCCCAAAATACTGCCCAGGGTACCGATCTCTTTCGACTTACGATCGTAAAGTTCTTGCCCCAATCTTAAGGTACCCGTAATATCATCGGTTAGTTTTGTGCTAAAAGTAGCTACAAAGGTACTGTTGATGGTTCTGAACTTGGTATTGTACTCTCCATAAAAACCCTGCAAATTATCGTACACGGGCTCGGTAGCATACATTGGGCCACGGGCAGTACGCACACGGTTATCACCGTAAGTATCTACCCCTAAACGGTAAGAAAAATTAAGCCATTTTGTAGGGTCATAACTCAAGCTTGTCCCTCCGATAAACCGGTTAACATCACCTTTAAACCTGTTATTTGCGGTACCCCATATCGGGTTGTTTGTTCCTATATATTTTTGCGATCCATCTGCATTCTGATAATCGGCAACATCATAACGTGGCGACCAGTATGCCAAACCTTCTCCAAAGCGGTCTGCACTGTAAGTATAACCACCAGAATTGGTAAAATTCATATTAACCGATGCTTTAAATTTCGGGCTGATGATGAAATCGGTATTTAACCTGCCTGAAAAATTCTTGTTATCGGTATTGGGCATCATCCCTTTTTGATAAAGCTGAGAAATGGAAGAGAAAAATTTAATGGCGTCACTTCCTCCGGTAACCGATAAGGAATTTTTAACCTGCTGACCGGTGCCAAAAGCACGGTCGTAGTTATTAAACAATTGATCAGGATGCGTAGGATCGATCAGCTTCGCTTCGGCAATGGTTGGTCCCCAGGCTGGCCCTATACCTCCTGGCGGATTGGTATAAACCCCTAAAACACCCTGCGTATATTCAGTTTGTACTGCAGGCGATTTCAATACCTGGTCAAAACCGTAGCTGCTGTTGAAATTAACACTAACGCCATTTTGTTTGCCTCTTTTTGTGGTAATGACCACAACACCATTTGCGCCGCGTAAGCCATAAAGCGCCGTAGCTGCACCACCTTTTAAAATGTTGATGGTTTCAATGTCTTCCGGATTGATATCTGAAGCCCGGTTGGTTACCCCTCTTGAGCCAAATGCACTTCCATCAGGATTGGCACCAACAGTAGAAGTAGAGTTATCAATCTGTACCCCATCAATCACGTATAAAGGATCACCGGAAATGTTCGGATCGATAGAGTTAACACCCCTGATCCGGATACTTGCTCCCTGACCAGGGCCGCCACCAGTACTTGATATGGTCGCACCTGCAACTTTTCCCTGCAATGCATTCAGTAAGTTGGGCTGGTGGTTATAGTTTAAATCGCTGCTACTAACACTTTGTGCGGCATAACCTAAAGATTTAACCTGCCGTGTAATACCTAAGGCAGTCGAAATCGTTACTTCCTGTAATTCCTGAGCATCTGAGGCCAGGGCTACATTAACAGTGGTTTTATTGCCAGCGGTAACCTCTTGTGTTTTATAACCAATCAGGCTAATCACCAATATGGCACTGGGCGAAGGCACCTGGACAGTAAAATTACCATTCCCATCAGTTGAAGTACCTGTTGTGGTTCCCTTAATTTTTATACTTACCCCTGGTAACGGACCACCATCATCAGAAGCAGTTATTTTTCCTGTTATGGTTTTTACCTGGGCCAAAGTATTGAAACCAGTGAGTAAAACGCACAGAAAAACGAGTGAGGTAAAGATTTTTCTCATAGCTGAATTATTTAGGGTAATGATTTGTTAGTTAAATGCAATATAAGTTTTTAGCGTCATAAAAACGCACAAAACAAGCTACCCAAAGCCAATTTGTAAGTATTTTTTACATTACAAAATGCTTATCCCGCATAAACACGCAAACCGGATGACAACAAAATTGCAAATTTACCAGGCAGTATATCACATAGAGAGGATCAGTAATAAGGTGGTTTCAATGAAACTTACCAAATAAAACATGCTTCATTTTTGTGACCAACCAAGTCACCTTAGATCATTTAAGTGCTAAACAACCTCCATTAAAACAAAAAAGCCTTTCCGGATTACCGGAAAGACTTAAAATTTATATTTGGATTGGGTTTTTACTGTTGAACGCCGCCCATACCACCTTGTTGCTGATCTTGTTTAATATCGTCGTTTTTGATTTTTTTCTTCTCGGTGAATTTAAGTTTACCGAACGAATAACTGAAGTTAACACCAAAGGAACGTAACGGATAGTAAATATTTTGACTCTGAAAAACTGTTCCCGTAGGCGTAACAGAGTTGTTCACCGTTTGGATATGAAGATCTTTTGTAAAAGGATTCAGCGTATTTACACCTATTGAGCCTTTTTTATTCAGTATATCCTTTTTGAATGATGCACCATAAAAAATCATTGCATCTGTTTTACCTTGATAGGTTCTTCTTGGCGAATTTACTACACCAAATAATTCAAAATTGTAACCTTTACCGAAACCATAAGCAGAGCGGGCAAAAATGTTATAATTAAGGAAAGTACCTGTACTTACATTTGTTTCAGCATTTGATACTTCATAAGTATTTAAACCAATGTTACTCATTAAAGTCCATTTTGGCTTTGGGTTGTAAGATCCAAAAACGTTTACACCATAAGTTTGCGCCCTGCCCACATTTAAATATGAGGTAAGAGTTTTGTTCGTATTTCCATCTCTGGTAGAAGAAATCGAGCTCTCGATTACCCCACCTGTACGGCGGTAAAAAACAGAAGCGTTAATTACCGATCCTTTGATAAAAGTAGAATAACCCAATTCAAAGTTATCGCTTAATTCAGGGTTCAACTGTGGATTACCCTGTATGATGTTAAATTGATCACTCGTATTTCTGAATGGATTTAAATAAGATTGGCTAGGACGTTGAACTCTTCTGTTATAGCTCAATTTCAGTGTTGCATTTCCTTTCAGGGTTTTTGAGATAATCGCACTCGGAAAAAGATTCAGGTAATCGTTTGTTTCTATTCCATTATCTCTGGTATTGAAGTCGATTTTTGTGTACTCACCCCTTAAACCTCCTTTAAACTTAATTTTTTTCGCCAAATCGAAACTGATTACCCCGTATGCTGATGCCACATTCTGGCTATAATCGAAATCCTGTGCTCCACCATTATCATAAGTACTCGAAATATCGCGGAAAATGCCTTTCACACCAACCTCTAAAATAGTGCTTTTGGTAAATGGATAAGTATAATCGGTTTGAGCAGTATATTCTTTGTTTTTACCGGTATTTGAGCTTGAGGTTGCCGCTCCGTTAGGGTATAGGTCTGAAAACAAAATATTACTAAAGTGCAATGGGGTTCTGCCTGAAGAAAGCTGGCCTGAAATACTAAATTCTTCGCCCTCTTTTTTAGTTGTCTTTTTGTAATCAACGTTCCAGTCAAGGTTATTAAAAGTCATATCCATATCGCTGATATTGTTGGCAGGCGCACCATTAATGATATAATTAGCTGCACCAGGACCACCGTTTGAAAAGCTGTTCATTTTTACCGTTGTGCTGATGTTATTATAGGCATTAAAATCGTAATCTGCACCAAAGCTACCATTGTAACCTTTACGGCTCCATTTAGAATAACCATCTTGTGATACATTATTAGGCGTAACAGTATTGGTAACCGGATCTATTACAGTGGTATTATTTACGATAACTACCCTCGAATTTTGTGCATAAGCAAGGTTTGTACCCAGGTTGGCATTTACACTCAAGCGACCAGTTTTTGCAGTAATGTTAAATGCTCCGTTGTTTTGACGCGTACCTGCTGATGCATTTACTGAACCGCTCACCCCTTGTGCATTTGATTTTTTAGTGATGATGTTAATGATACCACCCGAACCTTCTGCATCGTACTTAGCCGACGGACTGGTAATCACCTCAACACTTTTAATTTGTTCTGCAGGGATCATTTTTAAGGCATCAGAAACACTGCTTGCCATGGTTCCGGAAGGTTTTCCATTAATTAAAACACGAACTGCGCCACCGCGTAACTGCACATTACCATTCATATCAACCGATAACATCGGTACCTTACGCATCACATCGGTTGCATCGCCACCGGCATTTGTTCCATCAGCCTCGGCATTATACACCATTCTATCAATTTTATTTTCGATAACCGCTTTGGTTCCCTGAACCTGAACATCAGCTAAAGTATTTTCCGATCCTGAAATATAAATGGTTCCAATGCTATTATCCGGTTTAGACGGTGTTGTGGTAACCAAAATAGTTTTTGTTTTGTAACCCATAAAGCCAATCATCAGTTTATAAGCATCAGGCGAAACATTTTGTAAGGTTAATTTTCCTTTTTCGTCGGTTACACCGCCATTTACAGATTTATTATCTTTTACGGCAACCAATGATACTGTTGCGTAATCAATCGGTTTTTTAGTTAATGAATCGAGTATGGTAGCTGTAATACGTCCGGTAACAGTAGATTTTTTAGCCCCACCACCAAAGCCACCAGGAAATTGGGCCTGTGCTTTAAAAAATAGTCCAAGGATGAAGGTTAATAGTAAAAGTTTTTTCATGTCAAGAGTTAGTCTTTTTGTAATTAGTCTGCGTAATTTGCAATTTGTTACAATTATACGCTATACTTTTTACACCAACCCTATGATTTGTTCGGTGAATGACGTGGTTTTATCGGTAAATAGATTGGTTCATCAGTCAATAATGCATTGGTTAATAACCCATCGTCCATAACTAATGGTTAATTGTTTAAACCGGTTAATCGACTCAGGACTTCAGACTAATCGCAATGATCCATCTTACACCTCTACCTCGAAATATTATTCGGCCTTGAATACACCATCTGCATTACATTAATATTCCGCATGGCAAAGGCTGCTTCGCAATAATTAAGGTAATAGTTCCATTTGCGGATAAAGGTTTCGTCAAAGCCAAGTGCTTTTACCTCATCGAGATTTTTATTAAATTCGATAAACCAGAAATGAAGTGTGCGTGCATAATCTAGGCCCATGTCTTTTAAATCAACAAGAGTTAAATCGCCTGTTTCATTTATGGCTTTGTTCATTGCGCCTACCGAAGGCAAAAGTGATCCCGGGAAAATGTGTTTCTGAATCCAGTCTACACCATTTCTTAATTTATCATACCTGCAATCGGGTGAGGTAATCACCTGAAAGGCAAAAATTCCATCCGGTTTTAAAAGTTCCTGGCATTTTTCAAAATAGGTTTCCAAATATTGGTGCCCAACAGCCTCCAGCATTTCAATGGAAACAATTTTATCAAAAGCACCTTCAATTTTACGGTAATCCTGAATGATAACCGAAACTTTATCAGCCAATCCTTCGGCATTAACACGCTCCATGGCCAACTTCTGTTGTTCTTTAGAAATGGTAACCGAAGTAACTTTACAGCCATAATTTTTGGCCATAAAAATTGCATTTCCGCCCCAGCCACTTCCGATTTCCAAAACATGATCAGTAGCTTTAATTTTTAACTGTTTCGCCAGGCGATCATATTTGGCATATTGCGATTCTTCTAAAGTTAAATCTTCGGGATTAAAATAACCGCTTGAATAAGTCATGGTTTTATCCAGAAAAGTCGCGAAGAAATCATTGTTCAGGTCGTAATGTTCTGAAATATTTTTCTGCGATCCGGCCAGCGAATTGGCCCTGCGTACGTGATAAATTTTATTAACCCATTTGAAAATGCCCAAAGCAATGGATTTCACTTTACTCCCGGTAACTGAGGGGGCATTTTCGATATTCAGGATTACCCATTTAATTACATTGGTAATGTTTGTGGTATCCCACAGGCCCGACGTGTAACCTTCGCCAAAGCCAATATCACCATAAAGCGCAATAGATTTAAAGAAATCGGGATGATTAACCTGAATATGTGCTTCAATTTTATGTTCACCATTTCCAAAAATCAAAGTTTCGCCGCTTGGCAGTGAAAGTTCTAATTTCCCCAATGTCATTTTAGACAGTGCATTGAGCACCACCCTTTCGAAAAAACCTGTTGATGTTCTGGTAGCGGTAAGCGTATTCATAATCTTTGATCTATTTGATTTGTGGTTTATAGGGTTTATATACGTTACGTTGCAGCTCAGGGTTTTCGCCTTTCGGATGAAATGGTATTTTTTTTATCCAAAGTTTAAAGGCCTGCCAGTGAATCATGCCCATTATCTGCAAGGGAATTAAGGGTATAGAGAGAAAATACCTCAGCATATTGGAATTAGTTAATGGCTTTTCCTCTCCCATTAAGGTACTGATAAAAAACCGGTTACCATCTTTATCAAGATCATCAATTTTAATATCAAGCTTATCACCCGGCACTTTTAATTTAAAATCGAAAGCATTATCGTGATCGATAAAGGGTGAAACGTAAAAATATTTAATGGTGATTTTTTTAAAGGTATCGCCATCCAGCTCATCTTTTCCGAAGAAAAAAAGTTTCATTTCGTGGTAAGTATTGCTGATTTCGGCCACACAACAAACGGGATTATCCTGTTTATCGAAGCAATAAAAAAACGAAACGGGATTAAAATTATAGCCCAGAACGTTGAGGTTGGTCAACAGTTTTATTTTAAGTCCGCCACCGTCTACCCCATTCTGTTTTAAATAATCTTCTAAGTGTTGGCGGGTATTTTTGGTTTTATCGGGATTCTCTTTTGGCAACTGGAGGTGCTCCGCATCACGGAAAGAAAAAAGGTTAAATTTATTCCTGCTGAACCAGCGAAGTTTTTTTGTTAGCAAATCCAGCTCGTCCAGATCAATGTAGAACATATACACCCTGTACCAAAAAGAATGTCTTTTGGGCGCCAGGCGATGGTGCATCACTTTAGCGGTGAATATGTTTGAGTTAAATTCCATTGTTACTACAATTTACATTTTTTTGTTGGTTGTATTGCATCGATTCGTCATCTCGATTGGAGCGCAGCGAAATGGAGAGATCTATCTAGACAGATTTCTCGACTACGCTTCACTCCGCTCGAAATGACGGTAACTTTAAAAGAGATATTCCATTACAGCCCCTTGCACAAATCCACCGCACTTTTATATGCATCTTCATGAAAACCATATTTAAAATAACTTCCACAATAATATATCGGGCCAGTTTCGTTTAGTTTGTATAATTGTTCCTGTGCCTGCATGGCCGGAACATCAAACAAAGGATGGTGATAATCGATTTCCTTGATCACCTTTTCAGGATTTAACGTTCCGGTTGGGTTAATAGAAACAAAATAATTCTGCTTTTCAGAAACGCCCTGCAAATTGTTCATCCAATAAATGGTACTTGGCAAAAATCTGTCGCCTTGTTTTTCTACCCGGTAGTTCCAGCTGCTCCAGGCTAGTTTTGCTTCTGGCATCTGCTTTTCGTCGGTATGTACCACAGCTTTATTTAACTGATATTTGAATTTAGAAAGCAATTCGGTTTCTAAAACAGTTTTATCCTTTACAATCTCGAAAGTCTGGTCGGCATGACTGGCCATAATTACTTTATCGAACTCGAATTTCTCCCCTTTTTGATTTTCTACTTCAACTTTACCATTCTCCAAACGCCTTACGGCAACAATTTTATTATTGATTTTTATCCTGTCGCGGAATGGCGCGATTAATTTTTCACGGTAAGCCTGACTTCCGTTTTGCAAAGTATACCATTGATGCTGGGTATCCAGGCCTAAAAAACCATGATTTTGAAAGAAGCGAATGAGGGTAACCGCCGGAAAATCCAAAATCTGTTCCATTGGTGCGCTCCAAACAGCTGCACTCATCGGGATGAGGTATTGCCAAAGCATATCGTCGCTATAACCAAATTCCTTAAAAAATCGCCCGATAGAGTAATCCTGATATTCAGGTTTATCCAAAATCTCTACACTTTGTTTGTTAAAACGGTTAATCTGCATCAACATTTTTAAATAAGAAATATTGAACAGGTTTTTCCGCTGTGCAAAAAGATGGTTTAAACTCGAACCACTGTATTCTAATTTTTTTGGCAGAAACTGCACGCTGAAAGACATATCGGTTTTAATTACCGGGGCATCTATTTCAGCAAACATCTCTGTCAGGTTTGGATAGGTTTGATAGTTAAAAACCATAAAGCCACTATCCAGGTAAATGGGTTTCCCATCTTCTTCGAGCGTAATGGTATTGGTATGCCCACCGATATAATCGAGTTCTTCGAAAAGGGTAATGTCGTATTGGTGCTGCAACTTATGGGCACAACCCATGCCTGCTATTCCGGAGCCGATAATGGCGAGTTTTTGCATTTTGATAGATTTGATAATTGAGATGTGAGATATGAGATATTAGATTTGAGACGGATGTGCCCACAAACCCTAAACCTTACGCTTTTATCTTAAACCTTTTGAAACAAATAATGGCATACCATCCATTCGTTCCCCTTATTATAATTAAACAATTCGGCGCAGGACATGTAGAACAAGCGCCAGTACACCCACCATTTTACCGCCTGATCTTGACCATAAGTACTTTCTAAAATAGGCATGATCTCTTTTTTATGCTTATCCATATTGCTTAACCAGGCTTCGGATGTTTTGCCATAATTGGTTCCGTTTACCACCCAGTGTTTATCGATTTTCAGGTCGTCGTTAAAGTAGAAAAACAAATGGTTTGATGGCATAATGCCCCCGGTAAAAAAGTATTTACTCATCCAATCGGTTTCATCTATCACCTCGAATTTATAAGCGAGGGTTTTATGCGTAAAAATATGTACAAACAGTTTGCCATCTGGTTTTAAAAAGGAAGCAACCTTATTGAGTAAAAATTTGTAATTGCGCATGTGCTCAAACATTTCTACCGAAACCACCCGATCAAAGGTGTCGGCAATGGTAAAAGTGTTCATATCGGCAGTTAAAACCGTTAAATTCTGTATACCACGTTGTTTCGCCGTTTCATCGATAAAGATTTTTTGCGTGGCCGAGTTAGAGACCACGGTAAAAGTGCTCTCCGGAAACTTGGCCGACATATACAAAGAAAGTGATCCCCAACCACAGCCGAGTTCCAACACATTCTGTCCGTTCTGCAAATCTGCCCTTTTGCAGGTTAAGGCCAGCATATCATCTTCAGAAGTATCAAGATCTTTTACGCCTGGTTTCCAGTAACCGCTGCTGTATTTCAAATTTTTACCTAAGCAATACTGAAAAAATTCGGTTGGCAATTCATAATGTTGTTCATTGGCATCGGCTGTATTTACGGCAATCGGCGATTGCTTTAATTCGGCAACCAGGTCCATAAATTTTTCTTGCTGTAGCTCTTCATCGCCAAGTGTTTCATCATCTAAGCGTTGTTTACATAATTTTCTGATGCCGATACGCAAAGCAGTATCCGGAAGTTTATCGTTTTCTAAAAGTTTATCGTACCACATAAAGTTTGAAGTTTGATGGTCGGAAGTCCGAAGTCGGAGGTCCGGTATTGTTGTTTTATACGCAAAATACCTAAAGGCAGATTGTTTATTTTTGATTTTACAGTTTTAATGATGCTGGAAATTAATTGGCAGCCAACCCCGGTCTTTCAGACCCCTGACTATTTCTTTTTAGGCCACGGAAAAAAGGCACTCGTTGTTTCCTGGTATTTTTTATAAGCCACGGGTTTGCTCCGCAGGTTTTGTTCTTCATTGTTTGGCACTCCGGTAACTTTTGTTAATAAATATAAAATTATCGCAGGACTGATAATGGCCAAAATTCCCCATGGTGAGGCGAGCGCAAAAATAAAATAGCCCATCCAGGTTAACCATTCGAAAAAATAGTTTGGATGGCGACTGTAATGCCATAATCCGGTATCGCACACTTTGCCTTTATTGCTGCGATCCTTTTTAAATGCAGCGAGTTGCCGGTCGGCAATCATCTCTCCAAAAAAAGCAATTACCCAAACCAAAGCACCAATAAATTCTAAAATCGAAATGGCCTGCGATTGATTTGCGGTGATGATAAAAAACGGCACCGCCAAAATCACATTCGATATGGCCTGGAACTGAAAAAACACAAAGAAATTCCGCTCAGCCTTATCGCCCCATTCTTTACGGAGTTGCTGGTAGCGCCCCTCCTCTTCTTCTAAATGACCAATAACGCGTTGCCAAAGGTGGATACCCAGCCGCAATTCGGCCAGTAAAAACATACCGCAGATTAAAATTTTACGTGGATCGTAGCCATCAGATAAAAAGAAAGTGATCAGTGTAATTACCGGAAAGTTTAATGCCCAGAAAACATCAACCACCCCTGCGTTTTTAATTTTCTTTGCCCAGAGCCAAACCATGGCCATTATAAAGCAACAGGCAATAAGCGAAATGAGGGCGATGAAAAGTAGATGTTTATAATCCATAAAAGGTTTAGGGTTTAGGGCATAAGGTTTAAGGAAATGCATTCCGCTTTAGGTTTACCTTCAGCCTTACACCTTTGCCTTCTACCTTTTTACCAGCAATTCTTTAACACCTTCGCCATCTTTTAGTTTGAATAAATGCACTAAAACATAAGCTAAGGTTGCTATGCTGCCTAAACATACGAACAAAATGGTAATAGAGATTTTAAGAATAATGCTTTTTTCTTTATAAAACATCCAAAGGGTAATAATGAAGATGTTAGCGTAAAAATCCCAAAGGGTGGCACGCATCCAGGGTATGCTACCCAGAAAATCCCATTGATCAAACAGGTTGCTTTCTAACGAAGTGGTAATTACTTTGTAGCACATAAAAACAAATAATGCAGAGAAAATAATTTTAAGGAAATTGATCATCAGCTGGGGCTTAATTTTTAAAACAGATTGCCTTATATACGGGAAGATAAGCAAAAAGGATTTATTAAACTTAATCAGTATTGCCCTTCGACTGGGTAGAGGGTGATAAAGCTTGAGTTATCCGTGTTTTCTATGTTTCGTGGCAAAAAGAATTAAAGATTTTTTTTTTGAAAAGCAGCTTCCTGCTCGTTTCGGTTCCGAAAGCCCTGCCATTTGCTTCAATCTTTTTGAGGTGCTGTCGTGCAGTATTCGAGGTTGCTGCAAACAAAAAGGATTTTCGCTATTAAACTAAAATGGTCTGTGTCGGGACACAAACCATGGATAAGGAAGAGAATGATAAAAAAGATCCGTCATTGCATCCAATACCTATCGCAACAGGATGACAAATTGATCAATGCAACATTGACATTTCAACTTCAGTATTTGAGCTTTAAACTTTCTGATTAAACCTTCCTGATTTTGATAATCCGCATCCAGTGCAAAACTTTCATTACCGGGTATGTTGGATCAAATTCCCACCATTTAGTAGCGAAATTAGGGCTGTTCGGTTTTTTGTGGTGGTTGTTCTGAAAAAGTTCGCCCATTAACAAGAAATCCCATGGTAAAGAGTTTTTACTATGATCGTCGTTATCGTGGTTCGAGTAACCGTATTTGTGTCCGCACCAGTTTACAATCGCACCGTGCAAAGGCCCCATTAAAAAATGGATTGGCAATAAGATAAACAGCCACCAATGGTTGGCAAAAGCAATATAAAAACCAATATAAAACAAGCCACAGGCAATTCTCCAGGCCCATGAATTTCCTATTTTATCAACAATAGGCCATTCTGGGTAATTACCCTGAAAAGCTGGTTCTGGCTGTATTTTAAATTGCAGGTAATTCATGTACATGTTTTTCGTAGCAATCATCATCCCGAAAACATCCTTAAAAAAATGTGGCGAATGCGGGTCTTTCTCAGTATCGCTGTAAGCATGGTGCATCCTGTGCAGAATAGCATAAGCCCTTGGGTTTAAAAATGATGAACCTTGCGAAATCAGTAAAACCAGATAGAAAAACCGCTCCCAAAAAAGCTCCATTTTAAACATCTTATGTGATGAGTAACGGTGAAGAAAAAAGGTTTGACTAAACAGGGATAGGAACCAATGACAAAGAAAAAAAATGAAGATAATCATGTATGATGTGTATGCTTTATAAACGAATTTTGAGGGCGTTTAGTTTTTTAGCGCAAAGAAAAGCGCTTATTTTTAAGCGTTTAGATAAAAAGAATCCTGTTCCATTGCAACAGAACAGGATTCTCTATTGATTTTTTTATTATCTGCCGAAATCGTCCTGAACACGTACAATATCGCTTTCATCTGATGGGTTTGAAGCATCGGTATGTTGCCAGATTTCTGCTACAACGCCCCAATCATCCAAACCAATTAAACGATGGCGTTCGCCCTGTTGTAATTTAATCTGATCTTTCGGTGCATATTTTTTCACTTCACCTTCTTCATCGGTTTGGCTGGTTTTAATACCAACGGTACCGGTTACCACTTGCCAGATTTCGGCCCTGCGGTGGTGATATTGCCATGAAAGGCGTGTATTTGGGGCAACGATTAAAATTTTCGGGCTTAATTTACCACCAATTTTAAGGTCTTCAACATTTAATCCATCAAAATAAGTATCGGCAAATTGTTGTGCCTGCGCTTCGTCTATTACAAAGAAACCACCCCACGGACGGGTTTCATCACGGTTTACTACATTAAAACCTTCAATTTTTAAACGTTGTGCTACGCTTTCGAATATTTCTTTTTTGTCGTTTGTCATTGATAATGATTTGTTTTCTAATGATTGTCGAGGTTTACAGGCATAAATAATAACCTGTATGGTTCTATAATTGCCGCAAAAATAAGCCTAATAAATTAAAAAAGACCTGTCGTACCTTTTATTTTTTTAGGCCAATCCTACTCATAAGTGTAAAAATATACCATAAGGCGCTCAGATGCTGTAAAATTGCTGATAAAAACGATTTATTAATGCAATATCATCCTTTGCTTTAGTATGTTTGAGGAAACCATTATCCATGATTCAGAAACTAACCATCTGCGTTTTATTTTTCTTGATTTTTATACAAAAAATAACTGCCAAAGTGTACCATGTTGGTTCAGAACAGGAATTTAAAGCCATTCAACCTTTATTACTTGCCGGAGATGAAGTTGAGATCAAAAACGGAAATTATACCGATTGGGCATTAAACATCAACACTAATGCAACTTCCGCAAAACCGATCATTATCCGGGCAGAAAAACCTGGAATGGTTATTTTTTCAGGCAATGTAAACAAACCTGTATTCCATATATCCGGAGATTACATACTGATTAAGGGTGTCGACTTTAAAAATTGTATTTTAAGTAAAACAGGTGTATTGATAGAACTGAGTACCAGTAATAACTGCCAGGTATTGAATTGTAATTTTTCTGCAAACCAGGTTAAAGCTCAATTTACACCTTTGGTAATCATTTCGGGTAGTGGGAGCAACAACATGATTGAGGGCTGTAGTTTCACCTCTAATATCGATAATCAGGATGTGCAGGTTAGAATCACCAAAGATAGCTATCCAAAATTCACGCTGATTGAAAACAATATTTTCAGGGATAAAAATAAAGTAAGCTGGGCAAATGGAAATGGGGGTGAATGTGTTCAGATCGGTCAGGATCCGGTATTGTTAGGCAACCAGAAACCAGAAACTACGGTGCGCAAAAACAAGTTTGTCCATTGCAATGGCGAAAATGAAGTCATCAGTAACAAAAGCAGCGGCAATAAATACCTTAACAATTATTTTGAAGATAACGACGGAGAACTCGTGATGCGTGGTGGGCATGATTGCATCATTGCCGATAATACTTTTAAAGGTGGTACGGGTGGTATCCGTATTAACGGTACAGGTCACCAGGTTATTAACAATAAAATCGATGGTATTCAAACAGCCATCAGATTGATGTACGGAATGGCAAAAGGAAAAGAAGAAATCGGTTTTTATATTGCTGCCAGCGATTGTGTAATAAAAAACAACGCAATATCAAATGCTGCAACAGGCATATTAATTGGCGATAGTAAGGATGCAGACTGGACAGGTAAATTTGATACGAAGAGGTATCCTTCGCCGGTAATACAGAATGTTGCTCCTTTTAGCAATACAATTGTGGAGAATACTTATAAAAGTGTTAAAGTTGAAGTGGTAAAGAGGTAAGGGTATAGATTATCCCTTAACAGTTTTATAGTATCGTCATTTCGACCGTATTGGAGAAATCTACAATTTAATCCATAGATTTCTCCGTTTCGCTGCGCTCCAGTCGAAATGACGATTATTCTTTTTGGGAAATCCCTTATAATTAATTGATCTTATTCACTACCAGGTCATCAAAATAAATGTAACTGGTTTGGCTCGAACCCCATACTGCTACATCTTTTCCACCCCTGAAATTGTGGAATGATAACCTGTTAATCAAACGTTGTGCATCGTTGGTTGTCCAGCGGATGGATTGATCCAAAACAGTTGTACCGTTAATGAGCACCTGTACCCAGCCGTTTTTGCTTGATCCGGTATTACTTTTTACATAAAGGTGGACGGTATAGGTATCGCCTTTAACCAGACTGCCTGACGAAGGATAAGATTTTCCGAAGGTATCGCCGCAAGGGCCGGCCATATCCCGATGGTAAACGTAAGGTTGAAAAAATACACGGCTACCGGTATTGTACCACATTAAACGTAAGCTTCCGCCGTTACCATCACTGGCAATATCGCAACCGGTATTTCCTTCGCCGATCAGGAAACCAAAACCAACTTTACCACCCCTGCTCCAATCGAACTGGCTATGGAAACGTACTTTAAAAGTAGCTTCATAAGCAGAACCGTCAGAAATATCGGCACCGGCAATTAAACCATTTGATACTGAATTAGGCGCAAGTGTAGCCCTTGCCCAGTTGCCTGAAATATAGGCCCTACTTTCGTTCCAACCTGTTAAATTGGCTCCGCCAAAATCAGCACTGGCTTCGCCATAAGTGTAAGCACCGTCTGCATGGGTAAATCCGGTGTTAATATTGCTCGGGTATACTGCTGCTGATACAACCGGATTAGCAGCTGCAAGTGTTTCGGGAGAACTAAGACTTCCAGGAGCCGGCTCCTCTATATTTTTTTTCTGACAACCATAAATACTTAGGGAAAGTACAAGCAATAGGGATGCAATAAAATGCATCGAATTCATTTTTTGACTCATTGTAATTTTTTTAGATTTAAATTTGGTTAGTGTTTTTTTCGCGAAGCGCAACGCCCTATCCTTGATAGTTCATTACCATTTTTTTGTTAAGAAATTTTTTATCGTTTTAGTTAGCAGTTATCTGACATACTAACTTACATATTAACGTAAATTTAAACAGACTAATAGAATCTTAAAAGCATGAAAATGCAGTTTTTTCGATGTTACAACGATTGAAATAATGATTTGTTTCTAAAACCAACAACACTAATTTACAACAACTTACATCGGCTGATGAATCTTTAAATTGCAGTTAACAATAACCTTTTTATAATCTTTGGCATCAATATCTCCATTAATGAGCTTAACCAATAAAGCAACAGCTTGTTCGCCCAGCGATTCGGGGTTTTCTTCTATCGATGCAATTGGGGGTGAACTGAGGTAGGCAATAATCGGATCGTTGCCAAAACCAATACACTCCAATTTTTTATGCCCGGGATGTTCAACCGATCTTAAAAATTTGATGGTATCAAAAAGTAATTTTTCTTTAAAAGCCACCAGAGCCGTCGGCCCGTTTTGGGGATCACTGAAGAGGTTTTTAATGGCTTCCAGTGTATTTTCATCATCAAAATCGGTATAGGCTACGTGGTCGGCATTAAAAGGGATATGGTTATCCTTTAGGGCATTGATATAACCAGAAAAGCGGTCGTGACTAAAGTTAACCATTTTTGGCCCACCGAGGTAAGCCACTTTTTTGTGCCCCCTGTTAATCAAATATTCTGTTGCCATATAACAGCCCTGATGGGTGTTTCCCAAAACCTTGTGGCAGTTGAGGTTAAAACTAGGGTTACGGGTATAATACACTACAGGGATCCCGATTTTTTCAAACTGGTCTAAATGGGTAAATTCAGAAGTCTGTTTTGAAATGGCCACAATCAAACCATCTACCCTCGAGCCTAAAAGTGTGGCTGCAGCGCTCACTTCCATTTCAAAATTATCGTGCGATTGGCTAATGATGATATTATAACCATTTGTAGTGGCCAGCTGTTCCATACCATAAATACTACGGGTAAAAAAATGATCGGACAGGTTGGGCAAAATAATGCCTATAATGCGCGATTTCCGGTCTCTTAGCCTTAATGCAGAAATATCGGGCGTAAAATTTAATTGTGCTGCGAGTTCTTTTACACGGAGTTTGGTACTCTCTTTTATCCGAGGATAATCTTTTAAAGATTTGGAAACAGTTGATATGGATAGTTTGAGTTCTTTTGCAATCAGTTTTAATGTAACAGGTTTATTTTCCATAGGTACGGGATATTGATGCGTTACGGGAGCGGAGAGCTGGCAGAGATTTTAAAATGGCCGGAACAGTAAGCAACCGTTCCAGCACATCATTAAACCTCCAATGTATTTGCAAAATTCTAAGCGCTACTTCAGTAATAAGGTCGTCATTGCGAGGAACAAGCTGTCCCGTTTTACGGGGCAGCAATATTAAAGCGCACGCTAGTAGCGATCGTTGTAAGATTGCTTGCCGGCTGAAAATGCCTTCTCGCAATGACGATTTATCGAGGAATATTGCCATCATGAGTTCCTCTGTCATTCATATTGATTTTTATACCATAAATTATCCCTCAGGATGACATCTTTATTGATTTACCCCTCAACTGAACAACATTGCGTTATTGAATTTTATCTAAAGCCGGAACATTGCTTTCGTATCCGGTATATCCTTTATTCTGATTAATTCGCCCACCGGTATTAAAACGTTGCGCCGCTCCCGGAACAGGCCAAAGCACATGGTAAGGGGAAATTTTAAAGTTTACCCCCATTATAGTTTGAACTTTGTTGCGGTAAAAATCATTCTTCTCAATAATCCTGTCGTAAAAGAAATTATTATCAGAAAACGATGCCATATTATAGGTTTTACCATTATAAGCAGGTTTTCCGGTAGTAGCAAAAATATAAGCTATACGGGTAAGCTCGGTTTTACGCGGTTCTTCATAATAAAGTTCTCTTGCGCGTTCATCCAAAATCGTTCCGATGGTAATGGCCGAAGCATCGGTTAATAATGTTGCGTTTGCCCTGGAGCGTACCTGGTTTAAATCGGCCATAGCCAATGCTAAATTGCCTTTCCAGTAATAGGCTTCTGCCCTTAACAGGTAAGTTTCGGCTAATCGGAAAATGTACCAGTCGGTATTGGTACCTCTTGGTGGCGTCCAGTATTTATCAACGGCAAGTGCATTGGTAGCGTTGATAAATGTTTTATAATGCGGCCAACCGAAGAAGTGGCGGATGGTATCCAACCCTTTATTTAAAAACATGTTGTTTACATTAGCAGGCGTCATATCAACCAGCGGTTTACCGTATAATGCCTTTTCGGTTGCGTTAGCAGAAGTTTTAAGTGCAGGATTATTGTATACCAGATCAGTCATGTTCATCCACATACCTGGTGCATGGCGGTAATCGGTATTATCTGTCCAGATGTTTTTGGTGCTATAGGCTGTGCCACGATAGCGCCCAATACCCCTCCCATACATTAGCGTTAAAGGTATTTCTACATTTACCCCATCAACAATGGCTTGCGTAGCACCCGACGGCGTTTTTAAATTGGCAAAATGCCATGCCGGCACACAGTTTCGCATTACCTGCGATCCAAGATCGGTAGCACCTTGTAAAGTTTCCCTATCAATGGTGAGAAACAATGCTTCACGATTGGCTGCAATAGCTTTGTTATCCATTCGGTGCAGATCCCACACCACATTTTTGGTGGCATCGCCGGCCGTGCTGCCGAAACGGTTTCGCATTAAGCTATAAGTACCGCTATTAATTACATTGTTGGCAGAGGTAATGGCGGCATCAAAATCACCCAAAGCAAGGTTAATTTTAGTAAGCAAATGGCTACAGGCCCCTTTGGTTACATCGCCACGGTCTACCCCATCCTTTAACCATTTTTCGGCAAATAAAAGGTCCTCCTGCATTTTTTTCAATATTACATCGCGCCTGGTTGAATAATAATCCAGTTTTGGAGCAGTAATATCTTTTAAATTTAAAGGTACATCGCCAAACTGGTGCACCAAACGGTAATAGTAATAGGCGCGGTAAAAGTAGGCGGCGCTAAGGATGGCATTTTTTTCTGCCTCATCTTTATAGGTTACATTATCAATATAGGTTATTACGGTATTTGCCATCCGTACGCCTCTAAAACCTTCTGTCCAGTAGAAACCGATCCTGTTAAAATCCGGGTTATCCAAATTGGCGTCGGGAGTTACCCTGGTATCCATATCCTGTGCTTGTGTACTTTTATCGGTAGTTCCATCAACAGCTACCTCCGAAAAGATAGATTCGGTAACAATTGGGGCCATATCGCCTGTAAATTCTTTGCGTACATTGGCTCCAATACCAGCGATGGCAGCTTTCATGGCGGCAACGCTTGTTAAGGCTGTTTGAGGTTCCAACTTCGATAGTAATTCTGAATCGAGGTTTGATTTTTTACATCCATTTGCTGACAACAGCACAACGAGGGCAACAAATGGAATTATTTTTTTATATGTGATATTCATTTTCGTCATTTTTAAAGGGTAACATTCAATCCGAAAGTATAAACTCTTGGTGTTGGAACAGGGTTTCCATTGTTGTCTGCCGTTTGCGCATCCCATTGATTCCAATTGGGTGCATATACGCCTGCATTGCTTACGTTAGCATATATTTTTGCACTCTGTATCTTTAGTTTTCCTAAAAAATCTTTTGGCAGGCTATAAGCAAGGGCAATGGTATTTAACCTGATGAACGAACTTTTGCGATAAGAATTAAAGCTTACGCCACTTAAACCTGAGTTTAGGCGGGCATAATCGTTAATCGGGTTGCTTGGGGTCCAATAAGGTACTACATATGAACTCGACCGACCAAAACCCACACTTCCAGGCTGGTTTTTAGTTTGGTTATCGGCCCTTAACTGCCCCCAGCTCGATATTAACTGGAATGAAAAATCGAAATTTTTATAGATATTGAAATCATTTCGGAATGACCAGTTAAATCTTGGGCTTTTATAACCGATAAACTGTTTATCAACATCATTGTAAACATAATTACCATCTACATCCAATAATTTAAAATCGCCCGGTTTAATGCCTTTATTAAATTTATTGGCTTCTGGTACTTCGTTTTCCTGCCAAACCCCTAAAATCTGATATTCCCAAATTACATCGATATCTTTTCCGATAAACCAGCCATTTCCAGGGTCATCATTCGGTGTTGCCAAAGCCACTATTTTATTACGGTTAAGTGAAAAATTTGCTGTACTGCTCCAGGTAATGTTCCCTCCTGTAAAATTTTTAGTAGTGATGCCAAACTCAATACCCTTGTTGTTTACACGGCCCAGATTGGCATTAACATTTACATAGCCACCTGCAGACGACAATGTTTGGCTTATCAGAAGGTCTGAAGTTTTCTTATCATACAACTCAAGCGACCCACTAATGCGGTTGTTCAAAAATCCGAAATCTAAACCAAGGTTTAAAGATTTGGTTTTTTCCCATTCTAAATTTGGATTTGCCAGTCTGGAACTGTTTACTACCGTATTTACCTCTATCGGCGTGCCACTGCTATTTACCGCCTGGTATTTACCTCCATCCAAAGTTTGTAAGGCAACATAAGGATCAATTACATTATTATTATCCCTGATTTCCCTGTTTCCGTTGATACCATATGATAAACGAAGTTTTAAGAAATCGATCCATTTAACCGGTTTCAAAAAACTTTCTTCACTTACCGTCCAGGCCACCGCAGCAGCCGGAAAATTAGCCCGTTTTTTAGCTGCTCCAAAAGCAGAATAACCATCTCTTCGGATCGAACCTGTTAAAGCATACCTGCCCTTATACGAATAATTTACCCTGGCTAATAGGGCATCTCCGGTGTACACTTTATCATCGCTACTTACGGTTGGTTTGTTTCCGCTTTGGATATTGTGATAACCCAGCACATCTGTTGGGGCAAAACCTTCGTTACCTGCAAGGGTATACCAGGTAGAATATTTTTCGCCGTTCACCAACAAGGTTACATCCACATTATGATCAGTAGCAAAAGTTTTGTTCCACTTTAAGAGGTTATCCAGTTGCCAGTTGTACCTCGTTTCAGTTGCCCTTGTTGCCGAACCACCCGGAGTAGCCACATTTGGGTTTTTTGAAGATAAGTGGTTAAAGGTACGGTACTGATCTAAACCTGGACTAAAATTGGCCTGATAGGTAATACCAAAGGGCAATTGTACTTTGGCATAAATGCTGCCGAATAAGGTGCTTTGTTTTTGAAGCCTTGAGTTATATGTCTGATCAAGAAAAGGATTACGGGCATTAAGGCCGTTATCATCAGTCGGGATTCTTCGTAAAGAGCCATCTGCATTATAAAAATCGCCATATGGAGATAAATCAGGCAATTGCGAAAACTGTGCTTCAATGGCACCTTCGTCACGATCGGCAAATTGAAGGTTCATGCCAAGGGTTAAAAATTTTGCTGCTTTACCTTCGAGATTTAAGCGGGTACGGAAAGTGCTGAAACCGCCACCGGCAATAATACTTTCATTTTTAAGGTAGCCTAAAGACATGTAATAAGAAACTTCTTCTTTTTTTCCGCTAAGGCTCAAGGTATGATCTTGGCGCTGCCCGGTAACAAAAAGCATATTATACCAATCTGTTGTTTTTCCGGCCAGATAATTTGCTTTCTCGTTGGCCAATAACCCAAGGCGGCTTAACCAAAGATCGGTCGGATTTGCGCTAGTTTGTCCGTTTAACCATTGCATTAAGGTTACGCCCTCTGGTAGATTATTCGGATCGTTGTAAATATATGGCGGATTAACCCCTCCACTGCGCTGTACATCGGCACGCCAGTTTAAAAAACCGGGACCATCATATACCTGCTGATCCTGGGCCAGGGTAGCCATACCAAAGTTTACATTTACGTTAATGGTTGGTGCACCTGTTTTACCTTTTTTTGTGGTAATGGCTACCACCCCCGTTGCTGCCTTGGCACCATAAACAGCCAGTGAACTGGCATCTTTCAGTACATCTACCGATTCAATATCATTGGGATTAATATCAGACAATTGACCGATGTAAATAACCCCGTCTAATACAATTAGCGGCGTGGTGGTACCGGTAAGGGTGGTTTTTCCACGTACCAGGAGATCTCCCCCACCTTTGGCGCTGTTATTAAAACCCACGTTTAAACCCGGAATATTTCCACGGAGGATATCGGTAACACTGTTTGGGTTTTCATTTTCAAGTTGTGCAGCTTTAATACTCGAAACGGCACCGGTTACGTCTTTTTTCTGCGCCGTACCATAACCAATTACCACTACATCGTTAAGCCCTTGCGAAGCATCTTCTAAGGTAATGTTAACACTTGTGCGGCCATTTACAAGAACCTCCTTTGTAGCGAAACCAATGAAAGTAAACACCAGTGTTTGATTTGTACTTTCAGTTTTAATGGTGTATTTACCCAGGACATCAGTAAGGGTGCCAATCTGTGTATTTTTCACCTTTACGCTAACGCCAGGCAAGGTTACCCCTTTATTGTCTTTAACGGTACCTACAATGATGCTTTGTGCAAAAGCACTAAAACCAGTAAAAAGGAGTAGGAATGAAATGGACAAAATTTTTGCGTTGCCCGTACAGGTACGTTTGAGGTATAATAATATACCCCTTCGATTGTAAATTTTACTCATATGTTTAGTTTAGTTAATGGTTCTCTGTTTTTAGTTCTTATCAGTACAAGAACCTGCCAATTGTTATATGCGATAAAACCTTATTATTGAATGAATTATAGCTAAATAAAATTGACAAAATGAATCTCGAAAAATTGGCACCTCAGCCAGAAAAAAGTTGAATAATACCACCGTATGGGTATATTGGTTGATTATTAAACATAGGATATTTGGTTAGACTTATTTATCTAATATAAAAACGAGTGAGGCGAGATATAAAAAACTATAATCCGGATAAGGCCAAAAACCGCGTCAGTTTGAATTTACAACGATGTAATTAATTTCAGGGTTTAGATATTTAAGCCACAAATATTTCATTTAACTGAGCGCAGCCAAATATTTCTCTTGAAATTTTTAACCACAAACAATACAGATTCACACAGATAAGGCATACTACATTCGTTTTCTGTAATTGTTGCCACGGAAGCACAGAAACACGGAAAATTGCAATGGTAGCGCGTAGAATTTTGCAAATACATTGGAGGTTTAATGACAGTGCGTAGAATCGTCATTGTCAGCTCAACTGGCAATCGTAATGCCTTAGCAGGGGTTGCAGGTTGCATTAAGATTCCCGTAGGCGCGGGAATAACGACCATTCTTTAGCATCTGTCATTGATAGCGTAGTCGAAGGGTAGCCACGAAAGCATTAGTGCTTTATTATTCGCTGTCATTCTGAGCGCAGCGAAGAATCTTTTCTTTCCTCGAAAACAGAACCTATCATTATTATAATACCTCAATCCTATTTAACTTATTTTGATAATAGTACATATTTACGAAATTTTGTCCTCACAAAAACACATAAATCATGGAATATAGAAAATTAGGAAATACAACGCTCAAATTATCAGCCATTTCGTACGGGGCTTTTGCCATTGGCGGCAACATGTGGGGTGGAAATGAGAAAAAAGATTCTATCGAAGCTGTTAAAGCATCAATAGATCATGGGATCACCACCGTTGATACTGCACCCTTTTATGGCTTTGGTTTGAGTGAAGAAATAATTGGTGAAGCGATTAAGGGCTACGACAGAACTAAAATACAGTTGCTCACCAAATTCGGCCTGGTTTGGGACGGAAGCAATAACGGGAAAGGCGAACATTTTTTTGATGCGGAAAACAATGGAAAAGCTGTACCGGTTTATCGTTACTCCAGCAAAGCATCCATTATTAAAGAAGTAGAAAATAGCCTTAAACGTTTAGGCACCGATTATATCGACCTTTTGCAACAGCACTGGCCTGATTCAACCACGCCTATCGAAGAAAGCATGGAAGCAGTAACACAGTTAATTAAAGATGGAAAAATTCTTGCCGCAGGGCTTTCTAATGCTGATGTAACACTTTTAGAAAATGCAGCAAAAATACATCAGCCGGCATCAAACCAGGTATCATTCAGCATGCTGAACAGGGCGATTCAAAAAGACCTGATTCCTTACAGCTTAAAAAATAATATGGGTATTATTGCTTATAGTCCGATGGAAAGAGGACTTTTATCCGGTAAATATTTCAATAATGAAAAACTAAAAGCCAATGATCACCGTAACGGCTATTTCACTCAGTTTGACCTTGAAAAAGTAAAATCATTCTTGGAAAATATAACACCGGTCGCCGCAGCAAAAAATGCAAGTGTTGCACAATTGGTACTACGCTGGACAACCTTGCAGGAAGGCATTACTGTTGTGCTTGCAGGAGCCAGAAATAAAGAGCAGGCGATATCGAATGCAAAAGCGATGGACTTTGAGATCAGCAATGATGAACTTGCTTTTATTAATGGAAAGTTGGGGAAAATATAGGTTATTGATGGTTGTTGAGACACCGAACATTAGGAAAATGCCGTGGTAAGCTTTGCAGGTTGCATTAAGATTCCCGCAGGCGCGGGAATGACGACCGATTTTTATAAGCTGTCATTCTGAGCGCAGCGAAGAATCTCAAACCTACAAAGTGCTGCCGATAATATTTTACCACAGCGCCCACAAAGAAAATATCACAGAGAAAACAGAGGATGAGGCAAACTTTATATGGTCGGTGAGACACCGACCATTAAGATTTTTCTCCCGACTTCGTCGAGACTACACTCCATGCAATAGCTATCGGATCTAAAGGACGATCTTATAAACAAAAACGGGTACCCGAATATACCAGGCACCCGTTTTTAACGAAAATTTATTTATGGTCAGTTTGATACCAACCATGAAAAATATTTACTAATAACCCGGATTTGGGGTTAAGTTAGGATTGTTCTTAATTTCTGGTGTAGGAATCGGGAACAATAAATGTTTGGTTTGCAAAGCTTGGTTTACACTTTTATTAATGTGGCCAACAAAATTATCGAAACCATTGGTGTCCTCATTATACACTTTACGAAGGCGTACCATATCGAACCAGGTAATACCCTCGTAACATAGTTCATGCCAGCGCTCTCTCCATACTGCTTCTTCGAACTGGGTCTGACTTAAACCGGAAAGGTCACCTAACAACGCCCTTCTTCTAACCGCATTTACTGCCGTGTATGCTGCTATATTTGGCGTACCATCGGCCCTGTTCTGTGCTTCGGCATAAATGAGCAGGGTTTCGGCAAAACGGATCTGCGGAATATTTAAATCACTCCTGCTGGTACCTTCTACACCCAATGTACCGTTTGCAATGACATCAAAGTGTTTAAAAATATAAGGTTTACCACGGTTAATCAAAGGCAGTTTAAATCCATCGGTATAATAATCGGTAAAGAAATAACCATCCCTGTTTTTTGCCCTTAAATCGCCAGCTTCATATGAGCCGTAAAAACTCTGTGTTGGAAGAGATGTTCCAATCCCGTCGATTTTAGATACCAATGGCTGGTGTAATGGCAGGTAAGACGATTGTAAAGGGTTGCCAGCACCGGCCGCATCATTGTACTGAATCCCGAAAAGGTGCTCTAATTTGTTATCGTTTTTGGCATCGTGTATGGCGCCATAAGTGGGAAATAAACTCAAACTACCCGTATTTGCAGTAGCATAATCAAGCACTTCTTTTGCTTTATCAGCGGCTAACCTGTAATAGGCAGCACCTTTGTTTAGCGGCTGACCAGCCATAGTTAAATAAACTTTAGCCAGTTCTGATTTAATGGCCGCGGTAGAAACACGTCCGCTTCCATCCATGTAAGGCAATCCCGCTGCTTCTGCCAAAACCAGGTCGTCGACAATTTGTTTGTAAACCTGTTCTTGTGGTGTTCTTGAAGGGGCAAAATTAGGATCGTTCGGGCTGCTGATTGGTTTGGTGATTAACGGCACATCGCCCCATAAACGCACCAGGTAAAAATAAGCCCATGCCCTGATGAAAGAGGCTTCGCCCAAAATTCTTTTTTTCTGTGCAGCATCCATCGGATTAATACCCGGAACTTTATCCAATACCAAATTAGTTTGGGCAATTACTTTATAGAAGCCGTTCCAGTTTTGGTTAACATGCAGGTTTGATCCATCATAAATTAACGAATATAAGTTGTTCAGATCCGAGTTCTGCGCTGTTTCAGTCGTTTGAATCCCTGTTGGGGCATCCAGCATCTGCCAGTTGTTCGAGAAAATACCGGCACCATTACCGATAAACCTGATTTCTGAATAAACGGCCGCAATACCTGCTTCGGCATGTTCTGGCAAGGTATAAAAACTATTAGGCGAAAGATTGGTAGGATCGGTTTCATCCAAAAATTTCTTACAACCCGAATTCCCGATCACGGCACCACCAAGCAATAACAGGGCAGCGATATTTTTTATATTTATTTTCATTTTAATATCCTTTCTTTAGTTAATATTATAATCCGATGTTTAAGCCCACCATGAAAGTTGTAGGTTTTGGATAATCGAAAAAGGTTTGGCCCTGCGCAAATACATTCCCATAAGTGGTTACCTCCGGATCGTTACCGGTATATTTGGTGGCCAGGAAGAAATTCTGAACAGAGGCATAAACACGTAGCCTGTTTAAACGTAATTTTTCTACGAGTGTTTTGTTAAAGGTGTAACCAAGCAAAAGGTTTTTACCGCGGATAAAAGAACCATCTTCCAGCCAGTGTGTATCTACGTTAGTAACATAACCTGCTGATTGATCCCTGATGGCCGCAATCGGCGTATTTTGGTTCTGAGGTGTCCAGGCATCCAATACACTTGCAAAACTATTGGCTTGTACCTGTCTGTCTTCACCCGAGTGATGCGTCATGTTCAGTACATCGTTGCCATAAGAATATTGAAGTTCAACGATCAGGTCTAAATTTTTATAACGGAAAGAGTTGGAAAATGATCCCCATCCTTTTGGTGTTCCGTTACCAATAATCTGACGGTCGGCATCGGTAATGGCATGATCTCCATTAACATCCAGGTATTTAATATCGCCTGGCAAAAGTGTTTTACCACCACGATAACTCACATATTTTGCAGCCTCAGCCCTTTCAGCCTCGCTCCAGGTACCTAAACGTACCAATCCCCAGAATGAACCTACCGGTTCTCCCACCCTGATGATACCCGTTTGGTTGGTGAAATTCGGGTTACCTACCCCAAAAATATCATCCGGTGTGGCCAAAGAAAGCACCTTGTTTCGGTTAAGGGAGATGTTAAAGGTTGTTTTCCACGTAAAATCATCTGTTTGAATGTTAACGGTGTTAATGCCCAAATCTAAACCTTTGTTCTGCATCGAACCCACGTTTTTCCTGATTACCGAGAAACCACTTGTACGTGGTACCGGGGCATCCAGTAACATATCGGTTGTTTTTCTGTAATAAAGATCGGCTTCTAAATTAATGCGGTTGTTAAATAAACCCAGTTCCAAACCAGCATCAAACTGTGCGGTTTTTTCCCAAACCAGATCCGGATTGGCCAACCTGCCGATACCGATACCAGTTACTTTGCTATCGTTAATAATAGCCGAGTTGTTTGCCAGAGTGGCTAATGATTGGTACGCTGGAAGTTCAGAGTTACCACTTAAACCATAACTGGTTCTTAATTTTAAGTTAGAAATGGTTTTGTTTCCTTTAAGAAAATCTTCGTCAGATGCTTTCCAGGCAAATGCAGCTGAAGGGAAAAATGCAAATTTATGGTTATCGCCAAATTTCGACGATCCATCTACCCTACCGGTAACGGTAAACAGGTATTTATCCTGGAAGGTATAGTTTACCCTTCCAAAATAAGAGTTGAAAGCAGATCTGTTACGGCTCGAACCTACGGTAATGGACTTACTGCCCGAACCCATATTGTTGTTTTCGTAAAAATCGGTCACAAAATTTTCGGCATGACTGGTGTTGCTGAAGAAATTGGTAGCCTGCCACGAAATACCCAATAAAGCATTAATGGCATGAGATTCGGCAAAACGTTTGTTATAGGTTAAATAGTTCTCCAACGACCAGAAAGTTTCTCTATCGTTGGTTACGTTTGCGGTTCCGTTCTGCCCATCCGAAATACCATATAATTGTTTGGCGTTATACTCATTGATGTTACGGCTAACAATATTGGCACCTAATTGGGTACGGAATTCGAGGTCTTTACTGAAACTAATGGTAGAATAAACGCTTCCTAAAGAAGTTTGGGTGATCATACCGTACCGCTGATCAGTTAAAATGTGTACCGGATTAGAACCTCCTTCAGCCCATGGGATTAATTTATTATCGCCCCATTTGCCATCTGCTAATTTGATCGGCAGGAAAGGAAATGCTTCAGTGATCATCCGTACGGAGTTTAGTCCGCCAGTTCCCTGATCTACAATATTCTCATCCTGGTTGTTATAGCTTAAATTACCGCCAACTTTTAACCACGGTTTAATTTTACTTTCGAAATTAAACCTACCCGAATAACGTTTTAAATAAGAATTTAACAAAAGTCCTTCGTCATCACGGTAACCTACAAAAATACCATAAGTATTGTTCTCGTTTCCACCTGTGAACCCTAACTGGTGGTTTTGCGAAAGTTTGTTCTGGGTAGATTCTTTTAACCAATCGGTATTGTACAATGGATTTCCACTACTATCAAAAAACTGTGGTAATGCAATCCTTGCTGCCTTAGGAACTGGTGTAGAGGCATAATTTCCTGCTGCCCAGCCTACCGGATCGTACACCTTAATGTTATCGTAAGCCAGATCCTGAACTTTTACATATTCATTGGCATCGAGCATTTTAACATGATGTGCCGCCAGGGTATTAATGCCAAAATCAGCATCGTAGGTAACGCGCTGCGAATTTGTTGAGCCTTTTTTAGTGGTAATCAAAATTACACCATTTGCACCCCTGGCACCATAGATTGCCGTTGAAGACGCATCTTTTAATATCTCTACCGATGCAATATCGCTAGGATTGATAAAATCGATGGCATTGCTGTTCTGTGTTTGGGTAGTTACCGGTAAAGCTACCCCATCTACCACATAAAGTGGGTTATTACTGGTGTTGATGGAACTGAAACCCCTGATTTTGATGTTCGTTTGTCCGCCTGGCCTACCCGAGTTGGTATTTACCTGCACACCCGCAATACGACCGGCCAGTGCCTGGTTTAACGATGGTGCAGGGCGTTCCTGCAGCTCGCTCGCTTTTACCACACCTACCGAACCAGTAAGGTCGCTCTTTTTCACGGTACCGTAACCGATTACCACTACATCATCCAGTTTACTGGCCTCAGCAGGTGCCATTTTAACGCTGATGCTACTTTGTTCACCTACGGTAACATCTTTGTTCTCGTAGCCTACGTAAGAAAAACGGAGTACATCTTTTGTATTGGCCTCAATACTGAATTTACCAGCCTCGTCTGTTACTGCCGTTTTACCTGATGTAATGTTTTTAATGCCGACCCCTGGAATGGGCATGTTTTTTTCATCCAATACGGTTCCGGAGATTACTTTCCGGTTCTGAATGAGCCAGAAAGGCGCATCAGGCCCGGTAAAATGCCTTAATTTGGCAGTAACCGGATTCATTGAAAATGCAGGACTGTTGAGCAGAAAAAGCACAGAAAGCCCTGAAATCTTGAGTAGATTGATTTTCATTTAGTTTAGCTTTAGTTAATGATTGGTTAATAGTTTATAATTCACCCCATTACGGGTAAAACGTTTTATCAATTATTCAAAAAGAGAACAATTGACTGAAATCATCAATAATTTAATCAGAAGGCTTTGGGCAATACACGGCAATGTAACCAGGGATTACATTTTTAGAAAAGGATAAACATACATCAATGTAAACTACACAGTTATACACCGCACAAAAGGGAGTAAATGCACCTGGGCTCTTCATTATATTTGGTTATGGATAAAACGATTTATCTACTCAATATTAACCATTTTACCACAAAATCAAAAATATAATTTCGTGATCGGGAGATTACTTAGCTGTATGGCTAACATTACAGTATGATTACTTTTACATATCTTAAAAAATTTGAACAAAAATCAGTTCTTAAAATCAGAACAGATCATACGTCATGGTTATGTCATGCATATTTTAAGACCGTTTTTAATTTTAGTTCAAAAAATCAGATAAATTTTATGACGAGGATCAAGATTTATCAAAAATCTCTAATTATGATTTTGCCCTAAAAAGTGCTGATTTAAGCTTCGTCATTTCACCGGGCATTGATGTAATGGGTAACTCTTGGACCGAAAGCCTACCCAGATTAGCTACCGCAAAATTTAAGGTTTCTATTTCCGTTTCGCGTTTGTTGAGGATATCCTGATAAGTTGATATGGTTTGTGCGTCGGAAACCTCGCTGGGATTTATTCGAATGAGCGATATTAGGTATTGATTTTAATTGAATCCATACAAAAAGGAGGCTATATCGTCAATATAAATAACAAAAACATTCTAGTATGGCGATATTCTGCAATAAATCGTCATTACGAGAAGGCTTTTTCGCCTTACGAAACAATCTTACAACGATCGCATTTAGCGTACTTTAAGATTGCTTCGTTCCTCGCAATGACGACCTTACTATTGGACCTGTCAATATGGACTTTCCTAAATAATATTAAACATTTCGACCACAGTCGAAATTACGCCCATTCGATTAGATCAAATGAGCGTATTTATGCTAAAATTATTTCACATCAAAGCGATCTGCATTCATGACTTTATTCCATGCGGCTACAAAATCTTTTACAAATTTTTGTTGTGCATCCGAACTTGCATATACCTCAGCAATTGCCCTTAATTCAGAATTTGAACCAAACACAAGATCCGCACGGGTGGCAGTCCATTTTGGCTGTCCGGTTGAACGGCTGCTACCAATATACAACTCCTTATCATCGGCAATGGCTTTCCACTGGGTTTCCATATCCAATAAATTCGCAAAGAAAGCATTGGTTAACTGACCAGGTTTATCTGTTAAAACACCATTTTTAGAACCATCGAAATTGGTATCCAAAGCACGTAAACCACCCACTAACACGGTTAATTCGGGAGCGGTTAAATTAAGCAGCTGTGCCCTGTCGATCAAAAATTCTTCTGTTGAAACCGGCGATTTCGATTTACGGTAATTGCGGAACCCATCAGCAACTGGTTCTAAATAACTGAACGATTCTACATCAGTCTGTTCTTGCGAAGCATCTGCCCTGCCTGGTGTAAAAGGAACAGTAATTGAATGTCCGGCAGCCTTTTCTACCGCAGCAGCACCGGCCAGTACGATTAAATCGGCCAGCGATACCTTTTTACCATCGGCTTGCAAACCGTTAAATTCCTGCTGGATTTTTTCTAACACATTTAATACTTTTTGCAATTGAGCAGGATTGTTTACTTCCCAATCTTTTTGTGGCACCAAACGGATACGTGCACCATTGGCACCGCCTCGTTTATCAGAACCACGGAAAGTTGAAGCAGAAGCCCAGGCAGTAGAAACCAGTTCGGCAATACTTAAACCACTCGACAGCACTTTTTCTTTTAAGGCAGAAATATCACTATCGTTAATTAATGCATGATTAACCGCCGGAACAGGATCTTGCCAAAGCAATTCTTCCTGTGGAACATCAGGCCCCAGATAACGGGCTATTGGCCCCATATCGCGGTGGGTTAATTTAAACCAGGCCCGTGCAAAGGCATCAGCAAACTGATCTGGATTTTCCAAGAAACGTCTTGATATTTTTTCGTATGCCGGATCCAATCTTAAAGAAAGATCGGTAGTTAACATGGTTGGCAGGTGCTTTTTCGATGAGTCAAATGGATCAGGAATAATGGCATCTGCATTTTTAGCGACCCACTGGTGCGCACCGGCCGGACTTTTTGTTAATTCCCATTCAAAAGCGAACAGGTTTTCGAAGAAATTATTACTCCATTGTGTTGGTGTGGTGGTCCAGGTTACCTCTAATCCGCTGGTAATGGCATCTGTACCTTTACCAGAAGCGTAACTGTTATTCCAACCCAAACCCTGGCTTTCGATACCCGCAGCTTCAGGTTCTTTACCTACATGATCTGCTGAGGCAGCACCGTGCGTTTTACCAAAAGTATGGCCACCCGCAATAAGCGCAACGGTTTCTTCATCATCCATCGCCATGCGGCCAAAAGTATCACGAATATCTTTTGCGGCAAGAATCGGATCAGGGTTTCCGTCCGGTCCTTCAGGATTTACATAAATTAAACCCATTTGTACTGCAGCAAGGGGTTTTTCCAGATTCCGCGAATGAATATCTCCATCAGCATCATCATCAGTAACCACTACACCATGTGCCTTACCTGCACCGTCAGAACCATGTGCGTAACGAAGGTCGCCGCCCAACCAGGTGGTTTCCGAACCCCAATATACCGATTCATCCGCTTCCCACACATCTTCTCTTCCGCCAGCATACCCAAAGGTTTTAAAACCCATCGATTCTAATGCGATATTTCCAGTCAGGATCAATAAATCTGCCCATGAAATTTTACGTCCATATTTTTGTTTAACTGGCCAAAGCAAACGCCTGGCTTTATCGAGACTTACATTATCAGGCCAGCTGTTTAACGGAGCGAAACGTTGTAAGCCTGCTCCTGCCCCACCCCTGCCATCACCAACGCGGTAAGTACCGGCGCTATGCCAGGCCATACGGATAAACAAACCACCATAATGACCAAAATCTGCTGGCCACCAATCTTGCGAATCGGTCATCAGGGCATGAAGGTCTGCTTTCAGCGCATCCAGATCGAGGCTTTTAAAAGCCTCGGCATAATTAAATTCCCCATCCATTGGGTTAGATAAGGAGGAATGTTGACGCAAAATGTTCAATTTTAACTGTTTTGGCCACCAATCGTTGTTTCTGGTACCACCGCCACCTACATTGCTCTTCATGCTACCGTTATGAAACGGGCATTTGCTGATGTCATTTGATTCTTTTTCCATATTGATAATGTTTTGTTAATAACAAGCTAAACATTCCTGTTAATCAGGAATTATATAAATTTAGAAAATCAGGTTAACTAATCACAATCATTTAATTCTATAACGAAATAGTTAGAATCTATTATCATTCTATATCAGCCGCTTATGATCGCCATAATATCCTTTCGGCGAAATAAAAATGCCCCTTAAAGCATTTAACTTTTTAGGGGCATGATATGAAACAGGTTTAAACGAAGATTATTTCTAAAAAGTATTAAACTTAAATTTCTGGTTGTTTGCACCGCCGTAACTCCAAATATTAAGTAAGGTGCCGTTAGCCGTATTACTGCCCGGAACATCTACATTTTTCGAAGGCACGCTGCGTGGTGATATAATATAATAACCACCTGCTTCTGGTGTGATATTAAACTGCTGCGAAGTAGCACCGGTATTGGTTCTTATTTCCAGTTTTGTTCCGTTTGCAACAGCATTACCAACCACGGTAAGTGCTTTGCTCAGTGCATGTAAAGGCGCAAGGGTATAATACCCATCGGCATTTTTGGTTACATTCCACCTGGCATTGTTCGAATTTCCATCGGTATAGATAATTACCTGTGTACCATCGGCCGTAGCACTATTGGGCACATTTAACAGTTTGGTATTATCGAGCGCTAAAGCAATTTCATAATTGGCATTTGCCGCTAGACCGGTATAAGTAAAGCCCGTATAGAGCTGGTTAATTCCTGCAATATCAGTTGGCGACATATTGGCCGCCGGATAACTGGTTTGATAGGTAGAGCCATCAAGCTTAGTAATGGTAGGCTGGCCATTACTCGAAAAGGCATAAGGCTCGTACATCATAATGGATTCGAAATCGAAGGTGCCATAATTGCTGTAACTGCTTACCGAAACCTGGTTAAAATTAAATTCTTTATCATCAGGAATATTTTCGGGGTGAATAACCACATTGCTGCTCTGATCGGTTCTGCATTGCTCATGCATTACGCCCAAAGCGTGAAATATTTCGTGGATAATAATACCAGGCGTATTATAATTGTATAAATTAAGGTTTTGCGCTCCGCCAACCATCCCTACAGAAGAACTGTTTCCGGTAGATTTTACGAAATTGATGTAATTTGCCTGAGAAGTGCGTTGCACAAAAGTAAGTGGCGATACCCTTGTAATGTACTGCATTGCTTTTAATGAAGAGGCGGTATCTGCACCGAGACTGCTGAGGCTGTAATATACAATTGAATTTGTCCACCGTTTTACCAGCGAATTCATAATTAATGCCCTTGCCGTAGTAGACATCGCTGCGTTATTATTGGCTTTTAAAAGGTTAAACTGCTGTTCGGTTAGGATGATATCATCTGAGAGATAATAAGTCCCTTTATCTTCTTTGATGAGGATTTTGTTTCCGCCGAAATTGAATTCGTGCATTTGATCTGATTTTTTCATATCAGTTTCCGGGATGTTTTCGCTGACCAGTTTTTTACAGCTAAAAACTGAAATACAGAGTAAGGTAGCGGCAAATAAGCCAAGGTAATTTTTTTTGTTTGTTTTCATTAGTTTTGTTTTATTGTTAGAGATGGATTAAGTTCAATAGCCTATTTGCTTAACCTTTACCCTGATGTTAAGCCGAAAAACAAAAAAATCACCTACCGCTCAGTGGCCTTCAATAAAATAGTTCGCCATTAAAACAAACCTTCATCCACTATCCTAAAAACACAAAAACTACCTCTATTACAGGAATTTACAAAAATTACATAAACGAAATTAACAAATACTAAACTCAAAAACGACTGTTTATTAACCAAATCATACCGGATATTAATCAAAAAAGACATCTTAATAAGCAATATATATATTACTAAAACTACAAAATAAAATTTGAATACCATTTAACTCAATAATTTCAAATAAGATGGTTATGCGATGTAGTAAAATTGAAAGCACCAATTACCTTAATTACTGATTGTGTACCAAAATCACTACTTGACAAACACTTAAGCGATTTATTTGTAAATTAGGTAACGGAAATTAAACGAATCGTTTTACTGTTCAGCAGAACCAAAATACAGGTTGTTACTGGGCCTGGAAACGTAACAAAACATAAATTATTCTCATGATTTCATTAAACGTCAATGATCAAAATTTTGAGATCGATGCAGATCCCGATATGCCCCTGTTATGGGCCATCCGCGATCTGGTTGGTCTAACCGGAACTAAATTTGGCTGTGGCGTTGCACAATGCGGCGCTTGTGTTGTGCACCTTAACGGGGAAGCGGTAAGATCTTGTGTAACCAAGGTTTCGCGCGCCCAGGGCCAAAAGATTCTTACCATCGAAGGATTATCCAAAAACAACGATCATCCTTTACAGCTAGCCTGGAATGAGGCCAATGTACCACAATGTGGCTATTGCCACTCGGGTCAGATCATGTCTGCAGCGGTATTACTGAGAGAAAAACCAAATCCAACAGATGAAGACATTGATCTGGCCATGTCAGGAAATATTTGCCGCTGCGGAACTTATCCGAGAATCCGGAAGGCCATTCACATGGCTGCCGCACTTTCTAAAAAAGGAGGGGCCGCAAAATGATAAGACTAAATAACTTATTAAAAGGTAATACCGGCCTTATGCGAATGTTTTATACAATGGGAATTATTCTTTCACTGGTAAGCCTTATGGCTTTTGCATTACACGATGATAAAACACGTTATGAGCCCGCAACCAACCTTATTTTGGTTAAAGATAGTGTTGCATCAGTAAAAGCCTTTGAGAAAGTGTATCGTGTACTCATGAGCCCCCGATGTATGAATTGTCACCCATCAGGGAATATTCCCCTACAGGGAGATGACAGCCATCTGCATACCATGAACCCTCAGCGGGGTACTGATGGAAAAGGTGTTTATGCAATGAAATGCTCAAACTGCCACCAGCCCGCCAATATACCGGGCAAAAATAGCCCTCCGGGCAACCCGGACTGGCATTTACCACCGGCCAATATGAAAATGGTTTTTCAGGGAAGATCTCCGTATCAGCTCGCCAGGCAACTCGTAGATCCTAAGCAAAACGGAAATAAGGATTTAAAAAAGCTGCTCGAACATGCAGATGACGGACTCGTGCTGGCAGGCTGGAATCCGGGAGAAGGGAGAACCTTACCGCCAATGAGCCATGCAGAATTTAAAAAAGCCTGGACAACCTGGCTAACGACAGGCGCTTATGCGCCAAAAAAGTAATCACATCTTCTTTTAGCAAATACAAAATATTATGAGCACGCAACAAGTTTCGCGAAGAAATTTTTTAAAGACGGCCGGAATAGGTAGTGCAGGTTTTTTCCTAGGCCTATATCTGCCTGATGCTGCCATGGCCATGGTGATGACGGAGCAGGAAACAGTGGCTGCGGATGTTTATACAGCGCTTACTGCCTGGATATTGATTAAGCCATCAGGGCATATCACCCTGGTAAGCCACCGTGCCGAGATGGGCCAGGGGGTATATCATTCCATCGCCCAGATTATTGCAGAAGAACTCGAAGTTGACCTTGCATCTGTAGATATTCAGTTTGCACAGGGGAATGAAAAGAAATACGGAAGTCAGTTAACCGGAGGAAGCTCCACCATCCGTGGTGCATATAAAAACCTCTTAAAACTAAGCGCCTCTGCCCGGGAGGTACTGATTATGGCTGCCGCGGCGAAATGGTCGGTACCAACCAGCGAATGTTATGCAGAATCAGGCCACATTATCCATAAACCAACAAGCAGAAAATTCCATTATGGAGAACTTGTGGTTGATGCAGCAAAACTACAGGCCCCCAAAGATGTGGCGCTAAAACCCCGCTCCGCTTATAAATTAATTGGCAAACCCCTGCACCGCAAGGATACGCCAATGAAAACAAATGGGCAGGCCATCTTTGGAATTGACAAAAGAATACCCGGAATGGTTTTCGCTGCCGTTGAACGCAATCCGCGTTTGCGTGGCAAGGTTAAAAGCTTTGATGATTCTGCAGCCCGTAAAGTTGCCGGGGTAATCAATGTAATTAAAGTTGCGATGGGGATTTACGATATGGAAAGAGAAGGCATCGCCGTAATTGCAACTTCAACCTGGGCAGCACTACAAGGTAAAAAAGCTTTAAAGATAGAATGGGATGATAGCGGATTTGAACATGTAAACACGCCTGATATCTACCGCAAACAACGTGAAGTATTAAATACCGACGAAGGAAGGCCACTTAAAACGCAGGGCGATCCCAATGGCATTATTGCCCAGGCAAAAGATATTTTGGACGTTGTTTATGAAACACCGTATCAATCGCATTGTGCCATGGAACCCCTGAACTGTATCGCGCACCACCGGGGCGATACGGTAGAAATCTGGGGACCTGTTCAGGCACCCAACTGGATTCAGGACTATATCAGTAAAAAAATGGGCATCGCCTTTGATAAGGTTATTGTAAACATGACTTTTCTTGGTGGAGGTTTTGGCCGAAAAGCGCTGATGGACTACCCTCATGAGGCCGTTGTGATCTCAAAAGCAATAGGATTACCTGTTCAGGTAATCTGGACCAGGGAAGACGATGCTACACAAGGGCCTTTTCGGCCGGGTATATCTTACAGGTGCCAGGGAACAGTTGAAAACAATAATATTAGTGCGGTTAAGTTTCGAATGGCCGGTCAGAATAATGACCACTTCCGTGCCGGAGATAATGGCAAGGCGAACAGAAGCACTTCTGAAGGATGGCTGAAACCATACTTTGAAACCATTAAAAATATCAGTTTTGCAGATGTGCTGTTCCAAACACCCATCCCTACTATGTTCTGGCGGTCAGTGTATGCATCTACAAACGGCTTTGCATACGAAAGTTTTATGAATGAACTGGCACACAAGGCTGGTAAAGATCCGCTCGAATTCAGGCGGCAATACCTGAAAGAGGAACGCACAACAAAACTAATCGATAAAATCGAAGAAGTGTCTGGTTGGAAAAACAGAGGTAAAAACAAAGGTTTTGGGATTGCAATAACCGAATGTTTTGGTACTACTGTTGCCCAGGTTGTAAAAGTATCGAAAAAGAAAGGCGAAAAATTAAAGATCGATCAGGTATGGGCTGTAGTAGATTGTGGCTGGTACGTAAACCCTGATATTATCCACGCCCAGATTGAAGGTGCCATTATAATGGGGCTTGGGGCTGCCACCATCCATGAAATTACGTTCAAAGATGGCCTGGTAGAACAACATAATTTTTATGATTATAAAATGCCAAGAATAACAGACATTCCACCGATTGAAGTCTATATTATGGAAAACGACTTTGATGCTGGTGGGATTGGCGAGCCTGGATTACCTCCATTTGCGCCGGCATTAACCGAGGCGATATTCGACCTCACAGGTAAACGCATCAGAAAACTCCCTTTTGATATGGGTAATATTTAAAAGGTATTTAATGAAAGAAATAGCCGACATTATAGCAGCATACCAGAGTGCAATAAAAGAGAACCGAAAAACGGCTCTTGCAACTGTAGTAAAAGTTGAAGGATCTTCTTATAGGAGACCAGGAGCCAGAATGCTTATTACCGAGGATGGTATGTTAACAGGTGCCATTAGTGGTGGCTGTTTGGAAGGAGATGCACTTCGTAAAGCCCTTGCCGCCATTCATCAGGGGGAAAATAAACTCGTAACTTACGATACCACAGATGAAGATGATGCAAAATTTGGCATTCAGTTAGGTTGCAATGGGATTGTTCACATCCTTTTCGAGCCTATTTTTGCTGATGATGACCTCAATCCAATAGAAATATTAAAAGCGGCCAACAGCCGAAGGGAAGACTGTGTAATCGTAACACTTTTCGCTCTTGAACATAAAAAACAGCCTGGCTCAATAATGTTGTTCAGGGCAAAAGATATTTTAGAAAAAATACAGGATGAAATTTCGGGTACTATTAAAAATGATGCCTTTGATGTTTTAAAGCTTAAGTTATCCAGATTTGAAACCTATCACATTGATGGTAAAGACTTCGATGCGTTTTTAGAATTTATACCGCCTCCTATCCAGCTGGTTATTGCAGGCGCCGGAAACGATGTACAACCCCTGGTTGAAATGGCAGATATTTTAGGCTGGGAAATTATTGTTGCCGATGGCCGGCATACCCATTGCTCATTACAAAGGTTTCCTAAAGCCAGACAAATTTTAATTGCAAAACCTGAAAAAATTTTACCCCAGATTGAAATCGACGGACAAACTGCTTTTGTATTGATGACCCATAATTACAATTACGACGTTGAACTTTTAAATCTGCTTTTAGCTACCAATGCGCCCTACATCGGCACTTTAGGCCCTAAAAGCAAGCTAATCAGGATGCTGGAGGAAATAGATCAACCTAAAGAGGAATCCAGGATATACGGACCGATAGGGCTTGATATTGGTGCCGAAACTGCCGAAGAAATTGCAATTTCGATTATCGCTGAAATAAAAACGATTTTTTCGGGTGCATCAGCAGGTTTGCTTAGGGAAAAGAAAAATCCCATTCATTTTTACGAAATAAAAACAAACTAATGCACACTGCTATTATTATATTGGCGGCAGGTAATTCAAGCAGATTGGGGAAACCCAAGCAACTGTTGACTTACAATGGCTTTACTTTGCTCGATATTGTAATTAAAGAAGCATTAAAAACAACCTTCAGACCGGTTATTGTTGTGCTTGGAGCTTACGCAGCAGAGATTATAAAAAGTTCGCACCATCCTGAAATTACTTATGTGAATAATCAGGAATGGGAGAAGGGAATGTCATCCAGTATCGCTACAGGCTTAAAAACTGCTCTAATTCTAAATTTAGAAATTGAAAATGCAATTATAGCTGTGGCAGATCAGGTACATATCTCCTCAGAAATATTCGAAACTTTAGTTCAAACGAAGCAAAAGAGCCATAAAAACATTGTGACTTGTGCTTATGCGCAAACCTTAGGGACACCCGTTTTATTCAACAAAAACTATTTTGAGGAATTGTTAAAATTAAATGGCCAATCTGGTGCTAAAAGCCTAATTCAAAAACATATTGATGATGCGGTTTCCATCCATTTTGAAATGGGAAAAATTGATATTGATACAGAAAAGGACTATAATAATTTAATTAACAATAATTGATAACAGCATAAACACGTTAAAGTGTTGGTTTATGTTGTAAAAATCTGACGTCCAGAAGCTATTTTTATAGACAAGGGAACCGAATATTTTATAAACCCCAAATCTTTAAGGGAAGACAGCCCCTCGTGAAGCTCATTTACATTGCTATAAAATCGCCCGGACATTTTATACATCAACCTTCCTTCTTTTACCAGGTAAAAACATTTGTATCCGCCATACTTCTTTTACAATGGTATTCATATAACCATCGAAATAATCCAGGCGATAAGTTCTGGTTATGGGCAGCAAGAACATTTTAAAGGAAATGGTTTTTAAATCGGTATTGAGCATTGTGATTTTATAGTTTAGCTTCATTTGTGCAATAATGTAAACCGGTAGCATCACCGTAAAGAAAACAATGAATAAACCTAGGCCAGAAAATAATGGAGTATGTTTTTTACCATAAAAGCCGCCATAAAAAGCAAAGCCACATACCACTAACAAGCCAGTTAATACAAATTGCCCGATAAATTGAAATTTATCGAATTTAGATCTAATCATATGGCAGCGGAGTAATAGAATATAACCTAAAATATTGCGGTCTCTTTTATCCAGTGGCCTGGTTTACTACTTTTTTGCTGGGTGCTGTTCTGCCTGTTGATGGCTAGAATTACCTATAAATTTAAGTTGAAAAACATATTTTCTCCCTATCTTGGAATATGAACAGCTTTAAATCAGGCCAGTACATAAAAGCAAAGCCCCTGCTAACTGGTCGGATACCCGTTTGGCGGGACCTGGGAAACTTCAGTGGGGCCAACAACACCATGCTGACCTCCAATCTCCATTCGGGTATTTTCCCTACTGCCAAGTGGGTAAAGAATGTAAACAACGCTTCGGCCACTACGATAAATAAAAAACAATTATGAAAAGCAATAAAACCACTACATTTAACATCCGGCTTTCCCTTTTCCCAGTGTTGGCCCTGGTATTTTTATTCATCATCATACAACACTCTACCGCCCAAACCACAGCGCAGCAACGGATCGACCAAGTTGAAAACAGCCTGAGCGAGAACCTACAGATCACCGGAACAAAAGCGATGAACCTGCAAGAGCGTATGAAATATTACAAAATAAACGGCTTAAGCATTGCGGTGATCCATAACTATAAGATCGATTTTGTAAAGGCATACGGTTTTGCCGATTCGGCACAAAACATCCCCGTAACCAACAATACCCTTTTTCAGGCTGCCTCTATCAGTAAATCCCTAAACGCCTTGGCCATTATCAAACTTTTCCACGACCGGAAACTTGACCTGTACGCAGATATCAATACTTATCTGAAAAGCTGGAAGTTCCCTTACGATTCGCTTTCCAAAGGAAAAAAAATCAGTACGGCAAACCTGCTCAGCCATACCGCAGGGCTCAATGTACATGGGTTTGGAGGTTATGAAACCAGCTCACCTTTACCTACCACCATTCAGATACTCAACGGAGAAACTCCTGCCAATTCAAGAGCAGTACGTTCCGTATTCGCTCCGGGTACCCACCAGCAATATTCAGGCGGAGGAATTACCATATCACAACTCCTGCTTACCGATATCACTGGCCAACCTTACGAAAAGTACCTGAATGGAGAAATTCTAAAGCCACTGGCTATGACTGGCAGCACCTTCAGCCAACCTCCAACAGGCATAAAAAAAGAACTGTTCGCCACAGGATATAATATCGGAGGAAAAGAGATTAAAGGCAAATACCACATCTACCCCGAACAGGCAGCAGCAGGGCTATGGACCAATCCAACCGACCTTGCCAGGTATATCATCGAAACACAGCTCTCCCTGGCCGGAAGTTCCTCCAAGGTATTAGACAAAAAAAACACAGAACTGCGCCTAACGCCCTACATGAACACCGACGGAGCAGCACTGGGCGTTTTCATAGAAGACTATAACGGAACCAAATATTTCGGTCACGGAGGTGCAAACGAAGGCTTCCGGTCAGGTTATTACGGAAGCATGGAAGGCGGAAACGGCCTGGTGATTATGTTAAACTCCGATAATGGAGAAATCATACAGGAAATCATCAACAGCGTCTCTACCGTATACGGACTCAAAGGCCTGAACAAAACCAGAAAAATCACCCTAGCCGATGTATCTGATAAAGACCTCGATAGTTACCTGGGAAGATACCAGCTAACCCCAAAGCTCATTCTAACCATTACCCGTGAAGGCAAAAAAGTATTTGCACAGGCAACCGGACAGTCCAGGATTGAAGCTTTTGCGGAGACAAACAGTAAATTCTTCTTCACTGTGATACAGGCCAACATGGAATTTATAAAAGACAGCACAGGCGCTGTAAAGGAACTAATTTTTACCCAGGGGCCAACATTACATGCCAAAAAACTATAGATCAGGCAATAGTGTAAATATTTTGAGGGCAAAGGCAAAGTGGTAACAATAAGCCATTAGAATAATCCCACGGAAGAAATCAACCGCTATACGAATAACCAGCTATGATTAAAAAAACTTCTCAGCTACTTTAATATCAAAATCGAACCGATACCTTTGGCCAGCCTAAAATAAAAATGAGTGGCCTTTTGATACTTCACCACCTCGATTTTCTCAATAATACGCACATACCAGATTCATCTTCTACCGAATCACCAATATTAAGGTCATTAAGCTGCGTTATTGAATTGCTTCTCGAAGCAAGGAGTTTTGCCACCATCCAGCAAAGATAGGCATTAACAAGAATGCATCTTCTCAAATCAACGTAACATTTACCGATGCAGGGCAAGCAAAAACTGTTTAAGCTATTTAAGGTGCTATACCTTTTTCACATTGATTGCTACTAAACCCTTCTTCCCCTGCTCAGTTTCATACTCCACCACATCTCCAGCCCTTAGCTCACGCTCTAAAAGCCCGGTCACATGTACGAAAATATCTTCTGAATTCGCATCCGGAGTGATAAAGCCAAAGCCTTTTTCACTATTGTACATCTTAACTTTTCCATGTTCCATATCGGTTTATTTTGAGTGAATCGGAATTTATTTTCCAGATGGTAAGATAGTGTAAAATATCCAAATCAGATCAGACCAAACATCATAAGCAGACCAACTGCCCGTGCAATATTTCCAAATTATCATAAAGCCTTCCAACAGTGCAAATTTGGAATTTTGGAGATATTTTGTTAACTTAAAGACATGGAGGACCAAAAGGACAGAAAAATCCGGTCGGAAGAGACCCATCAAATCGACGAGTTATTGGAACGTTCGGCCGAAATAAAGGTACGCTATCAGCGCAGCCTGGAAAAAGCAGAAGAACTCAGGCAGCGTGCCCATGAACTCCTTGAAGGTAACGACAGTTTACCGAGAAAAAAAACTGATTAAGGACGAACCGCGCTATTTTATTATAGAATCAGCGGAACCGTTTCCATGAAAACGATGTTAACAGCTCTTAATCCCTGATTGGTAAGTACAATATCAAACACCACTTTATATCCAAGTTTAATTCCGCCAAAGAAAGCATCCCGTAGCGAAAAAGAGATTTCCTGCGCATTTTCATCTTCGATAATCCCAGTTCCTTCAATTTTATTTATGTTCCTGACTGTACCTTTTCGCTGCATATCTAACCTATAAAAAGGATAAACCGTCCACGCACATAAAAGGTTTTGTAACTATTTTATATAGGATACCTAATTACGGTCCGTCCATTTACTACACAGGAAACGGTATGTGGCTTTATATTACTGTAAAGATATTATGGATAATTCAGGATATAGTGAGATGAAAGCTTTAATCAATGAAACACATCATAATGGAGATTCATGACGTTTTATTCAAGAACAAAGCAATATCATCAACAAATAATAGCCACTCAGAAATAAGTAAAACAAAGGCAGATATAATGCTATCTTCAGCAAGACCTAGCAAGCGCAGCTAGATGCTGCTTCATGAAACAGCAACTATATACCTTTTAAGGTATATTATTTATCTAATAAGCAATGATTTTTAGTTACTATGCTAGAAAAGAAAAGCCCTTTAAACGACAAAAAGGCCACCTTACAGGTAGCCTTTAATGTGGTGGAGAATATCGGATTCAAAACACCTGTCAAAAATACAGTGTTTAAACACCAATAAAAGAAGTTTTTTATATTGCTTTGCTAAAAGTTTGCTTGATTTTTTTTGAATGTGACTTAACTTTATTAGAAAAAGCACACAAAAATGAAAAAAAACAACTACACAACACCAGTACTTAAAAAGGGGAAATTAATTGAAAAAGCAGAAAAAGGAAGTTCAATTGCAAAAGACCAAGCCAAACAATCCTGGTATTTTGAATACTATTTTAATGGTAAACAGGTTCGAGTGAGACCAGATAATCTGAACCGAATTAAAGACCACATTCAGAAACAATATAAAGCAGACATTGAACTTGCAGCTCTTAAAAAAGATTTGGAAGATGGCTACAACCCATTTAAACCATTAGAATATTTAACTAAAATTGAAGCTGAAAATTTAACACTAAGTGAAGCAATTATAAAGTTTGAAGAATTTCATACCAAACTTTTTTCAAAAAAGAAAACCATTAGCTGTTACAAATCCAAGCTAAATGCATTTAGAAAATATTTGGAAAATGATATTTTGCTAAAAGAAATAACTACAAACGATTTACAGGATTTTGTAATTGGTAAAATCAATGATGGGAAATATTCACAAAACAGTGTAAAATTTGCAAAACGTACATTTTCAGCATTTTTTGTTGTGATGAAAGAATTAGGATACATTACAGAAAATCCATTTTTAAAATTCAGCAAACGCATAAAATCAACCAAACAAGTAATGGAAAGTCATTTACCATTCAGTGATGAACAAATTTCAAGCATTATGAATTGGATGGATTCCAACAATAAATTTGGTGCGCTATTTTGCAGAACTATATATTTTACGTGTTTGCGACCAGCCGAAATCAGAGGGCTAAGGGTTCGTGATTTCAATTTAAATAGGCGTACCCTAACAATAAGAGCAGGGGTTAAAAAAGTTACAACAGGTGAAATTAAAGATGATACTATCACACTCTTGCCAACATTTATCACACATTTAAAAAGCTTAGATTTAGAAAACCAGAATCCAAATGATTATGTTTTCGGCAATACTAAGACATTTTTCAGTGAAAAACAGATAGGAGAAAACACACCATATAATCAGTTAGTAAAGTGTCTTGAAGCAAAAAAATTGAACAAACTTGGCCATGATTTGTACAGCATTAAGCATACAAGCAACATAAGTCGTTTTAAAAAAGGTTGGTCTTTAGATGAAATAATGAAAGCTAATCGACATACCAATATACAGCAAACTCTTACTTATCTGAAAAAGATTACTTTTGAAACTGACCTCAGTAAAATGGATTTAGAAACAATATAAATATTATGCCCCGATAACTTAGGGGCATTTTCATTTAAGTAGTAGTATAGATTTTAGCACATCATATATTAATTTGAACTATAAACATTTAAATATAATAGTCTCACTGCTATAAATCTATTAATTAAATAGCTTATTGTCAATATTATTACATATATTCGATTAATGACAATAATAGAAACATATAACAATATAAGCACCTGCTTAGCTAATACTTTCGGTATTGGTGGTATGTTATATGGTTTTTTCAGCTTTTTAAAAAACTCTATTAATGTTGATAAGTTTTCTTTAAAAAAAGTCTAGTTTTTTCTTACCATTCCTGCCCGTTATTTCTTAACAAAAACTACATTTAAACACCTCTTGGGCCATTTTTTGAATCTAGAAACTGTTAATACTAATTAAAATAAGCTTATTCTATAATTCTCATAAAGATTTCCGCTCTGAATCTTCGGTGTTATTATGCCTTTCATTCATATTAACTATAGACATTACTTATCCAATTCCAAAACATTCACAACTGAATAATTGTAAAATTCTTATACCTCAAAATCGCAGAATTTGTACTTAGAACATCGCGGACATGGGTAGCTTCTAATTAAAGTGATGAAATATTTGGTTTATTTACTTCCTATTATATCGCGTTGGGTCACTTATTTTTGGATTTAATTTTTGTTCGTATTCAAGGTTTAATAAATCAAGTTGCCGTTTAAGGATTTTATCTTTAATTATTTCCTCATTTCTCCATGACCTAAAACCATAAACTGTTAGTATAAAGCCTAAAATGAATGTTATGGTAATAACCGCCAATTGCTCTTTAAACAATCTTTTCCTGAACTCTCGATATGCACCAAGTTTGTTAATAGGAATAGTTAATGCCTTAATTTCATCCATGTAAGTTTTTTTATAACCCATCATAATTGAATCACCAGTAGCGAACTTAAAGTATTGTTCAAATATTTCATTTTTCGGACGATGATATACTCTCGACATACTATCAACCATCCGATTCCTATCTGCTATCCAGAGAGGTATTGCCTCAGATACTTCCCTATATTTAATTGCTACAGCCTTTCTGATTGTCACTAAACTATCAATAGTTCTACCATTCGCTGTAAAGTCAACATAAATGTTGCTCGCCTTATAGCATGAATAAATCATCATGATAACTCCGATAATAAAAAAAAATTTTTTGGTTGAATCAGTAGGAACTGTAGGAATAGTCATATTTGAGATTGTTAATTCTCAAAGATAAAAATTAATACCTATGTAGCTACTAACAAAGCAACTGTTATAAGTGTACTAATTATACCTGCTATTCCAGCCCAAAATGCCACTCTTTGATTTATTTTCGGGCTATCTTGCATATCAATAAATTTTTGCACCAATGACTTATCTTCAACAGGTCGAGTAGGCGGCAAAGTTGGTGTTACTGTTCTTGTTTGGAATGGTTGCTCATTTTGCCATTGTTCCAATTCAATTTGCCTTTGAGATTCTGCAAAACTCTCATCATGGAATGGTTTATTATTTTCTGAATACAAACCGCCAAAGGGCATTGGTTCACTGGTATAACCAATTGCGTCTGGATTATTCTTCTTAGCTATTATATAATCAATTGGTGTAGGAATGGCATTTGACAACTCAGTATCAAGACTATGATATTTCATTGCATCAGAAAAGTTTCTGTAACCACCGTTATCATCAGCAACATCACGACCAATTAGAGTTATCTTATAATAATCTTTATAATCCTTTGAAATCAACCCATTACTCAATAATTTCTCAATTACCATTCTTGCTTGAAAATCATTTTCAGCTTCTGCACTTCTAAGTAAATACCTATAATGGATTTTAGTTTGCCGTGTGGATAGGAATTTTAAAACGTTATCAAATAGATGTGGTGAAAGGTTAGGCATAATTAGAATCTTATTGGTACAAAAATAATTATTTTACTTTCTTCTCTATTAGCTGTTTACTTACAGTTTTTTCAAGCATTTCAACTTTTTTCATCAATCCCTGTATTTCACGACCTCTACCAAAATTTAAACTCACCGCAATAATTGAGACAATTATTGATATTACTGTCAGGGTATAAGAGATAATTATATTTCTTTTAGATGCAAAGAATAAGTTATCTTCTCTATAATACTTCAAACCATCATGGGTTATTACAGCTTCAAGATTTGTACTTCGCTTATCACCTGTAGAGGGTCGAAATTCAATGTGATTTCTGTTTGCCATGAAAGTAAGATACTCACTTATCATACTTCTTCTAGGATTATCATCATAAAGTTCACGCATGGCATCAACTGGATATTCATCAAAGAAATGCGTCACATCAGTATAATGGTAGAAACCTTTAGTTGAAAGAAACATCAAAATTTTTATGTACAGTTTTGGGTCAATCATAATTTGAGATAGTTAATTCTCAAAGATATAAAATGAATTGCCCAATCATTATATTTACCAGATGAAAACAAACGCTTATCTAATCTCATTCTTTTTAATGGTTCTTATTGGTTGTTCTTCTGAACCTAAACAAGTTATTCAAATCTTAACGAAGATAAATCATGATTTAAAAGCAGCAGATTATGATGCATATCTTGATAGTATTGGTTATAAATGGGTAAATGATACTCACGATGGTAAAATGTATTTACCAAAATCAAAGAAAGATTCAGATAGTTTCATAATTCAAGATAATAACGAACACGGTATTGCTACCTTTTACAGAACCAACAATTTAAAAACATACCTCAATATAATTGAGAATGCAAAGAAAAGTGGCTTTAAGAAAGCCGATACATCATTATTAGATTTATCATCTGTAGGCATTTACGCACTCCAACATGGAAATGAAAATTTAATTTATCAAAAGAAAAATGTGGACAATAACCTGATATACGAAATCAGATTATTTACCCCATTGAAATAACTACCTTGGTTTATTCATCACATCCTGACCATGCTTATTTCGAATCATACTAATTGCTAATTTTTATAGCAATCGCAAAATGAGTTATGAACAACTACCTTTGGGATAAATGAAAAAGGATAAGAAGAAAATTAAGATGTTGGTCAAGAAAATAAATCAACATATTGAAATGGCTGCAATTTTGACCAATGAACTAAATAGATGTTTAAATAGAAAACCACTACCTTTTGAGGGTATCAAAAAACTTGAATTAGATGAGGTTTTGCCTCGCAAAGCAGCAAAATCATCAATCAATGACATTGAATATGATGAAATTGAAAAAGGTGAAGTTTTCATTTATTCAGGATTTGATGAATTAACTGCTGCTGATGAAGTTATTGATACTGATGAATAATTACTTTCAATTTAACCACCAGAATAACCAACCCATCAGAACCACAAAACCAGTCAAGAACAAATAATTCACTTTCTCGGTATCCCTTTCAACATTAGATGTTGATGCAACAACCTTTGATTTATTTTTCAATGTCGCTTTGGCTGAACCTTTGGAACTATCAATTTTTGAGGTATCAATATGGCTACCCTTGTTTGTTGTAGATTTCTTAGTTGAAATCTCACTGAATGGTACATCCTCAACTGAATTTTTACTCTTTATCTTCGCTGTAAGCTGTTCATTTTTACCAATCTGGTAAATGGTCATTGAAACAGTTTTATCGCTTACGTTTACCAGTTAAGGACGGTATTACTTTGGCATTAATGTGTTTCGATGACATAAATTAAAAAAAAAGGATGTAACACTCGCTGCTACATCCTCTTTATCTAAATTAACGCTCTCAATCTATGATTGATGCAAGGCTCTCACCCCTTGCAGTGCCAAAGATATATTTTAAGTTTTATATTCATATAACTTTCTCAGGTAATACCCTTTTTAACCAAAACCTCTGCTTGGTCACATTCTGCTTAAAGGTGAACATTAGGTGATACTTCGGCTATTTAAAGAAAAATAAAAACTTGATTTTAGATGAAATTTCAATCATTGCCAATATTCTGTCAATGATGGTAAAATTTCTGATAATGATTGAAATTAGTGTTTTTAAAACAAAGTATCATTACGCAATTTTGTTAGGCAAAGCATGCCAAATTAAATTTAAAAACTTGATTTATAATAAATTTTCTAAAGTAAATTGTATGTACAAAATCTGTAAAAATGACCTGTCGTTTATCGTTAGAATATGCCTTGGTATATTAGTGGAACGCTTTTTTAACTAATGAAGAATGAAAATGAATTTTATCCCATTTGGCTTTTTTACTGCGCTAGTAAAGTCTATCGTAGTATTGCTATTGCGCAATAAACCATTCTCAATTAAAGAGAAATTTAATGATGATGGTGTGCTAATCGAACGAGAAGAAATCTATAGAAAATAATTGGAAATGGATATTAGTTATAAACTTTATATCATTGAACCATCTTGTGGGTCTGGAGGATTTCATTTAGTTATCGGAGCTCCTCCTTATCTACCATCAGTTAATTGCTAATTTGGCTAACAATCAACTCGCACCTTATAAACCTGGTTATCAAAAAGTTAATCATATTATTAACAAACAACTATTGCAAATCATTTGGAAAGTTGCTACTTTTAAAAACTACTTCTTCTTGTCTGTATCCTACGGGACTGGATTACAGGTTACTTACTCTTGATTTTTTAGATAAAAACCTATTCAATAGTCACAGCCATGGATAATCGAAATAACATTTACAATATCAACAATGTTGATAAATTTGAAATACACATCCACAACCATCCATATAAACCTGAGGTGGAACCTACAAAAAAGAAAAATTGGGTGGACCTGGTTATTGCAACGATTACAGGCGCATTCTCTGCCCTAGCTAGTTTTGTTGGAAAATAAAAAGCGATATCTAACTAAAGATTTACAGCATAACTTATATTTATAGAAACTTTTAGTATGGTTAAATTTTTGCTCTCAATCCCTCAATCCGTTTATACATCATTAATAATCATATTCACCGCCATATCCACAATCATTCCCCTTTTAGGAACTAAACTTCGTGATGGTAGAGGTCATAGAAAGTGGTACAGGGGATTTACACGTGCAGGCATATTTGTAATAATTTGTGTTATAATTGCTGCAACCATGACCATTATTAAAGATGTTGTTTCCGACAGATTAGATGAAAATAAGGACAAGCAAGTTAAATTACAAAGCATCGCATTAACAAGAACGATTGATTCATTAAACACTATTAAGCAACAAGAAAACAGCAAGCTGATAATAGAAACCTTTATCAAATCTATTAAAACCACAGGAATTAAATTAGATGCTAATTCAAGCGATTTAAGAAAATTTATTACTGATTCCGTAAAGAGATTAGAACAAAAAAACTATTATGGTAACGAAGGCGAAGTAATACTAAATGGAGTAACACAAAAAAAATATCAAAATGATTCTTTACTTCTCGACCTCACATTCAGAACAAATCACAGGAGTTGCTCACATGTAAGGATTGAGATAGTTCCGATACTAGAAAAATCAAATAGTGCCTTATTTGGTTATCCTATAAATACTATCATAAAAGATGTAACAATTGAATATGGTACTTTACCTTTTAAAACAATAGCAATACCAAAGGCAGCCAACACCAAAAACCTAATTTTACCAGTCAGATTTTCTTGGAAAAATGAAACAGGGAAAGAATTTAGTCGTGTAGATTACTACTATTATTCTCCCGAAGATAATGAATACGGCACAATCGAAGATGCTTATACAAAACCCTATCGAAATATTGTACTTTCAAAATACCCAGACTTTAAATAACTACTAATTTTACTATGAATTTGAATATCCGACATTAAACTTCTAGTATGGTTTCAAGTCTAATGAAATATGCTAAAAATCCAGTTTATCGATGAATGTATTTATGAATCAGAAACATATATTGGCTCAAAAATAAGTGGCTAGTTCTAAAGGCGATACAAGAGAACCATTTACCAGAAACAATTAAAGAAAAAGCATTACAACTTGTTATTGGCACTGATTTTCCCACGAAAGGCTTTAAATACAAGTTATCGACTGAAAGAATTGAACCCATACAATTAACATGGAAAAAAGATTCTGCTATAACGGATAACTATTTATTTCAATTGAGATTTAAATATATAACACCAATTTATGATTGTTTAGATATTATAGATGGTTATTTATACAAACTTTTAGAGCCAAAAAATGGTGTAGTTATTCTTTATTCAAAAAATGGGAATTAATACCTTCTGATATTAGTTAAATTTTTGAAGTAATTAATCAATAGACTTTCCATCAATATTCCATGTCTTTGATTTTGAAAATGAATTATCGTATTCTTTGTGCAATAACCCACTATCCTAAAACGAATTGTAGACTTTCCTATTTTGTTTTTATCACCAACTTTAAGCATTGACATCCTATTTTCGGAGGCTATCACAAATTCTGGAAACACTTCGGTACAATATTACAATTCTGAATTAGAGATTTTTCTTCGATACAATATTTACATCTAGGAATTCTTTATAAAGGTAATTTAAAATATACCAGAAAAATTTAGAGAAGTTTATGATTTCACCTACCCAGTATTGCAAATTGTTAAAAAAGTGCAGTTTTAGTTGGCAATATGGTTTCCTAAAAATTCTTTTAATGGTATTAATTCGTTAGAATCAAAATCCCATACATTATTATTTGCATAAGCCCAAGTCTGCTTACTTCTAGCATCTTTAAATTCTGCGGGAGTTAGAACTGATTCAACATAAGCATATATTTTCGCTTTTTGCGCTGGAATAGTATAAGTATAACCACCCAATATACCTTTTTGCGTTACACAGTCTAAATAGCTTTCAAAACAATCAATTATAGGTTTATGATGTTGAACAGCAACTTTCTCTAAAAGTGTCTCGAACATGCCATCGTCATGATTGTTTGGGAATAAAAATAATTCAAATTGTAAACCTAGTTCATCTTTTTTTGCCATCAAATAATCATACCTAGTTGCGTAGCCTCCATTATTTTCTACTGAATCTGCGTCAAAAATCACTAAATTTGTACCACCTGCATCGGTAGTCTCCTGAAAAATTGGCTGATTGAGATGAAGCGTAGTATAACCCTTAGTATCAATAATCCTAATATTTTCCAATTTATCTACTAATAAAATTCTTTTAAGGAGTTGCTCAACAAATGGTGTATCCCATTCTCCTTCTGTAAAAATCGTTATCATTACTTATCGAATTTCAATTTCTTGTTGAATTGCGTTATCTAATTTTGGATAATCATAGACATAGCTTTTCATATTACCATCTTGAAGTTTTCTAATTGTGTAACTTCTGACTTGATTTTGAAATTGAGAATACTCATCGTCTTCCAATACTTGCCTCAAATATTCTAGGGATTCATAATGATGTGTTGTCAAGAAAACTTGTACATTATTCAATTGGGCGGAATAGAATATTGCTTTCCATAGACTTTTTAATGCTGTAAAGTGCAGTCCGTTGGAAAATTCGTCAATCAATACCAACCCTCCCTCTGCATCGTATATTGCTAGGAGAATCGATAATAGTTTAACAACACCTTCTCCTAATAAATTCAGAGGGTATCGTTTACCAAATCCTGTATCACATAAAATCATTCCGTTTGAGCCTAATGCAATTCCTTGAATGGAACTATCTACTAGTTTAAGAAACTCAATAAGTTTACCCTCTTGTTTATTTATAATCAGTTTATCTAATTTTGGAGTAAGAGACAACATCTGTATATTTCCAGTGACAAGCACAGCTCTATTAGTTTCCACTAACTTAGATGGTGTAAGTTTATATTGATTTAAGGCTTCCAATTCAATTGTAGCAATCGAACTTTCCTTTTTTGCATGTCTTTTTTTGGATTCATAATTCATCTTGATACCAGTGACAGGAATTTTATCGTAATCTGTGTTGGCAGCTAATGATGATATGCTATTTTGATTTTCTAATATTGAATTATATATACGAACATGGTTTGGAGTAATTCTAAGAGATTTTTCCAAGCCATTTTCTTCATAAAATGTCTTAATATTTAATTCATTATTATAATTAAGTTCATAAAATATAAATCGAAAGTCTTCCGTATCATTATGTAGAAGATTTCTGAAATTATCAATGGTTACAGCGACTCTTGGATTTTGAGAGCCTAGAGAAATGAATATTGCCTCTAATATTGAAGTTTTGCCAACATTATTTTTTCCTAGAAATACATTGACCATCTTCAAATCATCTATTTCTAGGTGTTTGATTCCTCGGAAATTACTAATTTCCAATTTTTGTAACATCATTATCTTAATATAATAAATTTCTTTGACTAAGCCAATTTTTTCTAATAATCTTAATGCAGCAGCAACGTAGGTACAAAAAAGTTGCACATCAACCGTTACAAATATATCTATTTAGCATGAACTAATTAATATGATATAATCAACAATATCAAATTGAGCACATATTTTGAGTACACATTAAATTTGTGAGTTACAATTTAATAAAAACTAGTCTTTTCATCGGAATTTACGGAATATATTCATATATTTAGGGTGTCAATTACCAATCTAAAATTATGAATATATTTTACGTAAGAGTGTCTTCTTTAGACCAGAAAACTGATAGGCAGAAAATAAATACAACAGGTTACAAAGTCTATGAAGACTATTGCAGTGGCTCGATAGCATTCGCTGATAGAGAAAAAGGTAAAGAAATTATAAAGCTACTAAATGGTGGAAAAATCTCTAGTCTTACTGTAAGTAGTATTGATAGGTTAGCGAGAAACGTACAGGACTTACTGGCAACCATCGAAATATTTAAAGGCAAAAACGTTTCAATAAATTTCATTAACCAGGGATTAAAAACGTTAGACGATGATGGAAAAGAAAACCCAATTTCTAGGATGATTATCAGCATTCTGGGAGTGGTGAGTGAAATGGAACGTGTTCAGATTAGAGAACGCCAACGTGAAGGGATAAACATTGCCAAAGCTAAGGGTAAGTATTCTGGGAGACGAGCAGGGTCGACAGAAGACACATTGAAATTTCTATCAAAACCTAAAAACCGTGAAGCGCTTAACTATCTAAAAAAAGGACATCTTAAAAATACCGAGATTGCAAAATTGACTGGTGTGCATATTAACACAATTACGAAGATTAAAAAGCTTGGCTTACAGAATCTTTAATTTGCTATTAATTATTAATGTAGTAGCAATTAATTGGGAGGTAAAATAACCTGTGCATAACCTATATAATACTATGTTATAACCTATGCACAACCTAAGAAAATTGACAATTAAAAGTAGTATATATTTGTAAAAAACGTTAAATTTCTGCAAAAAAGGCTTAATAACGACTCAATTACACTTAAAAAACGGAAGTTAGGTGGGCACACGTTCAATGCGAACTCCAATTTGAGTGAAATCTTTGAGGCCCATCCGTATCCCACTACCCCCGACAAGGGGGGGGGCTTTTTCCTAGGAGGGGGATGTCAGGTTTAAAACTCTAGGTAATTTTGAGGTCAAAAATAAAACCAGCTTCGAAAAAATTTTGGAAAAAAAATTCCCAGCAAGTTATAGCCTATAAAAAATTTTAGAAAAATAATCTTTTAGCCATACTCCAAAACCACCTGGAATTATGAACATATCAAAATAACAAAGTAGCTTTGAAGATTTATTGCACCTAACTATCAAAGTTAAAAGAAGCGGAGAAAACTACATCTGGATGCTTCATTGATAATTCCGAAAATGCAGCATAATACCACATTGAATCTTTAGGAGAAAGATGATATTCCTCAAATGTTCTTACACCATAAAATTCACCATGCAGAAAAACTTCAATACCATTTATTCCAATCCCCTGTTGCTCCACTCGTTTTAAAACAATTTCAAAGTCCGCTTTGGTAAAATGTGAAATTGCAAGCGTCTGATTGTCTAAAATCTGATTTAAACCACTGAAGATGTTGTTATTAAGAATATCTAACTTTCGCTGATGACTAATGTTCATATTAATATACTGGTCTATTTTTCAATACTCTTGCCAGCCAGTTCTCTTTGGAAAATTGAAAGTTTTGATTATACTTCAACTGCAAAGCATACCGGTAACCCATTAGAAAACGACTTGCATTGTCCCCTTTTGCATATTGGAGTATTGCTGTTTTTTGAGAACTGGTCGTAACCTCTTTAATGGTCATTACACCGTAATTGCAATCAATTTCAAGGTGCATATTTGCACCATTAAAGGCTAATAACTCGTTGATTTCATCTTTTAATTCAAAGATTTCTTTTATTGAAAACTTCATTTTAAGCTAGATTAATATGAAGTACACTCTTAAAAAACCTCGTATACCATTTTTTTGTAGACTCAACACCAACACTTTTAAGCTGAATTAAAAAACCATTGAGAAAATGATATCCTTGGTCGTAGGTTAAACTTTCTTCATGCTTTGAAAGCTCACCATTGGTATCTGCAAAACTAATAGATAAGAAATTATATGATTCGAAATCGATTTCAATTTTACAACCATGATTACCAGCTATTAACTTTTGATTAATTTGGTTTCGTAATGTATATAATTCGCTCAATGCAACTGCCATCTACCACTATTGTTCGTTAACACTAACAATTGAATGCAACGCAGAACCAAACTGACTCTGGACTATTTTTTTCGCATCTACGAAATTATTGGCCATAACTACAGTTTGTTGGGTAGCACTCATTTGGTGCAAGCGGTATTTGACAATAAAGCTTTTCATGTTATCCTCTACTAATATAAAATTGAATTAATTATAAATCTCAGAATTTGCTGCGGTTGCAATTTGGTTCAACTCTTCATCATACTGCTTTAAATAAAACTGGTTTAGAAATAACCCTTCGTCAGTTTTTTTAATCTGCAATAATGTACGTTTTTCAATTTTACTTGTGGCAGCCTCTAGAACCTTTAAAACTATCATCAATACTATCGTTGCTGGTACTGTCATAAAAAATGCAAAAAATACTGAGGGCAAATAGTCCCCTGTTAAAATAGTATTGTAAATAAAAATGCTTGCAAAGACTATCATTACACAATACACCATAAGCACTTTATTCTCAGGAAGATTTAATTTAGAAACTTTTACATCAATTTCTTCGATATTTACTCCTCTCAACTCATTTAGCCCGATAAAAGAGTTTATTTGACCATTGTTAAAGAGTAATCTTTTATCTGTAATGGTAAATTTTTCATTTGAAATTTGAATTTCTTTTTTTATTTGTTCGTTATTGAGTAGCATTTTTTCCCTTGGTAATTGCGTTAATAAAATCTTCTTTTTCTTTGATTAGCCTTTCATCTGACCAATCTTCTTCTACAGCAATTCTTTGAATATTATATAAATCCTCTTGGGTTTTAAGATAACATTCATCAAGTCTTTTTAGTTGTTTAGTAGTATTTGAGTAAGTTTTTGCATCGATGTAGCAATTACAAACATCATCAATTTGGTCATTTCTAGAATGGGATTTACAACCCAATAATGACATAAAGAGAAGTAAGGCGAGAGTTAATCCTTTCATAAACAAATATACAAGAAAAAATCAAAAAAACAACATATACGTTGTTAGAAAATTTAGGGCATATCTGTTCATTTGACCTCAATGGTAAAGGACGAGCGACTAATTATTTTAGGAAAACATATTCGAGTGATACGACTATCGAAGAAGTTGACACAAAAGCAATTAGCACACTCAGTCAACAAAGACCAACAGTCTATTAATCGGCTGGAAAGTGGAGGGGTAAATCCTTCATATCTTTATTTGGTTAGCATTGCAGAAGGGCTGGAGATTGACATACAGACCCTTCTCAATATTAGTGAAACCTAAACAAAAATTAGCCCCCCCACAACTTATATCAGTTATAACTGATTTTAATTAAAAGCTGTTTTTCTTCGAAACGCATTTGAATAACATCGAATGCATTTTCAACGTACAAATTTATTGCAGCATTAATATCTTCATTACCCTTAAATTCTTTTGGTATCCCGATGATTGGTAAATAATCATTCACCTCTAGATTGAACATAATAACATGATTTGGTAAATCCTCACCCATATATTCGAATTCTAGGTTTTCTTGAAACTCTGGATAATAGTTTCTTTTGTATCCAAATTGTGTGATTAATATCTTACCAATTTGATTGTATTCGACAGCTACATCCATTAAATTGTTAATCATTTCTTGTGTTTTCATAATGTGTGTGTTTAAAGTAATTTTCAAGGTTTCCCTTCAGTAATCTTATTTGATTTATTCATACAAATATCCCTACATCATAAACAACTTCCAAATCACAAAACAAAATAAATCATTATAACTACCTGATTTATTGAGATTTAACTACTAATCTTGGAGTCCCAAGAACTTTCCTTATTTATCTGCTTTTAAAGTACATTAGAAGCACTTTAGCATATCTAAAACTATTTGCAATACTTTTGTCATTTCAGCTTGTAATGAATAGATATCTGCAGAATCCCTATTTGCATTTATGTCAAACTTATCTTAAAACTAAATCAGTTATATATATCATTTAAACCATGGTTAATTGAATAGATTAAATCACCTTCAGTATTATACCTTCATTACAAGTTGAAGTGCTGTGTTCCAATCCGCCACCTCAATTACTCATAAGTTGAATTAATTTTAAACGGTTCTACCTGGCCTACTACTGGTGAATAGCTAGAGAACTATCATTAACTACTAATAGTTGTTCTAATGATTTAATTTGCGGCTTTAAGGATTTTTTTTGAATGGTTATTATGTTTTGATTTTTATAATTTTCATTTAGTGCTGACACATGCGCTTTGTACTCTGACCAATATTTTTGTACAGTTTTTCTGCTTATTTCATTATTTGCCACAAGTGCTGGTTGGCTAATCTTGCCAAGCATTTTAAAATCCCAATCTTCTAGAATTTTCCATATCTTTTTTTTTGATTTCTGGGTAGTATTCTTAGCTCGTTCTTGTCTGGTAATCGCAAATTTTTCATCCTTGGTCAACTTGCTATTTTCATTGAAGATGACCCTACATATTTTATTGAACACGATAGGCTGAAGTTTTTTATCCTTAAGTTGTTTTATAAGAGTGTTGGCGATTTTAATGATTTGGTTCTCATCTATTGGACTGGTACAGGCAACGGGGTTAACGTGTTTAAGATTATTAATTAATCCCGAAAGGCTTAACCATTGGTTCAACCATAACAGATTGTTACCATAGCTTAAAAGATAGTTATACCTCTTACCATCCCTTATCTTATGAGTATATGGAATCCAACATTTAATTATTTGATACCCATTTTCCCAATCGGAAATATATTCCTGGTTGCTTTCGATATAGGCCTGTTTATTATCATATCTGATTTTTTTAGGAAAAGCACCCCTTATGTCGTATATGTCGCTTCCTTTTTTATTTACATCACAGTGGGTGCTTTTTTCTGTAATACGACTATCCACAGACTGAAAAACATAAGAAGATTCATTGATAAAGACATTCTCATCAAAAGACAATACATTGAATTGAGAATGTTTAATCGCATTAGTATCAACATAATTATTCAATAATAATGTCGAAACAATAGACTGATAAGAAGATTTAAAATTATTTTTGTTTAAACCTTCAACCCGTACAAGAATAGCATATCCCTCACCACCTACTGAACGATAGTAAGAATAGATTTTAGTTAGGTCTAATGAGTCAATATTAAAATCTGGCACATCTATGTCAATATAAATAAATCCTGTGCTAGAGATAATATTTTCATCTTTTTTATATCCATTGTATGTAAAGTTATAAGTTACACAAGGTAGGATTGATTTCAATGTTTTTTTATCAGTTGCACCAGTCCTGGCACTTTCAATTAACATTGAATATTTTGATGACTTAATTTGAGATAACCATTCTGTCATGGTTATATTATTAACTACGGTGGGTTTGCTTACGTCAGCGTAAGTATTGATAAACGTTTTCAATTTTGATGTTCATTACTCGTTTTATTCAGTTTTAAATGTAGATTAAACGAGAGGGTGAGCAGCTACTCTCACCCTTAATGAATCATTTAATGCAAATATTTAAACAATATGATGAATGGTTACCCAATCATTTATAAATAGTCTTATGTGAAAATATTAAGCATTGAATGAAAATTATTCTTACTCGGACTTAAAACAAGTATATAATGAGAATAAAAAAAATCAAGTGCGATGTGTAATAGTTTTAATTAATTTCGTATATGAAAAAAAAAATCAATTATCCGCTTTTCCAACGCCACCTAAAAACACTCAATCACTGGATGAAGATTTCCACTATATATATACAATTATTATAGAGGATGATAATTTGAAGCAAGAAACATCGTTGCAAAAAGCATTCGAAACAATGATTAAGGCATTCTATTTTAGTTCCTTACCTGAGGAATTACCCACATTCAATGAATTCACCATTGAGATTAGAGCAACTGATAAATTTAACGTTGGAAACAACACAGCTGTTACCAGAAAAAAGAAGTAGTTAAATCAAACAATTGAAATCATTATCTATTGCATTGTTATATTAATAAAATGGATTTTTGCAGTAGGAGTTAGCATTTAATTAATGATGACACATATAACATGTATATCCCATTTTCTCTTTTTCAATTATGTTAAGTAAGCTATCTAAACTCTAATTGTTAGAGAATACAAGTCTAATTTAAAAAATTTGCACTATGCTTTTTTTAGTAAAAGATGTTGTGCGCCTTGATTTTTTAAAATTATGGGATATTGTTGTCATGTGCAGTCAGAGACCTCCATAATATTATCAACCGAGCATTTCAATATGATAATGGGAGAAATACGTGGTTTAGCAAACCAAATCAAAACGTTAGAATCAAAACTAAATTCTCAACTGCCATATGAACTTTCTCCAACTCAAATTGCAAAAACTGCAATAACCCAACTACTTAGCGATAATAAAAAACCAGAGCAACTTACGCCAAATGAAAAATTTGAACAAGAGGTCCAGGAAGCAAGAATTAGAAGAAAAAAGGAAATTGGCAAAAAAAGTCTTTAAAAGAAATTTGAGTGCATTGCCCCCCCTAATTATAAAGTAGTTACAAATCATAAATTAACCCAACTCCTTTAGGTTGCACGAAGTTTTTTAACTGAAATTCTCCATAGATAATTACATGGTGTCAAATAAAGTTATTTCATAACTTTATTTATCACGTGGATTTTCGAGACACTTTTCAATACTCTAATAGATTGTAATAATATTTTTACAGATTTTTCACTCGAATTTTCTTTGCTGAAAGTTTGCTGAATATGCCATTTTAACACGACTTTAAAGAAACAAAAATGCCCTTTAAAGTTAATTAAAGGGCATTAGTAATGGGTGTGGAGAATATCGGATTCGAACCGATCACCTCTTCACTGCCAGCGAAGCGCTCTAGCCAAATGAGCTAATCCCCCGGTTTTTTGAATGTTCAATAATCAAATTCCGAATAAACAGATAAGATTATTGAATAACAAGCTTTCCTACTTGTGCAGCAAAAATAGCAAATACTTTCTCGATTGCAAATGATAATTCATCTTTTTCATTAATCTTTAAGTTTAAAAGCAAACATCGCCATGAAACAGATTACCACAATTGCCGATTGTATTGAATAATTGATGAACAAAAAAAGCACAAATGTGGCGATGAGCAGCATCACAAAAAACATAATGGCCTTAAACACAGTATCCATATAACACATGGCTATTATGGCAAAAATATAGAAAGGAATAATAATGGCAGCTATAAACATCGCCGAAAATAAATTCCTAATATTAACGGGTCATTAAATATTTTTTAGGTTTAATTCCTTAAAATTTGGTTATACGTATTGGTTAACCTCTTTTTTATTTAACAAATCCTGATAAACCTCTACAAATTGCGCAACGTTATATCCATCCATCAATGCATGGTTTACATGGATAGAAATCGGCATTATTTTTCTTCCGTTCTCCTCGCGTACTTTACCAAATGATATTTTCGGACAACTATCCTGATGGGAATACTTACGGGCATGTGATAGGGAAGTAAAGTTTAACCAGGGCAATGCTGAATAATGGATCACGTTTTCTCCTGAAGAAGATGGGATTAACCCTGTAGTGGCCTTTACTTTTTCGATTTCTTTATCGGCTTCGGTTTTAAAGTCTTCAAAATCCTCAAAGAAATCCATATAACCGAAACCAAAGGTACCATTTGGCCGGTTAATCGTTGCTGCAGCATTAATGGTATTGTATTTCCATACCTCACCATCTATGATGCGGTAACTAAAAGGTTCTACCCGGTTTACGGCAACCAGCGATTTGTGCAGGTAAAGCAGGAAAAAAGAAACTTGGTTCTCTTTTGCTTCTTCGTAAGTAGTGGTACAGTCTACCTCTACGGTAACGCCGAAGAAAGGTTCTTCAAAAGCGCTAAAAAAATTAAAATGATCTTTTCTGATCCAGGTGTTTATATCTATTTTTTCTTTCATTCTGTTAATTTTGGTAAAACTTCGGCCAGACTTTCCATTTCGTAAAAGTTAGGGTGCTCAATACGATGATCAATACTTTCGTGCACCCAGGTGGTGTGGAAAGGAATATGAACCGCGTAACCACCAATATTCAGCACAGGCAAAACATCTGATTTTAAGGAGTTGCCCAGCATTAAAAACGCTTCAGCTTTACAATCCAGGTGCCTGATCAGTTTTTGATAATCTTTTTCCTGTTTATCGCTCATAATTTCGATATGATGAAAATAATGATCTAAGCCCGATTTGGTAAGTTTACGCTGCTGATCGAGCAAATCGCCTTTGGTAGCCACTACTAATCTGTATTTTCCGTGCAAAGCTTTCAATACTTCTTCTACCCCATCTAATAAAACTACAGGCTTATTGAGCATTTCTTTCCCCAATTCGAGTACTTTTTCTACAATTGCGGGGTTAATTTTACCCATGGTAATTCGCATCGCCGTTTCCGTCATGCTCAACATAAAACCCTTTATTCCATAACCATAAAGGGGTAAATTGGCCATTTCTGTTTTGTAAAGCTCTGCCATAATACTGTGGCGGGGCATAAAATCTTCTAAAAGGCCTGCAAATTGCTCTTCGGTCTCACGGAAATAAGGTTCGTTTACCCAAAGGGTATCATCGGCATCAAAAGCAATTACGGTAATTTTATTTTTCATTGTTATGCTTACTTTAGTGGCACAAAAATAGCGCAAGCCTCAACGTTAAAAAAGGACATTTGTCTCGACTGATAGAATATGCTACGTACCAACCTTACTTTCTTATCTTTTATAGAACGTTTCTGTACAGAAAACAATGAAGCAAATATTACGCTTAAAAATTTTAAAGCAGGGTATCGTTTTATCGAACAGGGCGAAAAAATCAGCAATATTTACATCATTAAAGATGGGATCAGCAAGTGTTTTATTTCTGAGGAAAACGGGAAAGATTTTATTATCGAATTTTTAGGCAAAGGGGAAGTTGTGGGCGAGCTCGAAGCCTTAAAAAAGATCAATTGTTTGTGTAATGTAGCGGCAATTAGCGAAGTTACCGCTTATGTAATCCCTGATTATCTCTTTCATTCGCTGATTAGCCAAAGTAGTGAATTTACTACAATCTTACTCCAGGAACTGTCTACCAGAATTATACAAACCAGTACGCGGGCATCCTTCCAGCAGCTGTATACCTTAGAATATGCACTTTTAAAATTATTAAAACTTCAGGCCGACGAACACATTTCCATTTCGAAAGAAGACATGGCTGCCTACTTAGGTATATCTGTAAGAAGCTTTAACAGAAGCTTAAAGCAAGTGATAGACAAAGGTGGTTTCGATACTCCTGAATTTAAAAATATTTTACAGCTAAACAATATGAAAAAGCTATTGGAACGGCTGAAACAATAAAATAGTATTATGGTATAATTATTGCTTAAAAGATATTTGCAAAATAATTGTAACGTTTCGGTATTTGAGGCCGTTTAGGTAATAATTGTTTGCAGCTACTAAATTAGACACACAAATAACCATAATATACAAATGAAAAACTACAACCGCCAATTCTCATTAAGATCACCAGGTTAACAGGTATCAAGAGCATCATCCATACAACCGGAAAGCTCGGCAATACAATGATATCCTTAATTATCATTTAAATAAGGCGAAAGGCTAAGGCCTGGTTGCTATTTACACTGACTTTAATTAATCTTAATCTAACATGAGTGCTTATATTAACATCTACACCAATTCCTTAACAGACGACCTCATTCCGACCATTTTAAAACGGTTAAACGAACATGAAAATGTTTTGGACCTTAATTCCTCATTTTCATTCAGAAATACAAATGGTAGTTTGCCAATTATTTTTAAATGGGATAAGCCAAGTTTAGAAATATTTAACGAAAATAACTTAAAACTCAATTTTAACGTATCACTTAAATCTTTCAACCTTAAAGAATACAAGAAAAAGCTTTTTAAGGATAAAATTATAAAACAGAGTTTTATCCAGAAAATAACCGGGTTGTTTAAAAAGAAAAAAAGAAAAGTTGCCAAACCTGTAAAACTAAGTGCAGAAGTTGAAGCACAATTGCACAACTACAATAAAGTATTTTCGATAAAATACCATCCGGGTGATGTTTTCGAAAACCACTTTGCTACGTTAATTGGTGCAATTGTTACTGAATTAAGCAACGGTGTTTGTCATTTTACCCAGGAAAATGTTTGGTACAACTCGAAAAACGTACTGAGAGAATCGTTGGTTAACTTGTACACCCTAGAAGAACTGCCAAACCACATTAATAAAAATGCGGTAGCTGTTGCCAGCTAAAAGCATTAGAATATAATATTCTCTACTTATCGTCATTTCGAGCGAAGTGCAACGCAGCCGGGAAATCTATCTCAAGAGCATTTTTGATTTAGATCTCTCTCCCGAAAATTCGGGACTGCATTTCAGTCGAGATGACGATACTTTTTATTAAACTCCGTTATTTCGGGCGAAGTGTAATGCATCCGAGAAATCTTGCTAGATAAATCTCTCTCGAATATTGGGGATTGCAATTCATCAGATGGCGATTAGATAGAGATGACGACTTTTCTATAGACCTATATAAATACTTAAATCACCAACGGGCAACGATTCAAATTGAACACTTTTGGTGATCTTCAGGATAGCTTTTCTACCACAATACTTATAAAACCCCTAAACATTTAAGGATAAAGCTTGTTATTTAACCAAATAAAAAAGCATGCCCGATATCCTAATCATAAATGGTAGCGCCAGGTTACATGGAAATACCCAGAAATTTATCAGCAAACTCACCGAAGAAATTGCGTTTGACCAATTGAATTTACTGGAACATTATTTTCTTCCTTACAATTACGAAAACCAATACCCGGCTGAAGATCGTTTTGATGTTTTTGCGAAGGAAATCCTCTACCACAAACACATCATTTTTGCAACACCTGTTTATTGGTATGCTATGAGCGGCAGAATGAAAAACCTCTTCGACCGCTTAACCGACTGGGTAACCATGAATAAGGAAGTAGGCAGAAACCTGAAAGGTAAAACAGTACAACTAATTGCTGTTGGCACAGATGCCGATTTACCAGATGGATTTACTACTCCCTTTTTTATGACGGCCAATTACATGGAGATGGATTACAAAGGTCACGTTTATTTTAACGCGGAAGATGCGGTTACTGACGAAGAACTTGCTGAAATCAGAAAATCTTTTTTTAGTTTTATACCTGCATAACAGCAATACTTATCCTAATTCACCTATTCAAAAATGCTATTTAAAGCACAACCATGAATGTAGAAGACGTTTTTAAGAACAATGAAAAATGGATCGCCGAAAAACTGGCCATTGATCCTGATTATTTTACTGAATTATCGAAAGGGCAGAGTCCGGAATTTTTATATATCGGCTGTTCTGATAGTCGTGTTACGGCTGAAGATTTAATGGGCATACAGCCTGGCCAGGCTTTTGTACACCGTAATGTGGCTAACCTGGTAAACAACGTAGATTTAAATGTGATGACGGTTTTAAATTATGCCGTTCGCCACCTAAAAGTAAACCATGTAGTGGTTTGCGGTCACTACAACTGCGGTGGTGTTAAAGCTGCTATGCAACCTGCCGATATGGGCATTTTGAATCCATGGTTAAGAAATATCCGTGATGTTTACCGGATCCATAAAGATGAATTAAATGCGATTGAAGATGAAGGTGCACGTTACAACAGACTGGTAGAATTGAATGTTCAGGAGCAATGTGTAAACTTGTTAAAAACCGCAGCAGTGCAGGAGGCCATTACCGCCCGCGGACTAACGGTACATGGTTGGGTCTTCGACATCCACACAGGCAGATTAATTGATCTTAAAATTGATTTTGAAAAGATTTTGAAGGATATTAAGGAGATTTATAACCTTTATTAAAAAAAGCCCGGAGTCTTAATTTCATAAAATGCTTGCGCTCGTTTCCAAACGAGCGCAAAAATAACTATACGATTCTATCGTTTGGAAACGATAAATTATTCAACGCTCGTTAGAAACGAGCGTTAAATAAAGTCTTAATTGCATAAAAAACCCTCGCAGGTTTTGGAAACCTGCGAGGGTTGATAATCACGAATCATCGACTCAGGACTAATGACTTTGGACTAACTACCTTCCCATCCAACCGCCATCAACGGTTAAAATTGTTCCGTGTACATAATCACTTGCTTGTGAAGCTAAAAATAAGGTTGGTCCTTTAAAATCTTCGGGGGTTCCCCATCTTCCGGCAGGGATACGTGATAAAATTGAAGTGCTTCTGTCCTGATCTTCGCGCAAAGCAGACGTATTATCTGTGGCAATATAGCCTGGTGCAATCGCATTTACATTTACACCTTTTGATGCCCATTCGTTAGCAAAAGCTTTGGTTAAAGAGGCAATTGCTCCTTTACTTGCTGCATAACCCGGCACTGTAATACCGCCCTGAAATGATAATAGAGATGCGGTGAAAATTACTTTTCCGCTACCACGAGCTACCATATCCCTACCCACTTCTCTGGTTAAAATAAATGGAGCGGTTTGGTTTACGGCAATTACTTCATCCCAATATTCATCAGGATGCTCGGCAATCGGTTTACGCAAAATCGTTCCGGCGTTATTTACCAGAATATCGATAACCGGATGATCGGCTTTTACCTGCGCAGCAAAGGCAAGGGTATTTTCGCGTTTACTGAAATCGCACTGGTAGGCATAAAATTTCCTGCCCAATGCAGTAATCTCTTTTTCTACGGCACTACCTTCCAGCTCTAAACTGGCAGAAACACCGATAACATCGGCACCTGCTTCGGCCAATGCTAAGGCCATTGCTTTTCCAATACCTCTTTTACAACCAGTAACCAAGGCAGTTTTACCTGCTAAATTAAATATGTTCGACATGATGTTTTCTTAAATATAAATTATTTCAATTCGGTAATGGCGCAATGGTCCATATCACCATAATCAAGATTTTCGCCGGCCATACCCCAAATAAAGGTGTAGTTACTGGTACCAGCACCTGAATGAATAGACCAGTTTGGCGAAATCACCGCCTGATCGTTTTGCATCCAGATATGGCGGGTTTCCTGTGGCTGCCCCATAAAATGGCAAACACTTTGTCCTTTTGGAACTTCGAAATAAAAATAAGCTTCCATCCTTCTATCATGAGTATGTGCAGGCATGGTATTCCAAACACTGCCCGATTTTAATTCGGTCATACCCATTTGTAACTGGCAGGTAGGCAATACACTGTTTACCAACAACTTGTTGATGATCCTGTGATTAGCTGTTTCAGGAGTACCTAATTCTACAATTTCTGCCTCAGCCTTGCTCACCTTTTTGTTTGGATAAGTATGGTGTGCAGGTGCTGAATTGATGTATAATTTAGCGGCTTCGCCTGGAGTTGCTGATTCGAAGAACACTTCTTTTGCACCCTTACCGATGTACAAAGCTTCTTTATAATCCAATTCGTACTTTTCGCCATCGGCCGTTACTATTGCTTTTCCGCCAACATTGATGATACCCAGTTCTCTACGCTCTAAAAAGTAGGCCGCTTTTAAATCATCAGGGTTTGGCAATGCGATTTTCTGATCAACAGGCATGGCACCGCCAACAATATATCTATCAAAATGAGATAAGGTTAGGTTTACCTGGTTTGCTTCAAATACGTTTTCGATTAAGAAATTATCCCGCAAAGTTGCGGTATCCATTTGTTTAACTTCTTTGGGGCTTTGAGCGTAACGGCTTTCAAATTTATTCATTGGTTAAAAAATTGAGTTTTGGAAAAGGATCTAACTCATACTCCAGATCCTATCCGCAAATATATTTATAGGATATTTATTATTGGTATTAATACTCAACTTTATAATCCTTTTTTATGCTTTCTCCACTCCATGCCTTTAAACTGGTCCATGGCGCCGGTGCATCTGTCCAGAATTTATTATCGGCGGGTAGCCCCAAAGTTAAAAAGCCAAGCGTTGCCATGTACAAACTCCCTGTTGAGGTATAGGTATCGGCTACTTCGGGCTGATGACCGTTAAAACCCAGCACCAACCATCCCTGCTCATCAAAATTCTGTTTGCCATCGTAAAGATTATGCATCACCCTGGTTAATGCGCCACGCACTTGTGCAGGTTTTACATATTCAGGTAGCTTTTCCATCAGGGCAGTTTGCGCCAAAGCCTGAAATGCCGCTGTACGGTAAGTAATGGAACGGCCATAAGCCGGATAAGTACCCTCCGGAGAAATAATCCTTTCCAGGTATTCTGAATAACGCACCATTCTTTTCAATGCCAGATCATAATCGGCCTGTTGTGCTTTTTTCTTGTCAACCAATACTTTTAACAAATCAACAAGCATGGGGTGGATTACGTAAGAATTGTAATAGTCCATACTGAATTTTTCTCCATCACTGTACCAGCTGTCGCCAACGTACCATTCTTTCATTTTATTGATCGAGAACTGCACACGGGCAGGATCATATTGCTCGCCAATGCTCAATAAAAACCCTTCAGTCAGTCCAGAAAACAAGAGCCAGTTGTTATAAGCACCGCTGCGGGAGCGCAAGGATTTAAATTCTTCAATAAACCGCTTTTTTGTGATTTCATCAAGCGGTTCCCACAGCGCTTTTGGTGCGCGCAGAAAAGCATGGGCAACGTAAGCGGCATCAACAATGGGCTGACTTTCTGACCGGTAACTAATATAATCGGGATTTTCTGGATTTACTGAATTTGCCAAAGCTTTTAAAAGTTCGGTACGCATGGTTTTCCGGAGCTTACCTTCGGCAGTATCATCGTCAGGCAAGGCCAGCCAGGGCGCCACGCCAGCAATGGTGCGACCCAACGCTTCGAGATAGGTCACTTTATTTACGTTTAGGCCATAACCAGGAGCTTTTTCTACTGGCATATTCTTTTTCAACGTTTCGTTGGCCAGGTTATGGATTACCGGGTAAGCAATGCGGTTTAAGGTTTTTACCCAAAAAGCACGGTCTTCGGCACCAGTACTGGCTTTCTTTTGTGCATAAGTGAACTGCGAACAGATCAGTAATGCAGAAAAAATAATTTTATATTTCATTAATTTTGTTTTAATCTATTTTATAATAATTCGATCTCCATTAATAAACAATGATGTGGCGATGACAAGCTGCCAAAAGTCGTCATTGCGAGAAGGCTTTTTCAGCCGACGAAGCAATCTTTATAGCAAAAATCACTAACATGAAAGATTGCTTCGTCGTTCCTCCTCGCAATGACGAATCTTTTTATTTAAACCCTATCGCTTATCAATTCTACAAATACCATTTTTTATATCTCGCCAAAGCTTCCAAATAATAATAATCGGCATAAATTAAAGGTACATCTATTTCGCTGTTTAATGGATAGGCACCCGTGCTGTGCATTAATAAATAACCTCCGTTTTCACCCAGTTTTGCATGGTATGCACTACTCGAAAGGGAGTAAATCATGGTTTCGGCGGCAGATTTAAATTCGGTTTTTTCATTACCGGTGGTATATTGAGCAAGTTCTAACAATGCTGAAGCCATTAATGCACCAGCAGAAGCATCGCGTTTGGCGTAAGGAATGCCCTGCGCATCAAAATCCCAGAAAGGAATTTTATCTGCAGGTAAATTTGGGTGATTTAAAATAAAGTGCGCAATCCCTTTGGCCTGCTTTAAATAAGTTTCATCTTTGGTAAAACGGTACATCATGGTATAGCCATACAAAGCCCAGCCCTGCCCACGCGACCATGCCGAACAGTTTGCTGCACCCTGCCAGGTGGCTTTTTTAATTACCGCACCAGTTTGGGGATTATAATCTACCACATGGAAAGAACTAAAATCGGGACGGAAATGATTTTTTAAAGCGGTATTGGCATGGATTACTGAAATTTCCTTAAACTTTTTATCACCGCCGTTATCGCTGGTCCAGTTTAACATTTCGAGGTTCATCATGTTATCGATAATTACGGGGCACTCCCAGTATTTACTCTTATTCCACGATTGGATCGATTTTACTTCAGGGCGATACCTGGTAGCCAAAGATTCAGAAGAACGTTGGATTACTGCTTTATATTCGGGTTTGCCGGTTAAACGGTAGGCATTTCCGAAACTGCAGTACATCATAAAACCCAGGTCGTGGTTTCCGGTATAGGTTTGGTTGGGCTCTATTACTTTTAAAGCCGCTTCAGCTTCCTGTTTAATGCTGGCATCTTTAGTTTGCTCATAGATGTACCACAAACTGCCTGAATAGAAACCACTGCACCACCATTTGATATCGTAATTTACAGGTTTGCCGTTTTCGAATGTCTGCGGGGTTTTACCTGCCGGAATATTTTTGGCAAGCACTTTATACTGATCAGCAGCAAATTTAAATTCATCGTTGATGAGTTGGGCCATTGGCTTCTTTTCGGTCTGGGCAAAAGTATTTAGCCCTGTGAGCATGAGTAATGCAGCAATTAAATTGTTTTTTTTCATTATGATTAGTATCTGTAATTATTCTTTAATGTCAAAATTTGCAGTAGCCCCGGCTTGCAGGCCAGTTGGCAGATTGCAGTTTATTTTTTGGATTTTTAATAGGCCGGGCAACTTTAGCGACACATTTATGCTGGCATTTTCCTGTGCCGGATCGGCAATGTAAAGCGTAGGGTTTTTACTGTTTAAGTTTTTGATGTACACCGTACAGGGCTGATCGACAGTTAGCGATAGCCCATCGGCAGATAAATTCCCTGCTTTATAAAAAACGGCCTGGAGCATGTTTATACCAGTATGTTTTACTGCCTGCAGTTCTTCTGTGTTTTTCAATACCTGTATCAGCGATCTGTCGTACTTTTTTAATCCGACTGCATCGATCCCGGGTACAACAATATACTGGTAACCAGCATTTTGAGGATTTACACCATGGTTTAACCAGATTTTAAACACCTCATGTTTGAGTTCTGTGCTGCTTTGGAAATAGTTGATACGTTTCCAGCTGCCGGTTTGGGGCTTATTGCTGATTTCCACTTCCCCACCATGGGGAAAAATATACCCGATACTATCTTGAATGGCCCATTTTTCACCATTTCCTTTTGAAGATAATACCTGACCGCGCAACCAAGCCTGGTTAACCGTTGTGGTAATGTTTTCTTTTGCACTGCTCTTAATTCCTGCCCCCAAACAAACCACCTCTTTATCAAAAAAGAACCATGCCTTTTTAGCCTGAACACTATCGTAGCTTAAATCGTAGCAGGATACGCCATACGCGCCATCGCTAACCCCACCTACAAATTTGGTGGTTCCGGGGATGCCCCACTCTTTCAATATGGTTGCGCCTTTATCATCTGGGTAATCCCTGCTGGTGGTACCGGGTATTTTGTCCCACTCCCAAACCGGCATTAAATTGGCATATTCTGAACCGCTTCGCTGGATATTGGTTGCCCCATCTGGGAGAAATTTCCCCAAAACGTTTTCATTGTTTCCACGTTCGGTGCGGAGTGTTCTGGTGGATGCAGTTTGTACACTAAATGTATATGCAGGACGAAGATGCAGGGTATAACCACTTTTCCAGAATTGGGTGTGCGAGGGTTCAATTTTGTAACCCGGTGCCTGCGCTCCTGAAGTACGTTTAATGGAAGCATCCCAATAAGCTGCATTTTCAGGATCGAAGCGTTTAATCTTATTTACCATGCCTCCCATGCCGCTGCTTAACGAATCTTTTCGGCTAATGCCACGTCCACGCACATTGAAATCGTAAAACGATCCCCTGATGGTTTTCAGAAAGGTATTTTTAAGATAATTGACCAAAATAGCCAGCTGATTTTTTGGCAGCGCGTATTCCGTACCACGTAAATAGAAAGCCGCATTAACAGAATTGCCGGCAAATACCTTCCCATAACTGGCAATGGCCTGTTGTTTGCCGTGCTGAAAGTAACTGCCATCTACCTGAACGCCTTCTTTACCATCAGCAATGGCAATCGGTTCGTAAAGGTATTTCGCAGCTGAATCTAAAGTAGCTTTGTTTTTGGTTAAACAGCCACGGTACAGAAAATGTAGCGCTTCATCAGAGGTATTGGCCCCGTCGCCTGCCTTCAATTTCCGGATCATTCTCGTAATTAAAGCCTTTTCCAGCTCGAGCGGAAGCTGTGTTTTGGCATTCCGCATCAGGATTAAGATCTGCCCGATGGCCTGCGGATAAAAAATATCGTTATACCACCAGTTTTTGTTCTTCGGATTTTTATCCAGCCAATTTTGCAACGATTTAACAATAGCAGCATGAATTTCCGCATGGTTATAAAGATTGTTTGACGGACGCATGTAAGCCGTTGCCATGTCCTTGATCCGCTTTAAAGGATTGTACTGCGCATCGGCATAATTAATATCTGCCCAACTTCCATCTGCATTTAAGGATGTCTGATCTTTGTTTATCCTTTTTGCCAGTACCCCATCGTTTACGCCCAGTTGCAAGTCCTGGGTGATACGCTCCATAATTACCGCATAAGGTTCTTCCTGCGCTACGGCAAAAAATGTTGCAAAACACAAGAAAAACAGGATTAACGGCATTTTTAATTTTATCATTTTTTATCGGCTTTGTTTACTGGATCACTTTTATATTAAACGCTACAATGCTGTTTTTAAGCTCGTTAGGGTTAACGTTATAAGAAACAAATGTTGCCTTGTATTTGCCCACTGCCCCATATTTATAAGCATAAGCAGTAGTTGCAGATGCCGTGATGTTTTTGACGGTTGCGGTAGAAATATCTGGTGATACCCGGCCAACATAAAGCGCTTTGCTGATGATCCAGCTGGTGTTGCTAGGTGATGTTGCGGTACCACCGATAATGGTTAATGCGGTGGTGGTAGGTACCCACCTCGCGGTTGCGGGGTTCCAAACATTGCCGTAGCGGGTCCAATAGGCATTATCGTTTACCAATGAGCCCAAATTATAGCTGTAATCAGCCAATACATTGTTTACGGTATAATTGGTTATGGTCCAGGTTCTTTGTGTAGATCCCGTTATCCCTGAATATTTAAAGGCAATAAAAAGCGAATCGTTGATGCCGTTTACCAGATCGGATAAATTAACATTGCCCGTATTTACCGCAGTGGCACTGGTAGCCAAAGGCGTTCGGGCGGTGATGTTTGTCCAGGCGGCGTTTACCACAGTGGCTGAATCCCTCGAAGGCAGTTTATTGGTTGCCAGAACCTGCAAGGTATTGGTCTGTGTACCAAACTGTGCAGTACTGGTAAATGACAGCGTCGGCACCCCCAAAGCCATCACCCTATCGCGGAATTCATATTTGTTACCTACCGTACCCGCCCAAAAAGCAATGTTATCGGCATAACCATCGAGCGAAAACTTACAGGTATCGCCAAGTTTAAAAACCAGTGTATCGCCAATGCTAGAACGGGCATTGTTCAGGTTGATGCCCGCAGTTGGGGCATCGGTAGTGAGGTCCTTTTTGCAAGCCGTAAAACATAAACCTGCAAGCAAACATATATTGAATAGATATTTCATCTTTATTTCTGTTATGGTGAATTAATATCCAGGATTTTGAACCAGGGCCTTATTTAAGTTTAACTCGTAGGTTGGTTTGGGTAAAAACACATGCCTTTGTGTAATCCCTGTGATGCCCGAATAACCAATGGCATTTCCGGTAGTTGCCGAAACACCATTTGCAACCGCATAATTGGCAAAAGCCTGCATATCGCCCACAAAATTGCCCCAGCGGATCAGATCTGCTTTACGGTAGGCTTCAAAGCACAGTTCGCGCATGCGTTCATCCCTGATGGCCAATTGGAAATCAACTTTATTTAATCCTGGCGTAAGCAGGTATTCATTCCCGTTAGTAATGCTCGCGGTAGCCGTAGCTGTTACACCTGTTGCTGGCGCAGCAATACTTACTGTTGGCGCACTGGTAAAATATGGACCTGCAGCGGTTAAATTTCCGCGATTGGTTAATTTTACGCCGGTAACCACACCAGCAGTAGAAACGATGGCAACACCTGTTGCACCAGAGCCACCGCCACCACTAATGGTAACCACAGGCGGGTTGGTTGCACTGTAACCCGAACCACCGTTTACTATGGTAATATTTTTAACAATATTGCCGTACATGGTACCATAACCTCTTTTCCTTACCAAATTAATGGCATCGTAGGCAGCTGCGGTTGGTCCGTTTACCTGGTTTTCAGCTTCTGCTTTCATCAATAACACATCCGAGTAGCGGATTACCGGCCAGTTGATGTTATAAGTGCCTAAATTCCTTGAAGCTTCGGGAGCATACTCGCGACGGAATTTTCCACACATCATCTGCCAGGGATTGGGTTTGTCGGTTTTAACCCTTGTGGCATTTGTGGTATTCACCGTCCAGATGAAATCAGCACAATTCCAGTCTCTTCGGGTATCTAAAGATGCTTTATTTACCAGTGTACTAGTTGGCTCAACCTCATAACTATCGAATAACTTTTTAGTGGTTTGCACCCAACCAACCGCAGCATAAGAAGCAGGATCGAAGGTTCCATTTACGGTAAGGATGGCTGACTGAATGCCAACAAAATTCCCAATATCGTTACCGGTTTTATTGGTTACGCCTGCTGCTGCACCGGCAGATCCCCACTCTAAAATATCTTCTTTAACATCGTACTTATCCTGACATAAATTGATAAAAACCTGTTTATAATCCGGATTTAAGGCATGAAGACCGGAATTGATCACTTTATCGGCATATACAATCACATCGGCATATTTAGTGGCATCGTTGGTAGGGTAACCGGCCCAATACAGGTATACACGGGCCATCATAGCCTGTACTGCAGTAATGGTTACCTGATCGTTATAACCTAAACTGGCTGCTGTTCTGCCTTGCAATAAGGTTTCAGCCTCTTTTAAGTCGGCTACAATCTGTGCATACACCGCTGCCTGAGATGAGGCCGGGATATTGGTTTCGGCAATGCCCGGACTATGCAGAATTAACGGAACTTCACCAAAATTGGTGGTAAGGATAAAGTAATTATATGCCCTTAAAAATAAAGCCTGGCCTTTGATATAACCACGTTGTTTTTCATCCATCGTGGGTTTGTTGATATTATCGATCAGCACGTTGGCATTGTTGATGCCCAGATAAGGCCAGCGCCAAACATCGGCAACATACGCATGACCGGCATCGTAAGAATAATACAATCCGCGGGCCTCGCCATTTACCGGTCTGTTCGGTAGCATTTCGTCGGTTGCACTTACAAAATTAAAGTTCAGCACCTGCCCGTACATCCGTTCGTACATCATATTGCTATATACACCGTTTAGCGCCACCTGTAACTGGTCTGCCGTTTCGTAGTAATTTGCCGGACTATAAAAATCAGTTGGTTCGGTATCTAAGAATTTCTTGCATGATGATAAACCCATCACAAATAAAAAAGCAAGGATATATTTATTTTTCATTGTCTTATCTTTTAATGGTGATTAAAATGTTGCGTTTAAACCAAAGGTTACCGTAAATGATTGCGGATAGGTTCCATAATCAAAACCTGGCGTAAGGTTGCTCGGCCTTGATGAAGCTTCGGGATCCAGACCCGAATAACCGGTAATGGTTAACAGGTTTTGGGCCGATGCATTTAAACGCAGTTTAGACAGGCCGATGCTTTTAAGCATCTTGTTGGAGAAATTGTAACCCAACTGAACGGTTTTAAGCCTTAAATACGATCCATCTTCTACCACACGGGATGAATAATTTGCCGCAGCCACTCCACCTGCCCTAAAAAGATCGTTGTTCTGATTAGTCGGCGTCCAACGGTTTTCGAAAGAAGCATATTGGTTCAGGTTTGGGTTGGTTACAATACCGCCCTCAAAAACATAACGGTTGGCATTGATGATGTTATTGCCATACGACCATTGCAGGAAAACGCCCAGATCCCAGTTTTTATAGCTGAAATTATTGCTAAAACCACCGGTGTGGATAGGCAAACCGCGACCAATAATGGTATAATCGTTATTATTCACCACCAAATCGCCATTTAGATCTTTGTATTTAATATCGCCCGGCTGGATGGATGCCCTCGTTGAGCCATTTGTAGTCACATTTGGTTTAAGCAAAAATGAGCCATTGGGCATTTTATCAAAATCAGCATATTGATAAACCCCGTCGAAAATCAATCCGTACATCTCACCTACCGAACGGCCCTTTACAGAGATATATGGCGATAAACTGGTATAAGTGGTATTAAAAAACGTTCCGGAGCCGGCTAAAAGTGAATTTTGCCCTTCGGTTAGCTCCAAAATCTTGTTTTTGTTAAAACTGATGTTGAAATTACTTGTCCAGCGGAAGTTTTTGGTTTGGATATTGGTGCTATTTAAGGTGATTTCTAGTCCACGATTTTCTAAACTTCCGATGTTTTTAAACCCTGTTCCGCTCTGTACTCCGCTTGCATAAGGCAATTGGGCGTTCAACAATAAATCGTTGGTTACCCTTTTATAAATATCGGCTGTTAAACCCAAACGGTTTTTAAAAAAGCTCAGGTCTAAACCGATATTGGTTTGTGTGTTGGTTTCCCATTGTAAATCGTAGTTGCCTGCCGCTGTAATTACCGAGCCGATGGCTACGGGTTTGCCATTAAACGAATACCAGTATTGTGTGTTCCCCAGGTTTAACTGTGGCAGATAGGCAAAATCGCCCACACGGTTATTTCCAGATTCGCCATAACCAAAACGTATTTTACCATCCGATAACCAGGTGGCATCTTTCAGGAAGCTTTCCTGACTGAACCTCCACCCTGCTGATGCAGAAGGGAAATAACCCCAGCGTTTGCCCGGCGCAAATTTTGACGATCCATCTGCCCTGAAACTGGCCGTTAAAAGGTATTTTCCTTTGAAATCATAATTCAACCTGCCCAGGAAAGATTGTAGGGTCCAAACCGAACTGCGTGAGTTAACAACCGTATTTGCTGCCGGTACCAAATCGAGTGCATCGATCCCTAAACTTTCGTTGGTAATCTGCGAAGCATATATCGAGCGGTACGAGCTTTTACTCCGCTGTGCAGAATAACCCACTAAAACGGTCAAATTATGGTCTTTATTAAAAGTGTTTTTATAAGTTAAGGTATTATCATTTAACCAGTTAAAAGCCGGACTGGTGGCATAAGTTCCGTTCGGGCCGGATGAATTCCATTTACTGCCCGATTGGGTTAAGGAGTTATTAAAAATATTGGTTTCGGTATTGGCATTAGTAATGCCCGCAGCCACCCTCAGTTTTAATTTTGGTGTAAAAGCATATTCTGCATAACCATTGGCTACCATAGTAGTGGTTTTATACATGGTTTTCTGGTTTTCCAAACTGATCAACGGGTTTACACGGTAATCCTGGTTGTTGGCAAGTTCGTTTGTTGGATCGTAAAACGAATCAACCAGATTGGTTCCCTGATCCCTGCCCGAAAGCGCTGCAGCCGGACGATAGCCCCAAACCGAATATAATAGCACCGAAGAAGCATAAAAATTGGTGGCCGAAATCGGTGTCCCAAAAGTTTCGCTGTAGGCATAGTTTACGTTCACGCCCGCCTTTAATTTATCGGTCACATTCTGATCGAGCACAAAACGGCCCTGATAACGTTTAAATCCGCTAAACTTTACAATCCCCTTCTGATCGTTATAGTTACCCGAGATGGAATAAGTTGTTTTATCATTTCCTCCCCTTAGGGCAATATCGTGGTTCTGGTTTTGTCCGTTCTGGAAAATGTAATCCTGCATATCCAGGCTCTGCACATTTTGATAATCGTTAATCGTCACGCCGTTTTTCAGGTAAACCGAATCGGCAAAAACAGAATTGAGTTCCTTAACATACTTTACAAACTCAAAAGCATTCATCACCGGGATTTTATCGGGCGATTTTTGCGTACCGTAGTAGGCATTATAGCTCAACTGCGGTTTTCCCGCTTTCCCTCTTTTGGTGGTGATCAATACCACACCGTTCGATCCGCGTGCACCATAAATGGCCGTAGCCGATGCATCTTTCAACACATCTATGGTTTCGATATCTGATGGATTGATTGAATTGGCATTGGCATCTTCTGAAGGGAAACCATCGATTACATAAAGTGGCGAATTATCCTGCGAGATGGAGCCGGCACCGCGGATGACGATATTAGCCGTTGCCCCAGGCTGCCCGTCGCTTGTAGATACCTGCACACCAGCCACCCGTCCGGCCAGTGCCTGATCGAACGATTTAACCGGAGCCTGCTCCAGGTCTTTCATATTTACCGAACCTACTGCTCCGGTAAGGTCGGCCCTTTTGGTGGTGCCATAACCTACTACTACCACATCGCTCAAGCCGGTTATTGAAGATTTTAAGGAAACGTTTAGCGTAGTTCTTGTTCCAACCGTAACCGATTGCGTGGCATAACCTACATAATTAAATACCAGCTGATCGGTAGCCAGTGCCTGGATTTTAAACCTGCCGTCGGCATCGGTCTGTGTGGTGGTTTTGGTGCCTTTTACCGTAACCGATACACCGGGTACCGTTTGTTTACTTTCGTCGGTAACTACCCCAATAATGGTTTTACTTTGTGCAAAAACATTAACATGAGCCAGGAGCAAAATAGTGAGTAATAATAAGAGTTTAGGGAAAAGAAAGATATGCTGCTTCATATCCATTCTCCACGGGATGTAGAGTTTACTCATAGTTGTTGGTTTTTTGGTTATTGGTTGTTAGTTGATGGTAATGCTTCTTACGGCGCCATCTAAGAACAAACTTATGGCATAAGCCTTTTCCGGAGGGGGGAATTTTCTAAATATTTAGGGTGAATTTTCTAAATATTTGGCAAAAATGCTTTTAAACCATACTTTTAAGCAGCCAAAACAACCATAACCAATTATCCCATGTTTACCAGATTTCTAAAATATTTGCTTTGTGCAAGCCTGTTTTTAGGATATCTGTTACCAGCAAAATGTCAGCAGCCAATACAGTTCGATCATTTAGGCGTAGAAAAAGGTTTATCGCAAACCTCTGTTTTGGCTATTACACAGGATAAAAACGGTTTTATGTGGTTTGGTACCCGTTATGGCTTAAACCGCTACGATGGTTACAATATCAAGGTTTATCAATCTTTACCTGGCGACTCGCTTTCCATCTCTAGCAATTACGTGATCAATCTTTTTTCCGATTCTCGTAAAAACCTATGGGTGGGAACAGACAGAAGTTTAAACCGTTACAACGAAAAAACGGATCATTTCGAACGCATTTATTCAAGGCCAAATGGCATCAGCAATAATGTAATCAACTGCATTACCGAAGATAAAAAAGGCAACATCTGGATCGGCACCTTAAATGGGCTCAATCTTTTGGTTAATGGAGATATTTCAAAAATTAAAGTGTTTTTCAATAATAAATCGGCAAATAAATTATACCGCAACATCAGGGCTGTTAAACAGGATCACGAAGGCAATATCTGGGTAGGAACATCAAACGGGTTGTTAAAAATGACCTTCAAAAATGGTGCATATCAAACCATAATTTTTAAAAGTGATGGCAAACCGGGGGCTATCAGTGAGAATTATATTACCGGGATTATAGAAGACCGGCAACAGAAATTATGGATCAGCACACAGGATAATGGGTTGAATCTTTTTATTCCAGCCAGTAAAACTTTTAAGATTTTTAACCATTCCGAACAGAAAAATTCTTTAGTGAACAGCACCATTAGAACGATGGTTTTAGACGATATCGGCAAGTTGTGGATCGGTACTTTAGACGGGATCAGTGTGATGGATACCCGGCATTTTACCTTTACCAACCTGCAATACGATCCCAGCGACAAAAAAAGTCTGAGCCAGAATTCGGTACACCGGCTGTATAAAGATCAGAACGGTTCTATCTGGGCCGGCACCTATTTCGGAGGGGTAAACATCAATTATCCTTACACCACCGCATTCAATATTTACAGCACCAACAAAAATGCATCAAGTGTAAGCAACAATGCGATAAGCACTTTTGCCGAAGATGAACACAAAAACCTGTGGATTGGTACCGAAGGTGGCGGATTAAACTATTTTAACCGGCTGACCAATAAATTCACGGCTTTTAAAAGTGATGGCCGCAGCAATTCCATTAAATCGAACCTGATTAAAAAAATTATCCTGGATAAAAAAGGTAAACTTTGGATCGGTACACATTCTGGCGGACTTAACTTTTACGACAGCAAAAAAGGCAGTTTCGGCAGTTTCGATTTCAGCGCCAAACAGGAAGATGTACCTGATGAGGTTACTGCTGTGGCCGAAGACCAGCATGGCAGGTTATATGCAGCCACCCAGCGCAACGGCATCAAAATTTCAAATCCCGAAAAAACTAAATTTTACAATTTCGAGCTGCCTGCCCGTTTCCCTGACGCCGGAAGGGTTAAAAGCATGTTGATAACCGATCGTGTTTATTTAGGTACCACCAACGGGCTTTGTATTTACAACATCAATAAAAAAGAATTTTACACCTTAAAAGATCCCAAAACGAAACAGGTTTTAGAATATTATGTAAATGGCATTACCGAAACCAGCAATAAAGAAATTTACATTAGCACTAACAACCAGGGACTTATCCGTTACGATCAGAAAGCAAATAAAATGATCACTTATACGGTAAAGAATGGTTTACCGAACGATAACGTGCTGGGCGTTTTAGAAGACGATAAAGATAACCTATGGATCAGTACCGCCAATGGTTTATCGATGTTTAACCGGAAGAACAAAACTTTTAAAAATTATACCGTGGCCGATGGTTTACCAGGAAATGAGTTTAATGCCAATGCCTTTTTTAAAAATAGCAATGGAGAAATGTTTTTTGGTGGTTACAATGGTTTCATCAGCTTTTATCCTGACCGCATCCAAACCAATAACAAAGCCGCATCATTGGTCATTACCGGTTTAAAAGTAGATAACCAAGATGTAAAAATAAATGCCGAAGATGGCCTGCTCGATCAGAATATCGGTTTAAAGGATAAACTGGAATTTGCCAGCAACCAAAATACCTTTAGTTTAAGTTTCGCGCTGCTGAATTTTATTAAACCCGAAAAAAACCGCTACGCCTACAAATTAGAGGGTTTCGAAAAAAACTGGAATGAAGTAAACATCCCGACTGCTTCTTACACCAACCTGCCACCTGGCAGTTATACTTTTATGGTTAAGGGTGTAAATAACGATGGCATTTCGGGTGCCAATATTCGTAAAATCTACATTATTGTTAAACCACCATTTTATAGAAGCTGGTGGGCATACCTGGTTTATTTTTGTGTTGTTGCAGCCATCGCCATTGTATTTGTTCGCTATTTATTAATCAGGGCGGTACTTAAAAAAGAGAAGGAAATTAACGAGCACAAACTAGAATTTTTCACTAACATTTCGCACGAAATCCGTACGCCCTTAACACTGATTGTTGGTCCGCTGGATAAACTGATTGAAAACGCAAAAGACGATCCTGCCCTAAACCGCGATTTGCAACCCATTAAAAACAATGCCGACCGCCTGATGAACCTGGTTACCGAACTACTCGATTTTAGAAAGGCTGAAAGCGGCAAAATGACTTTACATGTAAGCCCCGGAAATGTAGTAAAGTTCTGCAGGGAAATATTTCTGGCTTTTCAGAATATGGCGATTGCTAAAAATATCGATTATGCTTTCGAATGCGAACAAGCAGAGATGGCACTTTATTTTGATAAAGTCCAAATGGAAAAGGTATTATTTAACCTGTTATCCAATGCTTTTAAGTTTACTCCTGTCAATGGAAAAATCAGCTTAAAAATCTTTGAGGAGAATCAAAATGTTAACATTCAGATCTGTGATAACGGAAAAGGGATTCCTTTAGAAAATCAGCCCAATCTATTCACCAGTTTTTACCAGGCCAATGCTTCCTCTACCATTGGTACGGGTTTAGGTTTGTCACTTTCAAAAAGCATTGTTGAACTGCATCATGGCAAAATTTCTTTCAGCAGTACTCCTAAAACCGATCACGTTTTTGGTAATACCTGCTTTACGGTAAGTTTAAAAACAGGAAAAACACATTTCAGTCAGGAAGATTTTATGGCCGATTATATTTATTACGATGATGCGGCTCATTACAATTTACCAGCCTTACCAGAGATTGAAAACATAGCAAAAGAAAATGGCCTGCCATTAACAGCGACAGAAAAAGATAAAAAAAGCATTTTATTGGTAGAAGATAACGAAGATGTTAGGACTTTTATTAAAAATGCCTTGAAAGATAAATACATCATTTATGAACGCGAAAACGGTGCTACCGGTTTAACTTATGCCCTGGAATTGATCCCAGACCTGATTATTAGTGATATAATGATGCCGGTAATGGATGGCCTCGAACTCTGCCGTAAATTAAAAACAGATGAAAGCACGAGCCATATACCGGTAGTTTTGTTAACGGCCCGTTCTGCTTATGTACATCAAATTAATGGCTTCGAAAATGGAGCTGATGCCTACCTCATGAAACCCTTTAACCTAAAAATACTCAAACTCAATATTCAAAACCTGCTAACCGCCCGTGAAACCATTAAACAAAAGTTTGCACAGGTAATTACGCTCGAACCAAAAAATCTGGTCATCAATAGCACCGAGCAAAATTTCCTAAACAAAATTATCCAGGTAATTGAAGAACGTATTGCCGATCCTGATTTTGACGTACCCACCCTGGCTTCAGCAATAGGCATGAGCCAGCCAGTGCTTTATAAAAAAATAAGGGCCTTGACCGACCTTTCGGTAAACGATTTTATTAAATCACTCAGGATTAAACGGGCGGCACAGCTACTGAAACAGGGCACAGGCAATGTTTCTGAAATTGCTTATGCTGTAGGTTTCAGCGACCGAAAATACTTTAGTTCGGAGTTTAAAAAACACTTTGGCAAAACGCCAAGTGAATTTATGGGTAATGGTTAAGAAGCATAAATAAAGGAAAAATCACCCGGAATATCATTTAATTATTTTTTGGTTAATCGGTTAATGGTATAAATGGGAATTGGCTGTTCGGGAATGACAAACTAAGCAGTTAGCACCATGGGATACTCTTAACCATAAAACAATTTAACAGTCAAGCATAGCACTAAAATATGTTACGTCGATTAACCGATTCAAACAGTTAACCCATCACGCGTTCCTTCTTTACTTTCCTTTTACACTTCTTCGCCGTATCTTTATCTAATCAAAAAAAGGAAAAATATATGAATACTGAAAAAGCCATTCTTGCAGCCGGTTGCTTTTGGGGAGTTGAAGAACTCATCCGTCATTATCCTGGTGTAATTTCTACTGTTGTAGGTTATACCGGTGGTGATGTTCCCAATGCAACTTACCGGAACCATGGTACACACGCCGAAGCCATTGAAGTTACCTTTGATCCAACTGTTTTATCATACCGTAAACTATTAGAATATTTTTTTCAAATCCACGATCCAAGCACCCGCAACAGACAGGGAAATGATGTAGGTACCTCTTACCGTTCTGCTATTTTTTTTAATAGTAAAGAACAGGAAGAAACCGCAAAGGCATTAATTGCAGAATTGGATACTTCGGGTAAATGGCCGGGCAAAATTGTAACCGAGGTAGTACCCGAAACTGATTTCTGGAATGCTGAAGAAGAACATCAGGATTATTTACAAAAAAACCCATATGGTTATACCTGTCACTTTGAAAGACCAGACTGGAAATTATAGAAAGCAAGCTGATCTTTTTCTTTTCTGGAAAATCAGGTACAGTGGCATTTTAGTTTATGCAGCCCTACTGTTCGCTAAATCCCGATGAAAAATCGGTACCGTTGCCATCAGGTTTAGGTGACCTAACAAGCAATACTATTTGGGCTTCCAGGGTGTTGGAATATGATCTGTCTGCATCATGCTAACAATCTTAATAACAGCAGATCTCTTCGGATTTTAAACCTGATTGCCGCGGTAGCGTCCCATTTCCTTCTAATCGGGATTACAAGCAGAAAGCAGGACGAACGTTAAAATGATTACAACAAGAATAATCTTAAAAAAAGGCAGTTTTCGGTTAGAAAATTGCCTTTTTGTTTAAAATGGATTAAATGATGAACTAATCATCATCATCTTTTTTCTTTTTCTCCAGGATCACAAAAGCACTCCGTTTTGGTGCTGGCATTACCGATTGTTCACCTTTAACCGATTTCCACACCACTTCGTTTAAATCTAAATCGGGAGCAGCATCTTCTTTGGCAAAATTGAACATTTCTGAACGTTTGCTGCTTTCGTTTACTGCAACATTCCTCGTATCTAAATCGATAAGCGGCTGAATCACATTATAAGGCGTAAAATCTGGCGTAGCGGTAAAACATTCATAAAGAGGTACTGCCGCAGCATCGTACTGGCTCATTGGCGGTAAACCTAAAATTAACTCCATGGTTCTTAAAAAACCAGAAGTAGAATACATGGTATGAACGGGTGTATTCCTTTTTACATAAGGACCAACTACATAGGCAGGCGAACGGTGTGCATCAACATGATCAGGACCGTTTTGGGCATCATCTTCCAGAATAAAAACAACAGATTCTTTCCAGATTTTGCTATGAGAGAGATGTTCTAATATGCGGCCAACAGCCAAGTCGTTATCAGCAACAGCGGCCTGTGGTGAAAATTTCCCTTTCTTTTGCCCGCTGGTATGATCGTTGGATACCCTTAAAGTACTAAACTGCGGAACAGCACCAGCTACTAACAACGAATCGAAATCGTGCTGCCATGCATCTGCCCTAACCTGATCCTTAATATCCATATCAAAACCTGGCGACGCAGCACACATATGTCCCTGCAACGATTTAATATTTGCTCTACCATAATCACCGAACTCTCCATAACTGCGGTAAGTTACACCCGCCCGCTGACAGTAATCCCATATAAAGCCACCTTTAGGGTAGGTAACAGGCCTGCCGCCTTCAAAACTGGTACTCCCACCGCGTGCACCATAACTGGTAGGCCAGGTTTTTTCTACCACATCGGTTGCATAGGCGGCCATGCTCCAGTTATGTCCATCGGCACTTACCTCGGCATCTACATAGAAATTATCGAGTAACACATAGTGATCAGCAAAAGCATGCTGGTTAGGGGTTACCTTTCTACCAAAGAGTGTTAAAGTAGAATCGCCGTTTCCTTTTGGCATATCGCCCAGCACCTGATCATAGGTCCGGTTTTCTTTAATAATATAAAAAACATGTTTGATGGGCGATTTTTCTCCCTGCCTGCGCGGAATAGGGTTTCCGGCTTCACCATCGGCAGTAACCGTACGCTTGTCGCTAAAAGGCGTATTGGCATACACCTGTTTGGTGTATATTTTTAACTGCTCGGGTTTTGGTGCATCAATAAAAGATAAAGTTCCTTTAAACAAGCCGGCAATGTATTGTAACCTGCTATTGGCTGTACTTCCCATCTGGTAACCGCTGTTATCAACTTTAGAAATCGGTTGTGGCCCCTGTGGGTTGGCCATAGAAGTATTCCCTTTACCATTGGCAACCAGAATTTTCGACCCCAAAACCTTAACGCTTGTTGGGTACCATCCTACCGGAATGAAGCCCTGGCCCTGGCTTACACCAGGCTTGCTTACATCAAAAACAGCCAAACAGTTATTATCGGCATTGGCAATATATAAGGTTTTATCGTTGTTACCCAAAGCCAAACCGTTGGTAGTTGAGCCTGTTAACTGGGTAGCATACAGGGTGGTTGCAATGGTTTCGATTACTTTATTGTGCAGGGTACTGATGACTGAAACCGTGTTATCGTTTGCATTGGCTACAAATAAAACATTTCCCTTTTTATTGAGCAAAAGTTCATTTGGGTGATCGCCAACGGGAATAAGCTTGGTGATGCGTCCAATACCAAGATCAATAACTGCCACAGCTTTTCCACCCCAAAGCGAAGCATAAAGTTTGCTTTCATCTGTTGATAAAACACAACTATAAGCAATTGCAGGAAGTTGAATTTTCTTCACCACCTTCTTTTCAACAGGATTGATAATATATAAACTGCTGTCTTCTTTGGTTACGGTGTATAATTTTGTATTGTTTTTATTTACGGCAATTCCTGCCGGACTAATTTTCCCCTTTGGCCAGATAGGCCCGAGTTTAATCGTATCGCTTTTACCAAATTTGCTATCTTCGATATTAAAATCTAAAATCCAGTTGTCGTTACCACCTGAGGCATAAAGGTGTTTTTCATCTTTACTAAAAGCAATTCCATACCACGATTTAGCCAGTATTTTTTCATCTATAATCTTTTCCGTTTTGGTATCTACCAATTGCAACGACTGCGTACTTTGTCCATTGTTGGTAATGGCCAGGTATTTACCTGATGCACTCAGTTGCATATTTAAAGGCAGATCGCCCAATTGCAAGGAGTGCCCCGCCGGACTCAGTTTCCATCCATTGGGTAATAAAACTTGCTGGGTGCTTTCGTTTTTGCCGGGCGATTGTGCGAATCCTATTTGCACAAAAAGGACACACAGCAGTATTAATATATATGGTTTTTTCATTTCTTAATTGAATATACGCAATATTAGCGGTGAAGATTAAAATTAACCAGAGCCCTGATGATATAGCCATTGCCAGATGCTACCGAACCGATTTCGCGGATGGCCTCTGATGGGATTACCTGACTGTGGGTAGCATAAAAAACAGGTCCCCCCGAAATGGAGAACGAAAGTTTCGAATGGTTTGGCTCCAGGTTGATGGATGGTCCAATCATTACTTTTGCACCGCCTTCTGCTTCGTCTTTTTCCCAAAAACCTTCTAAATCTTGTCCCAAAGCTTCAAGTCCAAGGTATAAAATGCTGGAAACACGGTGTTGATAACCAAAACTAGTAATAAAATCAAGCTTATCTCTCGTTTTATCAAAAGCTTTTTCAAAGCGGAGATTCCCTGCCATTCTCCAGTTTGTCTGGTCAAATGAAGCTGTAATACGGCTGATTGCGGAACCAACGCTCGACCAATCTCTGCTTAATCCCAAACCAGCACCTAATCTGAAACCCCTTATTCCTTTACCACCTATTAAATCTCTGATCACTTCGGCTTGTTCGGCAGAGGTAACACCACCGGCATTGGCAAAGCCGATTGCAGCCGTTGCATATAGAGTAAACCTGCTCCCTAAATATCCTTTAACACCAAACTGCTGCCCTAAACCATCATAACCAAACTGTCCGTTCGTTCTTTCACCATAACTTCCGGAGTAATGGATATTCCATCTTGTGTTTTCTGCGGTTAAGGTATTCAAAGAAAACAGAAAAGGTTGTGCAGCATTCGTTCCGCTCTTGATTTCAGGTTTAACATCGCTTATTTTCTGCGCTGCACAGTTTAAAACTGTAGCAGCCAGAATGAGTATTAAAAATGTCTTTTTCATTGCTAGAATTTCGTTTCATTTAACAAAGGCGATCCGCTTGCATTTACCTGATAAGTCTGGATCTGATCATTTTCATCAACCTCAACAATCCGGTAGCCTTTATAAGCTGTACCCCAGTTACCCCCAATGTGTGCATCAAAAAAATGAGGCAGTTTATCGGTATAAAAAACAGCATCGAGACTATGGTCGTGGCCATGAAACACAGCCTTTACGTTGGGGTAACTATGCAATAGTTTAATGGTATCCGGACAGTCGACAAATGGATTTTCGGGCACCCAAAAATGAGGCGGGATATGTAATACCACGAAAACAGTTTTCAAGGTTTTAAATTTATCCAGCTCCCGTTTTAAAAAATCATTGTCCGGACATAAATAAGTGCCTTTGGTATCGGAAGTATTGGCCAGCACAAAACCGACTCCATTTTTTTCGAAAGAAAAATTATCCTCATAACCAAAAACCGATTTCCAAATCTTGGTATCTGCATGATCGTGGTTGCCCGGAATGGCATAAAAGGGCACTTTAAGCTTATCGTAATAATCCTTTTTAACTTCTGGTAATAAATCCGGACGATCGTGTACCAGATCGCCATTGATGATCACAAAATTTAAGGGATTTTTATCGTGTGTTTCATTGAGCCACTTTACAATATTTTCATGGTTCTGTTTGTATTCCGTTCCCGGCTGGCCATAGTGGCCATCAGAAGCAATGGCAAAACGTAATTTAGGCGCTTTACCCAACTTAGCAGAAACAGGATGCGGTTCATCAGCAAAAGAGGTTAAAACTGGCGAAATGCTGGCCACTACCGCAGCGGCCAAACTATTTTTGAGGAAAAATCGTCTGTTAGACATAAGGATAAAATATGTTTTGTATCAAAGCTCAATATTAGGTGGAGCAAGCTTCTTAAACATAAATTTAATGTTATGATTAGGTTAACAAAACCTTATCCATGTATCAATTTTATAACAGAAAGATCTATTCCCCGGCCCGTGTCCTCTCGGAACAAGGACAATAATCTTGTAGCAACAAACTCTTCTTTGGGGTTACAGTACATGATGAAAAAAATCGCATATCCTTAAAAACAGCGTCATTCCCAACTTGATTGGGAACCACCGAATGCTCATGAATGCCTTTGAAAAAATGAAAATGTATGAGTAATCGTAATGCCTTGGCCGGGCTTGTAGGTTTCATTAAGATTCCCTCCTACGCGGGAATGACGATATCCCGTATTCTATTATGAACACCCTATACTTTCCTAAAAATCAACCGTTTTGATGGAAATAATGGAATATTATTATTGATTTCTGTGTCTGTGTGGCAACCCCTAAAGAATAACGATCGCCTGTTTCACCACAAGATAAGCTGCCAGCGCATACAAAAATATGGCGATTGATTTATTGATAATCAGGCTACTCAGCGCAAATTTTTCCTGGATGTAAGTTGCAAAATGCGCATATACATAAAGGGCTAAAGAAGAACCCACTCCAGAACCTAAACTAAAAATAACCAATGAAAGGTAATCTGTTTCAATCCATTGGTGTAAAATTACATAGTTACCAAAAAACAACCAGAATGGAATCTGAACGGGATTTAATACGCCCAGAATTAGTCCGTATAATACGCTTCCACTGCGCTTATCCTCTTTTTTATTGCTTGTTTTAGGCACTTTTTTCCTGTTTTTCCAGGTAATGGTACCCATCACCAAAAACATCACAATCATAAAGCAATCAACCAAAGTGCTTAACCGCACTTCGCTTACCGCTTCGTTCGGATTGATATCACTCATGGCCCATCTGGCAAAACGCATCATCCCGAAGGTAAAAAACACTTCTACACAGGAGAACGATAGGATAAAATACCAAACCTGGCGCATGCCTTTATTAATAGCCAGCTGCGCAACAGTAAGGTTAATGTTGCCCGGGGGAATATACCCCATGGCATTGAGAATGATGCCAATGAAAAACGTTAGAAAAAGCATTGCCGAAATTATGGATTTAAATTTAAATGCGATGCTAAATATTTTCCGGTATACGATTTTTCTACCTTAACCAGGTCTTCGGGTACTCCTTCAAACACCAGTTGACCACCGCCATCGCCGCCTTCAGGACCTATATCGATCACCCAATCGGCACATTTAATCATATCCATATTGTGTTCAATTACTAAAATTGTATTTCCTTGTTCAATTAAGGTATTTAATGCTTTTAGCAGTTTTTTAATATCGTGAAAGTGTAAACCTGTTGTCGGCTCATCAAAAATGAACAGTGTTTTATTGGCATTGTTACCTTTAATCAAAAACGAAGCCAATTTAATACGTTGCGCTTCACCACCCGATAAAGTGTTGGAAGATTGTCCTAAATGTACGTAGCCCAAACCAACATCAACTAAAGGGTTTAATTTATTGAGGATTTTTTGTTCATCTTTAAAAAACTCAACCGCTTCTTCAATCGTCATATCCAGAATTTCGGATACATTTTTCTCTTTATAAGTTACATCTAAAACCTGCTGTTTAAAACGTTTACCGTTACAAGCCTCACATGGCAGGTAAATATCGGCCATAAACTGCATCTCGATTTTCACCTCGCCTTCACCCTGGCAAACATCGCAACGCCCACCCTCAACATTGAAAGAGAAAGCAGCTGGTTTTAATCCCGCAGCTTTTGCAGTGGCCAATCCTGAAAATAAAGCCCGGATATCATCCCATGCTTTTACATAGGTAACCGGATTGGAACGACTCGAGCGGCCAATCGGATTCTGATCAACCATTTCTACTGCACTTACCAGCTCGTAGTTACCAAAAATACCATCATAAGCACCGGTTTGCTCACCGGCATAATTGCCAATTGCTTTTTGAAGTGCAGGATATAAGATCTTTTTAACCAAACTGGTTTTACCAGAGCCTGAAACACCACTTACCGCGGTAAAAACGCCCAATGGAAATTTCACATCGATATTCTGCAGGTTATTTTCCCTTGCGCCTTTAATCAACACATGGTCTTTCCATTTACGGCGTTGCTCGGGAATGGCAATTTTTTCTTTACCGGCTAAATAACGGCCTGTTAAACTGTTTTTATCCTTTAAAATTTCTTCGTAATTACCACTAAAAACCAGGTTACCACCATGTGTGCCTGCTTCAGGACCAATATCGATAATGTAATCGGCCGCGCGCATCATTTCTTCTTCGTGCTCTACCACAATAACCGTATTGCCAACATTACGAAGCGAAACCAATACTTCGATCAGTTTATTTGTATCGCGAGGGTGCAAACCGATGCTTGGCTCATCCAGTACATAAATAGAACCTACCAAACTACTTCCTAGCGAAGTGGCCAGGTTAATCCTTTGCGATTCTCCTCCTGATAAGGTATTAGATAAACGGTTTAGGGTTAAATAACCCAAACCCACATTATTTAAATAAAGGAACCGGTTATCAATTTCGGCCAATAAACGTTTAGAAATTTTGGTATCGTTTGCGTTTAACTTAAGTTCGTTAAAGAAAACCAAAGCCTTCGATAATGGCATTAAAACCACATCGATAATTGATTTTTCTGCAATTTTAACATAGGATGCATCCTTGCGTAAACGCGAGCCTTTACAATCCGGGCAGGTGGTTTTTCCACGGTAACGAGATAACATTACCCGGTACTGTATTTTATAGGTCTGCTCTTCCAGTTCTTTAAAAAAAGCGTCTAAACCAGCAAAGTATTTATTTCCTGTCCAAAGTAATTGCTGCTCCTTTTCTGTTAAGGCACTATATGGACGGTGGATCGGAAATTCGAATTTCGGTGCAGCTTTAATGAAATTCTGCAGCCATACGTTCATTTTTTCGCCACGCCACGGGGCAATGGCATTATCATAAACACTTTTGCTTTTGTCGGGAATAACAAGATCTTCATCAATCCCAATTACATTTCCATAACCTTCACAGCGTTTACAGGCGCCATAAGGATTATTAAAGGAGAAAAAATTTGGAGTAGGTTCTTCAAATTTAATTCCATCCAGTTCAAAACGGTCGCTGAAATGTTTCGTAATCCCTTGTGCTTCTACATAACAATCGCCTTTACCCTCAAAAAAAGCAGTCTGTGCCGAATCTGCCAGGCGACTTAAGGTCTCTTCTTCCTGGTTGGTTACAATACGGTCAATCAGAATCTGAACCGTTTTATCATCCGTTAATTCTGCATCTTTAAAATCTGCATCATCTAAAACAGTTTCAATCTTTTCTATTTTATCATTAATCAGCACACGTAAAAATCCCTTTTGCAATAAAATGGCCAGTTCTTCCTTAATTGTGCGGTTATTATGCGGATACAGCGGACAAAAAATCGTCACGGTAGTATCTTCAGGCAGGGCATTTACATAATCAACCACGGTGCTTACCGAATCTTTTTTTACCTCTTTGCCCGAAACTGGCGAAATGGTTTTCCCGATACGGGAGAAAAGCAGCTTCAGGTAATCGTAAATTTCGGTCGACGTACCAACGGTAGAACGTGGGTTGGATGTAATTACCTTTTGTTCAATGGCAATTGCCGGGGCAATACCTTTAATATAATCAACATCAGGTTTATTCATCCGGCCCATAAACTGGCGGGCGTATGATGATAAACTTTCTACATATCGGCGTTGCCCTTCTGCATATAAAGTATCAAATGCAAGAGAAGATTTCCCCGAACCAGACATCCCCGTAATCACCACAAGTTTGTTCTTTGGGATGGCAACATCGATGTTTTTTAGGTTGTGCACACGGGCACCTTTTATGATAATATTTTTATGCGGATCTTTTTCGGCCTCTTTTTTGCTCATGTATTGTAAAGAATATAAATGTATAACCCCAGAATGTTGTTAGGGTTTTAAGAACATACAAAAATAGGGTACTGAGACGGTTAATTTATTTTTTAACATTTTATTTTTTGTTTTTTGATAAAAAAATAACTTTCTTTGAATATTAACAACCTCAGAACCAAACTAACACATTCAAAAAACATAGGAGAAGAGCTATAGAAATTAAACATCTACAAATTAATTTTTGGCAAATAGTAAGGGATTTAGTGTAGGTAAACCTATGAATTTACAATCATATAATGATCAGGACCTGGTAAAGGTATATATTACCGGGAACGAGAATGGATTGCAGGAACTTTTAAGACGACATAAAAGTAAGATTTATACTTCTATCTATTTATTGGTTAAAGACCAATATCTGGCGGAGGATATTTTTCAGGATGCTTTTATAAAGGTTATTAATACCCTGCGATCGGGAAGATATAACGAAGAAGGTAAGTTTTTACCTTGGGTAATGCGTATTGCGCATAATTTAGTTATAGATTATTTCAGAAAAGAAAAAAGAACACCCATCATCACCAGTTCTGATGGAATGGATGTATTCAATATGCTACACTTTTATGACGAAAGTGCAGAAGACAGAATGCTCCGCGATCAAACGCATAAAGATTTAAAGGCAATGATCCATTTGTTGCCCGATGAGCAGAAAGAAGTGCTTTTAATGCGCCATTACGCCGATTTAAGCTTTAAAGAGATTGCTGATTTAACCGATGTGAGTATCAATACTGCCCTGGGCCGTATGCGTTATGCATTGAGCAATTTGCGTAAAATGCTCAAGACGAAGGAAATGACTTATAAAGGGTAGCGAAATTGTTACAAAAAATGTTTTAGGGGTTGAAATAAAGCATCTGAACAATCGTTAAGTTTATAAAACTTATCACATTCAGTTGCTTATGACAAAAACCTCTACATCAAAAAACAATGTAAATTTACCTACACCTAACATGTTTCAGCCTAGAACGGATATTGAATCTGACGCAGAAATCGACTTATTTTATGATCAAATAAAAGGTAAGTTGGATAGATTGGCTAAAAATCCACAAGATGAAACCATCAACAAGATCTTAGCTTACAGCAGCGCTAAGTAGTAAATTTTACACGAGCCAAAAAAGCTTGTTTCACGAGGTGGGGCAAGCTTTTTTTATGGACGGAAAATGGAAGAGGTAAGATGGATGATGGTTAGGTAGTTCAGTTGTTCATTCGTCATTGGTTCATCGGTAACTGCAAACTGCTTACCGAATTGCTTTATTGTTGGATAGCTAAATTGCTAAAGCAAATTGCCAACTGAAAACCATTTCATTGATAATTACATACTAGCCATTGCAAATCGGCCAGCAGCCATGAACCATTCAGCTATCGACCATAAAACAATTCAACAATAAAGCAATTTAACATCCCCATCATACATATTCCATCTCACATCTTCCATCCCCATAAATGGCCTAATTTTTACAATCTCCTAAAACAAAAAGCCTTACCTTTGCATAGTGTAATTTTAACACTAAGGGCGTTATGAACAAGAACTTATTACCACTCACTTTAGGCGGTTTGGGCATCGGAATCACCGAATTTGTAATGATGGGCCTGTTGCCCGATATTTCAAAAGATTTAGCAGTAACCATCCCGCAAGCAGGCCATTTAATTTCGGCTTATGCATTAGGTGTGGTAATCGGTGCTCCTTTATTGATTATGATTGCAGGTAAATATCCACCAAAAATGATCTTGATTGCCTTAATGATCATGTTCACTGTGTTCAATGCATTTTCCGCTTTTGCCCCAACTTTTAATACCTTATTTATTGCCCGCTTACTTTCAGGTTTACCCCACGGTGCATTTTTTGGTGTAGGCTCTGTGGTGGCCAGTCGCATTGCAGAAAAAGGGAAAGCTGCTCAGGCTGTATCGTTAATGTTTATGGGCTTAACCATCGCCAATATAGTTGGTGTTCCGCTGGGTACCTTTATTGGTCATAATTTCTCCTGGCGCATATCTTTTGCGGTTGTGGTATTTGTTGGTTTAGTTACCTTATTAAGTTTAAAATTATGGTTACCTGCCTTAGAAGCAACCAAAAACCGCGATTTAAAAGCCGAATTAAGTTTTTTCAAAAAAAGAGAGGCGTGGATTATCATTTTTATGATTTCGATCGGAACGGGTGGATTATTTACCTGGTACAGTTATATAGCCCCATTAATGACCGATGTTGCAGGTTTTTCGTCAAATGCGGTAACTTATATCTTAATGCTGGCCGGCATAGGTATGTTATGCGGTAATTATATTGGCGGTATACTCGCTGATAAATTCTCGCCGGCAAAAGCATCGGCGGCCCTGTTATTAACCATGGTGATTACCTTAACCATTGTACACTTTGTATCAGCAAGCCAACCTTTGGCTTTAATTATGACTTTTATAACCGGTGCGGTATCTTTCGCATTGGCGGCCCCTATCCAAATGCTGATGATCCAGAGCGCCAAAGGCTCAGAAATGCTGGCAGCTTCTGCAAGTCAGGCCAGTTTTAATATTGGCAACGCTTTGGGCGCTTTCTTCGGCGGACTTCCCCTGGTTTACGGTTTCGATTATACCTCGCCTGCTTATGTTGGTGCAGCTATGGCGCTGGTTGGTGCTTTCTTTGCGTTTTGGTTAATCAAAAGCAATCAAGGCGTAACCGAAGAAGTTAAAGTAACAGTTACGTCTTTTCATTAAACCTACGGTTGAATGATTGAATGAGAGCGTTTAAACATTTGTGTATCCATAATCCCCTCATTCAGTCATTCAAAATCCATATCATTTTATTTTAAACCAAATACTACGCCTAAACCTGCAGTTGCAAAAGTCTTTTGGCTATTTGCATTCCCATTAATGGATATAGAAATACCGATATCATCAACAAAACGCAGGATATAACGCGCTTCAGCAACAAGTCCTGCCGCGTTTTTCTGTATAATTTTATCACGTACGGTATCGCTATTGGATTGATCATATTTTTTCAGATCGCTGGTCATTGCAGCACCGGCACCAAATTCAAAACGGCTGTTCTCATTAATTTTTACTTTTTTCCCGAGTATGAGTGCCGCCTCCGAAAAACCGGGTACCGTAGTTTTTTCCTCATCCACGTTCACTTCATAAGTATCCTGCATTACAGCTGAAAACTTAAATTTAATATAAGATTTAGGTTTATTGTATCCTATAAATCCAGATAATAGAGGTTCACGCAATGTAGCAGCGCCAAACTCCAATCCACCACTTATGGCGTTAAAAAAATTACCGTAATCATTTTGTGCTTTAACCACATTGCCTAGCAGAGTTAAAACAAAACATATCAAAAGCTTTTTCATATTAGTTGGAGTTGATTCTTTTAAAATGATAGGCATTATCATAGGATTGGCCAGCCATAAAGAAGAAAAATGCACCAGAACGATCGTAAGCATGATTCAGAATGAGTCCTCCATCGCTGGCAAGTCCAATTCGGGTTTTTTCACTTTTAGAACCACCAAAAATGTAGGGCACTCCCTGAACTTCTAAATATTTATTTCCCAATAACAGTAAGCCCCTGGATTGCAACCTGGCCGATAAGGTTACACTATCCACAATAAAACTGTCTTTTTTAAAATAAAAACCTACCTGCTTGTTTCCCAGCAACTTTACCTCTACAGAAAAATTTCCTGAATGGTTAAAATCAATTTTTCGCTTACTGATGTATTGATGAAATCTTTCTGTTTTAGGTTGATTGCGGAGCATGTCGGTTCCACCCGTTTTGGTATAGGCCAGATCAGGAAATAACTGGTAGGTACCGGAAAGTTTTGACACATTGTTTTCACGCAATTTAATTTTATGCCGACTGATTGGACTGTCGGAAAAAGAAGCACAGCTAGAAAATAAGAGACTGATTGCCATAGTATAAATGGCTGGCCTTATGGGGATATTCCTTTGACCTGGAATTACGCCAAGAGCATTAGGCTTAGTTAGGGTTGAGATTAGCATATTCATTTGATATTTAAATTGTTTACCAAATCTAAAACAGTAAAAAAACTTTAATTAATCTTAAAAATTATCGTAAATAAAAAATTAATCTTATAAGCAAAAAAAACAACTAATAATGACGGCTATAAATTATATTCTACAAATTATTTGATTAAAATAATCCTTTTGATTATTAAAATATCGTATATTTCATTTATAAATTAATCTTTATGGATAATCAGCAGGTATTATTTTTCCAGGCCATCAAATCAGCATTGCCTGATTACCAGAATTTGGCGCTTAGTGTAGCGGAAGAACTGGGCATCAGCACCAATGAAGCTTATAAAAAAATAAGGGGCGATAGCAACCTCACCTTTCAGCAAGTCATCAAATTATCCGATTGTTTTGATGTACCTTTTTTATACTCGCCCAAGCAATCGCTATCGGTAACCTTTAGCTATTTAAGCGTGAATGAAGATCTGGATATGGTAAATTATCTGCGCAATCTTTTGGAGAATATCAAAGCCATCAAAAACAGCAAGGAAAAACATATTACCATTACTACGGATGATATTCCGGTATTCCACTTTTTTAAATATCCAGAACTGACCAGTTTTAAACTGTTTTTCTGGGCAAACAGTGCCAATAATATCGAAGTTCCTTTTAACTCATCTTTTCTTTCTGATGAAATTATTGAAATTTCGAAAGAGCTGCATGCTGCTTACCTCGAAATACCCAGCACCGAAATATGGTCGAAAGATACCATTACAGGCACCTTGGAGCAGATCAGGTATGCATTTGAAGCCGGGCACCTAACCGACACTGAACTGGCCATAAAAATTGTTGAACAGGTAAGATATTGTTTAACCGATATGAATATGTACGCCATCAGCAGTAAAAAAACCATCGATCCGGCACATACTTTTAACTGGTATAACTGCGATGTTTTAGGCAGCATTTCTTACCTGGTTGACTTTAAAGACCGAATGGCCTGCTACAACAGGTTTAATACCTTTAATTATTTAAGGACCGAAGACCAGGCCTATTGTAAACAAACTAAGCAATGGATGCAGGGACTGATCAAAAAATCTGTTTCCTTTAGCGGACAGGGTGAGAAACACCGGAATAAATACCTGTACAATGCCTTTGCTGAGTGCGATAAGTTGTTGAGGGAGATGGAATAGTCCCTAGTCCGAAGTCGGCAGTCTGGAGTCCTGAGCCGACTCATCTATAGGAGGCGATGGAGCTGGGAGGGCACTTAAACGAGAAATAATTTGTTATCCTGAACGCGGTGAAGGATCTTTTTACAACAATTTATTAATTTGTTGAAGAATGAAGGCAGTGGTTCTTTGTGTAGAGTTTCTTTACTGCGTTCACCACGACAGTTGGTTGCTTGGAATCACATTAAATATTAACTAATGACCGATTAACCATGCTATCAATGAACCAATTTATCTATTATCTTTGCGCATGCTTAAAAAAGAACGCTACAAACTTTTTGTAGAACATTTTTCGGCCAAGCAACCTGATGCAGAAACCGAGTTACATTATAACAATCCTTACCAGTTATTGGTTGCCGTAATCCTTTCTGCCCAGTGCACGGATAAAAGGGTGAACATGGTTACTCCTGCCCTTTTTCAACGGTTCCCCAATGCAAAAGCTTTAGCAGAGACTACGCCCGATATTGTTTTCGATTACATCAGAAGCATTAGCTATCCCAACAACAAAGCGAAACACCTGGTAGGTATGGCAAATATCCTGCTTCACGAATTTAACGATGTGGTACCATCAGGAATTGACGACCTGCAGAAAATGCCGGGTGTTGGTCGCAAAACCGCTAATGTAATTGCTTCAGTGATTTATAATGCACCTGCAATGGCGGTAGATACCCATGTTTTCCGCGTAGCCAACCGTTTGGGATTAACCAATGGCAAAACCCCTTTAGCGGTAGAAAAAGACCTCGTTAAACATCTACCTGAACACGATATCCATATTGCACACCACTGGCTGATTTTGCACGGGCGTTATGTTTGTGTGGCCAGAAGCCCCAAGTGTGATATCTGCGAAATTACTTACATGTGCAGGTATTTCGAACGCTTAACCGCACAAAATGAACGGGATAAATTAAAAGCTTAAAAAATTATTTTGAATTTACTATTGACATTAGCTAAAAAACTCTTAACTTAGCTAAATATATTAGCATTATAAATATCAACAATTGAACATATTAGCCGATAATCGATTATATTTACGCAATCAATGAAAAAAGAAATGAGCACTGCAAATCCAGATAAATTAAAAGCTTTACAGCTAACTTTAGATAAACTAGAGAAATCATACGGTAAAGGTACCATCATGAAACTTGGCGATTCTGCTATTGAACCGATAGATTTTATTTCTACAGGATCAATCAGTTTAGATATCGCTTTAGGCATTGGCGGTATCCCGAAAGGTCGTGTAATCGAAATTTATGGCCCTGAATCTTCTGGTAAAACAACTTTGGCCACACACATTATTGCCGAAGCACAGAAAAAAGGTGGCATTGCAGCGTTCATCGATGCAGAGCATGCTTTCGACCAGTTTTATGCAAAAAAATTAGGTGTAGATACCGATAACCTTTTAATTTCTCAGCCGGATAATGGTGAGCAGGCTTTAGAAATTGCCGATAACTTAATCCGTTCTGGTGCCATTGATGTAATTGTAATTGACTCTGTGGCCGCTTTGGTTCCTAAAAGTGAGATTGAAGGCGAAATGGGTGACAGTAAAATGGGTTTACATGCCCGTTTAATGAGTCAGGCTTTACGTAAATTAACCGGAACAATTTCGAAAACCGGATGTTGCTGTATCTTCATTAACCAGTTACGTGATAAAATTGGTGTAATGTTCGGTAACCCTGAAACCACAACTGGTGGTAACGCGTTAAAATTCTACGCATCAGTACGTTTAGATATCCGTCGTATTTCGCAGATTAAAGATTCTGATGAAGTGTCAGGTAACCGCGTTAAAGTAAAAATTGTTAAAAATAAAGTGGCTCCGCCTTTCCGTATTGCAGAATTTGATGTCATGTTTGGCGAAGGAATTTCTAAAAACGGAGAGATTGTAGATTTAGGTGTTGACTTCGGAATCATCAAAAAAGCAGGATCGTGGTACTCTTACGGAGATACCAAATTGGGTCAGGGTAGAGATGCCGTAAAACAGTTGTTGAGCGATAATCCTGAACTGGCTGAAGAACTGGAAATAAAAATTAAAGCCGAAGTTACCGGCGAGAAATTGGCTGAAAAATAATCAGATCAGTTTAATTTGAGAATTAATCAGATCAATTAAATAATAAAAAAAGCGTCTCAATACAAAATTGGGACGCTTTTTTGCTTTTTAAATCTGATTTAATAACTAACCGAGATTCCAAAATTTACAGAAGTACCTCTTCCTTTTGAGTAGAAACCAGGTTGCATAAACCATTGTACCCTTGCAGGAAAATAATCCTGGTTAAAAATATTATCAATCCCCAGGCTAAGTTTAATATTTTTTTTAACCTGGTAAATTCCTGCAAAACTGAATAAATGATAAGCTTTTACAGCCCCCATTATTTATGCCATTGACATTTTTTTGTAAACCGATTACGAGAATTGATGCGTGTGTAATTCAGCGGCAAAGATAGAAAATAGACACTACTAAATGGATAGGTCTAAATAAGAGTTAAAACAGACAGATTAATTTTGGCTAAAAACGGTATCAAAATCTTTAGTAACATATACAATCACTAAAAGTGCAGCAATAACAAGGGCCCCTAAAATTATCACGCCCCAACTTCCTTTAAGCTTATCTTTATCTTTCCTGATCAACCAGTAAATGATGGCGATAAGCGGTACCGCACAAACAATCCAGAATATTAACGATGCTCCAGTCATATATAGTTTAATTTATAGTTATTTTTAGTCCGATGTCGGGTTCCCGAAGTCGGAAGATTTATTGGCAGTTTTATCTGCCGGTATTTTATTTTAGCCACAGATTCACGCAAAACAAAGAGAGGCATCCACCATTCTTTTCCCCTCTTTTTTGCCCTTCTCCCCTGTCATTCTGAACTTGGTTCAGGATCTTTCTACGCGCTGATTTACCTATTCTCGATTCTCCCGTAATAGGATTGCTTCGCTGCTGAAAAAGCCGCTTCGCATTAAGGACCTGGTGAGAACAAATGACCAGTAAACTAATGCCTAATGAACCAATTAACCCAACTTAAAACTCCATTCGTGCCATTGGCGAAACGTCCTGCCCAACGAAATCCTGTTTAAGGTATTTCTGGTAACCTGCAATAGCAATCATCCCTGCATTATCGGTACAATATTGAAAGGCGGGTATATAAATATTCCAGCCTAATTCCTCCGCGGTTTGCTGTAATCCGTTTCTTAAACCAGAGTTTGCCGAAACACCACCGGCTATTGCAACTTCCTTAATGTTATATTGCTTTGCAGCTTTCTTTAATTTATTCAACAAAATTTGAACAATGCTATGCTGAACCGATGCGCAAATATCATCTAGATTTTCAGCAATAAAATCAGGGTTATCTTTTTCCTGTTTCCTGATGAAATAAAGAATAGAGGTTTTAAAACCACTAAAACTAAAATTTAAATCGGCGATTTGCGGCTCGGCAAATTTAAAAGCTAAAGGATTACCCAATTTTGCATGTTTATCAATCAGCGGACCACCCGGATAAGGCAAAGCCAGCAACTTAGCTGTTTTATCGAAAGCCTCTCCTGCGGCATCATCGAGGGTTTCGCCCACAATTTCCATATCGAAATAATCTTTCACCAATACAATTTGCGTATGCCCGCCCGAAACGGTAAGACATAAGAAAGGAAAATTCGGTTTCGGATCGTCGATAAAATGGGCCAAAATATGCGCATGCATGTGATTGACAGAAATTAAAGGTATATTTAAGGCTAAAGCAAAAGATTTTGCAAAAGAAACACCAACTAATAATGAGCCTAAAAGGCCGGGACCACGAGTAAAAGCAACGGCATTAATGTCCTGTTTTGTAACTTTGGCATCAATCAGCGCCTGTTGTACGGCAGGCACAATATTTTGTTGATGTACCCTTGATGCTAATTCAGGGATTACACCACCATAATTTTGATGAATTGTTTGGTTTGCAATAACATTGGCAGTAATTTTGCCGTTGTTACAAATAGCAACGGATGTATCATCGCAAGAAGACTCAATAGCAAGTATAACAGACAAATTATTTATATTTAAGCTGCAAAATTATTAAAAAACTATTTAAAATACTCCTTTGGGTAATCGCATCAATAATTTTGCTGCTCGCGCTTGTTATTTTTTCTCTGCAATTTAAGCCTGTTCAAACTTATTTTGCTCAGAAAGCTGCCGCATATTTATCAAAAGAGCTTAAAACCACCATATCAATCAAGAGCCTTTACATCAAACCTTTCAAATCTATCGTATTGGAAGATTTACTGGTTTTGGATTTACAAAAAGACACTTTACTGAGCACGCCTCAATTTATGGTCGATATCAATCAATTATCGATTGATAAAAAGATTATCGATGTCAATACCATACAAATCAATAACGGGCGGTTTTTCCTAAAAGATTTCAAAGATAAGTCTTCTAATCTCGATTTCATCATTGATTACTTCGATTCTGGTAAACCCACTGTAAAGAAAAAGAAAAGTAAGCCTTATGATGTAAAACTTGGCCGGCTCATTTTAAACAAATTTGCTTTCAGGTATAAAAATTTCGCAGCAAAGGATACTGTTCAAGGCAGCAGTGTAAACTTCGATAATGTTGATGTAAAACAACTGAGCGGGATTTTTGAAGGCCTGGATATGAAAAACCACCTGATTAAAACCAATATCAAAAATTTAACGTTCAGGGAGCGTAGCGGATTTTATTTAAAAAACCTTACTGCACAAACTACCATCGACAGCAATGCGATTGAATTGAAAAACCTGTTGCTTGAAACCAACCAGAGCCGATTAACGGATTATTACCAGATGCGGTTTAAAAGTTACAGAGACTTTAACCATTATGTGGATAATGTACGGATGAAGGCTATTTTTAAGGATAGTCACATTACTTCGCGTGATGTGGCCTTTTTTGCGCCTGAACTGAACACGATGAAACTGGATTTGGATGTAGACGGACAGATTACCGGTTTGGTGAACAACCTTAAAGCCAAAAAACTATCTTTAAGAACCGGAAAGGCTACACACATTAAAGGTGATTTTATTTTAAAGGGACTACCAAAATGGAGGGAAACTTTTATGGACCTGAACATTGAAATGGCCGGCACCAATAAAACCGATTTAGACGAGGTACTGGGCGGCATTACCAATAGCAAAAAGAAAATGATACCCGCTATTGTCAACAAATTCGGCAACATCAACTTCAACGGGAGTTTCACAGGCTTTCAGAATGATTTTATCGCTTATGGCGAATTTAAAACCAGGCTAGGCCGTATTGTTTCGGACGTGAACATGAAGCTAGACAAAAATGATGTGCCATCGTACACTGGAAATGTAAAAACTTACGACTTCAATATCGGTAACCTGCTTGATGAAAAGAGTTTAGGACGCATCAGTTCTTCACTAAATGTTAAGGGCCGCGGAACGGAACTGAAAAATTTAACCGAAAAAATTAATGGCGATGTAGATTATATCGACTTTAACAATTACCGCTATCACAATGTAAAAATAGACGGCACTTTTGATAAAAAATATTTTGATGGCAAACTGAGCATTAACGACCGTAATGTTAAACTGGTATTTGATGGCGGTGTAAACCTGAACCCAAAATTGCCGGTATTCAATTTTAGTGCAACCATTTCTAAAGCGAAACTAAAGGCTTTAAAACTGCTGAAAGATTCGCTGATGGTGGATGCCAAATTTACCACCAATTTTTCGGGCACTAACCTCAACAACATTTCTGGTAAATTATTGATTCAGGAAGTAAGATTGCAAAATCATAAAGGTATTTACAGTGTAGATTCGGTGCAGTTAACGGCTAATGGTACAGGCACCAACCGAGTGCTTGATATCCGCTCGGATATTTTAGATGCCAGCATTAAGGGTGAGTACGATTTAAACTCTATTGTATCCTATTACAAAGCCATTGCCAAAACCTATATCCCTTCCTTGCAGGCAGATATTATTAAATACAAAAATCAGATTTTCGAATTTAACCTGATGGTTAAAAAGTTCGAACCGCTGGCACAGCTTTTTGCACCGGGTTTAGAACTTGAAGAGGGCGCAACGGTAACCGGCGATTTCGATTCGAGGAACAATAAGGCTACCCTAAATGGCTTTGTAAAGAAACTGAAGTACAATGGCATTGTGGTAAACAATATCATCCTGGATGAGAACACCACCACACAGCAGCTTCAGTTGATTGTAACTTCCGATCGTGTACAGATTAACGACAGTTTGTTTATCAAAGACGTGAATATTTCGAATATCCTGCGGAATGATAGTCTGGCTTTTAACGTTAAAATGTCGAACGCTGACGAGGCAAATCAGCTCGATTTAAACGGTTTGGTAGAATTTACCAAAAATGTAGATACTACTGCGAGGTTAAGCCTCTTGCCATCCATCCTGAAAATCAACAACGAAGAGTGGCGTATCCAGGAGAAGGTGCGGATTGTACTGAACAATGGCAAAACGGAAATCAGCAATTTCGATCTTACCAACGGGAAACAACAACTGATTATTGATGGATTGGTATCAGATGACCCAAAAGATCTGATCAGCATAGGCTTTAAAGATTTTAACCTTAAAACACTTAATCCTTTTACCAAAGGTTTTGGTGTTAAACTGGGTGGAAACCTGAACGGTACAACCGATTTGTATGGCATATTAAAAGCCCCAAGGGTTACTGATGATTTAAAAATCGATTCGCTAAACTTTAACGACATCTACATTGGAACGTTAACGGATACTTCTTCTTACAATAATGAGAGCAAAAAAATTAATGTATTTACCCGTGTGGTGGCAGACGATTCTGAGACTTTTAAACTGACCGGAAACCTCGATCTGAAAGAGAAAGAAATAGACCTCGGACTGAAGATGAGCGAGAGTAAACTGACCATCTTAGAACCATTTGTTAAAGAGTTGGTATCGAATTTAAAAGGTAATATCTCTGCAGATTTAACGGTAAAAGGAAAATTCGATAAACCAGAGATTAACGGAAGTGTAGCCCTAGACAAGGGACAGCTGATGGTAAACTACCTGAAAACCACCTATGTAATTACCGATAAGGTGGAGGTAAACAATAGTGTAATCAAATTAGATAACTTTACATTAAACGATCTGGAAGGCCACGAGGCTACCGTAAAAGAAGGTACTGTCGATTTAAACGACATCAATTACCCTACTTTAAATGTAAAGCTTGAAGCCAATAATTTAATGGCCCTGAATACGACGGCTAAAGACAATTCGGTTTATTATGGGCGGGCTTATGGTACTGGGGTATTTACCTTTACAGGGCCAACGAATAAGATGAAAATCGATATTAAAGCAAAAACAGAAAAAGGAACGATTTTCAACCTACCTCTAAACAGTTCTGAAACCATATCGGATAAAGATTTTATTAATTTTGTTAGTCGCGATTCGAGTGTGGTGGTGAAGAAAAAAACCAATTTCGATGGTTTAACGCTTACTTTTAAACTGACCATCGATCCGAATACTACCGCCAATATTTATACCACTTTGGGTAACTTAAGTGGAAAAGGTAATGCGGAACTGAACCTAAACATTAATAGTTTTGGCGATTTCGAGATGTCGGGTGATTACATTATTGAAACCGGAAGTTTCGATTTTACGGCGCAGGAGGTCATCAACAAGAAATTTGATATCAGGCAGGGTGGAACTATCCGCTGGACAGGTAACCCAACAGCTGCGCAGATTAATTTAAAGGCGGTATATGCACTGAGGGCGAGTTTAAACGACTTGTATAAGGCTGCCAATCGTGATGCGAGTAGTAATGCCAACCAACGCGTAAATACAGAGGTAGAGATGGGATTAACAGGCTTACTTTTAAAACCGGACATTAAGCTTGACATCAATTTCCCTTCGCAGCCCTCCATCAAGGAAGAGTTACAAACCTATTTCAGCGATCAGAATAACCTGAATTTACAGGCTTTCAGTTTAATCATCAGGAGGAGTTTTGCACCGGGTAATGGTGGCGAATCGATTGGAAACCAGTTGAGCTCTACCGCAACCAGTACGGCAACAGAACTGGTATTTAACCAGTTTAACAACGTGTTATCATCGTTAAATTTAAACTTTGTAGATTTAAACGTGCGCTCATTAAGTGAGGCAAATGCATCATTCAAATTCTTTAACGATCGTTTAATCATCAATGCAGGTATTGTAGATCGGAACAGTGTGAATGATTTCACCTTAATCAATTTCGGCGATAACAATGTAGGTAGAGAAGTTGAGGCATTATTTTTACTGAGGAAAGATGGTAGTTTAACCATTAAGGCAGCCAATAAACCACCTACCCAACAAAGTATTTTCTTAAACAGTGGAATCAGTCCGACGGCGAATGTGACTTCGTTTGGTTTGTTGTATACGCAACAGTTTGATACGTTTAAAGAGTTTATCCAGAAAATTTCTGGTGCTTACCGCCGTAATTTAAAACGCAAGCAAAGCCAGACGCCTGTTAAAACAAATAAATCGATTAGCAAGGAAGCGATTATTAATCAGAGCAAAGGGAATCAAAAGAGGTAAAGAGGTTTGGTAGTTCATTAGTCATTGGTTCATTAGTTAGGGTTAATCGGTTAATTGCTGAATAACCATCATTCTGAACGCTTGAAGCATCTCTAACCTAAGAACCGCTGAATTCTAATACTCCACAAACTGATAAAGTTATTAGATTGAGTGCAGTGCTCATTATAAACAAATCCTTCACTCCGTTCAGCATGACAAATTGTGCTAGCAGATTTATGCACTTAACTATAAATTAAATAAAAAAGCCAGTAACTGAATATCAATTCACTTACTGGCTTTATGTAATTAGACTCAATGCCTGGAAACTCTTAACTCCAAACGCCTAACTCTAAACTCAACGTTATCCTTTCATAATCGAATGCCCCATTTTATCTCTTTTGGTAGCTAAGTAACGCTCGTTATGTTTGTTACTGGCAATTTCGATCGGAATATTTTCTACCACTTCTAAACCATAGCCGATTAAACCAGCCCTTTTAGTTGGGTTGTTGCTCATCAGGCGCATTTTGCTTACCCCTTCTGAACGGAGGATTTGTGCCCCTACGCCATAATCACGTTCATCACCTTTAAAACCTAACTTAATATTTGCTTCTACGGTATCAAAACCGGCATCCTGCAGGTTGTATGAACGTAATTTATTGATCAGTCCGATGCCTCTGCCCTCTTGATTCATATATACCACAATACCTTTACCTTCTTTTTCGATCATTTCCAGAGCCTTGTGCAGTTGAGGTCCGCAGTCGCACCGGCATGAACCGAAAATATCGCCGGTTACGCATGAACTGTGCACACGCGCCAAAATAGGTTCGTCTGCTGTCCAGGTACCCTTAGAAATGGCTAAGTGTGTAGCATTGTTATCCAGTTGGGTATAAGCGGTCATTTTAAAATCACCCCAGGCCGTTGGTAAATCAATGGTTACTTCCTGTTTAATCAGGCTGTCTATTTTTAAACGGTAAGCAATCAGGTCTTCGATCGATATAATTTTTAACTGATGTTGTTCAGCTATTTTAAACAGATCAGGAAGTCGGGCCATTTCGCCATCTTCCTTTAAAATTTCTACCAATAAACCTGCTGGTTTCATTCCGGCTAAACGTGCTAAATCTACAGCAGCTTCGGTATGACCTGCACGGCGGATTACACCACCATCTTTGGCAATTAAAGGAAAAATGTGTCCAGGCCTGCCCAGTTCTTCAGGATCAGTTTTAGGATTCACCAGCGCCAGCATCGTTTTAGAACGGTCGCTCGCCGAGATCCCTGTGGTGCAACCATGACCTACAAGATCTACTGAAACGGTGAAATTGGTTTCGTAAGCTGCAGTATTTTTACCTACCATGAGGTTCAGGTTTAATTCTTTGCAGCGTTCTTCTGTTAAGGGCGCACAGATTAAACCGCGACCGTAAGTGGCCATAAAGTTGATAATCTCAGGTGTTGCATTTTCGGCAGCAGTTAAGAAATCACCTTCGTTCTCTCTATTCTCATCATCTACAACAATAATAACTTTACCAGCTTTTATATCTGCGATGGCTTCTTCTATTGTGTTTAATTTCGTTTGCATTTTATAAGCATTATGAGGCAAAGCATGCGTAAGGCACATTAAAACAGCTTTTACACAACTGCAATAACCTGTACAAATGTACAACCTTATGGCGCATTATTTGGATTAATATATCATCTGTAAGTAAAGGAAACGACCCTTATTTTTCTCTCTTTTTAAACACTTTAACGATGAGCTGTTTGTAATAATTCACATCAAAAAGCGCCGAATCTACAGTAGCTTTATAGGTTAAAAAAGCAGCAAGTGGCGACAGTACAATTACAGCGATCCACATGCCAAATATAGGGTTAAGGTTTCCCTCACGGGCTGATTTTTCGGCCACAGTGGTAATGATATGGTAGACCAGAAAGAAACAAATGGCCACCACAACCGGTAAACCCATTCCACCTTTCCTGATAATCGCCCCTAGTGGTGCCCCAATAAAGAAAAGCAGGATACAGGAAGCCGCAAGGGTAAATTTACGCTGGTATTCTACCGTGGCAAAAATAATTTCACCCTTTAAATCGGTTTGACGTGGACCCCAGTTGGGTACATGCTGCATAATATTGGCCACGATATTGGTTGCATTATCAAGCGCCTGTTTCCGCGATCCGTTGGGAATGCTTTTCAGCATTACATCATCAATTTTTTTAGGTACCACTTTTAATTTGGTATAGCCAACAGCGGTATTAAACTGCTTAAAGTTACTGGTAAGGTTAGCGATGGTTTTGATATGCAGGGTATCAAGTTGTTTGGTAAGCGAATCGCGTTTTTTTACAATACCTTTTAAATTGAGCATCGGTGTGCTGTTGCCAAAGGCATTCGGATCGGTGGTATTGGGATCGAATGATGACATATCGAAACGTGGCCAGGTTTCTTTAAAACGGTTGCGCGTAAACACCTGCCTTGGGTTATACATACCATTTTTTGAGGACTGCTCTTCGTACTGGATTCCGTTTTTAAGGTTAAGCTGAAGGAATTTTCCATCGGCAGTTTTGCTCATTTTCCCTTCTTTGGCCAGGATAATTTTTGGAATACCGTTATTTTCCCGATGGTCATAAATCATGATGTTATGCAGCGTACCGTCTTCTTCTTTAGAATCTACACGAATGGCATAACCCGGAATGGCGTTATTAAAAACACCCGGTTTAATCAGGAAAGAAAGTTTTTTATTCCGGATATCGTACAAGAGGGAGCCAAATTTTAAATTGGCTTTAGGCAGCATGTAATTGGCAAAAAAGAATGACGCTATAGTGAGCATCAGAATCACCACAAACAATGGCCTCATGGCTTTTTGCAATGAAATACCGGCCGATTTAATAGCCACCAGTTCATAATTTTCGCCCAGTGTACCAAATGTCATAATTGAAGAAAGTAATACCGAGAGTGGCAGCGCCATAGATACGTTTGCGGCCGAGGCATAATACATCAGCTCCAAAATGGTGTACCATTCAAAGCCCTTGCCAATTAAATCATCAATCCATTTAAATAGAAAAAACATCAACAGGATAAACATCATAACAAAAAATGTTGCTATGAATGGCTTCACAAATGCTTTTATTAATAGAAGATGTATTTTTTTCACCTTACAAAGGTAAACAATGCGGCGATAATATTATGCACCCAAAACACTAATCAGGTAATCAATTTGATTGTCCCAGATTAATTTTTTCTCTGCAAGCAGCTCATCAGTAGTAAAATCGGTAATGGAAAGAGCTACATCATTGGTCAATTCATCCTGTACAATTTCCATCTCAAAGTAACATTGAGGTTCATCATCCAGCCATTTAAACTTAACCAGTTTATTTTCTTTTACCGAAACCAGTTTCGCCTTTAACTGCTCATCATCCCAGGTAAAAGTATATACCTGATCGCGGAAATTTACATCATCAGCAAACCATTGCGACAAGCCATTAGGTTCGCTAATAAAACTATACAATATTCTTGGCGACGATCTAACTTCGTACTCGAGTGTAAATTTTTTCTTTTCTGCCATGTTAGTACACTACCAGGATAATTTCCGGATTTTTTAATATTATTTTTCTAAAGAAAGGTAATTTATTCTACATCTGCAACAGTTTGGTTTATTAGTTCATAGTTTGGTTTATTTGCCATTGGTTTATTGGTCCCTACGTGCGTTTGTCATTGAAAGGCCGGAACTGAGCGAGCCGAAGCAATCTACTTAGAATAATTCATCGTTGAAATTGGTTAATTGGTTAAAGACTTCGGACTGTGGGCTTCAGAGTGACTCCAAACGCCCAACCCAAAACTCCAAACAGCTTAATCGGTTAATTGACTCCGAATCAATCATATTTCATCACATTCATCTATCTATTTAAGCAGACTATGGAAATTATACCGTTTTCAAGGCGGCTTTTTACTTAAAGCAACCAATATTTATAATGTATACACCCAATATAAAGCAGTCAAAACCATTTAATTTTACTGAGCAACAATGCGTTAAAGTATTTTTTACATTTCTTTTTATTAAAATGTATATTTATTCTATATTTGCAACTCTTAAAAATAACCATATTAATATTTACGTTATAAGTAAATATTTGACCCGGCGGGGTAGCTCAGATGGTTAGAGCGCAGGATTCATAACCCTGAGGTCGGCAGTTCGATCCTGCTCCCCGCTACCTTAAGGAAACAGCATATCTTTGTTGTTTCCTTTTTTTATACCCATAAACCACTATACAACAATTAGTTGTACCCCTCCCATTACCGGTTCGACAGTTTCCAACCAGCTAATCTATACCAAAACAAATTTGGGCCTAAAAAAACGTATTAAGGCTACGCCAGGTAACTATTTGACGTGTTCGACTTTTCCTTACCGATCTCAACATCCTCCAGTACCAATTTTGTGTTATGGATCTTGGCAATGAGGTATAAAAAACTCAGTATTACCGCAGCCTCTTCATCATCAACCTCTATTCCATTTTTGGCAAGCAACGCAATGGCATTACTTCCCGAAACCTTTCTGTCTATAAAATCCATCTGATTTCCCTATTATGCTATTTATAAACCACTACCTTCGAAAGCGCAACATCATGGCCTAAAGACACCTCGCTTTTATTCAAGTCTATTCCAACTGGAGGAAATAAGCTGACCAATTGCTTTTTATCCGCTGTATCGAGATTATCAAAGCCCCGAAATACATCTATCGAAGTCCGAAAGCCAAGCCTCCGTTGCTCTTCGATTGTCTTTAGTTTGATGGCAACGTCACAAAGCTCTTTCTTTATAACCTCAGTAATCCTTCGAAATTCATTTTTCATTTCGCTAAAGTCGTCGTATTTCAATATGTTCTCCACAAATAGTTTCCTCGCTCTGGATAGCATTGTCTCCTGCTCGACTAACTGACGCCGAAGTGCTTGTCTTTCGTAAAGAAATCCCGTCTTTTGAGTATCAACATTCCAGTCTGCAAGAATGGTAACGAACAGATCACCTACCATTTCCGATAATTGTAATTTCTGGAGCTGGTCCCTATAGCTATCATTTAGCTTATCCGCCCTTACCCTTGCCCTACACCCCTTGCGGCAATGATAATAGGCATATATTCGAGTATTGCCTTGGGAAAAACTTCCCGTAAGCCTCTTGCCGCATAGCGGACAGATCAAAAAACCCGTAAGAAAAAAAGTGGACCTGAAATCGGTCCTTATCGTACTGACCTTTCTTTTGGTATTGATGACATCCTGCACCTCGTAAAAAAGGGATTCGGGTATCAGTGGCTCATGTATCCCTTTTATCATAACAGTCTCCCCATTTCCTACCTTAAGCGGAATCAGGCCACAATAAACTGGGTTACGTATAAGTTTGGAAAAATTTGAGGGTGTACTTCTTAGACCCTTGTTCATTGCCATCTCGCTTAAGTGCCCGATCTTATAGATATTTTTCGCAAGCTGAAGGAATACCCATCTTATAATTCCACTTTCAGGTTGTTTGGGCACTATAATCTTGCGGCCATCCAACGATGCCGTGTTCACGTATCCCACGGGAGCTTTATTGGGATACCTGCCCATTTCCTTAGCCTTTCTAATACCATTTAAGGTATTCATCGCACGTCTCGTGTTTTCCGCCTCTGGGACTGAGAGGTAAATGGCCAACATTACAGAACTCTCTGGAACGGATAGGTCTATTTGCTGATCTATGGCCATTGCCGACACATTGAGCTTTCTGAGAATGCCCAGCATCTCGTAAGCATACTGGATATTACGGCTGAACCTATCCCATTTGATGAAAATGATATTATTTTCTTCTTTTCCCCTGCCTTTTCTCAATTCGGAAACTAGCTTTTTCCATTCTGGTCTATTGAAGTCTTTTGCAGAGTAGTCCTCCCTACAGATTCCCTTTACATAGATGTTGTTCGATTCGCAGTATTTTATCAATCGATCTTCCTGTTCTGGGAGTGAGTAGCCTCTTCTTTTTTGTTCGTCAGTACTTACACGAACATATAGATAAGCTGATTTCATAACATTCAAGATTTATGTATGTGTATTTAACGATCAAAAGCCAAGAATATTCATTTTTTGAAAATTTTGACTATAGGCTATATCTAGAGATTTCGGTAGCTTTGACCAACTAATTCCGTAGTGAATTTAAAGCGAAATGGGGTGACAGTTTGAACGCGGAACGGCTGGCCATTTTTGCCGAAATGCCCAGCTAGTGCAGCTCGGGCGATAATTGATCTTTCTGGACTAATCCGATTTGCGGTTAATTCAAGTCACATCAATCAACAGCCATTTCGTATTGAGGAAATATTGCAATTAGAATCCCTTATCAGGATTTATAAATTAAGATTTAAGGAGAGGGTTTTCGTAGAATTCACTCACTCTAAAGCTGCCCGAGAATACAGACTCATACCATTGATGTTACTTACCCTAGCGAAAAACCTTTTCAAGCATGGAAACATCCACAAAAAGCAAGACCCAGCGAAGATAGACATTGTCATGAATGGTTTCACACTTACTATTTCTACCTATAACCTTCAGAAAGATGGAGAGTTACCCCAAGGTTTTCATGGAGGATTAGTCAATATTTTAACAAGACTTGAATATAACTACCCTTACAGATTCAAAATTGAATAGGATCCAGGAGATGGGAGCCACTTTTTTGTCGAAATAAAGATAACTAATCCGATATTCTAACATCAATATTTTAGACTAGTATATATTTTAAGCCATGGGCACAATTTAAAAAAGCAATTTTGGTTTTAATTTTTTGGCTTCATCCAAAAGATAAAGGCATAACCTCGAGGTTTTAGGTATTTACTCTTGTATTTTTTTTTTGGGGCAAATATCCCGAGTATTGTTTTTTATCTAGGATAACCGTATTCCAGCCCTAAAACCAAACTTTTCAACCAAAATTCAAAAAGAATTTTAAAATTCCGAATCTCGGCACCATTGCCTTGCCTTATTACGTCTGTTTACAAAGGATAAACGGTAGCATCCGCCAACAAAATACCCTATCCTGTCAAGTTCCTGATTTGAAAGTGATCGATGATTTATTGTTTCGATTTATAATATTGCATTCCGTGCTCTTGTTAAAAAAGCAGCTCATTTTAGTAGTAGTGCATTATAATTCACAATCATTAAAATCAATCTAAAAATAAATTTAGATAAATCTAAATTTATTTTTAGTCTTTTCTATTTTTATTATTAGATTTACAAAAAAATCAGATAACATGCAGAAAAGATTACCCATTGTCATGCTTTCACTTATGAGCCTGGTTGCTATAATGGTGTCCTGTGAGAAGATAATCCCTTCTTCTCCAAAAGAGGATGAAATTCTTGATGGCCCGGTAGAAGGACTCAGCTATGAACAGCTCAGACGGTTCGCTTTGGGAGATGCAGCCTTCAACAATGAGATATTTACCCCTGAGAATGGTCTTGGTCCTGGCTTTGTTGCGACCAGCTGCGGAAGCTGCCATGCGGGTGACGGCAAAGGCCATCCCTTTACGACGTTGGTTCGTTTCGGGCAGACCGATGAAACAGGCAATAAATTTTTGAACCAGGGAGGCCCACAACTGCAGAACAGGGCTATTCCCGGATACCAACCTGAGCAAATCCCAGCAGGGGCCACCTTTTCAAAATTTACACCGCCTGCCAATACCGGCCTTGGCTTTCTCGAACTGGTAGCCGATGCAGATATACTATCTATGGCTGACCCCCAGGATCTGGATAACGACGGCATTTCTGGTGTCCCAAACTATGCAATACTTCCCGCGTATGTTCAGGCCCTTAACAATGCTATTGCACTGAACGGAAAATATATCCATCGTTTTGGGAAAAAGGCGGCAGCATATAACCTGCTCCATCAGACCGTGAATGCCTACAACCAGGATATCGGGATCACTTCAAGCTTTGACCCCATTGATGCATATACACGGATGGCGATTGATCCTGAAATCCCCACACTTACAGTGAATAACGTGGTGTTTTATCTACAGGCTCTAAAAGCGCCCATACAGCGCGATGCGGGGAATGCGGAAGTTGAAACCGGCAGGAAACTGTTCGAAAAGATCAACTGTTCAAGCTGTCACAAGCCTACCCTAAAAACAGGTTTTTCCCCAGTGGATGCTCTGTCCAACAAAGAATTTCACCCCTATACCGACCTGTTGCTCCATGATATGGGACCTGGCCTGGATGATGGTTACACGGAAGGATCGGCAAAAACCTTCGAATGGAGAACCCCGCCCCTATGGGGACTGGGACTCTCGATAAATTCACAGGGGGGATCTTATCATCTGCTGCATGATGGAAGGGCAAAAAGCATCGAAGAGGCGGTAACCCTTCATGGAGGAGAGGCATCTGCAAGCCGCAACAGGTTCAACCAGCTGTCAGGGGCAGAAAAAAACGCGATGCTCAGATTTTTAGAATCACTATAGAAATGAAAAGAAAAGATTTTATAAAAGGCTGTGGAATGGCCTGCCTTGGAGGCCTTGGGATCACCACGTTGATCAGTGGATGCAGCAGCCTGGTGCCGGCGACGGGCGAGATTGCAGGGGATAACCTGGTCGTAGAAATGAAGGACTTTGAGCTCAGACAGGGAAAAAATGTCCAGTTCAAAAGATACATTGTAGTCAGCAATGACCTGCTCCGATATCCAATCTGTATATACCGGCATGATGAACTGAATTATTCTGCACTGTGGATGCAGTGCACCCACCAGGGAACCGAGCTCCAGGCTTTCGGAGACAGACTTCAATGTCCGGCCCATGGAAGTGAGTTTGATAATAAGGGCAGAATGACAAATGGTCCGGCAGAAGCAAACTTAAGAACCTTCCCCATCACCATAGAAAAAACCAGGATCAAAATTTCACTAAAGGCAGTATGAAAAAACTCTTTACGCTAATCATATCTATTGGTATCGGTCAGATGGCTTTTGCCCAGATCGACCCGAAACTTTTAAGGGCCAAACCCGGTGATACCGCAAAAAACTCGCTCAATATGGATGCAGTTTATGAACGGCCTTTTATTGCCGTGGGAAAACTTCCGGTGTCGGTGGGCGGATACATGGAAGCTAACTGGCAGTATCAGGGTACCGATGGGATCTCTGAAGGACAGCAGTTCCAGTTCAGAAGGATGACGCTATTTGTAGCCTCAACCATTTCCAAGCGCATCAAGTTCCTTTCCGAGATCGAATTTGAACCTGCTGAAAAAGAAATAGCGGTTGAATTTGCTGCGCTGGATCTGGAACTGCACCCCTTGCTTAATTTAAGGGGTGGAATGATATTGAATCCCATTGGTGCATTCAACCAGAACCATGACGGTCCTAAATGGGAATTCACCGACCGTCCGATCGCCATGACACAGATGCTGCCTGCAACCTGGAGCAGTGCAGGATTCGGGATTTATGGCAAGAACTATAGTGGTGACTGGATGCTGGGCTACGAGTTATATGCCACAAGCAGCTTTGACGATTCCATTATTGCAAACCCTGAAAATAGAACCTCTCTGGCTGCTTCAAAAAGGAATCCGGAAAGGTTTGAAGAAATTGCAAGCGGGCAGCCGCTTCTAACGGGAAAGGTTGCGGTACGCAGGAACAATATAGGCGAACTCGGCGTATCCTATATGGGAGGTGTTTACAATAAATGGCAGTCGGACGGGATTGTTATCGATGACAAACGCAGGTTAAATGTTTTCGCCATAGACTTTAACACTACACTTCCCAAACTTAAGACCTTTATCACTGCAGAATGGGCGTGGATCAAGGTCGATGTTCCCGACACCTATTCCCAGCAGTTCGGGAGCCGTCAGATGGGCGGATATATGGATATAGTTCAGCCTGTGATCAAAAGAACGATTCTGGGCTGGCAGCATTCTGTTATAAGTTTAGCCTGCAGGGTAGAGTATGTGGACTGGAATGTGGGAAAGTTCAGGGAGACCGGCGGGAATATTGGTGATGAGCTTTTCAGTGTAATGCCCGGCATCAGTTTCAGGCCAAGGCAACAAACCGTGCTGAGGTTTTCCTACCGAAAACAGTGGCAGAAGGATATCCTTGGAAACCCGCCTGCCAGAACCGGAGCGGTGCAGTTCGGGGTGTCAACCTATTTTTAAAATGCGACAAGAAGCCTAAGAAGTATATTCCATTCGTTGTCCAGATCCATTTGGTCTTTTTAGTTTGGTTTATTTTTTATGCGCTCTTTCACCAGAAAGATATTATTTTGCTTTCCCTGCGAGAGCATAGACTTGCAATAAGGCGTAAAAAAACGGTGTGCAGATAGAAATGCAAGTGTTTTTTTATCCCAATAGCTTAGGTCCACACCTGCCCTTTTGTGCATTTCGCGCGCAACCTTTGCATCGGTTATGAGAAATTCCTCATTGCCCAGGTTATAGGTATCCGCATCACAGATAATTTCTTCAAGGATATTCTTAGGGCTATGCGGAATGGAGGTGGAGAGTATGCAGCGGCCAATGGCGGAAATGATATCCGGTGCAATCCCTTTATCTGAAAGAAACTCTTCCATCAGTCGCACGCTTCGATGCTCATGGCCGGCAGGAGGCCCAGTCAGCTGCCCGGTATCATGAAACCATGCGGCAGAGAAAAGTATGAATTCGTGAAGGTCATCCAGGCGAAAATTGGAAGCGATTTCCTGGGTCCTTTTGACCACAAGTCTGGTATGATCCAGATCGTGGTATGCCAGGTCAGTCTGCCAGTGCTCCTCAAAAAGATAGCTTACATAAGCTTGAACATCTCCAATAAGCATGCTGAAGATGTTTCTGCGCCTGCGCTTAAAAAAGTATTTACCTGTTAGCAGGATCACAGACCCCGCTAGCACACAGATCAATAATAACTGATAATAATTCATAATATTCTTATTTTTTTAATCCGCCTGTCCTAAAGAGATAATAGGCACTCTGATAATAAGAAATGGCTTCCCTTCCAAGTGTTTCAGAAGATTTCGCCGAGGTCTGTGTATTGGTTTTGAAATCATAATGATAGCTCTGCGGAGGCTTCCTTGGACTGAGTACCACAAGGGTGTCGCTACGGAGATAACCGAGCTTTTGATAGGTCCCTAGCAAGATCCTTGGACGGTACCCGGCTGATCTAACATCCATACCGAAGTTATTGCTCTCAAAGTCCCATTTCAACAGGCCGAACAAGGTTGGATAGAGATCTATCTGTGAGCAAAGGCTGGGAATTATTGAAGGGGGCTGTCCATTGAGGTTGTATATCATCGCCGGGATATGGTAACGGGAGATATCAATCTCGTTCTTTCCCGCGCTTTCCGAGCAGTGATCGGCAACGAATATAAACACGGTATTGCTGAACCATGGCTTTTTCCGGACCTGTCTTAAAAATTCCCCAATGGCATAATCGGTATATTTTACTGCGCCCTCTCTTCCCGTGCCTGGTAGGATATCTATCTTTCCTTTGAGATAGGTAAAGGGCCGATGGTTGGAAGTGGTCATGACAAAATCGTAGAAAGGCTTCTTTAACGAGTGCCTTTTATCCGCATCACGTATTACCGCAGCGAAAAGATCCCCGTCCGATACGCCCCAGGCATTTTCAAAGCTCACTTCGCTATCGGTCAGGATGGTCCGCTTTCCCAGATAGGCATCGCCCATTGTGAGCTTCCTTCCCCTATCTGTTATGTCATAGCCATTGCTGCCGAAAAACTGGTTCATATTGTCAAAGTAACCGTCCCCGCCATAAAAAAAGCCTGTGGAATACCCACGTTTGGAAAAAATACTGCCTATTGTGCTCAGGTTTGCATTATTGCTCCTCCTTACAATACTGTTCCCCGGTGTTGGCGGAACGGCGAGGGAAAGCGCCTCCATCCCTCGCACGGTACGGGTGCCTGTTGCATACATGCGCTCAAATAGGATGCTCTCTTTGGCCAGCGAATCCAGAACAGGTGTCAGTTTTTGTGTATTGCCAAAAGTGCCCATATAATCAGCGCTGAAACTCTCCATGACCACCATGATGACATTGGGTTTCGTCTGGCCATTACCGGCCAGAACCGATCTACGTACCGAAGTACCTTTGAAAATAAACCTGCTAGAGGGAGAGGAGAGTTCTTTTCTTACCAAATTGAAGGCAAGCTGATTTGTGAGCATCGGATAAAACTGATCGTAGCTAAGTTCATTCGCCTTGAAGGCCGCTACGAAAGAATATATCCCTGCTTTGGAAATTTCTGCCGCATAACGGTTACCGCTTTTATCCCCCCAGGAGTTATCTATCTCGATCGTATAGAATATTGCTGTCAGAATGATCAGGGCTGTATTTACCGATCGACGGGCAAAAGGTGTAGCAGACTCGAAGCTCTTCCTGAACGCCCCTTTCATAAGATATTTCCATAAAAGGGAGATGATGACAACAGCTGAAATCAAAAGCGGCAGCGGATAGGACTCGTTGATGTTGTGCACAACCTCATAAGTATAGACCAGATAATCTACTGCTATAAAGTTAAAACGGCTCTCAAATTCCCGCCAAAAAGTAAATTCTGCGAAAAAAGAAAATACCGAAATCAAGACCATCAGAAAAAGAAGGATATGGGTAAACACCTTGTTAAATCCAGTCTTGTTCCATTTTTGGGGAAGGATGAGCAGGTAAAGTGCATAAAATACACTGAAATATGTGGCCACCCCAAGATCGAAGACGAATCCTTTAGCAAAGGCGGTGAGGATTTCTCCAAATCCCAGCCCCGCCTTTCCGAGCGAAATCGCAGTAAAACTGATCCTCAGCATGGTCGAGACACAGATGAAGAAAAAGATAAAGGAATATAGTACACTATATCGGCTTTTCATAAAAATCTGCTTCATGGTTTATTTTTTAGATCCGGGGGTGTTGATAACAGAATCGTTGTTTTTTTCGTTGGTATCCTTGTCCCAATGTGAATTATAGAAATGTTTGGCTTTAAAATAAATGGCGAGTGCCAGCAGCAGCGCCAGTATCCAATAAAATACCATCAGGAAAACCGATTTCTTTGGCCCCTTGGCCTTTTTCTTTTTTGGAGCTGTTCCCCCACCCCTGGCAGCAGCAGGCCTGGGCCTGTTGTTTCTTTTGGTCTGCATTTTATTCAATGTTTTAAGATCGGTCAGGAGCCTTGTGGATACCTTTCCGCGGTTTGGATTATATTTTGTGTGATCAGGGGATAATCTTTGCACTGCCATTATCCCTCCAGGCTGATAAACCATTGCTGGGCCCTGTTGATGGCGACCTCAACAATATTGAGCTCGCTTACCTCTTTGGTAATTCTAAGTTCGTTGGCGATCTCGATCGCTTTTTCCCTTACCCTTGGGTCAAGGTCCTTCATCTCAAGTGGAAAATTTTCTGGTGTCCAGTCCATAGGTTTTTAGTTTTATATTAAATTATTTTTGGATCATGCCCGAGAGCACATTGATTGTCAGGGCAACTATTACTGTATTAAAGGCAAATGAAAGCACACCGTGCATCCATGCAAGCCTTCGGATCCGTCTGGAGGAGATTTCTACGTCAGATACCTGAAAAGTCATTCCAACCACGAAAGCGAAATAGACAAAATCCATATAATCGGGATCTTCTCCTCCCGGAAAGATCAGTCCTCCGGGCTTTTCTATTTTTCCTTTCTTCTCATGCTCGATGTCACAGTAATAGAAATGTGCATATCGCATGGTAAAGACGGTATGAACCAGCCACCATGAGCTAACCACGCAGAGCAACGGAATAACGATAGTCATAAAAAGGTCCTGATCGGTCTTTTCCGAGTTCTCACGCAAAAGGATAATAATGGAAAAAAGACTGGCGAATGCAGCGGCTATGGCAAAAAGAAAAATGAGCGTCCTGCTGGAATCCTGAGCATGGGCATCGTGTTTTATCTGACTGGGATGCGAGGAGCTAATGGTTGTCCATGCGAGCGCTATGCTGGTTGTTGCATAGCTTAGCCATGCAACCATACACCTGACAGAGGTTTCCAGTTCCATAGCATAGCAAATACCAAGGACGGCAAGAGCAACACCCAGGGAGAGGTAAAGTTTATGGTGCGCATCGAGCTGACTGATATTAGTGATAATATTCATCGGTTTAGATTAAATAATGAGCCCCAGAACCATAAACAGAAGAAATCCTAAGAAAAAAGCCGCGGTAAAAAATGGAGAATCCTTTTCTTCATGGGCTTCGACAAGAAGTTCCTCGGTAACTAAAAACAGTAAGGCTGCGCTACCAAATGAGAGCACAAGTTCCAGTACTTTTTCTCCTGTAAAATGCAGTATAAAAAAACCTCCCCCTGTTCCCAATAGAAAAACCAGGCCAAATAGCGAGAGCACCCTGATCAGCCTCCTTTTGGAACTTCCAAGCTTGGTCAGCCTGGTACCTACTGCGAGTCCCAGCGAAAGGCATTCCATCGCAAGTGCCAGTGCAAGCAGGGTTCCTTCTTTTGATCCCGCTGCAAATCCTATCCCTAAAAGAAGACCGTCCAAGAGCAGGTCAATGCCTACCGCAATAAGCATTCCCCAAGGCAACAGCTTGCTGTCGTTTGTTCCGCCCATTTTGAGCTCAAGCCTGGCAGTATACCATTTGATCAGAAGCATGGCCGAAATACCCAAGGTAAAACCTATAATTATCGCGGTTGTATCATGGATCCTAATCATATCTGGCAAAAGCTCGACTGCCACGACTGAAAAAACTACCCCTGCAGCAAAGTGGAGGATCGTACTCTGCACAGCAGCCGTCGGCTTTTTCCAGGTTACGATCATGCCACCGACTATAAGTAAGACGACCGGAAACGCTGCAAACAGCAGTATGTTTAATGAAATAAGTTGTTTAGCCTGCATAATTCTTTCTTAAATAAAATCTATAGGCACCAAAGGAAAGGCACCCCAGATTGAGGTCGAGGCATGTGCCGATAAGAATCTCCATGGGGGTCAGGAACAGATATTTCAGAACTGAGCCAAGTGTCGAGTAAGGCAGATAGATGATGAAGAATAGAGGTACTCCGGTAAAGAGCACACTAAAAACAATTGCATGAACGGCAGGAAATATGAGATGCTCCACAGCGTCCATATCAGCGATATCGGCACCAATGTTCAGGACGATTGCCAGCACGCTGAATATGATCAACAGGTACAATACCCATTTTGGATAGTGTTTCCTAAGCATTGTGGTCAGCCTGATACGGTCGCAATCCTGGACCGCAGCCTGCAGGCGGATCGTGATGATCACTGTCCAGAGCGCCGCCAGACCATATTTTGCACCGCCCTGTGAATAGGTGGAAATACCTGATGGGTCATCGTCACTCGCACCAGCAACGATGCCCGGCCCCAGGGCCTTCAGGAATTTTTTAACATTTTTGAACATGCCTTATTTTTTCCTCTTTTTCGGTGCTTTTTTATTATGTCCGTTGTCGTAAGCAAGTAAGCGCAGCGCATTAAACACTACGACCAGCGTCGATCCCTCGTGGGCGATTACTGCCGGTCCGATCGAAGCGACACCCAGTATGGTCAGTGGAATAAGTGCGGCGACAACACCAAGGGAAATCCAGAGGTTCTGTTTAATGATGCCCCGGGCTTTACGGCTAAGCCCGATGGCAAAGGGAAGGCTTTCCAGCTTATCGCCCATCAGGGCAATATCTGCTGTTTCCAAAGCAACATCAGATCCCGCAGCGCCCATAGCGATACCTACGGTACTTTTGGCCATGGCCGGGGCATCATTCACGCCGTCTCCCACCATCGCAACCATTTTTTCTGATTTGGCGAGTTTCTGTACTGCCTTGACTTTGTCTTCCGGCATAAGGTTGCCCCATGCCTCGGTTACACCGATCTGTTTGGCTACCGCTTCTGCAACCTGTTGGTTGTCCCCGGTGAGCATAATCATTTTTTTGATCCCCAGCTCTTCGAGTTCTTTAAGCACATGTTTTGCCTCTTCACGGGGAACATCCATAAGGGAAAGAATGCCGATGAAATCTTTATCGACCCTGACAAGCATTGAAGTATGTCCGCCCTTTTCCAGCTCTTCAACCTGTTTGAGAATATCTTCGGGTATTCCATCCTTTTCAAAAAGGGCCTTGTTTCCAATGAATACTTTTTTACCGTTGACCTCAGCCTGAACACCTCTTCCGGTAATGCCTTTCACGTTATGTGCCTCAGGAACGGATTTTTTCTTCATCTTTTCGAGTGCGCCTTTTACAATTGCTTCGGCCAGCGGGTGGTCGCTGAGTTTTTCAACGGCAACAGCAATACCCATTAGTTCCTCTTCAGATATGTCGTTCAGTGGAATCACGTTTGTGAGCTGGGGCTTGCCTTCGGTAAGTGTTCCGGTCTTGTCGAACGCGATGGCGTTGAGTTCGCCCAGATCTTCCAGTGGCCGCCCTCCCTTTATAAGGACTCCGCCACGTGCAGCCCTTGCAATACCGCTAAGTACTGCGCTTGGGGTAGAAATCGCCAAAGCGCATGGGCTGGCAGCAACCAGTACGGACATCGCGCGGTAGAAACTTTTGCTAAACGGCTCATCAATAACCAGGAATGCAAAACATAGTGCGGTCACCAGAACCAGTACAACCGGAACGAAATACTTTTCGAACCTGTCGGTAAATAGCTGTGTTGGGGATTTTTGTTTTTCCGCCTCATTTACCATTTTGATCAGGCGTGAGATGGTAGAATCCTTGGCTTCCCTGATTACCTTAACCTCCAGAACCGAGGCTCCGTTGATTGTTCCGGCAAATACACGGAACTGGGGCTTGATGGTTTTTTCGGCAGAATAGTCCTTTGATGCGTCCGGTACGGGTGATTTATCCACTGGCACACTCTCACCCGTAATAGGAGCCTGGTTGACACTGCCCTCACCCTTTACAACCACTCCGTCTGCCGGAATCTTGCTGTTGGGCTTGATGATAATGACATCTCCAAGCTGAAGATCTTCGATGCGCACCTCAGATTCCTTGCCATCCCGGACAACCAGGGCTGTCGGGGGAGCCAGACTGGTAAGGGCAGCTATAGATTTTCTTGCCTTGCCCATAGCATAGTGTTCCATCGCATGCCCCAGACTGAACAGGAAGAGCAATAATGCGCCTTCGGCCCAGGACCCCAGGATCGCTGCGCCGATTGCGGCGACCAGCATCAGAAAGTCGATCTCAAAGCCGCCTTTCAGTATAGTTTCAACTGCTTCCTTGGCCGTAAAGAAACCGCCAAAGAAATAGGCTGTTATGTAGAGTGCAAGGCTTGCCCATTCGGGAACACCGTCTATGAAAGAAATTCCAAATCCTATCCCCAGCGCCGCGCCACAGATAAAGGCGAAGATCATTTCCGTGTTCTTCCCGAAAATCCCGCCATGTTCATGATCATGACCTTCCTCTTCAGCATGGTCAAGATGAGCCTCTTTCTCCTTTTCAGCTTCTTTTCCCTTCCTGGATGGTTTTTCGGAAATGGGCTGTGAAGAAGTTTTGGTTTCTTCCTTTACCGGCTTTTCTTTTGTTTCTTTGGAATCTGAGCCTTCCTTCCGGACTACAGGCTTTTTGGCAGATGATTTGGTGTCGGATTTTTTCTTCTTGTTTTCCATATCGGGGTAAATTGATTTTTGTTGAATATTCAGGGCAACCGCTTTATCTGTATTCTCTGCCCGTGTGGGTTCACTTTTTTTAAAAAAGATGCCCCCCTAACGAGGCACCTTTTATTCAATGTGTGTACTAAAAATTCTTTGTGGGGACTTTACTCTTCTTCGCTGTTCTTCATTTTTGACAGCAGATCATAAGTGCCCTTAAGTACAACCTTGCCTGTAAAATCCCGTCCCGAAGGAATAGTTACCTCTATATAACCGCCATCGGATATACCCGTTGTAACCTCTACCATTTCAAAATGATGGCCGCCCTCAGTGGCGCCCTCTTTGTTTCCGGACTCGTTTTTTGCTGGTTCCTTTGCCTTTTTTTCCGCCGAGTTCTGGACGAAAATGTATTTTTTGCCCTCAAAGTCTACAACCGCTGCAGATGGCAAAGCCATTACCTGCACGGCACCTGTTTCGATGAAAGCCTTAAGGTAGGTACCGGGGATAAACCCGGCGCTTCCCTGGGCAATAGCATGAACGGTCACGGTCTTATCGGCATTGATCTCACCGCCTACCAGCTGTACGACAGCAGTCCGCTGGGTTGAATCATTGGTGAGTGAAAAAAGCACCTTCTGTCCTTTTTTTACCTTCTGTGCATCTTTTTCGAAAACGTTGAGCTCAACGTGGAGATTCGAACTGTTTACGATCTCGAACATTGCATCATTGGGGGCCACAAATTTGCCCGTATTTACGTTAACCTTGGTTACATAGCCATTGATCGGCGAGTAGATATTTATCTGGCTACGGATATTGCCGGCGTTTAGCGAGGACGGATTGATATTGATCAGTTGAAGACGTTGTTTTAGTGCATTTTCCCTCGCAAGATTTCCCAGATAAGCTGCTTTGGCCTGTTGGAGTGTTTTTTGTGCATTAACGTTCTGCTGGGCAAGGGTCTGTTGTCTTTTGTATTCGGAATCCGAAAGTTCAAGCTGGCTTTTGCTCTCCAGGTAATCCTGTTGCATCTGCACATATTCCTGATTCTGGAGTATGGCAATAACCTGACCTTTGCTCACCTTTGTACCCTGTAACAGCGGGGTGGATTTTACAATGCCGCCCATCTGAGTGGTAATGCTCACCAGGTTCTGTGGTGGCACGTCGATAAAGCCGTTTACTTTCAGCATACCGCTGAGTGCACGGAGCTCGGGACTTCCCAGCTCTATCCCTACAGACTTGAACTGCGACTGGCTGAGCTCTACTGAGTTGCTTTCCTCGGTGGCCGTGCTGTCTGCAGGGGCTTCTGTTCCAGCGCCATCTTTTTCCTTGCTGCCGCAGGAAGAAAGCACTACTGCCAGTGCCCCTATGTAAGATAATCGGCTGAGGGCTTTAAATATTTTTTTCATTTTTATATTGTTATTGACCTTTTAGGTACTGTAATGTGTATACTGATTGATTATATTGGTTGATGGCCTCCAGATAGCTGAAGCGGATATCAGAGTAGGTACGCAGAGCCTGCAGATATTCTACATAGCCGATCTCCCCTGCCTGAAATGCAATCTGGGACTGCTTTAGGATCAGGTTGGCATTCGGTAGGGCACTGTTCTTGTAATAGGCGATACTTCTGGAATTTTTCTGAAGGTCCTGGAAGGCCTGCTCATACCTTCCTCGAAGATCTGTCTGGGAAAGGATAAAATCGCTTTCGGCTACCTGCTTATCTATCTTTGCCGCTTTTATCCTTGAGGAGAAAGGCTTAAAGAAAAGCGGTATGGAGATCCCTGCGGAAACCCCCTGAAAACGTTTGCCTCCATTAAAATAAAGATCCTGACCGCCAACATTCTGTGCTCCGATAATAGACTGGTTGAAATAGCCGATACTGAAATCGGGGCCGGAGCGTGAGCGCTCGAGCCTTACCGTCTTGTCGGCAATATCTATCTGCTGGGCCTGCAGCGCAAGAATTGGATTTTCTGATGTAACGGTATCAGTCTGGCTAACATTCCAGACTACCTGGCCAAATTCCGCGTTCATGATACTGATCTGTTCTCTGGTATTCAGCAAACGCTTAAGTTCGGCGGTATAGGCGAGGATATCAGCTTCGTTCTTGCTCATCTGGTTGCGAACCTCATTATACTGAGTTTCGGCGGTAGTTTTTTCAAGCAGGTTGGTCTCTCCGGCCTGGTACCTCAATGAGGCGGCCTTCAGAAAGTTACTGTAAACACTGTCCTGGCTTTTGTAAAGCTTTTGAAGGGCAATGAAATAGCCCAACTGGGCGTAAACGCTTTTCACCTGATAGGAAAGTTCTCTCTGTGTTACCTGAAGGCCGATTTCAGCTCCCCTGATCTGCGCATCATACAAGTTGCGCTGACTTTTGAACAGACCCGGATAGGGTATGTTCTGAGAAGCCGAAAAGTTATTGTCGCGTTTGATGGTATTCATCTGTCCGTACTGCACCTCAAAGCTGGTCTTTCCCAGATCTGTTGAAGATCCCCTTAGCGCCTGTTGCCTGCCAATCTGCAGGGTGGAGGACTTCACAGCCTGGTTATTACTCAATGCTGTGCTCAAAGCCTGCTCAAGGCTCATACCCTTGGTGGGAACCGTCTGCGCCTGGGCCTGTCCCGATAAAATGAAAAGTCCAAAAAACACCGCTAGGGTAACTACAGTTGTTGGAAGGGCAGTTTTTTTGCTTTTCCAACCTTCAAAATAAGTATATAGCACTGGAAGTACGATTAAGGTTAATATGGTGGAAGTAATCAGTCCCCCGATTACTACGGTTGCTAGTGGTTTCTGCACCTCAGCGCCTGCTGCACTGGATATTGCCATTGGAAGGAACCCAAGAGAGGCTACAGTTGCGGTCATCAGTACAGGTCTCAGACGGATAGCAGTTCCCTTGAGGACAATGTCCCTTATACTATATTTATCCATTTTTTTCAATCTGTTGAATTCGGTAATCAGTACGATTCCGTTGAGCACGGCTACCCCGAATAATGCAATAAATCCAACACCGGCGGAAATGCTGAAAGGCATTCCCCTTAGGATTAATGCAAATATTCCGCCGATTGCGGCCATCGGAATAGCAGAAAAAATCAGTATCGACTGTTTTACAGATCCAAATGAGAAATACAGCAATAGCAATATCAGTAAAAGTGCAACCGGAACGGCAATAGAGAGCCTTTGTGTCGCCTCTTTTAAGTTTTCGAACTGCCCTCCATAGGTAATGTAATATCCTGCGGGCATTTTGATCTGTTCGTTTATTTTCTGCTCGATCTCTGTTACTACACTCTGGATATCACGCCCACGGACATTCAGCCCCACTATGATGCGCCGTTTGGTATCCTCACGTTGAATCTGGTTAGGGCCTATCTTAAACTCTATGTCAGCAAGTTGGTCAAGGGGAACCTGATTGCCGTTCGGGGCAGTCACATAGACATTTTTAACATCATCAATACCCTGGCGGTTCTGTTGGGAAAGGCGAACAATGATATCGTAACGCTGCTCTCCCTCGTATACCAGCCCCGCAGACTGTCCTGCAAAAGCAGTATTGAGTGCCTGGTTAACCGTTCCTATGCTCAATCCATATTGTGCAATCCTGTCACGGTTGATCTTTACCACAATCTGCGGCAGACCGGTTGCCTGTTCCAGATAGAGATCTTTTGCGCCCTCTACCCCCGAAACAATTTTCCCGATCTTTTGGGAGATACTGGTAAGGGATTCGAGGTCATCTCCGAAAACTTTGATCCCAATATCCTGTCTAACTCCCGAGATAAGTTCATTTGAGCGTAATTGGATTGGTTGTGAAAAACCGAAGCTCACGCCGGGAACTTCTTCAAGTGCCTTACTCATCATCTCGGCCAGTTCTTCCCTATCATGGGTAGTGGTCCAGTCTTTTTTATCTTTGAGTATTATGGTCAGATCACATGCTTCCATTGGCATGGGATCGGTAGGAATCTCGGCAGCACCAACCTTACCAATTACTTCTTTCACCTCTGGAAATTTTTCTACAAGGATTTTTGAAGCCTGATTTACCTTATCAATAGTCTGGGAAAGGGAACTGCCGGTAAGTAGCCTGGTTTCTACCGCAAAATCACCTTCCTCCAAGGTGGGAATGAATTCTCCCCCCATCCGGGTAAAGATAAAAACACTGATGGCCAGAAGAACAACCGATGATGCCACAACAATTACTCTTTTATTGAGTGCAGACTTGATCATTGGAGTGTAACGGCGCTGGAAAAAATCCATCATCCGATCTGAAAAATTCTTTTTGTGCGCAACTTTTTTGCTTAAGAAAAGCGAGGAAACCATAGGAACATAGGTAAGGGACAAAATAAAGGCCCCCAATATGGCAAAGGAAACGGTTTGTGCCATAGGACCGAACATCTTGCCTTCAATACCTACAAGGGCAAGGATGGGAAGATAAACGATCAGGATAATGATCTGTCCAAATGCAGCGGCACTCATCATGCGGACGGCGGACTTCTCAACCTGCTCATCCATTTCGGCCTGCGAGTAGGCTCGGCCAAGCTTATTCCCAGAGAGGATGTGCATTGTGGCTTCCACAATAATTACCGCCCCGTCGACGATAAGTCCGAAATCTATCGCGCCAAGACTCATCAGGTTTCCCGATACGCCAAAAAGGTTCATCAGGGAAATCGCAAAAAGCATAGCTAGCGGAATCACTGAGGCAACAACCAGCCCGGCCCTAAAATTCCCAAGAAAAAGAACCAGGACAAAAATAACAATCAGGGCGCCCTCGATCAGGTTCTTGGCAACTGTACCCATGGCACGATCAACAAGCGCACTTCTATCTAAGAACGGCTCAATGGTTACCCCCTTCGGTAGAGTTTTACTGATTCTGTCTATCTTGGCCTTTACCTGTTTTACCACGTTATTGGCATTTGCGCCTTTCAGCATCATTACTATACCGCCAACAGCCTCACCTTCTCCATCCTTTGTTGCACGTGTAAGTGCGCCATAACGGATGGAACTACCGATCTGTACAGTGGCGATATCGTGGATAAGCACCGGGATTCCGTTCGCATTGTTTTTGACAACGATCTTATTGATGTCATCAAGATTGCCGACCAGGCCTTCGCTCCTGATAAAATAGGCATTGGGCTTTTTGTCTATATAGGCGCCCCCCGTGTTCTGGTTATTCTGTTCCAGGGCAGCGAAAACATCGCTGATGCTCAGGTTCAGGCTCCGCAGTTTATCGGGATCAAGCGCAATCTCATACTGCTTTAAAAGGCCACCGAAACTGTTGACCTCTGCAATGCCCGGCGTACCAAGGAGCTGTCTCCTTACGATCCAGTCCTGGATGCTGCGCAGCTCGCGTGCATTGAATTTCTTTTCGAATCCGGGCTTTGCATGGATTACATACTGGTATATCTCCCCAAGACCTGTTGATATGGGGGATATTTCCGGATTACCAAGTCCTGATGGGATGTTATTCTTGGCCTCGGCAAGCTTTTCGTTTACTTGTTGCCGCGCCCAGTAGATGTCAACATCATCATGGAATACGATGGTTACAACCGATAGTCCGAACCTTGAAATGGAGCGTACCTGCTCTATTTCAGGTATGGTGGACATGGTCTGTTCTACAGGATAGGAAATAAGCCTTTCTACCTCCTGGGTAGCAAGGGATGGGCTAAGGGTTATGACCTGAACCTGATTATTGGTGATATCGGGAACGGCATCAATGGGAAGTTGTCTCAGGGAATATACGCCCCATGCGATCAGCCCCAAAGTGAACAGGGCTATTACAAGCTTGTTCGCTATTGAAAACTGAATAATTTTTTTCAGCATTATTTGTTTAATTAAGTAAAAAATAAAAAAGCCAGATCAATGCACAGCGTAGCCTCGTATGGATTACGGGCAAAAACATAGCATCGAAATGAAGATCGATTTTTAACTTAATTTAGGCGGCTGCCAAACAGATAATGGTAAAGAGATAACCTCACCCATGTAAGCTTCATTATATTCTGAGCTTATTGGTTTTGAGATTACCACAAGAGGTGTTGAAGAAATAACTTCAGAAGTGGTGTTACAGCACGAGCAAACGCAGAACGGTGAACAGAAATCACTGCGTTCTTTTTCTGTAGAATGTGTTGTTATGCTTTTTTCAGTTAATGGTCCCCCCTGTGACTTACCCATAGCCAATACGTCAGCGCATGGAATGCAGCTGAGTATTACGATAATGAAGCAGAGAAACAAACTGGATATTTTCACTTTCAAAATTTTACCAAATATATAAATTTATTTAAGAACAATTTTTTTTAGTCCTGGTTTGAAAAAATTTAATACTTTTTAATAAAAATAAACATAGCCTACCGGTTTCAACCCATCATTCAAAAGTTTCACTACTTGAACAAGCAACCGGAAACCTCCTTTGCCCAAACCAAAAAACTTCATATAATCTGGGTAAAAAGGGAAGGAAGCTTTCATTTATTGATGAGACAAGTCCAGGGGTAACCTTCAACCTTACACAACTGACCTATCGGCCAGCATAGACTCTTCTGATGGAACATGGCTTTTAACCGCGATGACAGTTTCAAATCAGCCGGCCAGGGATTTTTTAAATATCAAATCCCTGGCCCGGCTAAAATGTGAATTAACTACACAGAAAGGTCAATTACCCCAGGTTTAAAGTTTGAATTTTATCCCTCCGTTTATCACAAACCCATCGACAGGAGCATAGATGTCCCTGAAAACAGGACTTGTAATGCTTCCTGTATATATCGAATCAAAGCTGGTCTGCCTGGTGTCCGTTAAATTCTCAAAATTCACAAAAATTGAAAACCGTTCCCAAAGCTTTTCTGCCATCAGACCGGCGGTCCAATAGCTTTTACCAGTGGCACCATCATTTAGCAACTGTTTGCTGAAATAGTATGCCTCTGCACCGATCTTCCATTTATCTTCAATCTCATACATCAGTACATTATTTAACCTGTGTTTTGAAACCAGCGGATAACTTGTACTGGTGCTTCCCGTGTGCTGGTTCACATCAGCTAGCGTATAACCTATAAAAAGTTTAAAATCACCATAGGTTACTTTGGCATTAGTTTCCATTCCTCTTGTATCTAAATCGCCTTTCGGTTGTACATAGGTGAGATTGCTACCACTAGAGGCCGTCAACAATATCGGGTTATTGATTCGGGTATAAAAAAACATCTGGTTGATGCTGAATCCTAGCTTTCCGCCAAACAGAGAGGTACGGTAGTTCACATCATAGTTGGCACCATAAGAGCGTTCCGCTTTTGTATTTGCCACATCCAAAGGCGCTACATCTCTGAACTGGATCCGTTCAGCATCTTCGGTAAATACTGTTGGCGCCTTATAACCTAAACCACCGCCTAAGCGGGTAGAAAAATGTTCATTGATCTTCCACAATCCGGAAATTCTTGGTAAGAAGAAAAATCCATATTCATTGTGGTAATCTCCCCTTACTCCTGATTCAAGACTAATTTTTTCAGATAGGTTCCAGGTGTTTTGTGCAAATGCTCCTATGGTATTATAATTGTAACTTCTGAGTGCATTGCTACTGTTCCGGTCTTCCTTAAAATTGTCGGTCAGAAAGTTTATCCCCAACACCCAGTCAGCTTTTTCGCCGTTACGGCTATAATTGGCCTCGCTATAAGTAGAAACCTGAACGCCTGAAAACAGGTAATTTGGCAATCCGATACTCCGGTCGTAATAGCTCACTGAATTGCGGATAACCAGCTTTTCCTTTTCACTCAGTTTATGATCCAATTCAACCTGAGAACTGTAACGCCCGGTTTTATTCTCCTCAAAATAAGAATGGGCAGCACTGCCATTTCCCTTCACATATTCCAGGTCGCCACCGATCCGTTTTTCAGTTGTAGCGTTGATTCCTGCCGAAAGCGTAGTCGCATCATTGAAATAAAAAAATAACTTGGGGTTCAGGGTGAAACGGTCAAACTTGGGGATAGCCGTTAAGCCAACATCTGAAGGATCATAGGCCGTCCCTTTGTTATATGCACCGTAGACCGTGATACCTATTTTATCAAATTTCTGCCCATAAAAACCACTGGCATCCAACCCTAAAGCAGAAGTACCGTTCAAAAGAAAATTAAGCTGGCGCGCTTCCGTCGGTTTTTTAGAAACCAGATTTACCAGTCCAGCAATTGCTCCACCACCGTAAAGGGTGGACGATGAACCTTTGATCACCTCTACCTGCTGCAAATCCAATGGGGCAATCTGAAGCAGGCCCAATCCACCAGAGAAACCAGAGTATAACGGAAAACCGTCCCTAATGATCTGGGTATATTTTCCGTCCAGTCCCTGTATGCGGATACTGGAGTTTCCGCTGGTCGCAGAAGTCTGTTGGGTCTGGATGCCCGTACTTTCTGCCAGCATCATGCGGATGTCGCCAGGTTTCATATTTCCCTTTTCATCCAGTTCTTCCCCGGCGATGACCTCGACCCGTGTAGGAATATTATCAATGGTACGGCTGCTCCTTGTAGCTGATATCACTACATCCTCCAGGTCCTCGTCTTCTTCAGCGGCAGTAAGTAAAACAATCAAAACATTGGTTTCAATAAGGGGAAAGGTCAGCGTATCTGTTTTAGTCTGGTAGCCTACATAACTAAACTGAATGATCTGTTTACCTGAAGGTATTCCACTAATACTAGCAGTACCTGCACTATCTGATTTAGTGCCAATGGTCGTTCCAAGCACTTTTAATGTAGCTCCTGGAAGTACCTGATTTGTCTTTGCGTCTTTGATGACGGCTTTATATGTATTTTGGGCAAAGGCGGTAACTGTAGACAACAGTATAGCCAAGGCCACAATCGTTCTTTTCATAATGATCTTTAAATAATGATTTCGATAAATATGTCCGTTTAGGACAATAGGAAAATAAACTACGAAAGTTTGGGCGGCTGCCAGATGGAAATAGAAATAGCCTGGAGTTCAAGTGGAATATAAGCCGTATTGTGCTGAACAGGTAAGAGCTGGACCGCAAAAACAATCGTTGTACGTGTAGTGATGGTAAAGCCGATACAGTTACCGCAGAAATAAAACGGTGAACAGCCTTTGCAGCAATTATCATTATGTTCACTGCAGGCATGTTTTTCCGCTTTATCGGTTTTGAGTGCATGGCTATCTTCTCGCGCTAAAGCACAGCATGGTACCGCGGTTAGCGTAAATATGATGAGAGATAAAACCAGGGCAATGAATTTCACGGTGTAAAAGTATAAAATTTACTGACACCCGCGCGGTTAATATCTGATATTACCGGTTGCAAAGCATGTAAATAAAGAATAAGAGCATGGTACCCTCAAATTTGATTGTCCATTTGATTGGGATTATTTTGCAAGCCTCAAAGCATCAGCAAATTCTTTGGGCAGGGGGCTGTTTATAATGGCTGTGGCGGATGCTTCCACATCGTATTCAACACGTCTGAATTCAATTTCGATACTATTTTTATCGGTTGAGGAACTGCCTTCATTTAAATGGACTATAACGTAACAACCCCTTGGGTGACCGTCTTTAGGCTTTCCGGCGGATCCCAGGTTGATCACATGTTTGAACCGTCCATCGGGCGTTTCCAGGATTCTATGATAGGGTTTGTGCGAGTGCCCGACAAAAAGCAGATCTGCCTCAGCTTCTTTAAGCATTTCCAAAACATAGTCTGCATCTGTGTCTATCAGGATATATTCATCTATGCTCCTGGTACTGCCGTGTGCGAAAACAAGGTTTAGTTTTTCACCGTTCAGTTTATATTCTAACCTGATATGTGCCGGAAGTGTTGTCAGATATTCCCTGTTATCCTCAGGAATCAGGTGATAAGCATATTTTTTGCCCGGTTCATTTAAACTTTCAGGAGTGGTAATGATATTTTCAACTTTTTCGTCATGGTTGCCTTTTAAGGTTGCAATCCCTCGTCTGCGGATTTCATCAATGACTTCATTGGGATAGATATGGTAGCCTACAAGATCCCCCAGGCAATATACGGCATCGGGCTTTTGGCTGTCCATATCTTGCAGCATGGCTTCAAAAGCGGGGAAATTGGCATGGACGTCAGAAAATAATGCAATTTTCATATCTGAAAAGGTGTTTAGAATTGTTTGTTAGTTAGTAGCCTCTGTTGTGGTATAATATCTTTTCCTGAACCAGAAGGCCAGGTTCACCAGGGCAATCAATGCAGGAACTTCCACCAAAGGCCCAATTACCCCGGCAAAGGCCTGTCCCGAATTGATTCCAAACACACCAATGGCAACGGCGATCGCCAGTTCAAAATTGTTCCCAGTGGCAGTAAAGGCAATAGAGGTACTTCTAGAATAATCTGCCCCGAAATACCTGCCTGCAAAAAAGCTGACGATGAACATGATAGAGAAATAGATCACCAGCGGTATGGCAATACGAACCACGTCCATTGGTATCTGTACGATCAGGTTACCTTTCAGGCTGAACATAATGACAATGGTAAACAGCAAAGCGATCAGGGTTATAGGAGATATAAATGGTATAAACCTTTTCTGGAACCAGTTTTCACCTTTGAGTTTGATCAGTGCATATCTGCTGATAACACCCATTGCAAATGGCAATCCTAAATAAATGCCCACGCTTTTTGCGATCTCACCGATGGTTATATTTACCTCAAGGCTTTTCAGGCCAAAGAAAGGCGGCAATACGGTAATGAATATATAGGCAAACACGCTGTATAACAATACCTGGAAAATGCTGTTCAATGCGATCAGGCCAGCGGCATATTCGCGGTTACCTTCTGCCAGTTCGTTCCATACCACCACCATGGCGATACAACGGGCAAGACCGATCAGGATCAGGCCAACCATATATTCAGGATAGTCTCTTAAAAAAGTAATGGCCAGAAAGAACATCAACAAAGGGCCGATTACCCAGTTCAGTACCAGGGAAACGCTCAACACTTTGGTATCCTTAAATACTTCGCCCATCTTTTCATATTTTACTTTGGCAAGTGGCGGGTACATCATCAGAATCAGGCCGAGGGCCAATGGGATGTTGGTTGTACCGCTGGAAAAGGAATTGATAAAGCCGGAAGATGATGGGATAAAATAGCCGACACCAACCCCGATTGCCATTGCCATAAAGATCCATAGGGTCAGGTAACGGTCAAGAAATCCCAGTTTTTTTCGTTCTGCAACGGGGGCACAATTGTTTGCACTCATGGTTTATCTCTTTATATACTGGTTTACAAAATCTGCTGAATAGGCTTTGATCAGCTCGCGGACCCTTCTGAATTCGTCCATCACTTCTTCGGGGGTTCCTGTTGCCTTTGCAGGGTCAGGGAAATTCTGGTGGAAGCGGTCTACCTTGCCCGGAAAGAAAGGGCAGGCTTCATTCGCATTATCGCAAACGGTGATCACTGCATCAAAATCAATTCCGGCATATTCATCCACATTGTTCGAGGTATGCCCCGAAATATCGATATGATCTTCAGCCATGACTGCGATAGCTTTTGGATTTACGCCATGTGTTTCAATCCCTGCGCTGTAGATCTCTGCATTGTTTCCGGCAAAATGCCTTAAATAACCTTCTGCCAGCTGGCTTCTGCAGCTGTTTCCTGTACAGAGTACTAATATTTTTTTCATGTTTTTATTCTTGTCCTGTTATTTTACTTCTTCGTTCCATCAGCACTGTATCCCGCCATACCCCGTCCATCTTGCCGATCTTTTCGCGATAACCGATTTTTCTAAAACCGAGCTTTTCGTGGAGGGCGATACTGGCCGTATTTTCAGGAAAGATGCCTGATTGCAGCGTCCAGATGTTACTGGCCTCACTTTCTGTGACCAGATTTTGCAATAGCGCCTTACCTACCCCCTTGCCCCGAAAAGCTTCATGTATATAGACGCTCACTTCTGTTACCCCTGCATAGACACATCTGCCTGAAACAGAGGTTGAAGCTGCCCAGCCTGCCACGTTGCCATCAATGATAGCGACATAGCGGAGACCAGCCAGGTGGCCATTGTCCCATTCTTCCCATGCAGGGGCATCGGTCTGAAAGGTAGCCTGCTTAGTGGCGATACCTTGTAGATAAATAATTCTAACCTCTTCCCAGTGCAAGGGGAGTAATTCTATAATTTCCATACGCTGATTAGCAGCAGCCCGAACCGGGTTCACAGGACTGTCCCGCCCCAGCAAGGTTTACCATCTGTAATTTTGGTTTTTCTTCTTTCACCGCTGGTGCGCAGCATTCTTCGCCAGTTGCTGTTGTTCCACAACTTCCACCACGTTCGATTGCTTTACACTGCGTAAAATCAGGGATAAGGTTAACGATCAGGTTATCGCCCTCGATCAAAAATTCGCCGGGATACATCTGTCTGGTATCAAACTGTGAATTTCCAAACTCTATCTTAACAGTTCCCAGTGGGTTAAGTGGTAAAGATTTTTCTACCAGACTTACAATTGACAAGGCTTTGCCAACCTGCATGGCTCTTTCGCTGTCTTGTACAGATGGCTCCCAAAGCTGTACGATAATTTCTGTCCAGGTATTCATTTTTCCTCCGCAATCCACAGATACGATCGGTGCCTGTTTGATTTCGGTAATATGGTATGAAGCGTCTACCCATTTACCTTCCGCATATTGGAACTGTAAGGTTAAATCTGGATGTTGTTTTAATGTGGCTTTAAATGTTTGCCAGTTGGTCAGTTCCGTATTGTTCATAATATTGCAATTTAACGATTGATATAGATAAAAAAAGGTTAACAGCAGCTGGTTTCACCTTTGTACGAGCCAAAGAATGTGCCCAACCGTTTTTCCAATAATTTCCAGGTTTTAGGGTTGATACAATAGCAGACACTCACGCCTTCGATCGTTCCCTGAATGATCCCGGCTGTTTTGAGTTCCTTAAGGTGTTGCGAAATGGTTGCCTGGGCTAAGCCCAGTTCCTCTACCAGATCCCCGCAGATACAGGTATTGGATATAAGGATTCTTTGCAGGATGGCGATGCGGGCAGGATGCGCAATTGCTTTCAGCAATGTGGAAAGCTGGTTCTGCTCGTCGGTGAATATTTCTGATCTTGTAAGTCCCATAATTTTATATCGCAATATTACGATAAGTATTTCAAAAAAACAATACCATTCAGAAATTTCTGAATGATTGAACTTCAGATAGGATGTTATTGGTCAAGAAAGCTGTCGGAGACCAGGATCGGGCAGTTGTCTTCAGGTGTTTCAGGGGTACAGCAGTCTACACATTTTTTCACGCCAGCGATCAGCTGGTTTCTTAAGGAGATCATGTCCATAATCTTAGCGTCCAGCAGTGCAACTTTTTTATCGATCATATCGCTCACGTTGCTACAGGTAGCTTCTTTGACTTCGATCATGCCCAGCACTTCAGCAGATTCATTCAGTGTAAAACCAAAATTCTTCAGCCGCTTGATGGTTAGCAGTTTTTCCAATACTTCTTCGGAGTACTCTTTATAATTATTGTCCCGGCGTTGTTTTCTGTCCACCGCGATCAGGCCCTGCTTTTCATAAAAACGGATTGTATCCCTGGAAAGACCTGTTTTTGTTACCAATTCACCTATCAGCATAATTATTATAAAATTTCTCTTGACAGTGGACTATACTCCACGGTTTATATTTGTAAATGTATTTAATAAACGTGATGAAAAAAATTCAATTGCTCATGATATCAATGTTCAAGAAAATGGGATTTGTTCGTATCGGTTTATGTTCGGTCTGCTGTCTGCTTCCTATGATTGCAGCTTCCATCGGGATGGCATCGGTTTCGGCTTTGAGCTTCTATCTGGAAAAAACAGGGTTTATACTGGTTCTGCTCGGTGGGGCGGCTTTTCTGTATGACTTGAACAGCTCAAAACGCAAGCCTGTAAACTGTGGCGACAACTGTGGTTGCAAGGCTGACAATTCAACCGAAAATGAAAGTATGAAAATTAGCATAATACTGACCGCTATGGCGTTGCTTATTGCCCCTTATGCGCAGGCGCAGCAAAAAGCGGAACCCACGCCATCATCCAAAACACAAAAAACTTTAATGATGGAAAACCAAAAAGACACGGTGATGGGCTGTAAGCTGACAACTCCGGAATTGCAGGAACGTAAAGCCACCGTTATCAAGAACCTAAAAGATAACTTTACTAAAAAAATAGAACTGGAAAACGGTTATAGTTATGTTTTCAACGGAAAAGATGAGACCCTGGATATGTTGACCGAGTTCATTAAAAGTGAGCGCATGTGCTGCGATTTTTTCAACTTCAATATTGCAGTTGTCAATAAAGGCACGATAACCTTCAGCATTACAGGAAATAAGGGGGCGAAAGAATTTATCGCCACCGAGCTTGGGCTATAAACCTCATAAATTCTAAATAGATTTGTACATGGGAAAATTGTTGTTTCTTTGGCTGTTATTGATCGTCTGTTTTTGCTCTCCGGCAAAAAGCCAGACCGTCAGTTTTCTGAAATTGGATGGGCTGGAGCAGCGCTTTGAAAAGGGAAAAGACACTGTTTATATCGTAAACTTCTGGGCAAGCTGGTGCATGCCCTGCCTGAAAGAGCTTCCGCATTTTGAGAAGCTGGGCCAGTCCCTAAAAGAAAGCAAGGTCAAAGTACTGCTGGTGAGCCTGGACTTCAAATCTAAACTGAAAAGCGCAGTTGTTCCCTTGGTAAAACGCTTGAAACTAAAAAACGAAGTTTACCTGCTGGATGAGGCCGACCAGCAGCGATACATCGAAAGAATAGATAAGCAATGGTCTGGGGCCCTACCTGCCACTTTACTGGTCAATAAAACAAAAAACAAACGGGTATTCAAAGAACAGGAATTTACCTATCCGGAATTAATAGATTTCTATAAACAAAATAAATAATCATGAAAAATTACATTATTCTCCTGCTTGCAGTTGTCTCACTTTCTGCAACTGCACAGATCAATACCTTACCGGTAGGCAGTAAAGCCCCTGATATCAAACTTAAAAACATAGACGGTAAGCTGGCCAGCTTTGGTGACTTTCCAAAAGCCAAGGGTTTTGTAATCGTTTTTACCTGTAATACCTGCCCGTATGCGCAGGCCTATGAGCAAAGGATCATTGCCCTCAACTCAATATCAACGCCACTGGGATATCCCGTGATTGCCGTTAACCCTAACGACCCTGAAATCTCAAAGGGAGATAGTTTTGATAAAATGCAGGAAAGAGCTACCGCAAAGAAATATACTTTCCCCTACCTGTTTGATCCAAGCCAAAAGATCACCAATCTCTATGGTGCTGCCAAAACCCCGCACCTTTTTCTGGCGAGAAAAACCGATAAGGGCTTGATCATTGAATATACCGGCGCTCTTGATGACGATCCGCAGGAAGCAAATGCAAGCCGCACCCACTATGTTGAAGATGCCATTAAATCATTGAATGCAGGGAAAGCGCTAACAGTGAGTTCAACAAAAGCAATCGGCTGCACCGTGGCCAGGGCAAAAAACAAAACGAGTAAATAGGCAACAAAAGAATACATGGATATAATCAGATCATTGGCCATTTTTGTGCTGGCCGGACTTTGTGAAATTGGTGGCGGTTACCTTATCTGGCTATGGCTGAAGGAGGGAAAACCTATGTGGTACGGACTGATCGGTGGCTTGATCCTGATCGCCTACGGTGTAGTTGCTACGTGGCAGACGGCTAATTTCGGGAGGGTTTATGCCACTTATGGTGGAGTGTTTATTGTACTTGCCTTATTGTGGGCATGGAAAGTCGATGGGTTCAGGCCGGATAAATGGGACATTATCGGAGCAACAATAGCGCTCATTGGTGCCTGCATTATAATTTATGCCCCTAGATCTGCCTGAAGATCAAAACGATAACTGGCCTAAAATATCAAACCTGCCAACTTTAGCGGGTTTGATATTCCAATCTTTATAAAGGCTAGTTTACATTTTATTTTATTTCCAAGAATTTAAATGTTCTAAAAGAATTTCCAAAGCAGGCTAAGTTATCCTACCAGATTGTTATATTTAAAAAGAGTATCATTGCTATCAGCGAAATGTAGAAAGCTGGTTTTGCTCCGTCGGCGATGATTTCATCTATTCTACGATCTTCTATCACGCCATTAATAACAACTAAATTTTTCTTTGCGGGCAAAAAAGATCAGTCAATTTTTGCTTTTCTCAATCTCAGGGAATTCAAGATAACAGAAACTGAGCTAAAGCTCATAGCTAGTGCAGCTATCATAGGAGAAAGTAAAATCCCAAAAAACGGATATAAAATACCTGCCGCTATCGGAATGCCGAATACATTGTATCCCAGGGCAAAAAACAGGTTTCCTTTTATATTAGCCATGACTTTATGGCTTAACAACCTTGCTTTTGCGATTCCATTTAAATCGCCCTTCACCAATGTGATGGCTGCACTCTGGATGGCTACATCCGTTCCCGTGCCCATCGCAATGCCGATATCAGCCTGAGAAAGTGCAGGCGCATCATTGATACCATCGCCTGCCATAGCTACGTTTTTGCCTTGGGCCTGTAGGTTTTTTATTTCATTGAGCTTATCCTCTGGCAGCATCTGAGCTTTGAAACCGTCCAATCTCAGGGTTTCGCTTACTGCCCTTGCAGTATCCTCATTATCGCCTGTAAACATGATTACCTCGACTCCCTCATTTTGCAGTTTTCGGATTGCATCTGCACTGGAAGGCTTGATCTTATCAGAAATCACAACAAATCCGACAGCTTTATTTCCTACAGCTAAATAAGAAACGGTTTTACCCTGCTTTTGAGTGGCCCTAACCTGTTCCTCTAATTCAGGATCAATTGCCGCTTTAACATGTTCCATTAATTTTTGGTTCCCTAAAGCCAGTTTTTCAGCCTTCAAACTACCTATTACTCCCTTTCCCGTGATCGCCTCAAAGTTTGATATAGGTTTAACATCTATCTTGTTTTCTTCCCCATAACGCAAAGTTGCCTGAGCCAATGGATGTTCGCTGCTGCTGTTCAAAGCCACAATTTTTTCAAGAACATCCCGCTCTGTAAAATCCGGATCTGCACTGACCACCTTTTCTACCGAAGGTTTACCTTCGGTTACCGTACCGGTCTTATCGATGACCACTACATCAATCGCATTCATTTTCTCAAGGGACTCGGCATTCTTGATCAGTATCCCAGACTGAGCACCCTTACCTACTCCGACCATTACCGACATTGGGGTTGCAAGGCCCAGAGCACATGGACATGCAATAATCAATACCGCGATTGCATTTACAAAAGCATAAACGTAGGCTGGATCAGGGCCGTATACTGACCACACTATGAACGTTGCGATGGAAATCAATACCACAACAGGCACGAAATAACCTGAAATTTTATCCGCCATTTTTTGTATGGGCGCTTTTGAGCGGCTGGCCGAATTCACCATTTCTATGATCTGCGACAAAAGCGTTTCTGAACCCACCTTCTCTGCAAGCATCACAAAGGTTTTATTTCCATTGATCGTGCCCGAACTTACCTTGTCCCCGATATTCTTCTCCACGGGAACGGGTTCACCGGAAATCATGGATTCATCGATTACAGCTTCCCCAGTTTTGATACTCCCGTCTACCGGGATTTTTTCACCTGGCTTAACCCTCAGCAGATCTCCTTTCTGGATATCATCAATAGATACTGATATTTCCTTATCCCCGACCACTTTTGTTGCTGTATTCGGGGCTAGCTTCAGCAGCTCCTTAATGGCGCTGTTGGTTTTGCCATGTGCCCTGGCTTCCAAAAGCTGGCCAAGCAATACCAAGGTCAGGATCACGGTCGCCGCCTCAAAATAAACAAAAACAGTACCATGATGTGTTTTAAACTGATCAGGGAAAAAATCAGGAAAAAGAAGTGCGACAAGGCTAAAAACCCAGGCAACTCCTGCACCAATTCCTATCAGGGTAAACATATTCAGTTTCCAGGTTATTATAGATTGCCATGCCCGCTGAAAGAACATCCAGGTAGCATAAAAAACTACGGGAATAGAAAGCGCGAACTGAACCCAGTTCCAGTACTTAAGTTCCAATAGATCAAACAAAGGATTATTTGGAATCATTTCAGTCATGGCTATAACAAAAATGGGTATGGTAAAAATTGTGGCTACCCGGAATTTTTTGAGCAGGGTTTCATAAGTTTTATCTTCCTCTTCAATATCTACCCCCAATGGGATTAGGTCCATGCCGCAGATTGTGCATGCGCCCGGTTTATCCCTGATAATCTCGGGATGCATAGGACACGTAAACTGTGAAGAGACTTTCTTTACAGGTTGTTTTACCAGGTCTATCCCGCATACGGGGCAATGCCCCGGCTTATCATAGGTCTTATCGCCTTCGCAGTGCATCGGACAATAAAATAACCCTTCAGCTCCATTTTTACCAAGCTTTTGAGCGCTGGAATTTTGTCCATGGGATAATCCACGATGGTAATGATCTATATGTTCAACCGCTTTTATAACATGTTTTTCTTGACCACCCATTTCAATGCCGTAATGTCCGGCGGCAGACAGCGCCTCCTGCAATTTCTCTGTTGGGATATGCTTTTCCATTGTAATGATGGCTTCAGCCGGCTCCAGGGATACCTTTGCGGAAATGCCATCAATGCCATTCAGCGCATTTTCAACTTTGGTCCGGCAGCCCTGACAGCTCATTCCGGTTATTTTATAGGTGTGTTCCATGTTGTTGTTTTTTATCGGCTGGTAGCTCAAATTTAGTTATTTACCAAGTATTTATCTTTCTCTAGAACAAAGCTGCTAATACCAGAGCAAAATGGTTTGATCACATCATTTGGCTACAACCCTTCATAAACAGCAAAGCCGGGAAAAGTTCCCGGCTTTGTAATTATTTACATTTTTTGCATCCACCAATGTCTTTGCACTGTTTACTGCAATAATCTTCACATATACCTTTTGTACAGGATTTTGAGCATTTGTTGCAATTGTTCATTTTACGATTGCAACATGGTGTATTGCCTGCAAACGTATATGTGGATAGACTGATCAACATCATTGATGTGATGATAAGAAACTTTTTCATTTGAATATTTTATTGTTGTGATAAAAAAACCGGCGTTAATTTTAGTTTATTTATATCAACACTACTTTCGGAGGGTGCCAGAAAGGGAATGAAAAGTCAATTGTGCTTTTACGCGCCAGATTAATTGAACAATTTTTAACTTCTATAGGAACCGTTGGCACTATTTGAATCACTTTGTTTATGGTAAATCCTGGCACATTGCAGCATAGTTTAGTCAAACACATGCCCATTGCTTTATCGCTTTTGTGCGACTTGCATGGCTTAGCCATACCTGATTGCATACAACATTTTGGCTCTTTATCGTATTGCATAGCCTGTACTGTTCCAGTAACAACTGAAATCAGGCTCATGCAGATTACCAAAAAAATTGCAATGACTTTCACGTTCGCAAGAAACCTTTTTCTGTTGCAAGAACTTTATATAATTTTATGAATTTGTTATATAATTTCTCGCTTTCTATTAATTGCTAGACGAAAATAACGAATCCCAGGTTACAGTAAAGTATGACTGGAATTTAAAAATTAAAATTGCAAACATATGGAAGTCGGCTATCCAGTCAAAAAATTTCCAAACAGCTTTCTGAACAAAGCAACCTTCATTAACTAATTTTGCCACAACCTCATCAACAAAAATATTATTGAGACAACAACAAGTAGAATTCTTGAGCTCTAGCATTTGATCAAATCCCTTGGAAGCCGGCATATATATTTCAGTGAACACCTGGTTGATTTTTACACAATATCCTAATTTTCTTAGTATCCAATCAATCTTCCTTTTTATTATAAGACTTCTTTTTTCGATAGTGACCTTCAACTTTATTTTTCAGCACATTTTCAAAATGGACTACAGCCTCACAATGCTCATAAAAGTTCGAACTTCCGCGGATTGCCCCTACTGATTAAAAGCTCATCATAAGATGGGCTTTTTTTGGTTAGATACATTTATAATTAGTTAGCTTTCGTCTTAGCGTCTCGCTAAGATGAGATGAGCATCAGTGCATAAGCGAAAGCGCTTAAAATAAAAAATCATTTTATTATGTTTTATATTGATATATCAATTATATTTGTATCAATATAATTGATATGAATAACAAAAACCCAACAGCAACAGTACTTTATTTAATTGAACAAGCAATTAAGGAGTATAGAAAAATATCACAAAGGAATATCTCAAAAATTGTAAAAGATATTACAATAGATCAATGTCTGGTCTTAATAATCCTTAACAAGGATGACAAAATTTCTCAAAATGAATTGGCAAATCTTGTGTTTAAGGATAATGCATCCATCACGAGAATGATAGAATTAATGGTTAAAAAAGATTATCTGAACAGAACTATTCATAAAGAAGATAGGAGGAAATTTAATCTTGAAATAACCGAAAAAGGAAAAAAAACGCTGGAATTAATAAACCCAATTGCAAAAATAAATAGAGAAACAGCACTAAATGGTTTGTCGTTAGAAGAGATTAATTTACTCGAAAAAACATTAAATAAAATAATTACTAATTGTAAAATCTAAGAAATGAAAAAAGTATTTAATCTATTATTAATCTACGTTGTAATCTGCTTCAACTCAAAAGCGAATGCCCAGGATTTTACAGAACGAAATAAACAAATATTGGAAATAGCAGATAAAATTAATGAATATTACATTTTTGAAGATGTTGCAAATCAACTTTCTAAAAAATTAAAATCAGAAATAGATCTTAAAACTTTTGACAATTTTACTGATGTAGAATTTGCAAAATCCCTTTCAAAATATTTAACAAAAAACGGAAATGATTTACATTTCAATGTATTATACCGTCCAGGTAAAGAAGAAGAAAAAGCAGTTAATGAAAAGGAATTGCTAAAAAAATACGATGCTATAAATAAACAGTGGAATTATGGTTTTGATAAAGTGATGAGATTAGACGGAAATATCGGTTATATTGAATATACCGGATTTCCAGAAGGAAATAAATCTGCTCAACAAATTTTAGATGCTACAATGAATTTTGTTTCAAATACAAATGCTTTGATTATAGATTTAAGGAACAATCGAGGAGGTGATGGCAAAATGGTAAGGCTATTTTTAAGTTATTTTTTTAATGAAAGAATTAAATTAAGTACGATTTACACCAGATATAATCATAAAACCGAAGAGAAGTACACATATAAAAAAGTAAATGGCAAAAAGTATTTAGATAAACCAGTATACCTCCTTGTAAACAATAATACCATTTCTGCCGCTGAAGCATTAGCATATAATTTACAGCAAAATAAAATTGCAAAGGTAATTGGAGATAAAACCTATGGAGCAGCAAATCCAGTAAAAGTATTTTTTATTGGCAAAAAATATCAGTTATTCATCCCAATATCAGTTGAAAAAAATGCGGTCACAAAAACGAACTGGGAGCATACTGGTATTCATGTGGATGAAAAAGTAAATGCTGAAAAAGCATTAATAAAAGCCCAAATTATAGCACTTGAAAATCTGTTAAAATCAAACACAAAAACAGAACTAACGGAAAGTGAGACTAAAGAAAAGATTTTGAAATTAGAAAAACAATTGTAGGCAAATTTTTCCTGTGTCCTGCTACCTTGTTTTCCAGTACTTTTTCAAAATTCACGATGGCTTCACAATGCTCATAAAAGGTCGACATTCCGCGGATTGACTCTACTGATTAAAAGCTCATCGAAAGATGGGCTTTTTTTGTTTGAAGGTGCATTGAGTGAGTTTTCTATCGCAATAAAAGTATTTTCTGCTTATTTAAAATATAACCTTTTCTCTGCCATTACATAGAATTTGCTTGATAAATCTACAACCTATTGGCGCATCTATTGGCGTAGATTTTCGATCTTTACCCCTTATACAGGATTAGTAAAACTCCTTCAGTGAGCTTGACGTATTTAAATAAAACGATGCTCCACCTGATCCGTTCTTACAAATCAGGAAAGCATATCCAGATTTGCATGGAGATTTCCCATTATATTACGATAAACGGATTTTTTCCGAACAGTTTACTCATACTCAGGAAGTTCAATATCATCTTTAGTGACGTCTTTTTCTTTACCGCTAAAAAACCTCTTAATTGCATTTACAGGACGACTTGCTAAAATTGCAGCCACAGTATTGACTAAATTAACCCCAAAGCTGGATTTAGGATGAGCAAGCCAGGGTACTCCCGGAGGCAGCTTCTGAACTTTTTCCACAAATGGGCGCATGCGTTTTTCATAAGCTAAAAACGCCTCTTCATGCTTATCATGAAGGAAAAGTTCGCCAGCTAACAAATATGCACCTACCATAGCTAAGGTAGTCCCCATACCTGTTAAAGGTGTTGGGCAATAAGCGGCATCACCTATCATACCCGCCCGGCCATCAAACCATCGCGGGGCATGAACCTGGCTAATCCCATCGAAGTAAACCTCATTATCATTATCTATTTCTTTCATGAGACGCTCCTCTTCCCAGCCAGCCCCCGTAAGCTTATCTTTTAATATTTTTTTCTTATCTCTATCGGATTGATTTATATAACTTTTATCATCAGAAAGAAAGCTAAAAGAGGCTCTTATAGTGCCGTGATTGTCAGGACGGAGCAGCATAACCCTCGATTTTGGCGCGGTATACCAACGGGCCCATTTGGTATCTCTTTCAATCCTGGGAATGGTAAACCAGGCATTATAAAGACCTGTAAACTTTAATTCGGGTTCGTTTCCAAAAATTAATTTTCTTGTTGTAGACCTCACACCGTCAGCAGCAATCAATAAATCAAACACTTCGACTTTATCGTCGTTAAATGTAATCTCAACTTTATTGTTAGCTTGATTTATAGCGTTGATATACTTACCAAAAACATATTTTACCTCATTTTTGGTACATTCATATAAGATGTTGACCAAATCGCCCCTGAGTATTTCCGCTTCGCTGGTAAAGCTATCGCCATTGCCTGCTGGAAATTCAGCTTCAACACCATTATCACGATTTACAAACTGTAATCCAATTTCCCCCGTATTGGCCGCAAGTATTTCCTTCTCAATGCCCATCATTCTTACAATAGCACGACCAGCTCCTCTTACATCAAGATTTTGGCCACCTAACCGCAAGGATGTTGAACGCTCAACTATCGTAACTTCAAAACCATATTTAGTCAGCCAAAAGCCTAAAGTTGGCCCTGCGATACTCGCACCAGATATTAGCACCTTTTTTTTTGGATTCATCTCTTTTTTATAATTATATTTTTCTATTGGAAGAAAGTATTGGCTTATTTATAAACACCACTAAGCATCTTTTTTTGCGAACGCTGATTTTTGGCTAAGTTCTTCCAAACTCAAACCCCTGTGGTTTATAAATATTTCATGGTGGTGGTAATCCAGTTTGTGCAAAAGAAAGGATAAAGAACTAATTTCTGCAGCAGTTAAGTTCCCCACAACCACGCTACCTACTAAACCCATCTTAGGTAATAATTCGGCTAACTCCTTTTTACCTTTGGCAGTAATTGCGACCATCATACTCCTTTTGTCATTTGGATTATCAAATTCACGAATCAGTTCTTGTTTAAGCAACCTTTTGATCACCTCAATACCAGAGGTTTTCTCCATAATCAGCTTAGTTATTAGTTCTGTTTTAGTGAGGAATGGATAAGTCATCAGGACAATCAAAAATGAAAATTCGTCCAGTGTATTGATATTACTTTCTTTTATTCCTTTTTTAAAATATACAACGGCGTAACGATAAATAAAAACAATCATTCTTGCGATCTCCGTGTTCTGATCTTGATTATTCCGCACCCATTCTTCTTCACTACCCGCAAGCGCTCTGGCACTATGCAGCTTGGTTTCTTCATTTGCATTTAAATAACCGATAAAATCGCTCATACTATAATCTTCATCGCCCTGGTATTGTTTATCAAATTCGAAAAGTTGTTCGATAATTTTTGTCAAAACTTCTTTGTTACGCATATAATTATAATGTTTACGTTTCAAATATATAAAATATAATACGATAACGTAACAAATATATCACCTCCAGCAAAGAAAAGTTTATAATTGTGATGTTGCTGGGGTCAAATTTACATGGTGTACTTTCTGTTAAATCAGTCTTAAATTTTGAAAAAACCAATCAAAAGCGAACAACTGTCATTATATCAGATAGTTGCCAAATTACTTTAAGGCTTAAACTATGGCTAAAACACATCCTTACAATAAAATAAGAACTACACATGAGCCTTTCATTAAAGCAATTTGAGCCTGTCATTAAAATCAATCATCCGTATAGTGTTGACCTTTGTTTTATAAAAATATACAACAATGGATTTACTACAAACAATCATCAGCTACTACCATGGAGAAGCCAGACATGGTTTTTGGGGTGCCATTATTGGTGGGCTGCTGTTAATTGGTGGCTTATTATTTTTAAAATGGGCTTCTCCCCTATCGCTTCTTAAAGGTTTTTCTATACCCATGCTTTTGTTTGGGCTGCTGTTAGGTATAGGAGGCGGGGCAGATCACATTTACACCAGCAAAGCAACGCCTGGAAAAATCGCATTGTATCAAAAGGATCCGACTGCCTTTTTAAAACAAGAAAAGGCAAAAGTTGAAAAGACTCACCGCGGCTGGCGCGGTATCAGAATTTTTTGGGCCATATTGGGATTAAGTGGCCTGACGCTTTCTTTTTTAATCAGAAATTCATTTTGGATGGGCGCAGGACTGGGTACTTTAGCCCTGGCAATTATCATCTCACTCTTTGAGTTATATTCTATGCGTTTTAATGAGCAGTATTACCATGCCATTCAAGGTGCAACATTGCAAACATCGAAGATTAAAACAAATGAAATTGATACCGGTAAAACGCAGCAGGTAAAAATGCAGCAAAAGCAAGTGGAAGACGAAGGTAAGAAAGAAAGGCAATTAAAGCCAACAGGCAGCAATTTACCACAAAACCTCCTTCCTGACAGTTTGACGCACCTAAATGTACCACGAATAACGCTCCTGATAACCAGAGATTCGGCAAATATTAACACACCCGATAGTTTGCAACTACAGGTAGCAGGTAGTGAAAAGCCAACAACTTACCATAATAACAAGAATAGAAAAGCATTAGGTTTTGATCATGCTAATGCTTTAAATCCCAAACACTGTGGTTCAGCAAGAAATAGAATAATAATTAATCAAAAAATGAATAATATGAAAAAAGTAGCATTAGTAACCGGTGCGTCTGCCGGTATTGGGGCAGCAACCGCCCGTTTGTTAGCCCAAAGTGGTTACACCGTTTATGGAGTTGCCCGCCGCACCGATAAAATGAATACACTTAAAGATGCAGGCATTAAAACCATAGCAATGGATGTTGCCGAGGATACATCAATGGTTAAGGCTGTGGAACAGATCATTGCAGAACAAGGCAGGATTGATATACTAGTAAACAGTGCAGGTTTCGGCTCATATGGGGCTATTGAAGATGTACCAATGGAAGATGCCCGTTACCAGCTGGAAGTGAATGTAATTGGCCTGGCCCGATTATGCCAACTGGTATTGCCCTACATGCGTGAACAGCATTTTGGTAAAATTGTAAATATCACTTCTATTGGGGGCAAAATGGCTACGCCACTGGGCGGTTGGTACCATGCCAGTAAATTTGCCATAGAGGGGCTAAGCGATAGCCTGCGACTGGAAGTTAAACCTTTCGGTATAGACGTAATCATTATTGAACCCGGAGGTGTAAAAACGGAATGGGGAGGAATTGCTTTTGACAGCGCCGAAAAAAGATCAGGACACACCGCTTACGGCGAGTTGACGAGTAAAGCAAAAAGCGTTTTTGCCAAATCCGAAGTAAACAATGTAGCGCCTGTAGTGATTGCGGAATTAATCAAAAATTCGATTGAGGTTAAATCGCCTAAACCGCGTTATGCAAAGGGTTATATGGCCGGAATTATATTAGGCGCAAAAAAATGGCTGAGCGACCCGATGTTCGACCGGATGATTATGAGCCAGATGAAATAAATTATGGTAAAATCATATCTTTGAATATATGACCGCCGACGAATTACAGCATAATATATTGTATAGCTGCACCTCTGAAAGAAAAAGAAGTGGCGAGGCAATTGTTCAGGACCATGTCTTGTCTTACATCATTACCGGCAGCATTACTTTTTATTATAATGAAGGTTTTTTAACCTATGGACCGGGATCTGTGGGCCTGTTGCGAAAAAATTTATTATTAAAATCAATTAAAGAACCCGCAGCAAACGGCTCACCTTTTCAATCGCTGAATGTCTTTTTTGATCAAAATTCGTTAAGAAAATATAGCGGGCAAACGGATAAAATAGCGCATGGCTTATACACAGGAGATGCTGTTATTAACATGAGCCAGAATGCTTTCCTGAAAGGTTACTTTGAATCCGTTCTTCCTTATTTTAAATCGGATATGCCCTTAACAGCAACCATGGCCGAAATAAAAACACATGAGGCGATTGAGTTGGTATTGCGCCACAATTCGCGATTAAAAAATATGCTTTTTGATTTCAGGGAACCTTTCAAAATTGACATTGAAGCATTTATGGGGCAGAACTACCTTTACAATGTTCCCATTGCCCAGTTTGCCCGGTTAAGTGGTCGCAGTCTTGCTACATTTAAGCGCGATTTTAAAAAATCATTTAATGATACTCCTGAGCGATGGATAAAAAAACGAAGGCTTGAACGGGCACATTTCCTGATAAAAGAACAACATCGGACACCAGTTTCTGTTTTCGACGAGGTAGGCTTCGAAAGCTTATCTCATTTCTCGGATGCGTTTAAGAAATTTTTTGGATATAATGCATCATCGATTAGTTAGTGGTTATGATTGAAAACTGAAAAATTCTCAACCACACGCCTCGTAAACTTAAAATAGTATGCAAATTTTACCTATAACGGCAAAGCAGGTAAAAAAAGTTCTAAATTTATTCAGTAAACATTATTAATTAAAAGTTCACCTAAAGATGGACTTTTTTATTTTAAATCTATCAGTATCGTTTGATATTCTGTCTTAAAAACACCAGGATCAAAATAAAAAACTTACAACGTCATTTTTTTTATTCCTGCTTTTTATTCTTAAAAATAGACCGTACATTTAATCTCATAAAACGATTTAAATACCCACAAAAAATCGCTAAAAATGATTAATGAATACCAACGATCTTAATTTATTCGAAGCGGTGGCGCACCACGGAAGCTTTACCAAAGCTGCAGAAGCCATGTTTACGGTTCAATCTAATGTAACGGCCCGTATAAAAAACCTGGAAGAGGAATTTGGGGTTCCATTGTTTAACCGCACAAACAGGAAGGTAGAACTTACAGCTGCCGGCGAAACTTTAATGCGCTACAGCAAACAGCTCAATCATTTAATTGATGAAGCAAAACGTTCTATTGGCAAAAACGAAGTTATAAAAGGACAGATCAAAATCGGCACACTTGAAACCATGATGGCCATCAAAGGCCCCGAACTGGTAAATGAGCTGGCTCTAAAATTCCCTTATATCGATCTGGAATTTAAATCGGCCATGCGTTCTACCCTGATCAGCGACGTAATGAACTACAGACTGGATGCCGCATTTGTTCCGGCACCGCTGGATATCCCTGAACTGGAACAGTTTAAAGTAAAGGATGAAGAAATTGTTGCTGTTGTACCGGCTGATTGCAAGAGCCTCGATGAACTTTTAAAACGAAGTCCGTTAAAGGCTATTGTTTTTGACCAGGGTTGCGTTTTCAGGGCAAGGCTTGATTCGTGGCTGGTGAGTAAAGGTGTTTCGCAATACCATAAAACGGTGATGAACTCCATTGAAGGTGTGGTGAATTTTATTGAGTCGGGCATTGGTTTTAGCTTTTTACCTTACGATATTATTTCGAACTTTTATGGCAACAGGAAGATCAAAACCTTTCCAATCCCAAAAGAATTGAGTATGATGAGAACACTTTTGGTTTTTAGGAAAGATGTTCCACCATCACCTGCCTTAAAGGCCTTCATCAGCCTTTACGACCATGTTTAATGACAAAACTAGTTTCTTTTTTATTGGCTGGTCGAAGTAAATAATTTACACGACATGAACGATCAGTTTGTTTAAATTTAACCCTAATGCAGCGTCTATTTTATATATTTGAGCGTTGGTTGCCCTTGCGCAAAACCATAATAACAGATCAGAATAACGGGATATTTTAATGGAACAGAAAAAACTAACTGAACTAACAGACGAGGAGTTGCTGCAAGAAGCAAAAAAACAGAAAACCGCTGCTGTAACCAATGCGGTATTGATTGGATTTTCGCTGGGGGTTATCTTTTACAGCGTAATGAAAAACACTTTTGGGTTTCTTACCCTCATTCCTTTGTTTTTCGCCTATAAACTGGCAAATAATTCAAAATATAAAAACAAAGAATTAGAGGCCCTTTTAAAGGAAAGAAATTTGAAATATAAATGATACCTTATTTCTATTTCTAAATCACGTTAACAAAAACAGATCAGGAGTAATTAAAGATACACAGTTAAAAAACTAATTATGAAAAAAGAAAATTACTCTGATCAGGAATGGGAAGTGAGAAAAGTAGAAGAAGTAAAATTATGGCTGTTTTATTTTTTACAGGTGGTGCTTTTAATCACTGTAGGTGCCGTGGCTGCATTTAGCTTTAATAAAAAGGCAACCGATTTTCAAATAATCGTATTCTTTTTAACCCTCATTTTAATGTTCACGCCATTTTGGAAAACAAAAATTAAGGCTTCATTACGGGGTGAGGGTATTTTAACAGCGAAAAATTACAGGTTCTTTTTAAATTCATTTTATATCGTTTGGGCATTATTTGTAGTGAGTCAAGCCATTTATTGGATCAAATACCTCTATAAATAAGGCTGCTTTAATTGTCCGGTTTGCCCTTTTCATTGTCCTGCCTGCCCAACAAAACTGAGTATTGAACTTGTTATCTTAGCGAGGATAAGTTTTAATGGAAAATGGAAAAAATCGAACATATTAATTACATCAAATCACCCATTGCTGATGTTTATAAAGTATTAAGTACCCAAGAAGGGCTTGGGGCTGTTTGGACAACGGAATTAATTGTTAAACCAGAAGTGGGTTTTACAAATGAGTTTGATTTCGGGGATGATTACGCCACAAAAATGAAAGTGCTAGAATTATTGCCTAACAAAAGGATACTTTGGGAATGTATCGCCACAGATCCTGAATGGGTAGGAACCGGCATCTCCTTTGATCTTACCGAAAAGGATGGAATAACGGCAATTGTACTGAAACACTTTGATTGGCGCGAACTGACCGAATTTTACCGGTGGTGCAATTACAACTGGGCCATGTTTTTATTAAGCCTGAAAAGTTATTGCGAAGATGGAGAAGGAACGCCCTATCAAAAACGAAAGTTTTAAGGTATTTTTTTGGTCTTAACCTGTTGTTAAGACCTTATATATATTACTCCATAGCGCAGTTAACTGCCCTTTCTTAATTCCTTTAACATTATAGGCACCCATTTGCTTTAACAATTTTGCCTGTTGCACTTTATTCACCTGGATATCGGCAATATCACTGTTTGATGCTGCAGCCTCGCGCAAAGCTTTTGTTGCGTCCATTAATGCAACCTTAACCCGGCCAACATCACCGCTCTTGATTTCGGTTTCAAAATGATTGAAAAACTCAGGATGCTTTTGGTTTATTTGGTTTATAAATCTAGTCCCGGCATCGAAAAGCAGTTTTTTATCACGATCCTCTAGCCATTCAGAAAAGTTTGGTAGACACTCTTTTAACGTTGTGGCTACTTTTCCCTCTCCAAAATAGATACCACGGAAGATTTCTTCTCCCTTTAAGTCTGCCACCTGCGGGGCGTCGGATTTCTAATCTGGTTGGTACATACAACGATCCGGTTAATGCGATGCGAACACTTGGCGACCATGGCAAAGTTGACCTTATATTTATGGACATCGATATGCCCAGAATCTCAGGACTTGAGCTGGCAAAACAGGTGCGGACAATGACCAATAAACTTATATTTACAGCCTATTAGTTTGGCCGTATTTATGTCAACCATCGACAAACTTCACCCCCAACGTCAAACCAGAAGAACCGGATAACCCCATTAAAGGGGCTGATGCCGGGAAGATAACTTAAAGTTGATCAGGATTATTTATTCGGATGTATTTGCGATAGAAAGTAACCTGAATTATATCAATATCCATACAAAGAAAAAATTTTATATAGAAAAAAAATGATTGATTTATTAATTTGCTACATTAGGAACGCATAAAGATGCGCCTGATCGGTTTATATTAAGAACATTTAACAATGAAAAAATACCTGCTTATCCCTCTCTTCATTTTGATTTCTTTTTTCGCAGTTGGCCAGCAAAAAACCAGCATAACTATTGAGCAAGTTACCGGCGCATTTAACCAGAATTTAAAAGATTCGCTTTACAACATGATGTCGCCACAGATGAAATCAGCCCTTGGAAAAGACGGGAGTGATAATCTTTTCGGACAGTTAATGAACCAGCTCGGAAAAATTACCGATACTAAGAATATATCTACTGCTGGTGCAGAAATGCAAAGGTATAACTTAACATTCGAACGCCCCCTGGTGGATATCCTGCTGGTGATAAAAGACGGACAAATTGCAGGCATAAGGCAGTTACCAAGACCCACCCCTGCACCAGGCTCAGCCAGAAAAGCAAGTCCTGATAATTATACCTTAGGCGAACCGCCAGCTATGCTTTTTGGCACTTTACTATTGCCTGCCAAAACATCAGAAAAAGTTCCCATTGTGTTAATGATAGGTGGATCTGGCCCGACAGACAGGAATATGAACCAGGGTGATGCCTTAGTTACAAATTCTTTTGCAATGCTTGCCGACACCCTGGCTGCAAATGGAATAGCAAGCCTGCGCTACGATAAACGCGGTGTTGCAAAAAGTGCACAGGCTTTAGGCAATAATCAGATTGTTGTAGATAACTATGTTGATGATGCTTCTGCATTTGTTGATCAACTTAAAAAGGATGAAAGGTTTTCAAAGGTTATTGTTCTGGGGCACAGCGAGGGTTCATCTATAGCCATTACTTCCGCGCTTAAAAGTCATCCGGTTGGCCTGATCTGTTTGAGCGGTTACGATACTGATCTTGGAACTGTACTTGAAGGCCAGTTATCTAAAACTTTGGAAACTGCAGATTTAAAACTCGCTAAAACAATAATCAGTAACCTAAAGAAAGGAAATCTTTATCATGGCGAACTTAGCCCGGCAATACAAAACCTGTTTAGCCTGACAACGCAAGCATACCTCATTTCAGCAATGCGGCACCACGCAGCAGTTGAAATAAAAAAAATAAATGCGCCCATACTTGTTATCAGTGGAGGTACCGATCTTCAAATCGGTACTGATAGTGGCCAGCGATTAGCTAAAGCCAATTCAAAAGCATCTTTTTTTGCCATACAAGGTATGAACCATGTATTGAAAAATGCACCTTTGGATAGGGAGGAAAATTTAAAAACCTATACTAACGGTGAACTTCCTATAAACGCAGTGCTCGGAAAAGTTATTGTTTCTTTTATTAAAAACCTGAAATAGATACACATAATCTGCACCCGGTTTAACTCCAGCGAGGAAAGCAAGCCTAAAGCACTATCAACTCCAATAAGCAGCCGGTTATACTCAGCAGTTAATTTTCTTCCTTCGCGGTTAATTCCGAACAGGTAAGTAAAACTTCCTCCTGGCGGACTTAACGGAACAAGCGAACCGTTATAGGTTCTTTTATAGGCCCAAAGTTTTTCCTCCCTTGAATCTCTTGTAAAAAATGCCCAGCCCTGTGGCAAAAAATAAAAGGTATTACGCTTTACCGTACTGCTAATGTTAAATGGAGTTTGTAAGGCCGTTGTTATTACACAATAGAGTATAACTGCACTAAAAATAACGAGAACAATAAAAATCAGCGATAATCCGGTAATTGCAGGTTCCCTTTGCTCCTGCTCACCTCTTAGATCCGGTTTATTTTCGCCAGGTATAAAACCAAAAAAACAGTTGAAACCTGTTCATCATCTTCATTTCCCAACCGGCTTTTCTCTTGAATATCCATATCACATTTGTTGATTTTTATTTTTAGATTAGCACAGTTCCAATATCCACAGATCCGAATTTGTAATTAAATGTGAATAAATCTTACAGTATTATTTATAACCTCATAATTGCTATCCGGAATATCTTTTTTGCAGGAAATAATTAATTCGCAACCATTGTATAGATCATCTTAAATTTGAATAGCCATAACCTCTAAATATGCCACCATTCAACATGTTACACCAGGAATTTGAAACTCCCGAAGCCCTTCTGGATACCATCAAATGTTTTTGGTACAACAAAAGAATTTCTGGCGAAGAATTATCCAGTTATGAGGTGATCCCCGACGGTTATGCAGAAATTATCTTCTATTTCGGGAATATCGCTATCGAAAAGAATGGGAGCTTACAGCCATTGCCTTCACCTTTTATAATGGGCTTACTTAATCGTCCGGTTCATTTTTTTTCCAAAGGGCAACTGGAAATCATTGGGATCAGGTGTTTTCCATGGACGGTGTTCGATCTACTCGGATTGCCTGCGGGTAAATCAGGTGTACAGGTATTTGAACATCCGATAGCAAAACTGCAACCCCATCTGAACAGTTTAATTAGTGCAGGTAACATAGCAGAAGCAATCGAAGCGGTAAAACAATATTTCTTCGAAGCACTTTCGGGTGTTGCTGCCGACAGCATGTTATATAAAGCGGGCATTGCCATGCAGCAAACAAAGGGTAATCTTCCGGTTAGCGGAGTAGCTGAGGCTGCACACGTTACCGTGCGCACACTGGAAAGGAACTTTAAACAATCATCTGGCCACACTGTTAAAGATGTATCGGGCCTGATGCGCTTTGAACAGGCAAGAAACCGACTATGGACAACACCTGATGTTAACCTGGCTGGTTTAGCTTATGAATTGGGTTATACCGATCAATCGCACTTCAGCAGAGAATTTAAGCGTTACAGCGGCACCACTCCGGCCGCCTTTGCACGTAACGCCAGAAAAGGCAAACAAAACGCGAATGACTTACTTGCTTTTACTGAAACGGATAAAAAATAAAAACCTGTTATTATTTGTAATTCCTGATTAATTTTGAAAAGCACAAAAGTTTATTTTTTACCTAAACGGCAAACACCTTATGAGAGACGCTTTCAAAATTATTGGTATTTCTACCCGCACCACCAACCAAAACAATCAATCGGCCGAAGATCTGGGCAAACTCTGGTCGCAATTTTATACGGAAAACATTTTCGACAAAATACCAAACAAGGTTTCCAACGATATCATCACCATTTATACGGATTATGTGAGCAATTATACGGATGCCTACACAACGATTATCGGCGTTCCGGTTTCTACACTCGAAAACATTCCCGATGGATTGATCGGTCGTGAGTTCGGGGCAGAAAACTTTCAAAAGTTCACCGCTAAGGGAGCAATGCCCAATGCCGTGGTAAATACCTGGATGGATATCTGGAAAAGCGATGGCGAACTGAACAGAAAATACACTTACGACCTGGAAGTTTACGGCGAAAAATCGCAGGATGGTGAACATGCTGAGGTTGAGATTTTTATAGCGATCAACTAAATTCGTCATTTTAAATAAAGCATCGTCCCGAATATTCGGGAGAGAAATCTATACGCTTTTTTTAAATAAATTATACTTCCATCGTCCCGGTTTTTAACCGGGATGAAAATGGCGATTTTATCGCCAATTAAATTTCCCATACCTTACAATTGTCGTGTTTGTACAAGCCTTACCAAACCGTATTGCTCAATTTTGTATCATAATTATTTTCAAATATGAATACGACAAGCAACAGCGGAACATCCGCACAAAATCATAAACTTTACGATGTTATTATTTCGGGTGCAGGACCTGTGGGGCTATTTCTGGCTTGCGAGCTGGCCCTGGCCAAATGTTCAGTGTTGATTCTCGAAAAAGCGACAGATCCGCATTCCGCACTAAAACAACTTCCTTTTGGTATCCGCGGATTATCCGCCCCGTCTATCGAAGCACTTTACCGTCGTGGGCTGTTCCACGAACTCCAAATCCACCAACAACTTAAAAATCCACATCAGCATCAAAATAATAAACATGGTGCACAAAAACAGGCCGGGCATTTTGCCGGTATTCCTTTTTTAGAAGGCAATATCGACAGGTCGCGATGGGAATACAGATTACCCAGCTCCACTGAAACCAGTTTAATCTCCGAAATGGCAGAATTGGAAACAATCTTTTCACACCGTGCTGAAACTTTGGGGGTGAGCATTAAACGCGGTTATCCGATTCACCACTTCGATCAACATGCTGATGGCGTGACCGTACAATCGGGTGATGAAACTTTTACCTCCAAATGGCTGGTGGGTTGCGATGGGGCCCGGAGCATGGTACGTAAAGCGGGTGGTTTTGAATTTGCCGGTACAGAACCAGAATTTACCGGCTACACGGCTACAGTAGAAATTTTAGATCCCGAAAGACTCCGCCCCGGCCGTAATGTAACCGAAAAAGGTATGTATATGCAGTCGCAGCCGGGCTATATGGCCATTCAGGATTTTGATGGCGGTGCTTTTCATGGTTCGAAGCAGCCCATTACACTCGAACATCTACAGGAAGTTTTGCGCCGTGTTTCGGGCACCGACGTAACGCTTACGGCTTTGCATACCGCCACCACCTGGACCGATAGGGCAAGGCAAGCCACTACTTACCGTATTGGAAGGGTATTTTTAGCTGGCGATGCTGCACACATCCATGCGCCTTTAGGCGGGCAAGGACTTAATTTAGGTTTGGGCGATGCCATGAACCTGGGCTGGAAATTGGCCGCAACAATTAATAACATTGCGCCAGAAGGCCTACTCGACAGTTATTATACGGAACGATACCCGATTGGCGAAAAAGTGCTGGATTGGTCGCGGGCACAGGTAGAAATTATGAAACCCAGCCTACAGGCCAAGGCACTGCACAGCATTGTTAGCGAATTGATGAATACCCGTGATGGCGCCACCTATATGGCTGAACGTGTTTGGGGTGTTTCTACCCGTTACGATCTTGGCGATCAACATCCTTTAGTGGGTTATAGCGCACCTAATTTCGAATTTGAAAATGGCAGTACCATTGGAGAATTGATGTATGATGGTAAAGGTATGCTGCTTGATTTTAACAATGATGTTCAACATAAAACGTTAGCAGCTAAGTATAATCAATTAAAACACATTGCTGGTAGTGTAAAAAACCAGTTAGGTTTAAGCGCATTATTGATCCGCCCTGATGGGATTGTTGCCTGGGTTTTGGAAAGTGAAGCAGATTATAACAGACTTGAAGAAGCCGTGGGTAAGTGGTTTATGGTGGCATAACTAACTATGGTATTTTATTTAAAAAAGTCGTCATTTCGAGCGGAGTGCAACGCAGCCGGGAAATCTATATAAATCTGTTCCGAAAGTTCGGGGCTACGCTTCATCTAAATAGCTATCAGATCGAAATGACAACTTTTTTAAGGTAATCTGTTATCGATTCTCTTTAAGCGTTCAATCCGCCGTCGATGGTTAAAAACGAACCGGTGATGTATTTTGCTTCATCGCTTGCAATAAAGTTTACAAAAGAAGCAATATCCTCAACCGTACCATACTCTGGTAAGGCCATGCGCGTTCTTAAAAAATCTGCCAATGGTGCATCGGCCGGGTTCATATCGGTATTAATTGGTCCGGGTTGAATCAGGTTTACTGTAATTTTCTTTGCACCTAAATCTCGTGATAAACCACGGGTAAACCCTTGCAATGCCGATTTGCTCATGGTATACAGCGTGGTTTCAGGGCCAACTGCATTATCACCCATATTACTGCCAATGGTAATAATCCTGCCACCTTCGGGCATGCCTTTTACCGCAGCCAAAGCTGCCACAAAAACCGCCTGCACGTTAACCGCCATAATATCGTTATAATCTTCAAGCGTATGTTCCTCAAAAGCTTTACCGATGTAGATACCTGCATTGTTGATCAGGATATCGATACGTCCAAAATCGGAAACTGTTTTGTTTACTGCTGCGGTTACTTCGGCAGGCACCTTACTGCTGGCTTTTATGGCTATTGCTTCGCCACCAGCGGCTTCAACATCTGCTACCACTGCTTCTGCTTTTTCGGGCGAATTGGCGTAAGTAAATACCACTTTTGCACCTTCGGCAGCTAATCTCTTTACAATTGCGGCACCTATACCCCTGCTGCCACCGGTAACCAGGGCTATTTTATTTGATAATTTTTTCATCTGATTTCTAAATTTTATGCTAAATTAAAACAGATACTTTATATTTGAGAGTAGGCAACAAATTGTTAGGTACTAACAAAAAAGTTAGAAATGAGAAAAGAAACTTCAACCAACGCATTGAACGAAAAAATGATGATCGATAACTGCGGCATGTCTGCTTCACTGGCCGTAATCGGAGGCAGATGGAAACCTGCAATCCTGTGTCGCCTGTCTTATGGAACGATGCGTTATGGCGAATTAAAAAAAGATATTGAGGGAATATCCGAAAGGATGCTGGTGGCACAGCTTAGGGAATTGGAAAAAGACCAGATCATTAGCCGCATGGTTTTCCCCGAAGTGCCACCCAGGGTAGAATATAAGTTAACAGATTTGGGGCGTACCATGAAAGATATGCTTAGCGCCATGTCTGATTGGGGGAATATGTACCGGGCACATATTCATCAAGCGGAGGGTTTAGTGGTTGAGGATGCTGAAAATTCATTAGCATAATTATTTTATTTTGAAAAGCCTGGACAGTAGTTTTTTTTAGTTGTTCTCCCTGCTTTTCATTCCAAGTCCGCACTCGTACCTCGCTTACGGGCTTTCATTGCAATCAGGTTTAAGAACAAAATTTCTTGCGACCAATACCAGCAGCAAATTCCATCAGCGATAATCAACATAAATTTGCGGAAGGATATTAGTTTCCTGCTGATTTCGGAGATATAGGCAGAAGCATTTTTAAAAACAGGTGATTCTATGTTCTTTTTATGCAACTAAAACCCTAAAGAGCACCACCTCCCCTGCCACCTAAACCCGATCGAAGCGAAATGCCGATATTTCATCGGCAGAAGCGGGAGCGGGACTAGCATATCCTGAAAGCTGCTGTTTTTGCTTTCCAAAAAATTAATCCGCAACCAAACATCAACACTGTTTTTGGCTACAACATCAACAGATTTGGCTAAATCCTTCTTCCGAACACTTCCGATATTTGTTTCATTCAAAAATTAAATCATTTGTTTTAAATAAAAATCAATCATGCGTGTATTTGTAACAGGAGCCACTGGTTTTGTAGGTTCCGAAGTCGTTAAAGAATTAATAAATAATGGCCACCAGGTTTTGGGTTTGGCCCGTTCGGATGCATCGGCCAATGCCTTAATTGCAGCTGGTGCCGAAGTGCATCGCGGAGACCTTATTGATTTAGAGCGCCTGCGTAGTGGTGCTGCCGCTACCGATGGTGTCATCCATACGGGTTTTATCCACGATTTTACCCGTTATAAAGAAATGTGCGAGGTAGATAAAATTGCCATTGAAACAATTGGTGCCGAACTGGCAAATTCTAACCGCCCGTTTATTGTAACCTCGGGTACCGCATTGGTAAGTCCGGGCAGTTTGGCTACCGAAAATATAATTCCTGCGGTTGGTGCATCGGTACATCCCCGCGTATCAGAGCAAACAGCCGATGCCGTAGCCCAACTCGGCGTAAGAGCAGCTGTGGTACGTTTATCACCATCGGTACATGGAGAAGGCGATTATGGTTTTGTGCCAATGCTGATCAAGCTTGCCCGCGAAAAAGGCATATCAGCCTATATTGGCGAAGGGCTTAACCGCTGGTCGGCCGTACACCGTTTAGATACCGCTGTGCTTTACCGCCTGGCCTTAGAAAATGCGACACCTGGCGCAAGGTTCCATGGTGTGGCCGAAGAAGGAATTACCCTCAAGGCCATTGCAGAAATGATTGGTAAACAGCTCAACATGCCCATAATATCGGTACCTGCAGCAGAAGCAGCCGAACATTTTGGTTGGTTAGGTGGTTTCGCAGGTATGGATTGTCCTGCATCGAGCAAAATTACCCAGGAAAGTTTAAACTGGAAACCAACACATATAGAATTATTGGCTGATATGGAACAGGGAGATTATTTTGGCCAGATGTAAAATGGAGGAGGGATGATGTGAGAAGGAATAGGCTGAAGCTGGATGTCGGAGGTACAAAGATAATTACCGAGCCTGTCAATCAGCGTTAAAGAAAAGCTTTATTTTTTCACTACGACAGCGGTAACCATCAGCTGGCCAACATGGCGCATGGTATGTTCTGCAGCGTGGAAAAGTAACCCAATTACCGTTGATGGAAGTTTGGCGCGGCCAATCCCCCTAAAATCGGGCAATGTACTGATATCTGTATTTTTTAACTGCTCCATGGCAACATCAACCTGACGATTGAACCGGTTTACAAGATCGGCTACAGTATAACCTTCCGCACTGTCCTTACCCTCTTCAGCCAGTTGTGCAAACTGAAATTCGGATAAACCTTCTGCCCTGGCGTAGGTAAATACCCTATCCAATACGCCACTTAAATGCTGAAGATGAAAACCTGTAGAAGCCATGCCCGCTGGTCGTTCCCAAAGCAATGCAACCGGAAATTCAGACATGTACTCCTCAATTTCTTCCCTTGCCTGCAAAAGCGCATGTGCTACTGGCTGCAATAAAGGATGGATATCAGGCAGTGGTCCTCTTTGCCATACTTCTAATTTTTGCGACATATTTGGATTGTGAGCTTATTATCAAATATAATGAAATAGTCCGAAAGTCAGGGCCAGAGGTCCGAAGATAAATTTGATTGCAAATGATTTGGTTCAACGATCTCTCCAATTCACGCCGTTTCGGTCAGGGATGACTATTATTTTATTAGAAGCTGTCAATGGTAGAGGTTAGCATTTTTTAAATACATTGGAGGTTTAATGGCAGTACGTAGAATCGTCATTGCCAGCCCGACTGGCAATCGTAATGCCTTGGTAGGGGTTGCAGGTTGCATTAAGATTCCCGCCTGCGCGGGAATGACGACCATTCTTTAGCATCTGTCATTGATAGCGGAGTCGAAGCATCCTGTTCCTCTCAGTGGTTAAACACAGAAATGAATGTCATTCTGCGGCGATCAGCGAAATCAGCGGGAACAAAAATGCAAAAAATTTCCCCCGCAGATCCAGGAAGATTTACGCAGAGCAGCAATAATTATTGTATGGCACTTCGTGGTTAAAAGCGCGCTACAATGAAACTGCAACACCTAAATTCCAGCCTAACCAGCCCTGTGCGCCATTGCTAAAATCGTGATGTTGTTTTGGTGCGAGTTCTTTTTTATACTTATCGCCCGAAGGGATATCAGACGATCCTTTTACATAATAATTGTATGCAGGTCCGGCAAAAAAAGCAAGCCGCGGTAAAGCATTTACCTGAAGAAGTGTCTGCAGCCTGTACAAATTATTTGCTTCTTCAAAATTGCCCAGATATATCGACTGGATGGTTCCTTCAGCTGCGATAGCGAAACGTTTGTTCAATATAAAATCATGACCAAGCCCTAAGCCATAAGTGAGGACCTGCGCAGTACCAGAAAAATTTTTGCCCACAATCAGCAACGTGTATAAGTTTGCATTTCCGCTTTTAAAAGCGATGTTAGTATTTACTACTTCGTTAGTGTAAACACTTATTTTACGATAGCCATGATTAGAAAGATTGATTAAACCGATGCTTACACCTGAGGATGAATCAGCCAGATTAACCACACCAAACTGAAAACCATCCATTTTTTTAGCGTAATTAACCAAGCCTGAAATTTGAACACCTTTTAAATGGCCTGAACTTTTATTAAGCACACCAGCCAGCTGTACCCCGCTGGTATTTTTGCTCATGTTAATCAAACCTGCTACTTGTGCCCCCTTAAGCTCTTTTCCGGCAATGTTCCCTACACCGGCCATTTGTATACCCCTTACTTTTCCTTCTACCCTATTTAATAAACCTGCCACCTGAAAGCCATCCACATTCAGGTTTATATCATTATATGCTCCCGAAAGCTGTGTGCCTTTTACCGATCCACCTACCACATTAAATAACCCAGCCATTTGAATTTTCCGAATATCACCTTTAGTTAAATTAAATACCCCGGCAATTTCGAAACCATTTGTTCCGGCGGTATAACCTCCGATGACGTTTAAAGAAACTTTATTAATCACGCTCGAACTCATGCTTCCGTGAGAACTTAAACCCGGCGTAAAAGAAGCCTGAATAGGAGTTTGTGCAAAAAAATCGGGAATGTTTAGGTTCTGAATCCGCTGTTTTGATGAAACTAAAAACCGCCAGAATCCCTTTCCTCCAAAAGTATTGGAGAAAAATGCACCACGCTCTTGATCAGGGTCTTCATATTTTCCGGGTTTGATATTGATATCGGCCAAAAAAACCAGTGAAGTATCGCGATAACTTTCTTTACTTGCCGTTAAAATTACGCCACTATGCTCACCCCTGAAACGCAAGGTAAAATATCCATTGTTATCGGTAAGTGCCGCCTGAAGTAAACGTTTTTCATAAACACTCGCTTGTTTAATTTTATTCCCCGTTCGGGTATCAGTCACATAACCACTTATGGCATATTCATTATCTCCACTTCCTATATGTTCGGCCTCGATGGTTAAATGATTTACGGCATAACGCAGGATAATATATTCTCCATTTTCTTTATAATCTACCTTACCATCAAAAAGCTGGTCCAGCACTTCGCGCACCGGAATATTTTTCACATTCAGGTTTACCAGACTATCCTGCCTAAATAAAACCCCATTGTAAGAAAAATAGAAGCCACCTGCCTTGCCAATCATCTGCAAAACATTACTTACACGTTCCTGCCGGACAGTTAAACTTACCCCTTTTGATAAATTCCGCCGATAATCTGTTGTGTTAACCTGCGCAATACAGAAACCCGAAATAAAGAGTAATAAAAAAAGCAGTTTTATTTTCATTAATCTTTATAAGACAGCAAAATGCTGTTGCCGTTACGCGATAATTTTAATTTTAGGGTTTCACAGATTATCTGTAAATTTTCATTAATGGAACCAAATTTTAAAACAGTATTGATGCTTAATCCCTTTACTTTTTCATCTAAAACAATGTTGGTATGATAAGCTTCGTTTAAAGCTTTAATTAATTTTGGTAAGGAAACATTGTTCGCCTGAAACAGGTTAGTGCGGTAGTAGTTATATAGCTGATCGGTACTTTGCTCTTTTACCAGTTGATAGGTATGACCTGTGATGAGAACTTTTTCGCCTTTATGAAGTTTAATTTCTTGATTACCCAGGCGCACTTTAACAATGCCGCTTTCTACATTTACCTCGGTATCGTTTTTAAGGTGCCTGATGTTGAATGAGGTACCCACCACTTCTACACTTACCTTATCGATATTGATTACAAAGGGATGGGCTTTATCTTTAGCCACTTCAAAAAACACATCACCATCTTCCATCTTCATTTTCCTGTTGCTTTTAAAATTACCGGCATAGCTGATTTTGCTGTGTTTGTTTAGCGTAAGTGCCGATCCATCTGGTAAACTTTCGGTACGCACCTGGTTATGGGCTGTGAGTTTGGTGTAATTTCTCGCTGCATATAAATTATACAGCAACCAACCCCCCACAGCAATAAACAATACGGCAGCTACCCTGAAACAGGTATTACGGACATTTAAACTTCTTACTTTTTCATTTTGTGGTTGTAAATTTTCCCTTTTTGTTTTAAAACTTTCCCATGCCAGCTCTACATCTCTTTTATTTTCGCTTTTTAGGGTGTTACTCACCTGCCAGATGGTTTCTAACTGCGTAAAATGTTTCTGGTTGCCTTCAGCAGCTTTCAGCCAATCTCTTACCTGCTGGTTTTCTTCCTCAGAGCTTTCTTTTAGAAGAAATTTGATCAATAATTCATCAGTCATGCGCTTTCTTCTTCTAATTAAAAAAATCTTTATAATACCACAATCCAAGTAAAGCAAACACCAGGAAATCTGCCAGTTTCAATCTTAATATTTTTAAGGCTTTACCCATTTGGTTTTCTACAGTTTTTACAGATAAGCCTAAATGATCGGCAATTTCGCGGTATTTCAGTTCCTCAAACCTGCTCATCTGGAAAATGGTGCGGCATTGCTCCGGCAGTTGGTTCAAGGCTATTCTTAAATGCTGTTGCAATTCTGAGAGTTCTACTTTTGCAGCTGCGGGCTCATGTTCAGTATTCATGGTATGTATCGTAAATTCCTGGTACTTGCTTTTGGTTTTTTCCTGTTTAAGGTAATTGATACTATCGTTGTAAACACATTTGTAGAGGTAGGCTTTTATGGATTGTATCTGCAGGTTTTGCCTTTTCTCCCAAAACTTTAAAAACATACCCTGTACAATTTCTTCAGCCAGGTCCTCATCTTTTAAAATTACCTGGGCGTAGGCATGCAGCGCATGGTAATACGTTTTAAACAATTGTTCAAATGACGTATCATCATCATACCGATGCATTTTTCCGGAAACTACTGCTGTTAATTCCAATGGTTTATTTCTAGTCAAATATAATGGTTGAAGGAGAGATTGAATGAATGATTGAGTGTTAAAATGGACTAGTCAAAAATCATTCTCACTTTCAAAATTCATTCGTTCTATCATTTCTTTAAAAACTAACTGCTAAACCGCCGGTATAACCAAAGAACATGCCGTGCAGCGTATTATCTTTCCTGTCCCAGGTTTTTACATAGTGTTTTTGTAAGGTTTTGCCTTCTTCAGTATTGGTAGATATAAAGTTGAAAGATGGACCAGCAAATATCTCCAGGTGAGGGCCTATTCTTAATGCCGGCATCAATTGGAAAGTAGATTTAAAATAGTTGCCCCTTTTAAAATCCTGTAATGAACCTCCTGTAAGTTCGGCATTTAACCTAAAATGTTCCGATTGGAAAAAATGTGCACCTAAACCGGCTTCGAAGGCATAAACCTCATCTTTGTTTTTAAAATTATAGCCTGCACCAATAATGCCATACAATACTTTACCACCAGAGCGGAAAGTGGCCATTGTGGTTAAATTCTGATTGGTGGTTAAAGCAATACTTTTTTCGCCATTTTTAACAATGTTTATGATCCCGATAGGATAATCGCTGCTGTCGGCTATGTTAATAAAACCAGCAAGCTGAACACCCTTTACTTTTTTAGCAATGTTGATAAAACCTGCAATTTGTGATCCTTTTACATCTGCCGCTTTGTTCATAAAACCACCAATCTGTACCGCCGAAACATTTTTACCCGCCCAGTTTAAAAATCCGGATATCTGCATACCACTGTTTTCTTTCGCAATATTGGCAAAACCTGCAACAGCTGCTCCGTTGCCTCCTCCGTACGTATTGATAAAACCAGCAAATTGTGCGCCTTGTGCCTTGCCACCAATGTGGTTAGAAAAGCCTGCAAACTGTGTTCCACCTGCATTTTTGCGAATGATATTGGATAAACCTGCAAAAGAAAGTCCTTTTTCTGCTGCCGAAACGCCAACGAGTAGATTTAAAGAAAATACATTGCTATCCAGCGCTGCATGTGTTCCGTTTGTGCTTACAGGATATATTATTCCAATATTTACTTTACCTGCTTTACCTTCCTGTGCAAAAATAGTTAAACTTGAGCTCAGCAATATTACCAGGCCTAATGCTATAACATGTAATGCTTTTTTAAAGTTGATATTTACACTTAAGCTGTTTTTAATGTGTGTTAAAGATGTTTTCATTTCTGTCTAATTTTAAAATGAGACAACGAAGTACACACTTACCCCTACGCAGGAAGAAAAAATATTTTTAGATGGGATAAGTCCGGAAGTCGGGAGACCGGGGCCCGATGATAACGTGGATAGATTAATAAGCTATAAAATTTTATTCTGCTCTTAACGCTGTGCCCTATGCGCCTTTCTCTTTGTGCCCTCTGTGGTTAAACGAGACAGGACGAAAAACAAATCAGAATCGCTCTTATTTTTAATCAATCTAAATAACTATATTTGCAACAAATCATCAGATTATTATTTGGAAGCTTCAGGTCATCCTTTCTCGGGCGGATTATTTAAGATCGATAAACAATCGTTCGAAATGGCCTATGATTTATATTGGGAAAAGGTATTTGCCGTTTGTTACAATAACATTAAAGAGGTTGAACCTGCAAAAGGCATGGTACAGGAGATTTTCAAATCCCTTTGGGAACGACGGGCGGAGCTTGAAATAGAAAAAATTGAACATTACCTCATTCGGTCTGCCAAATTTAAAACCTTCGAATATATCCGCAATAAGGTTAGCAGGCAAAAACACAACGAATTTCATGTAATGGATTGCTCAGCATCAAGCAATTGCACCGAAGAGCAGGTACTTTTTAATAGTTTAAAAGAAAAAGTAAACCTGTTGGTCGATACATTGCCCTGCCAGTGCAAAAGGGTTTATAAAATGAGCCGCGAACAAGGAATGAGCAATAAAGAAATTGCCAATATGTTATATATTTCCGAACGTGCTGTGGAGTACCACATTACCAAAGCCATGGGCAAACTTAAAATGGGTTTGGCAAATTATTAATTTTTTTAATTCATCACACTTACGGAAAAGCGGTGTTTAGGCTACTTCTAATTAAAAGCAATAATTATATTAAGTTTGCAGATAAGCATTTCTGTTAACGGCAATTTACCCGTATGAACATTAGTAACGAACTTTTAGAAAAATACCACCTCAATACCTGTACTGCCGAGGAGCGCAGCATGGTAGAAGAATGGCTATTTAATACTGATGTAGATGACCTGGATACCACAATGCTTACCCGGGATAAAAACAGCCTTAAGCATGAAATGTGGCAGGAAATTGAAACAACCTTACCAAAGGCAGTTAAACCATTACCCAAAAGAAGTCATGTTTATTTTATGTGGAAAGGTGCGATTGCTGCTTCGGTGTTTATTGCATTGGCCGTTACAGTTATTTATTTCCTGTTCTCTAACAGGTCCACTACACAAACTGAATTTTTAGAACTAAATAATCCTTCTGCATTACATGTAAAACACATTGATGCTACAGGGTATAATGTATCGCTCGGGCCAAATACCATTGCCAAAATAAATAACAATGATGGGATGATCGATCTGACGGGAAGCATCCTGATTTCACCTAAAAAAGATATCAACCTCATTTTTGAAGGAACAGATAAAAAAGTAACCTTACTAAAAGGACAAACTTACATTATACTAAAAAATAAAACAGGAGTAAAAAGTATCATCGTAATCAGCGAAAGGAATTTAATGGATTTGCCACCTGTAATGCAGAAACAGCTTTCTACCCAGTTTGATATTTAATCGCTCCATCCTACCATGAACCTCGATAGTACCATTAAATCTTTCTTCACTGTATTTTTTTTATTTTGCTTGTTTGGTTGTAAGGAAACAAAACCAGTAGATCAAAAGGGAGCTAAATACAGTTTATATATTTTGGCGAAAGATGGAAAGGAATACCTGCTCACCAGTAATACATTGGATAGCGGCGAATTAAAACCAGAAACTGCAGGTATATATTTAGACCCAAAAGATATGGACCGGGATGTTTTTGTAAAAGACGGTTTTTTTTATCACCTGAACCGCAAAAGCAATCGTTTCTCTAAATTTAAACTGGAAAATGGAAAGCTGGTTACCGGTGGTTTTTTAGATCTTAAAGATTTCAGCATCGAAAATTTTAACTGGATCGGAAAAGATAGTTTATTGTTAAGTGGCTTAAATCTTTCAGGGTATAACCATAGTAAATACAATTTCATCAATACGGCTAAGATGGAAACCATTGCGAAGGGTGACATGGAAATTCCGGCACCATCAGGTAAATACACAACACTCTCTATCGGTTTTGTAGAAAAAAAAGGCAACTCACTCCTGGTTGGCTATACCTATCATGTAGCGCAAAGTGTTTCTAATTATTTAACCAGCGATACCTTATATGTTTCGGAGCTGGGTTACCCGAAGATGAATCTGATAAACACCCAAAAAGATACGCGTTCTACTTACCCTGGTGGAATTAACACCATTCAATCTTATAATTTTAAAGATGAAAAAGGCGATTATTACTTTCAATCGTGCCCGGGCATTGCCTTAGGCAACCGACCTGATCTTCCAACCGCAGTATTTAAGATCAATGCTGGCGGGAAAAAGATCGATCCTAATTATTTCTTCAATATTTCAGACTCCAAAATCCAAAACCATGCCTACGGAATGTGGTATTTAGGTGGAAATAAAGCCATTATCCGCTCAGAGCGAAAAGACTTGTATAAAGGTTTGGGCGACCATTACAGCACGGCACATTTTGAGTTTTATGTGCTCGATCTGGTCACGCAATCAGTTACCAAACTTAACCTGCCATTAGATAAAGGAACCCGAAGGGAATGTGTAATTGTGGAGGGGGATACGGCATATATTTCAGTAAATTCTACCAAAGAAGGCAACTACATCTGGTTGTACAACATTAAAACGGGAGCGCTAAAAAAAGGTCTTCAATTGGGGGGAGATACTGATTTTATTATGCGGATAGACCGGTTGAAGGATTGATAGATAACTGTCATCCTTGTAGCTGCTGAAGGATCTTTTTAAAAATACTCTTTTAAGGGTGTTTCGACAGGCTCAAAATGACAGCATCTAAGCTGTAATCACCCGCTAGCACAAGTTTTAATGGGCCTGGGTTAAGAGGTTGCATCATAAATATAGATTTGTCGGGGATGACAAAGAACTTTATTTTCTTTTTTTGCATTTCCCACCTTCGGGAAAAAGCGAATTGTGCTACTACCCTGTAAATGCACAAGATTAAAATAATGTATCGCTTAAAATTTCTATTCTTATTCCTACTTTTTTCTGCCACAGTTTATGCACAACAGGGTGCACAGATTTCGGGTTACATTACCGATAGTACCGGGAAGGTGGCTGGCGTATCAATCTTAATAAAAAACACTAAAATTGGTACCACCACCGATACCGATGGTTTTTATAATCTTAAAGGTTTAAAAGCAGGAAACTACACCATTGTAATTTCATATCTGGGCAGTGTGGCCGGTACAAAACAGGCCAATCTTAAAAGCGGCGAGCAATTGCAGCTGGATTTTAAACTGGACAAAAATCCACAGCATTTAAGTACTGTTGCCATCACCGCCAAAACAAAAAGCACGGCACTTAAAGAATCAGGCTTTAATGTAAACGGTATTGAAACCAAATTATTTCTGAACACCACAACCGATCTCAACCAGGTCCTGAACAGAAGCACTGGTGTAAAAGTGCGCGAACAGGGTGGTATGGGTTCTGATTTTAACTTTTCACTTAACGGTTTATCGGGCAAGCAGATTCGTTTCTTTCTGGATGGTATTCCGATGGAAAGTTTTGGCAGTGCCATGTCTTTAAACAACATCCCTGTAAACCTTGCCGAACGTATTGAGGTGTACAAAGGTGTGGTTCCGGTAGAGTTAGGTGCAGATGCCCTGGGTGGCGCAGTGAACATTATTACCGATCAGCACACTAAAAAATACCTGGATGCCAGTTTCAGCTATGGCTCGTTTAATACCAGCCGCACGGCCATAGCCGGTCGTTTTACCGATGAGAAAACAGGTTTGATGTTCAATTTTAACGGTTACCATAATTATTCCGATAATGATTATTTAATGCGTAGCAACCCTCAATACGATGCGGCCATAAAAGTTGTCGAAAATGGAGAACTGGTAGAACGTGATGTACGCCGTTTCCACAATGCTTACCGCGCTACAATGGGACAATTTGATGTTGGTTTAACCCATAAATCGTGGGCCGATCAAATCACCCTGGGATTGGTATATTCCAACCTTTTTAAGGAAATCCAAACCGGAACCAACCAGAATAAGGTTTACGGCGCCCTAAACAACAGGGAGCAGTTTTTAATGCCTTCTGTTAAATACAAAAAGCAGAATTTCCTGGTAAACGGATTAACGGCAAACCTGATGGCTTCTTATTCCATTAACCGCTCTAAAGTTGCCGATACTTCTTCTTACCTCTACAGCTGGAGTGGCAAAGGCAGGTACGAACCCATCCAGGGCGAACTGAACGATATCAAGAGCATTTATCACTATAAAAATACGACAGGTATTGCCCGTGCAAATTTTGCTTACGGGTTAGATGCCAATAACAGCTTAAATCTGAATTACAATTATAGCCACTTTGGACGGAGTGCAACCGAAGATCTTGGCGTGGTTAAAAACAATGCCTTCGATGTTCCGAATACGATCAGTAAAAATATGCTGGGTTTTGCCTTTCAAAACAACCTGTTTAATAAAAAGCTAAACACCACTGCATTTGCCAAATATTATAATTTTAATGCCTTTGTACGCAATGCTGTATATTTTAGCAAAGAAAACAGCTGGGTAAAATCAGACTCAGAGTTAAGCAACAACTATTTTGGCTATGGCCTGGCCACGAGGTATAAAATTACAGAGGCTTTGGGCTTAAAATTTTCTTATGAACATGCCTACAGATTGCAAGAGGGGGATGAACTTTTTGGTAACGGGATAGATATCGCTTCTAATGTTAACCTAAAACCTGAGAACAGCGACAACATCAACCTTGGTGCTTATTACAGCTTTAAAATCAACCAGCATAAATTTGCCATTGAGGGCTCTTACTTTTTCCGCAATGCGAAAGATTTCATTTATTTTATTCCAACAGGAGGCATTTTTTCTAATTACACCAACTTAGGTAAAGCGCAGATTAACGGAGCAGAAGCCGAAATCCGCTATAATTACAGCGAACTGTTCGAGTTCAGCGTAAATGCCACCTATCAAAACGCCATCAATAAACAGGAATACGAACTGGGTACGGGCCTAAAAGATATGACCTATGGCGATCGTATCCCTAACCAACCCTGGTTATACGGAAATGCAAATTTCAGCATTGGTAAAAACGACCTGCTGGGGAAAGATACCCGCTTACAGCTTAACCTCTCAACCCAATATGTAAACTGGTTTTACCTTAACTGGGAGAGCAGGGGAAGTATCGAATCCAAAAATAAAATCCCGAGCCAACTCATTCATAATGTTGCGCTTTCTTACTCCATAAAAAACGGCAGGTACAATATTTCTGCCGAATCGTTCAATGTAACCAACGAGCTGACTTACGATAATTTCAGGCTACAGAAACCCGGAAGATCGTTTTTTATGAAACTGAGATATTTCATCAAATAATATAAAAATCAATAAAAACAATAAAAATCATGTTAAAAACAAACCAGAAACGATTCGTTTTATTTGCACTTACGCTTTTAGTTACCGGCTTTTCGGCCTGTAAAAAAGACAGTACCCCAACCGAAGAACCCACTACAGGCACCAAAGATTTCAGCATTTTAGCCCAGGCAGGTACACCCTCTGCCATGTATATTTTACACGCACCATCACTAAGTGAGGGTTCGGTAACCACAGCCGGTAATGGCGTAGAAACCAGCTTAACCGTATTAACCACCAAAGGCGGCTTTTATTATGCCACCAACGATGCCGGTAATCTGGTTAAATTCTCTTCAAACAATAAAAATATAAGCGTAGTAAAAGAAATTCCGTTTACCCAGATCAGCTGGGCTTATTGGTCGAGTTTTTATTTATGGAAAGATGATAAAACACTTGTTTTCTTTAGCGTAAATTCTGGTCTGCAATATGAGTATGCCATTTTGAATGTAGAAACCATGACTTTCACCGCGAGTGGTAACATTAATATTCCTAAACCAACAGGCGATTATTACTACTGGGGCAACAGTGCCACATTTGTAGGCAATAAACTGTACATCAGCTATACCAAAAATGCAAATGCTACAGATCTTTCTATTAACGAAAACTACCTGGCTTCGATGGATTTCCCGGCGATGAACAACATTGTGGTAAGTACCGATACCCGTTTTAATTTCCCAAGTCATTATACGCTGCATGCGCCAGGCGCCTTTACCGATAACGGAACGGCCTATTTTTTAAATTCTCCTACCATTTGGGCTACTGCCATGACAAATAAGCCATTCGGTGTTTATAAAGTAACCAGCGGAAGTACCAAGGTTGATGCTTCTTATTTTTACGAACTTACTGACAGAACGAAAGAAGAGGCACTGGGTTTTTACTACCTGGGCAACGGAAAGGCCATTACCAAAATTCTTGATAAAACACAGATCGATGGCTCTGCTGCCTACAGCACAAAATACATTACCGATTATTATGTGGTTGATGTTGTGAACCAGACCAAAACCAAAATCAATATCCCAAAAAGTGTGAGCGGTGGTTACTCAGAAAATGTATTGGTTGATGGAAACGTAGCTTATATTGGCGCTAAAACTACCGATGGACTTTACATTTACGAATATAACATCACTACGCAGGCTGTTAAAAGAGGTTTAAAACTCGAAGGTATTAATGCCATTTCGCGTTTAGATAAAATCAAATAGTTTTCGGCCAGCATACTGATATGATTAAAAAAACCTTAAAAAAAATAAATGCCTGGCTTCATCTCTGGCTTGGTTTGGCCTCGGGTATTGTGGTGGTGGTTTTAGGAATTACAGGTTGCATATTGGTTTTTGAGCAGGAAATTAAAAGTTTAAGCTCTCCCTGGTTGTTTGCTGAAAAGCCGGCAGGGGGAGTTGTACTCCCACCTTCTAAAATTTACCAATCGGTTAAAAACCAGTTGCCGGGTAAAGAAATCCACTCCGTTTGGTATCATGGCGAGAATAGATCTGCAGCAGTTACCATCAATGCTGATTCTACTGTTTATGTAAATCCCTATACTGCAAAAATTACAGCTTTGGTTCATCATGAGGATTTTTTCGAGTTTATAGATGATGGGCACCGGAGGCTTTGGCTCCCAGATAAAATTGGCAAACAGGTAATCGGCTGGGCCACCTTTATTTTTTTTATTCTACTCATTACCGGTTTAATATTGTGGTGGCCAAAAAAATGGAACAAAACCGGGAAAGATCAAAGTTTTAAAATCAAGTGGAAAGCCCGTTTTAAAAGGGTTAATTACGACCTGCATAATGTATTGGGCTTTTATTCCCTCCTTTTTGCATTATTAATGGCCATAACCGGCTTGATTATGAGTTTTAGCTGGTTTAACAAAAGTGTGTATTGGTTAACAGGTGGTATGGGCAACCCGCGTAGGCAGCAAACCGAGGTTTTTAATGCAGCACCTCATAACATGTTAGCGAATGTAGACCTGGTTTGGTTAAAAGTTCAGCATACAATCGCACTTTATAATAAAAATCAGCTCATTGTCTCTTTTCCTGATGAAGCCGACGAAGCAATTTACGCCTGTACAGATATGATAAATGGTTATTGGAGAGATTTATATTTTAACCCCACCACCCTCCAGCTCACGCAGTCGGCCGGAAAACCATTATCACAACTTGCCTTTTCCGATCAGGTAAGAAAGTTAAATTACAGCCTGCACGTAGGTGCATTTGCTGGTTTACCCAGCAAAATTGTTTTCTTCTTTGCCAGTTTAATCTGCGCCAGCCTGCCTATTACCGGATTTTACATCTGGTGGGGCAAAAAGAAGAAGAAACCCAGGCAGAAAAATATCCCTATACCCTTAAAAGCATAATTTATGTACAAATTTATATCCCTTGCATCAGGTAAAAAACCTGATGTTAGTAAACTACTGCCTTATATTTTTTTGCTTTTACTCTGCTTTTTAACCAGCAATAAGGTTTTCGCACAATCCGATCCGGCAATTAATGGAACCGTGGTAATGGAAAATGGCAGCCCTGTTGAATTTGCCTCTGTTGCGTTGCAAAATGAAGAAGGTAAGGGCATAAAAGGAACTTTAACCGATTCTTTAGGTCGTTTTTCTTTCCCTGCGTTGCAACACGGTAAATACCGGATTAAAATTTCGAACATGGGCTATATTACCCACCATACCAATATTATCCAGCTCACGGCGCAGCGCAGTATGGTGATTTTGGGCAAATTAAAACTGATGGAGGATGCCCAAACCTTAAACTCCGTAAATATTTCCGTTCAGAAAAAAGTAATTGAACAAAGCATTGATAAAATGACCATTAATGTAGAAAACAGCATTTTATCAGCAGGTAATACTGCCTTAGAATTGTTGCAGCGTGCGCCGGGTATTAAAGTTGATGATGAAGGCAAAATTTCGTTAAAAGGGAGGACCGGTGTAAATGTTATGATCAACGGAAAACTCACCTACCTTTCGCCTGCCGAATTAGCTGTATTGCTAAAAGGCACAAACTCGGCTTCTGTTTCTAAAATAGAAATTATGGCCAATCCTTCTGCCAAATACGATGCTGCGGGTAATGCGGGCATCATTAACATTGTGATGAAGAAAAGCCAGATGAAAGGCTTAAATGGCTCGGTTAGTATTAATGGCGGTGCAGGAAGGAAGGCACGATACGGCTCTGGTTTCAGTCTTAACTATAAAAATGCTGGTGTTAATGTTTTTGGAAGTTACAATTACACTTACCGTGGCGAAACCGAATACCTCGATTTTAGCCGGCGCTTTTATACCAATGGCATTGTAACAGGCAATTACGACCGCATTTCCAATCAACATACCGAAACCAACGAACCTTTAAATACCAACAATTTCCGTGCAGGGATGGATGTAGATATCGATCAAAAAAACACCCTCGGATTTTTAATCAACGGAAACATTGGCAAGTACCTTCATGATAGTAAAACCAGCAATATCTTGCAGAACCAAAGTGGTGTGATCCAATCGGAAATGGCGACAACCAATTACGATCAGCAAAACTGGAGTAATATTACCTATAACCTTAATTACCTGCGCAAGTTTAAAAAGGAAGCCCGAACACTAAGTGCGGATGTAGATTTTGCAGGCAACAGTTTTACTTCAAAATTAAATTTAGATACCTATACCGCGCCAAATGCCTCAACACCAGCCAAAACCAGCAATAGAAAAGGTTATGTTCCGGCCAAAACCGATGTATATGTGGCCAAGGTAGATTATAGCGATCAACCGGGGAAGGCCATAAAAATAGACGGCGGTATAAAAAGTGCTTTCATTAATGCTGATAATAACCTCCTTTATCAAAATTTAGCTGATGGTGCCTGGGTTTACGATCCGAGCAGCAGCAATTATTTTAAATACGAAGAGCAAATCCATGCAGCCTACCTTAACCTGAACCGCGAGTTTAAAACCTTTACTGTACAGTTAGGTTTGAGGGGAGAATATACCCACACTTTAGGCAATCAGGTAACTACAGGCGCTGTACTTAAAAGAAATTATTTTCAGTTATTCCCCAATGTGGCATTGAACAAAACTGCCGGAGAAAATAACCAGTTTCAGCTAGCTTATAGCAGGAGGATCCAACGGCCGGATTATGGCGATTTAAATCCTTTCAGGGTATTTAGAGATCCGCTTTTATATTACGAAGGAAATCCTTACCTCACACCAGAGCTTACGCAGAACATTGTTTTAAGCCATGTTTTTAAAGCCAAATACACCACCGCTTTAAATTATAGTCGCACCACTGGTGTAATTACCTGGGTAACGGGCCAGATTGATACCCTGAATACCACCTACGAACGTCCGCAAAACCTGAAAAGCCTGGTAAATTATGGCATCAGTTTTACCGGTCAAACCAATTATTTTAACTGGTGGACAGCCACCAATTTTGCCAACATTTATAATCATGTATATCGTGGCGGCGATGAATCCGGAGCATTTAAAAACAGCCAGGTCAGCTTTACCATCAATACGCAGAATTCGTTTAAATTAGGTAGTGGATATAGTGCGGAGTTAAATGCCTATTTCAATTCGAAATCGGTTTACGGCATCTCTACCGAAAAAGCATATCATTCCGTATCGGCAGCATTTCAAAAAAACCTGTTCAAAGATAAAGCCAACCTTAAAATGTTGGTAAACGATATTTTTCAATCGAGCCAGTACAAACAGTTTACCCGTTATCAGAACATCGATATGAACAGCCATGTAAATGTTGATGGCAGAAGAGTGATGTTATCCTTTTCTTACCGTTTTGGCAATACTTTCAATATAAAGGAGCGTAAAAATGGCGATGATGACATTCAGAACCGGATAAAAGGTGGTGGATAAAATTTTTCTCGTTTACGCCACAAAGGTTCATTATCGGCAACCGAAACCAATTGAATACTAATAATAGCTCAATGTCAATTTAACCACTACATGTCCCGATTATCATGAGATAAAAAAGGATGCACACAGATATAAGAATCTGTGTTTATCTATGTACATCTGTGGTTAAAAACCCTGAATTTCGCTTGATACAACACCAATTTACAAGAATGAAAGGAGGAAGTAATCACAATTTTTCTTATTTTATCAAAACTATATCCCGGAAGTTGAGTTGAAATAATAGTACCAATGGAAAGCGATATGGAAAAAAAAGAGACCAAAACACGTTTAATTAACGAAATTACCACTACCGGACTACAAACAGCAGCCAAAAAACTAGGCGCTTCTGCAAGCAAAAAACAGATTAGAAAAGGTGTTTCCAAAAACCTCAGTTTAATTGATGAACTGCTGCGCATTGCTTTAATTAAGAGCAAAGACCCTTCGAAACGGACGCAAAGAAACATGGAATTTATTGGCCTTGGTGTTATTGCAGCACATTCTTTTTACAAAGGCTTAAAAAAGAAAAAACGCTTATGGATTTTTGAAGGAGTGTTTTTAACGGCAGCACTCGGTGGCGTATTATTGGCTACCCAGCTTAAGGCAGTGAAACGACAAGTTAGTTAATGGTTAAAACTGGACGATAAATCATCATTTCGATCAGATAGCTATCTCACGATATTGTACCCTATACCAATTTTTATCGGTAGCGAAATGGAGAAATCTTCGGACATAGTTCAAAGATTTCTCCACTGCGGTCGAAATGAAGATTTTTTACTTGCCGAACACGTTAAACCAGTACCGAACCACCATCAACATACATAACCTGTCCGGTGCTGTATTGCTGTTTCATGGTGTATAAAAAGGTTTGCGCAATATCACTGGCCTCTCCTACTCGTTTTACAGGCAAACTTTCGCCAACATTGGTATACAGGCTATTTCGGTCTGCTTCGCTCATGCTGTTCCATAAATTGGTTTTAACAACACCCGGTGCTACCAGATTTACCCTCGTGGGAGCCAGTTCTACCGCCATTGCCCGCGTAAAACCTTCCATTGCAGCACAGATACTGGCTGCTATGGCCCAACCGGCGCCTGGCCTCGGACTGGCCGTTCCACCAGTTAAATTAATAGAACCACCCGCTTTAATTTTCTTCGAGGCATATTTAACCGCAGCGAAAGCACCCCAGTACCTTAAGTTAAAAAACTGACGGGCAGCTTCAATATCAGTTTCATCAATGGCATGCAAAGTCAGGTTTTCGCCCGCTGTATATACCAGGTGATCGAAAGGTGCAACCGAATCAAAAAACTGTTTAATATTTTCTTCTTTACCCAAATCTACAGCAAGACCACTGCAATTCTCCGGCAGAGATTTTAAGGCTGCGTTTATCCTGTTTTGATTACCAGAAACGATAACTACCTTTGCACCTTCATGCGCTGCGGCTTCTGCTGTTGCCAATCCTAAACCCGAGCTACCGCCCAATATGATTACTGTTTTGCCTTCCAGTGTAAATTCATTTGCTTTTATTTTCATGATGTTGTAATTTGAATGCAAATTTTAGGATATTGGTTGCCAATCTACTTACCAATTGGTAAAATCGATCAGCTTATATTTTTGTCCCATTCAGTTCCACCGATAGCAATGCCAAATTCACTTATCCATTTCCTGAAACAGCACCATTCATTTTCAGCAGCGGCAGAAAAATACATCGAAGCCGCTTTTAAACCCGTTATATTTAAAGAAGGAGAAGAACTCTCCAGACCGGGCACGATTAATAAAGAGCTTTTTTTTATTGTTGATGGTGTGCTCAGGATCGTGATCCGCAATGAAAAAGGGAATGAAATAACCCATTATTTTTTAAAAGAAAATCAGTTTTGCACGATACTAAACAGCTTTCATAACCAGGTGCCGGCAGAAGAATGGATCCAGGCGGCCTGCAGTTGCGAAGTATTGCAGATAAACAGAGTGGCGCTATTAAACCTGTACCAACAGGTGCCCGATCTCCAGGCACTAATCGATCAGATTACCCAACAAGCCCTGATCAATAAAATTAATGTCCGGAATGCTTATTTAGGACAGGATTCTACCAACAGATACCGTTTATTTATAACGAGGCAGGCCGATATTGCCCGCCGTGTTTCCTTAACCGATACGGCTTCTTACCTGGGCATAACCCCACAATCTTTATCGAGGATCAGAAAGCAGATTTAAACCATTTTTGACCCTGTTTTTTTATTTGTTTAGTAAAACATCAACAATATAAAACTTTATCCGTTGTTTAGTGTTACGTTTTATTGCTAATCACTTAATGGGTAAAGGAATTTTATATTATGGGAAAAAAGATATGTTTATTGGAGGATGATGAGGGAATACGTGAGATTATCGAAATGATACTGACCGATGAACAATATGAAGTATATGGTTTCTCAAATGTGAAAGACTTTATGGCTTTTGAAGATAAAGCATCGCAGGATTTATACTTACTGGATGTAAGGCTTCCGGATGGTAATGGTTTAGCTGTTTGCGATGACCTGAAAAACAACGAAGCCACCAAATTTATTCCCATTATGATGATGAGTGCCCATGCAGGCCTCAGCGAAATGCGACACAATTGCAAGGCCGAAGAATTTATTGCCAAACCTTTTGATATTTTCGATCTGCTCAAAAAGGTCGATCATCAGTTAAGCAAGGGCAACTAGCGTACCCTGATCTGTGTCTCCACAGATCTTTAACAAATTTAACCAAAGATTTAGAATTTAACCAGGCTTCTAAAAAAGATATGGACATGCTTTAACATCCCAAAAGCGTAAGTAACCCCTTTTTGAAGTAAACTATGCATCGTTAATCCCCGTATGTATTGATACTAAAACCTAAAAACATGTTCAGTATCAGCGGAAAAACAGAAGCAAGAATTGTGGCCTGGAAGGCACGGAACGGCATCAATATTTTGCGGATCTGCCTCGGTATTATATTCATTTGGTTTGGCGTGCTTAAATTTTTTCCGGGCATGAGTTCTGCTGAAGAAATTGCAGGCCGCACTATCCTCAGACTCACTTTTGGATGGGTAAAGCCATCCACATCCATGCCCATACTGGCCATTTGGGAATGTATTATTGGCTTGGGCTTAATTACTAAAGCATGGCTCAGACTTACCCTCATTTTGTTGTACATGCAAATGGCCGGAACATTTCTTCCACTAATCTTTTTTCCGCACGAAACCTTTCATCATTCTGTACTGGTTCCAACGCTTCTGGGACAGTATATCATTAAAAATTTTGTATTAATTTCTGGTGGCATTTTAATAGGTGCAACACTTAAAGGTGGCAAACTAATCAACAAGCCATTATTGGAAGAAAAGGCTGTAAAACTTGAAAAACGCTTTGGCAGGATCAGACGTTTGGTTAAATTGGAAACAGCCTAAAATAGCAGCGGTTTATTTCACATTTTTAAAACAATATGCACGGGAGCTTGTTCTTAATACAACACCTACCGAAAAACAGTTAATAAAACAGACTTTGCATCAGCAAGGTCTGTTTTGTTTTTTAACAACAGTTTATTATTCTTTCAGCTCCATAATAAAAATTTCCCCCTGCGCAGAGTTAAACTGTACATTAACCACATATTTTTTACCATTATTCTTAAAAGCATATACGGCAAAAGGTTCATCATCTGATAAACCGGTTGTACGGTGCTTACCGCTCCATAAATTTTCTTTCAGTTTATTTCTTAAAGCCTCATTAGCTGTTTCATTTGCCGGATAATTACCTTTATATAATTGTTTGGCACCTATTTTAGCGATATAATCTTCAATATTTTTTTCAAATAACCTTGTGCTGAAATGTTGTCCATCTACATTTTCAAAAACCAATATACCAAGTTTTCCTTCTGCAGTGTAAACATCCTTACCTGTATAGTTCTCCAGTTTTTCATTTTCAAAAACTTCAGATAGTCCGTCTTTTTCATCTAAAATTTTAAATTCTTTAGAGGGCTTAAAAAATGGATAGTTGCCAATTTCTTTTGCTTCGGGAATGCTATCCCAATTAACAATTGTGGTGGTAACGCTTCCATTAATTTTCGGTTGTTCAACAGTTGTTGTTTTTGAAATACTGTCTTTAGGATTTTCTTCTGTTTTCTTTTCCTTGCTTTTACAAGAAACCAGGGCCACTCCAAGTAGGAGGGCAATTGCAGTTTTTTTCATAGTGGTTTTAGGGTTGATTACGTTTTAGATTCATTTTTATTTTCCGAATCTCTGTTTATTCAAAAATGATGCCCCGATTATATAGAGGCAGTAATTTATTTTAGCATATTCTGATGACACTTTTTCGTCGAAAAATTGTTCAGTTTGTATATCCCTCAGGACAATACTGTTTGATCATCAACATGAATTAAAAAACAAAAAATGGATTTACAATTAAAGAATAAAACAGCTTTTATAAGTGGCTCTACCGCAGGTATTGGATTCGCAATTGCCGAAAGTTTGTTAAAAGAAGGTGTAAACGTAATCATCAACGGCCGATCGCAAGGCAGTGTAGATGATGCTGTAAAAATTTTGGAAGGTATTGCAGGCATTGGAACCGTTTCGGGTATAGCTGCCGATTTTTCGAATGCAGAAGAAGTAAGCAAGCTGATTGCGCAACTCCCTGAAATCGATATCCTGATTAATAATGCAGGTATTTTTGAACCAAAAGCTTTTGAAGAAATCAGCGATGAAGACTGGTTTAGGTTTTTTGAAGTAAACGTAATGAGCGGCATCCGTTTGTCGCGCGGGTTATTCCCTAAAATGTTAGCGAAAAATTGGGGGCGGATTATCTTCATTTCCAGTGAATCTGCAGTATTCATCCCTGATGAAATGATCCATTACGGCATGACTAAAACAGCACAACTAGCCGTTAGCCGCGGTTTGGCAGAACTCACCAAAGGAACACAAGTAACCGTTAACTCCATTTTGCCTGGCCCGACCAAATCAAAAGGCGTTGGCGCTTTTATTGAGGATTTATCAAAAAAAGGAAATATTTCTGTAGCACAAGTAGAGGCTGATTTCTTTAAAAATATGCGCCCAACTTCATTATTACAACGCTTTTTGGATGTAAGCGAAATTGCAAATGCAGTAACTTTTTATTCGAGCCCTTTAGCCTCCGGCACCAATGGCGCAGCCATCAGGGTAGAAGGAGGATTGGTACGGTCGATACTATAACTGTTTGTCATTTTGAACGCAGTGAAGAATCTTTGTATTGTTGCGCAGATCCTTCAACTGCGCTATCAATGACAGATTCTAAAGAATGGTCGTTATTCCCGCGCAGGCGGGAATCTTAATGCAACAAATAAATCAGCGAAAGCATTAAGATTCCCAATCAAGTTGGGAATGACGACCGCGCATAATCCTCTCCTGCGTCATCCTCGCGCAGGCGGGGATCTTAATGCAAAATACATTAACATAAGCTTCCCAATCGGGGCAATGATGATTAACTTCTAAGAAAGTATCACTAAATCAATATCTTTCATGGCCAGGTTTTTCAACAGGCCATTAAAAACGGCTGTACGCAAAATCACCTGAAAAATATTAAGATGGGGCTTGCCGATGCAAATGGTGGTGATTTCTTTTTCAGTGGCGATATCAATAATGGTTTTCGTAATGGCATTGCTTTTTACTTTGATCACCTCTGCACCCAATTCGGTAGCCAGTTTAAAATGGTTAATCAGGTGGCGCTGCTTATCCAGTTTAATGCGTTCCATACTTTCGCTATCGCTTTGTACGTACAATACGATCCATGGCGAACGGTAATAAGAAGCAAGCCTTGCCGTTTTGCGGATCACCACACCCGCTGTTTCTGCATTAGAAGAGATACAAGCCAAAAAGCGTTCGGGCCTGAGTTTAATTGATTTTGGAATTTCAGTCTGGATTTTCCGTTCTACCTGGTGCACCACCTCTTTAAGGGCCAGTTCGCGCAACTGCAGGATTTTATCCGGCTGAAAAAAATTACCCAATGCCCGCTCAATCTTCGATTGATCGTAAATTTTACCCTCCTTTAAACGGGTAACCAGTTCATCGGCAGTAAGATCGATGTTTACAATTTCATCGGCAAGTTCCAGAATTTTATCAGGAATGCGTTCAGTAACTACAATTCCGGTAATCTGTTCAATTTCTTCGTTAATGCTTTCTAAATGCTGAATATTTACGGCCGAAATTACGCTGATGCCTGCTTCCAGCAGATCGAAAACATCCTGCCAGCGTTTGCTGTTTTTGCTGCCTTCGGCATTGGTATGCGCAAGTTCATCAACAATTACAATTTCGGGGTGGCGGTTCAGAATCGCTTTCAGGTCCATTTCTTCTATTTCCTTCCCGCGATAAAAGATCTTTCGGCGTTCTACAATCGGAAGTCCTTCAAGCAAGGCATGTGTTTCTGCCCTTTTATGGGTTTCTACATACCCAATGCATATATCCACCCCGTTGCGCGACAATGCATGAGATTCTTGCAACATGCGGTAAGTTTTACCCACACCTGCACTCATACCGATATAAATTTTCAGTTTCCCACGTCTGGATTTTTTCACCAGATCCAAAAAATGCTTTACCGATTCTTCTTTTTGTTCTTCCATGGTATTTACCAGCTAACGCTCATGATTCCGTTTTCTATCAAAAGGGTAATAGCAATAATCATCACCAATGTGAATAATACCATCATAAATCTAAAGGAAATCCTGTTAAAAAGCAGCTTAAAATATTTTTCTGTGGCATAACTTTTTTTTACCGAATATGCTCGCCTATTGTTTAACGAGCTTAATTTTCTCATCATTAACATGCCAAGGAATGCTAAAAACAGACTGAATAAGATTTCTATGTAGGGATGCATTGTTTATTGGTTTTTACAAAGTCTTGTTTATAAAGTGTCGTCATCTCGACTGCGCTAGGCTACGATTGACAAAATCAATAAAAGGGTCATCATTGCGAGGCACGAAGCAATCTTAATGCGCACGCCAGATAGCGATCGTTATAAGATTGCTTCGTCGGCTGAAAAAGCCTTCTCGCAATGACGAAAACTTGGGGGAACTAAAAAGATACCGCTATATTTGCCGTAAGGCTAGCATTGGCATTAACCGCAGCACCTTCCCTTGCAAATATTTTATCTTTGCTATCGTAAGCTTTTGCTTCTAACCTGATTACTGCATTCGTGATTGGTGAGTAATCAAGGTTTAGCGAATAACCTTTAGTTTTGAAACCCTGAGGTGTTCCGGTGGCGATAAAAATTCCGTTTTTGTCTTCATAATATTCGAATCTACCGGCAACGGCCCATTTTGTGGCAAATTTGTATTGCGCAATGACTACCGGAGAAATGACTTCATTTTTATCGCTGCTGCCTTTTTGTTTTTGCTGGGTTCCATAATCAAAACCAAGGGTTACGCCAAATTTATCGGTAACCTGGTAGATACCATAAATATTATGGTAAAACCTGTTTACCCTAACCGAATCAGCACCTTCGGTACCCAGGTAATTACTATAGTTTACCGTGATTTTACTGGTTGGTTTCCAGGCTAATTGTAGTCCACCGGCAGGTTTATTGTTACCATTCTGGCGGGTAATGCGCTGCCACCCATTTAAATACAATGCGGTAGCCGTAAATTTTCCATCCTTGGTACCATAAGTAATTTTCGCACCCGATTCGTAATAAGGGGTATTCTCTGAAGCAATGTTCCGAGTAAGTACCCAGCAATCTTTAGAAATGGCACTTTCGAAACCAATGTGGGACGAAAAAATTCCTGCATCAATCCATAGGTTTTCTGTTTTCGATAATTTTACTCCTGCATTGGCCTCAAAAATATTTTTTAAAACGCCAGGTTCGGCAGCAAGATTGGCATTGGTATACGTTCCGGCCATTACAGCTAAGTTGGCCCTGATCATTCCGCTATCGTAAGCAGCCTTAATAAAACCCAGGTTCAGGTTCACCTCATTTGCTCGGTTATGCGAATAAATAAACCCAGGGCGATTATGATCAGCAGGTTTATTAAAATCGTATCCATAATAGGCCTCAAGGTATCCGCTTACTTTAATTTTAGGTTCATCCTGCGCTTTCGCGAAGATTGTTGTTGTAAGTGCCGCGGCAAGTAATAATAGTTTTTTCATTTTATCTGATTGTTTTGTATTGGGCAAAGCATGAGGCTCTCTTTTGTTACAGGGACCAAATGCATCGCTATTGTTATTGTTTTTGGGAAATTGTTTTTGTTAAAGCTCCCTCGCGGTCGTCATTGCGAGGAAGAATGACGAAGCAATCTTTTTTGCTATCATAAGCTTTCTATAAAGATTGCTTCAACCAATGAAAAATTGGTTTCGCAATGACGGCTTTGGGAGGAAAAGCTTCAATTAAAGCTTATCAAGCGCAAGGTTTAACTTCAGCACATTTACTGATGAAGGGCCAAATACACCCATGAAAGGTTTAAGGGTATTCATGGCAACAAGTTCCTTCACCTTTTTCACATCGATATTACGGGCTGCAGCAACTCTCTGGATCTGAATGGCTGCCCCTTGTTCTGAAATATTAGGGTCAAGTCCGCTTCCTGAGGCAGTAACCATATCGGCAGGAATATCTGATTTTTTAAGGCCCGGATTGTATTTCAATAAAGTATCAATGCGGGTTTGAACCTCTTTTAAATAATCGGGGTTAGATGGGCCTTTGTTAGAACCTGCCGAACCTGCTGCATTGTAGGCAACTGCCGATGGTCTTCCCCAAAAATATTGCGGTTTGGTAAACGATTGTCCCAATAAGGCATAGCCCACAATTTTACCGTTTTTGGTGATTTTTTCTCCTCCTCCATTTCCTTTAGACATTTTACCGATAAAGGCCACAGTAATAGGATATACTACGCATAACAACACCAATAATACAAGTGTTAAGCGGATGGATTGAATGATGTACTTTTTCATTTTTTTATTATTTTAAATTTTTCATTGCTATCATGCTGAGGCACGAAGCATCTCTAACCAATTAGGCAGTGCCAGATTTTAGATACTTCCCTATCGCTTACAGATTCTTCGCTGCGCTCAGAATGACATTTTTCTTTACACAAATAATCCGACCAATAAATCGATTATTTTAATGCCTATAAATGGCGCTATTACACCACCAATACCATAAATAAACAGGTTACGGCGTAATAAAGCGGTTGCACCGATAGGTTTATAGGCCACACCTTTTAAAGCAAGGGGAATCAGGATCGGGATAATGATGGCGTTAAAAATCACCGCCGACATAATTGCTGATTCCGGAGAATGCAAGCCCATGATGTTCAGGCTTTGCAAAGCAGGAATAGACGCAATAAACAAGGCAGGAACGATGGCGAAATACTTGGCCACATCATTCGCGATAGAGAAAGTGGTGAGGGTACCTCGGGTAATCAACAATTGTTTACCGATTTCTACAATTTCGATCAGTTTGGTAGGGTCGTTATCCAAATCCACCATGTTACCGGCTTCTTTTGCAGCCTGTGTGCCGCTGTTCATGGCTACACCAACATCGGCCTGTGCCAAAGCAGGGGCATCATTGGTACCATCGCCCATCATGGCCACCAGTTTACCTAGCGCCTGCTCATCTTTAATGTAGTTCATTTTATCTTCGGGTTTAGCCTCTGCGATAAAATCGTCAACACCTGCTTTTTCAGCAATGTATTTAGCGGTTAAAGGATTATCACCGGTAACCATTACTGTTTTTACACCCATTTTGCGCAGGCGTTCGAAACGTTCACTGATGCCCGGTTTAATGATATCCTGCAATTCGATTACGCCAAGCGCTTTTTCGTTTTCAGACACCACTAATGGGGTACCGCCATTGGTAGCGATGTTTTTTACATGGTTTTCGATATCGGAAGGGAAATTATTTCCTGCTTTTTGTACGATATTCCTGATCGAATCAAATGCTCCTTTTCTAATCCTTCTTCCATCAGCAGTATCTAACCCACTCGAACGGGTCTCGGCAGTAAACTTAATAAATGTAGATCCCTCTGGTGTTCCGGCAGATTTACCACCCTGCACAGCAGCTAACTCGATGATTGATTTTCCTTCCGGGGTTTCATCCGCCAAAGAGCTTAATACACAGGCTTCGGTAAAAGCTTTAATGTTTACACCTGCAGTTGGGTAAAAATTGGTTGCTTTACGGTTACCGATGGTGATGGTTCCGGTTTTATCTAAAAGCAGTACATCAATATCACCGGCAGTTTCTACTGCTTTACCCGATTTGGTAATTACATTGGCCCTTAATGCCCTGTCCATCCCGGCGATACCGATGGCAGATAAAAGTCCGCCGATGGTGGTTGGAATTAAACATACAAATAACGAAATCAACGCAGCGATGGTAATCGGTGTATTGGCGTAATCGGCAAAAGGTTTCAGGGTTACGCATACAATGATAAATACAAGGGTAAAACTAGCCAACAAAATGGTTAAGGCAATTTCATTCGGTGTTTTCTGACGGGATGCACCTTCAACCAATGCAATCATTTTATCTAAAAAGCTTTCGCCCGGAGCTGTGCTTACCTGCACTTTAATTTCATCAGATAAAACTTTTGTACCGCCTGTAACCGAAGATTTATCACCACCCGATTCGCGGATTACCGGTGCAGATTCACCAGTGATGGCCGATTCGTCAATAGTGGCAATCCCTTCGATAATTTCTCCATCGGTTGGGATGGTGTCACCTGTTTCGCAGACAAAAATATCTCCTTTTTTTAACTGGTTAGATGAACGGATCTCGATGGTTCCGTTTGCCAAAAGCACTTTAGCAGGTGTTTCTTCTCTTGTTTTACGCAAACTATCTGCCTGTGCTTTACCTCTTGCTTCGGCAATGGCCTCGGCAAAGTTTGCAAACAGCACAGTAAGTAATAGCACCAAAAAGATAAAGAAGTTATATAAAGGCGATCCCTGACCGCTATGGCTGAAAGAATATACTGTAACGTAAGCCATTACCAGGGTTCCGATCTCTACGGTAAACATGACCGGGTTGCGAACCATCGCCCTTGGATCAAGTTTAATGAAAGATTGTTTTAGTGCGGTCTGCACCAAGGCAGGTTCGAACAATTTATTATTGGGTTTCATTTGTATTTTTATTTAAGCATGGTAAAGTATTCTGCTAACGGGCCTAGTGCCAGTGCAGGGAAATAAGATAATGCGTTTAATACCAGGATTACCGCAAAAGTCATCAGGGCAAAGGTTTTGGTATCTGTTTTAAGTGTACCGGCCGATTCAGGGATGAATTTTTTGGCACCTAATAATCCAGCAATCGCCACCGGACCGATAATCGGTAAGAAACGGCCAAGGAAAATCACAATACCGGTTGATAAATTCCAGAAGATATTGTTATCGCCAAGCCCTTCAAAGCCCGAACCATTGTTGGCATTGGATGAAGTTACCTCATACAACATTTCTGAAAATCCGTGAAAACCAGGGTTATTGAGCCAGTTTTTAGGCTGAACAGCCCAGGCGGCATTGCCATGACTGGTAAAAACATAACTGGCAATGGCTGTACCGGCAAGGATTAAAAACGGACTTAACAACGTAATAATGGCGGCGATTTTAATCTCCCTTGCCTCTACTTTATGACCAAGAAACTCTGGCGTTCTGCCCACCATCAATCCCGAAATAAATACGGCAACAATCAGGTAAATGAAGTAGTTTAATAAACCTACACCACAACCGCCATAAAACGAGTTGATCATCATGGCCAACAATTGCCATAAACCGGTTAAAGGCATCGTACTGTCGTGCATTCCGTTTACCGAGCCTGTAGAAATTACAGTAGTTAAGGTACTCCAGTAAGCGGTAGCTGCAGGGCCGAAACGTACTTCCTTACCTTCCATTGCACCTGTAGCTTGCGAGATACCCATTTTAGCTAAAGCCGGATTACCGCCCAATTCGGAGCTTATTGTTGGCAGGAGCAACATAAAGAAACCAATCGTCATTACACCGAAGATGGTCCAGGCCAGTTTTTTCCTGCGGATAAAAAACCCGAAGGCAATCACCATGGCCAATGGAATAATGGTTTGTGCAATAATTTCGGTCATGTTAGTCACGTAACTTGGATTTTCGAATGGGTGTGCCGAATTGGCGCCGAAATAGCCTCCACCATTTGTACCTAAGTGTTTAATGGCAATCATTTGCGCTGCCGGGCCTCTCGAAACATTTACGGTATCGCCCTGTAAAGAAATAAATTTGTCTTTACCCTCGTAACTTGCAGGTGTGCCGTTAAAAGTTAAGATTAAGGCTATTACAAGCGATAATGGTAATAATAAACGGGTAATCGATTTTACAAAAAACTCCCAGAAGTTACCCAATTGGGTAGTTGTTTTATCTCTAAAAGCTTTAAAGAATACCACTGCAGCAGCGATACCTGTTGCCGCGCTTACAAACTGAAGAAACATCAGTACAAACTGCTGGGTGAGGTAACTTACGCCACTCTCGCCCGAATAATGCTGCAGGTTACAGTTGGCAACAAAGCTGATAATGGTGTTAAAGGCCAGATCAGGTGTCATCCCAGGGTTTCCATCCGGATTAAACGGAAGTTTGTCCTGAAAGATGAGTACGAAAAAGCCATAGAACAACCACAATATATTAATGGTAAGCAGGGCTTTCATCTGCTGTTTCCAGTTCATTTGTTCTTTTACGTTAATTCCGGAAAGCTTATAAATACCAGTTTCCAATGGCTTTAAAAAATCTGTCCAGACTTTTTCTCCTGCAAAAACCTTGGCCAGGTATTTACCCAATGGTATTGCGATAACCAGGGTAAGCAGGAAGGTGGCAATAATGCCTGTTAATTCAGTGTTCATTTTTTGATTTGTTAATTGCTCTCCACTAAGGAGAAAAGATTAAAATTTTTCGGGTTTGATCAGCACGTAGATCATATAAATAAATACGGCGATGGCGATAATGAATAATGCGATCATAATGTTAGATTTTTTCGAACCAGTCGATTGATTTGTAAGTAGCCCAGCAGAGCAGAGCGAGGATTAATAAAAGTAGTATGGTCATGATTCTAATGATTTTGTATGCCATTAGCCAAACCTGTACCAACAAAAGAAAATAACAGTTTAATTAATTAATAAACAGATGATTACATAAAAAACATCTTTCTTATTTAAGTTCAGACATAAAAAAACCCTTCCATTTTGGAAAGGTTTTTTTCATTGTGGGGAAACTTAATTCGTCATTGCGAGGAGGAACGACGAAACAATCTTAAAGCGTTTGAAAATAGAAATCGTTGTAAGATTGTTTCGTCGAAAATCGGGGCAGGCTGTCGGCTGCAACGAAGTCGAGGAATCTATCTCAAGATAGATCTCTCCATTCCGCTGCGCTACAATCGAGAGGACGCCGCTTTTAGAGAGGGTTTTAGAGAGGGAGTTTCTGTAGCAAAAAATTAGCCTTAGCGAGACGCTAAGACCAGGTAACTGTCATTCTGAACGCAGTGAAGAATCTGTTTTGTATTAGGAATTGCTTAAATTACCCTATAGCTTTGAACGTAGGGTAATTGAATACTGTGTTTCATCGCTTAGAGATTCTTTACTGCATTATCAATGACAGATTCTAAAGAATGGTCGTCATTCCCGCGCAGCGCGGGAACCACGAAGTGCTCAGCGAAGCTAATCTTAATGCAACCTGCAACCCCTACCAAGGCATTACGATTGCCAGTCGGGCTGGCAATGACGATTCTACGCACTGTCATTAAACCTCCAATGTATTTGCAAAATTCTAAGCGCTACCAATGACAGATGGTGTTGAATGAAACCTACTTACCTTGCTCCAAATCCAAAGACTCCAACAAACTAATATAAATATTAATGCCTTCTTCAATCTCCTCAACACCAATAAACTCATCTGCCGTGTGCGATCGTGCAGAATTGCCTGGGCCCATTTTAACCGATGGCATATCCAGCCAGCCCTGATCGGAACTTGTTGGAGAAAGATAGGTTTGCCTGCCCAGTGTAAGTCCGGCAACCACCAAAGGATGCAGAATATCGATATAAGAAGGTTTTAATACGTTCGGCCGCAAGGTAAAATCACTCGAAGTATGGTTGATGATGGTATTTACAATTTCTTTTTCAGTATAATTATGGTCGAAACGAATATCAACCGTAAAACTGCATTCGCCGGGAACAATATTATGCTGAATCCCGGCATTAATTTCGGTCACCGTCATCTTTACAGGCTGTGGTTCACCATCCATAATGGGAAATGAGTAACTTTTAAACCAGTCGATATCCTTTAAGGCACGGTAAATGGCATTATCTCCCTCTTCCCTCGCCGCATGGCCTGATCTGCCTTTAGCAATACAGTCGATCACCATCGATCCTTTTTCGGCAATGGCCATTTGCATACAGGTGGGTTCGCCAACAATGGCAAAAGATATTTCTTTAACGTCGTTCAAAATATCACGGATACCCAACTCACCAGAAGTTTCTTCTTCAGCTGTGGCAGCTAAACATAGGTTAAAAGGCAAATCTTTCCGCTCAAAAAAATAAAGGAATGTAGCGATTAACGATACCAACGGCCCGCCGGCATCATTACTGCCCAGGCCATATAATTTTTCATTTTCAATTGTTGGACTAAAAGGATCACGGCTATATTGGCCGTTCGGCCTTACCGTATCGTGGTGGGAATTTAAAAGAATGGTTGGTTTTGACGCCTCTATGTATTTATTATAACACCAAACATTGTTGTGCTTCCTTAACGTGTTAACACCATGTTGATTCAAGAAAGATTCAATATGGTCGGCAGTGCGCCTTTCCTCACCGCTAAATGAAGGAATGGTGATCAATGTAGAAAGGAGTTCGACCGATTCCTGATATAAATGGTTAAGATCAGGACCTTCGGTGAGGTGCATTTTACTAATGGTATTCATGATGAGGTGGTTAGTGATTAAGAATGGGCAACTTCCTGGTAAATTTCTGCTTGCTGATACACTACCGGCTGTGCATCTATAAAATATTCTGGATCGAAAAGCATGGCGGTGCAAAGGCAGTTACATTTTTTCTTGCGTTCCAGAATATCATAGTTTACACAGCTTTTACAGCCTTCCCAAAAATGCTCATCGTGTGTGATCTCGGCAAAACTGACCGGTAGAAAACCTAGTTTGGAATTCATCCGCATAATGGCCGGACCAGAGGTAATGCTAAAGATTTTTGAATTGGGGTATAATCTTCTCGACATTTTAAAGATCCTGTCTTTAATTGATCTGGCTACACCTGAGTTCCTGAATTTTGGGGCGACAATTAAGCCTGAGTTGGAAACAAAGCGGCCATTTTCCCAGGTTTCGAGGTAAGAAAAACCCACCCACTCTCCGGTATTGGTTAAGGCAATAACAGCTTTACCCGCTGTCATTTTTTCAATTACTGACGCTGCCGTTCTTTTGGCAATCCCTGAGCCACGTATAATGGCCGATTGTTCTGTTTCTGTTATAATTTCTTCTGCGTAAGGTGCATCTCCATGATTGGCGATACGTACAAAAATGATCTGGTTATCCATGATGATTAAAATTTCATGCCGCGCCTATTACAAAACAGATACCGCAAATCTTTAACAGGAGGTCAGTCGCATTTTAAATAAACCTTTGGCCTTTATTTTTTTTTCGGGATCATGATCATTTTAACTATACCCTACCAAAATGAAAAGCTTAATTCCATTTTGGCATATCATAATCAATTTTATAGTTAAATACACAGAAAACCTTCTCCACCAATTCAACGTATGTATTTAAACCTAACAGGAATATCCTGATGAAATTAACGGCATATTAAACCATTAATACAGATAGCTATCAAAGCATGCAAGTTTTTCTGTATATTATATATTCTAAGATCCCTTTTTTTGACCTAAACCTTTTGATATGGTGCCCAATCCCGACAGCAGCTCTTTTGTTCAACCTCTTATTAAATATATGGAGCAATATCATCCCATCTCTCCTATTCTTGCGGCGCATTACGCAAAGCAGTGTACACTTTTAACGGTTAAGAAAAATAAACATATTATTTCTCCGGTTGATAGTAATGCAGCACTGTATTTTGTGGTAAGCGGTATTGTGCGGGGCTTTATAAAAGATAGCGATAAAGATATTACGACCTGGTTCTGTTTCGGGAACAATATTGTTGGCGCCATTCGTCACCCTGACCTTCAACCAAACCACTCTGTTGAGTATTTACAGGCACTCGAAGATTGTAAACTGATCCGGGTACCTTATACCTTGATTGAATATGCTTATACCAATTTCGAAGAAGCCAATATTATTGGCAGAAAACTTTTGGACTTACACTATTACGCGGCTTCCGAAAGATCAATCCTGGCCCGGATCCCTAATGCGCTGCGCAGGTACAGGAAACTAGACGAAACCAAAAAAATCGATTTGAATAAACTTCCGCTCCGTTACCTGGCCAGTTATTTGGGCATGCGGTTAGAAACTTTAAGCCGAATTAGAAGCAAAGAATTGCTTAAAGCAACCGAACATCCAATTGCCATTTAAAGCCTGTGTTAATAATAAATAAATTGGATTATTTATCTTTGGATCATGCGGTATAGATCATGACAAAAGGGTTGTTGCACGTTAAACTCGAAAAAGAAATAAAGGATTCCTTTTCTATTAACCATTTTAAGGATCATTTTGGTGTAGAAACACGCGCACATCGGCTGGCTTATCACCGGATTTTACTCCTGTCAGAAGGTTCAGGAGGAATTCAGATTGATGATCAGATTTTCCAGTTAACTGGCCGGGAAATCTTTTTAATGGCAAAAGGACAGGTTATCCGTTTGAATGAAAACACTAAATTTTCGGGTTTTGAATTGCTTTTCGGGGATTGTTTTTGGGAAAGAAGCCCATCAAGTGCCAACAACTGTAAAGCAGTACTGTTTAATAATGCGGCAAACAACCAGCAACTTTCCTTAAACGAAAATGATTATCAACAGTTAATTACACTGTTTAGCAGTTTGCATAATGAATTTACTTCGGCAGATTATGTGAATAAATTAGATGCCCTTGCGGCTTATCTGAAAATCATCATGATTAAAATTGCAAATGTAAATGCCGTATTAACAGCCGGAATTGATCACCACGAAAACAAACTTTACCGTAATTTTATCGAATTAGTCAGCCAGCATTATCAAAGTTCGCATGAAGTTGGAGATTATGCAGATTTAATGGGCATATCGGCCAGAAAATTAACCGAAATCGCTAAAAAATGCAGTGGTAAAGGAGCCAAAGACCTTATTAACGGTCAATTAATTGCTGAAGCCAAACGTGCACTCCAATTTTCATCAAAACCGGTAAAAGAAATCGCCTATCAGCTTAATTTTAGCTCCCCGGATCAGTTTAGCCATTTTTTTAAAAAAAATACTGCTATTTCTCCTCAGGATTACCGGTTGCACTTTGTTAATATTGGGGTTTAAAAAGGCATCCCAAAGTCCCGTCATTTCGAGGGAAATGCAACGGAGTCGAGAAATCTGTCTCGATATAGATCTCTCCATTCCGCTACGCTTCAATCGAGATGACGGTCTGCTTAAAAAAGTTCCGGTCGAAATGGCGACACTTATTTATTCACTCCAGGGTGAATGCAAAATACAATCGCAAAAATTCTTACGGTGAAAATTTGGGATCATGTAAGCACATACATCCGCCTTAATGTTGCCAAAAGTGGTTTCAGTTTTATGTTCGAAACCACTAAAAAATGTTGGGATAATCTTTTTCTTAAAATCGTTCCTGGGAAAAGCCTCTATTATTTCCAATCGATTGGATGCTGAAAGATTTTCATAACCTTCGCCCATTACATCCAAACCAACGCCACTGTACATTAATGCCACCTCAGCTTCTTTATGTTCGGCAATCCCAATGGTGGTATGCAGGGCAATGGTATCCCAAACCAGTTGTAAAGATGCTGCAGGCAAACCATGGCTTTTTAAAAAATCCCTGGCCGCATTTGCACCATCAACCTCGAAACGCAAATCTGCACTGCTATACTTCTTAGTAAGGCCCAGATCATGAAATACCGAGCTGACATACAACAGTTCAGCATCATATTTAAGGTTATTTCTTTTTCCATTTAAGGCGGAGAAAAGAAACACACGCAAAGAGTGGTTGTAAATAAATTCGGTTCCGTGTTCCAATAAAAGTTCGGTAGCCTGGTTGGCAATGGCACTATCTGGAATGGAAATTCCGGCAACTGATTTTGGTTTAATAGCTGACATATCTTTAAAAATTTATACCTCAAAGGTAGACCGTTAAAAAAATCTGTTATTGTTAAAAACCGACAAGTGCATGTTAAAATGTACGATTAAAAAATCTACAGATTTATTAATTTTCATTCATATTAGTCCGTTTTTTTTCGTCTTCTGCACTATTGCTTTTTTTGGTGTTTTTAATCGCTCCGCCAAAACTATAACTCAGGTTTAGCTTAACCATTCGTGTTTCGAACTGATTTTGCCAAAGCTGAAGCACTGGACCGCTATTCTGCTGGTATATATTTTTATACGATTTAAAAATATCGACAAAATTTAACTGCACGTATGCCTTTTTAGCAAGAAAGCTGTAACGTGTTCCCGCTGTAAGATAGGTATATGGGTTATTAATGATGTTACGTTCCATACTTTTACCCCTGTAGTTGAAAAGTACCGATAGAGAAAAATTCTTTGTTAATGAAAAGCTGTTGTAAGATGTAGCAGACAAGGCGGTAATCCCATTATTTTGTAACAGTTCTCCGTTTAATTCACCTTTAAACGATCTTCGGGATAAGGTAAGAACGGTAGAAGTGAATAAGTATGGCAATACCTGCTTATTGTATGCAAGCTGAGCCGATTTATAACCTGAATAATCTGCATTGCCCGGCTTTACTGATACAACTCCATTTCCAAGTGGAACACTTATAGAAGTAAAATCATCAAAGCTTAAACTATAGGTAAGGCCAAACCAAAAATCACTTTTGTAACTGTAATAAAAATCGGCGTTATAAGCGTACACAGGTAATAAATTCGGATTCCCTTGCTGCAGATTATTCGAACTGACAATGCGTTCCAGTGGATTTAAATTTTCGTATCCCGGTCGCTCGATCCTTTTATTAAGCCCTAATGATAAACTATGGTTTTTCGCAATTTTGTATTCGCCATGAAATGATGGAAAAATATTAAAATAATTCCGGCCTATAGCCCCCATCCCATTTTGCTGGTTACCCTTACCCCAGGTATGTTCGCCACGAAGCCCGATTTGATAGGAAAACTTCTTTGCGTTTCGGCCATAGGTAATGTAGCCGGCCGAAATATTTTCACGGTAAAGAAATGTATCTGATTGATCAATCCCACCGGATACACCAATAAGTGATTCATTTGAATTGTCTGATACCACATAGCTAGATTTTAGTCCCATGGTGATCTCTTTACCTTTTGCCATGGGATGTGTATAATCGATTTTTACAGCATATACATCAAATCCCCTATCCTGTTTAAGTTTACTGGGTGTCTCGGCAAGCATATTCCCATTTTCGGATAATTCAATCGTTCTGTTATCCTGCTCATTAATATTACTATAGCGGTAATAATCAAAATCTGCGCTAAATTCTCTTCCTGCAGTATCAATTTGCCGTTGGAGACGAACTCCTGAAGAAAAATTCGTAGATGGCGTATGTACCAGGTTAAGAAAATTAGATCCCGCTGTAAAATTCCCTGATGGGCCAGTAGAACGGATATTGGCTTCGGCATCCTTTTCAAAAAGTTGGTAACCCGGTTTAATGGAAGCAGATAACGTAGTTTTTTCGGAGAGATAAAGATCTAAGCCTAAATTTGGGGTATAAATGGTATTATTTCTTGTACTGGTAAGCTTAGAAACAGAGATGCCGGAAATGCTTCCATTGGGATTGAGAAAAGTAGAAGTAATATCGCTGTTATTAAAATAGCGGTTATAGTTATAATCCATATTGAGCAACAGGTTATAAGCTTTGCCTTTATAGTTCAGGTTTACTCCACCATTGGCCTTACCAAACTGCCCTTTACCCCCACCACCATACACATTCCCGTTTAAACCTGCTTTGTAATTCTTCTTCCGTATAATGTTAATGATTCCTCCATTTCCGGCGGCATCATATTTGGCTGATGGTTGTGCAATAAGTTCTACTTTTTGGATGGAGGCAGATGATATTCCCTTTAACAAACCTGCAAGGGCATCTGCAGAAAGTGTTGTTGCTTTTCCATCAATATAAACTTGTACATTTCTTCCGTTTAAACTCAGGCGGTCATCAGGCGTAACAGTAACACCCGGTAATTGGTTCATCACATCCAAAATTGGTGCGCCGGCACCAAGACCGTTCAGGTTAACAACAATTTTATCGGCCTTGCGCTCTACAAAAGGAAGTACACCAGAAATATTAACGGTGCCAAGTTGTTTAGCTTGGGGCTTTAACTGTAGCAGGCCAAGATCTATCGTTTCTTTATTTAAAACTTCAAAAACTTTTGAATTTCCGGTATGATAGCCCATCATTTTTACTTCCACAAAATACTTCCCTGCCAAAGGTGCTGTTAGCTGAAAGCTTCCTTTCTCATCAGATAACAGCGTTTGTACCGTAACGGAATCTGTACCCTGTTTTAAGCTTACCTGCGAAAAAGGAAGCGGCAAACGGTTTTCGTCAGCAGCTGTTCCTTTTACCTGTGTATTAAGTGATTGCCCGAAACTGATAATGGGGTTTAAAAGCAATAGAAAAATCAGGAAATTGAAACATTTAGTTTTTGAAAATAGCATATTATGTTTGAATTAAAATATAATTCAAACATAAAACTAATTAATTAGTCAAACAACTAATAAATTAGATATTTCAACTAAATAATTAGATATAAATCTACAAATGTTTTAAATAACTGATTTTCAGTTTAAAAAATTGATTCCTATCCGATAAGATGATCTTACTTTTTTTCCATTTTGTATCGCGGGTTCCCATTTAGGACTCTGATGGATCACGCGGATCGCTTCATCATTGCTTACTTTATCCAATCCCTCTACAATATTTTCGCCTGTAATGCTTCCGTCTGTTTCTACAATGAAACTGACAATTACTTTTCCGTTTTTGCCATTGATTTTCCTGGTTGAACTGATGAGGTAAGACCTAAACGCACGAAAACCACCCGGAAGACTGGCCAATCGATCAGGACTACTGGAAACAGAAAAATCCGTTGCCCTAAATGAAGAGCATAACATCAACATGCAAATGAGCGGTAGGCACAATGCATATTTCCATAAAGCATTTTTTGCCGATCTTTTCTGGTTCAACATGGCTATTCTCGCTTTTAGCGCTGACGGCGTAAAAAAAGTGTTCGCAAGATTAGGATTTGCTTTAAAATTCTGACAAAAAAGAGTCATGGCGTATTGCTTCTTGCTTCCTGAAAGTCTTGCTGCATATTCATCAGCCAGGTACTCATGAATAAATTTTATACTCTTTTTATAAAAATAAATAATAGGATTAAACCAGAAAAAAACAGCTACCAGTTCCACTAAAAGTACATCAATGGTATGTAGCTGCCGCACATGTATAGATTCATGGGCATTAATCACTTCTATTCCGTTTAAAGCGGGATCGATTATTTTTGTTCTCCAAAAAGAAAAAGCAGCACCGTTTTCTGGCGAATGGATCTCTTTTTTTACCCCGATTAGTTTGATCAAAAGATTTATAGCACTAAGCACTACTCCACTCCAATAAGTCATCAAAAACCAGTCGAATTTTTGTTTGGCAACAGTTGAAATATATCCGCTCGCTACAGTAGAAATATCTCCTAGCACAATATCGACCATTTGGAGCTTTATCACTTTTGACAAATCAATTAAGGGAATTAATAACGATAAAACTATTGCCGAAAGCAGGTAGATTCTGTTGAAGACAAAAAATGTTTCTTTTTTGAAAAGCACCAGATAAAACAGGTAAAATATAATGAGCGATGCATTGGCCCACAATAAATAAAATGATACTGCCATAACCTAATCTTTAATCTGATCGATCATTTTAAGTATTTCACCCGCGTCTTTTAAGTCGATTTTCTTTTCACGGATGAAAAAAGAAAACATATCCTGCACAGAATTAGAAAAATAATTACCCAGGAATTTATCCGCTTCGTGGCGCATATATTCTTCACGACTGATTAAAGGGTAATAACGGTGGGTTTTGCCAAAGGCTTCGTAACCGATTACCCCTTTGCTTTCCAATATCCTGATAATGGTTGAAACGGTGCTGTAGGCGGGTTTAGGATCAGGAAGTTCGTGAATAATCTCTTTCACAAAAGCCCTTTCCAATTTCCAGAGTACCTGCATCAGCTGGTTTTCTACTTTGGTTAAATCTTTGATGTCCATAGCAATAATTGATATTCAAATATCAGCTAATGTTTTAGCTATCACAACTAAATTACCATTTAATATTTTTTTATTCTCAAAAACAGAACGGTACACCCTTTTTGGATGTACCGCCATTACCTGAACCAATAAATCAAGAGGTTAGGATTAGAAATTTGTATTTACAATTAATTGGCTCCGGCCCGAATCAACAAAATCAAGCGGGATAATACCGAATTTACCGTGGGTATTATTGGTAAAAAAAGTAGTGATTTTTGGATTAACAGCGTTTGAAACCGTAGTAATACTCGGAATACTGAAAACACCGGCTTTGTAACCGCTTGCATAGTTAAGGTAAAGTTTGTTTGAGGTATCGTTTTTTGCCTCATTTAATAAAGTTTCAATTCTTGTCCATTTGGTATTTACATCGTTAACATTGTAAAAATCCTGAACCTTTAAATTGGCTGCCGAATTGCTGATATCGAAAGTGGTATTATCGGCCCATGCAGTAGCATCGATACCTTTTGGTGATGAACCCGAAAACCGCCTCAACAACCTGATTTTTCCACGAATACTGCCCAGGTTTGGAATGTTGTTCCCCAAATCCCATTTACCAGGATTTTGCTGTACATAGGCATCAAAAGTCTGCTCAAATGAACGTGTATTGTTTGAGGATGTATGCTCTTCTTTAACACTCATGATAATGGCTTCGGTTGGGTGACTGTTCAAAAAGTTGATACAGGCATTCAGCACATCATTAAAATTGAGGTTTTGGTAAATGGCGCCATGGTGAATGGCAAAAGCATTATCGATGTGCCTGCAACGGATATCGAGGTAACGAACTCCCGCATTCAACTGATCGGCAATACTCAGATTCTGACATTTAGCCGTACCTGCAACAGGTTCTATTGTAGCACCTGAATCGTGTGTACCCGGGATAGAGATGGCAGCAATACTGGTTTGATCGGTTACCACACTCATCCAGTTGTTTAATGAAAAACTTAACAGTTGAGCGTTAGGGTTTGTGCCATCTTTTAAATTCGGATTTGAGAAATTTTCTTTAAGTTGTTCTTCTTTTTTACAGGCACTAAAGGTGAGTACCAGCGCCACAAAAAGTGGCAGTTGTAATTTTTTCATAGTTTTTAAGGAAGATTGATGATCTATTTGGTTCAGTATCTTAAAGTTAGTAAAAGGTTTTACTAAATCGATACACTTAACAATTTTATAATACCTTTTTAATTTAATGGGTAACTGGCTGTACAGAATAAGCATTAAATTGTTGGAAAGTAAGTTGATCTCAGGAGAATTAGGGCGGTCAATAAATAGCGCTCTTATATCTGGCATAACTTAAATCCTTTTCAATGTTCGATCAGAAAATAATTACTGGAATGAAGCGCGCTAAAACAAGAAAACCACAGTGTTATACACAGTGGCTTTATACTAATCAACTAAACCTCATAAATACTAACTAGATATTTATGGTTCATCATGTAGGCTAAATCAAATGCAAGGGCAGGCGCCCCTGCATCGATTGCGTTAGTTATCCCTAAACTTCGCACATTAGATATCCCTAATATCTCATTGCGTTACAATGATAGTAGCTAAGCCAGAGAAATTATAATTTGACCCCGTCCAAAGCTTATCCAAAACTATGAACGGATAAAAAACTCATAATCACCCTAATAAACTACATTTTTGACTTAGTCTTTTTAGAAATACGTAAATGTTACTGTAGATTGGCAGTCTTTATTGCTTATCGCTCTTACCCAGTGAGCACTAAAACCATCGGGGAAAGTATAATCTATAGTTTGACCAGCTTTTATCGCGAATGTTTTGTATTGATGAAAGCCCGTTAAATCGAAATCAACCTCTAAGGTAATGGCTACATCTTTATCTGCCGTTAAGCTAACCTTTTTACCATCGTAACCCGTCATAATATAGGGAAGTGATGGTTCATTTGCTTTTACAGCCGTATTTTTCCAAACCCCACCCTGTCCAACAGCTTTACCCATTTTCCAAAGATCATCAACTCCGCCATACCATAAACCATTTGTATCATTACCAAAATACTGTGCATCAGGTTTAGCGTCTGTTTTAGTACCACTCAACACCAATAATCCCCTCCAGGTACAGAAATCTACTATTTTTTTATTGTGGGTAGTAACCGGGCGCAAAGCAATAAAACCGCTTTCTCTGCCTACTTCATAAAAAGTTCCGGAGATGTTTAGCATAAATCTTTCTGATTCAATTTCACGCCTATCGCGGTAAGACATTTTTTCATATTCGCCTGATCCTTTTGGCAAACGAAAAGTTCCGGTTTTATCTTTAATAATGATGGAAGCATCATCAACCGTATAACCTTTCTTTAATGTACCTAACCGTAACATTTGTGCCGTACTGTCTACTGCAGGTGCTACGGCTGTTAACTTTTCGTCAATTTCAGTATATTGATTACGGTTGGTATTTAATACCTGCAAATTTTTATTAAAATTAGCCGGACGTATGATATTAGCGTTAATCGTTCCTTTATCATCAATATTCGCTAAAGCCTTAAATAATGTTTCTTGCTTAGCTTGTGTTTTTCCTGTAAAATGCATAAACGCTGTTGCGGTACAATTTACATTTGTTTTAAAACGGACCCAGGTAGCTTTAAAATCGGCAGGGAATATAAAATATTGGTATTTATTGGCCACTAGCTTGATGGTTTTATAAGGTTGCCATTTGTTATTGCCTATTTTATCTATTTCTATGGTGATGGAAGCTGCTTGATCAGTTTTAAGGTGTAATACTTTCCGATCAAAGCCATTTACTAAAAATGCATCCGACGCTGTGTTTGCTTTTACCTCATCATTTTCCCACGACCCTCCCCAGCCTGTTGCTGCGCCCCAGGTTTTAAGGTCGGCAAATTGCCCGAACCATAGGTTAGATTGCGATCGCCCGGCCAATGGATTTTGCAATACGGTAGTTTCATCTGTGGCGATAACCAATTGATTATTCCAGTTACAAAAATCAGGGATGTAACGTAAATGTGTATTTAAAGGAGAAATGCCACCACTGTTACTTCTGGAAAAGGCCTTAGGAAAATCGTACATCATGCCGTGCATATCCATTAACATTTTACCATTACCTACTTCGCGGATACGTGGCCATTCGGTATACCAACCTCCAATGCCATCATAAGTATGTGCGGCCTTTGGTAAACGATAAGTATACCACTGCCCCCCATCTAACAGCTTTAAAATGACCGAGCGTTTATCCCATCCAATGCTCCAAAGCGGACTTTTATCATTCGGTGCCCCATAAATGCCTCCCGGACCTGTTACATCTGTAAATTGTTTACGCTCAATTATTTTCCAGTCTTTTCCGTCCCAGCTTGCTAAAACACCTTTTTCTTCAGGCGTTTTGGGTACATCACCTACCTTTAGCATATCCTTAGTCCATTTAAAAACTTCGTCTTCTCCATTATTGGCTACCACAAATAAACCCTGGGAAGTATAAGCACCTTTTCCATGCCATCCGGGTACTGGTTTTTCGAAAAGTTTGTTTACAGCGAGGCTATGTACATTTACTTCATAAACTTTTCCTTCCATATCATAGAAATAAACCATATTGGCGGGATCTGTTAAATGGCGAGCATTTGCCGTCATCCTTCCTTCCATTTTTGAAAACGGAATTACCCTTACTTTTCCCTTATCATCGATAAAATAATTACTGGTAATTAACTGGTTGGATTCTTTATGGATCATCCGGTTTGCCGGAGTACCACCAATGCTTTCTGGATGGATGGTAACATTGAGGTCTTTATCAATACTGTATAATTTATCAGCACTTCCTTTAGGCTGGTGTGGTGAATAAGTTACCAGCCAAAGTTGACCAGCCCAGGGGGTAATGGCGCCAATACCGTTTTCATAGCCTTGCCCAAACCCGTTATTCTGATTTTCATTTTTTGGCCAGCCTTCATTAAAAGTGGCCAGATGCGGGTAAATGCCACTTACCTGTAAAGGTTTTGTTTGGGTATAAGCCAGTTGTGTAGTAAAAATGGCGGTGCTGATTATAGCACCAAGTTTTAATCTCAGTTTCATAAATGTAGTTTAAACAGCCGAAAGAAAATGCTTCCGGCTATTATGTATTAATAATTTGGGTTTTGTGTTAATTTTGGATTTGCCCTTACTTCAACAGCTGGAATGGGCCATAGGTATTGTTTGGATTTATCAAAGCTGCGTTGAAATAAAACTTTAACATCTGCACCAAAACCACTGTAATCGGCAATACCGTCATCATCTATTGGTGTTACGCCAGGGAAAGGCCATTTCGCTCTATTTTGGTTTACCGGATCTGGCAGGCCAATAACGGGACGTGTTAATGCTTTTTCTGCTAATTTCCATCTGATTAAATCCATGTAACGCAGGCCTTCAAAAGCAAACTCTACCCTACGCTCTCTTCTTACCACATTTTTTAGCTGGGTTAAATCTAAAGTAGTAACTGCTGGATAAGCAGCGGTTTGGGTAACCGGTACGCCATAAGCCCTGGCCCTAACTTTGTTAATGGCATCAAGTACGGTAGCATCAGCCTGCCCCAGTTCAATTTTTGCTTCCGCATAGGTAAGTAGTATTTCTGCATAGCGGATAATAATGGCATCATTATCTTCTTTATGTGTATCAGACCAACTCTGCGATACACCTTTTTTAAATACAAAACCAGTAAAACTTGCAAAAGGTGCGACAGCACGCGTATCGTTATTGGTTACTTTTCGGCCTAACTTATTGCTCCATACCTGTGCCGAATCGGGATGTGGGTTATAATTATAACCTAACCAATAACTCGTACGCGGCACCACAGTTGAAGGTGTATTATTATAAAAAGGTACTATTGTAGCAATTAATCGTGGATCGCGGTTGGTGAAAGGATCTGATGGATTGTATAACGGAGACTCGTCAATTGGTTTTCCATCTGTACATTCAAATGCATCAACCAATTCGCGGGTGGGTAAAGTAGCGCCAAAACCGCCAGCATTACGTGTTATAATATCATCGGGTACACCAAATATCTGTTGGGTTTGATCTCTGGGTATGCTGAATATAATTTCTGCACTTTGCTCTCCGGCCAATTGGAAAAGGTTATCGTAAGAAGCATTCAAAGTATAACCTCCTGCTAAATTCATTACCGCCAATGATGCTACCCTGGCAGTTTCCCAATCGCCCATATATAAAGCAGTACGTGCTTCTAAAGCCAATGCTGCACCTTTGGTTAATCTTTTTACGGCAGTACCATACGTTTGCGGCAAATTTTGTGCGGCAAACTCATACTCACCCTTTAAAAAAGTATAAATATCAGCTTTGCTGGTTTTATTTACATTTTTAGCCTCTTCTATGGTTAAAGTTTTGATATTTAAAGGCACATCGCCAAAGTGGGTTATTAATTTGGCATATTGGTAAGCCCTGATCAAGCGCATTTCTGCTTCTAATCGGGTCATTATTGCCGGAGGTGTGTTGGCGGCAGCTTTATCTTTATTTTCCAAAAAGGCATTTGCCCTGGCAATAGCTTTGTAACAGTTTAGATAATAGGCTTGTACATTGGCATTATCAGAAGCCAAACTCCCTGCAATTACCGGATTACCGCCTGATCCACCCCGATAAAAACAATTATCAGAGAAAAATTCTTCAAAAGCACCGGTAAGTTCTACTACCGATGCAGCAGGCACCTCTTTTCCTGTAGTAGAGGAGATAGTAGTTGCCGTTTGCGCAGTCCAAAACTCTAAACGGTATAAATCGTTTACCGCCAACTCCAACTCATTTTGATTAGCATAAAAGCTACCTGTTGAAGGACTTGAGGGATCAGTTAAATCAAGTTTTTTGCATGACGATGCAGTAACAAAGCCTATCGCCAAAAATGCATATATGATGGTCTTATTCATTTTGTATAGATTAAAATTTAACGCTTATACCACTTAAAAATGTAGTAACGATAGGATAGTTTGCATTGCCAGATTCAGGATCGGCATATTTAGGATATTTACTGCTGGTTAAGAAATCGTTAGCAGAAACATATACACGCACTGATTTAAGCCCTATTTTTTGAAAAATATTCAATTTATCAAAAGTATAACCAAGCGTAACATTTTTTAACCTGAAGTAAGAGCCATCGAACAACCAAAAATCTGATGAGGCATAGTTATTAGTGGCATTGGTATTGGTTAACCGGGGTAAGGTTGCGGCTAAGTTTTGCTCAGGTGTATTGGTTTTGCTCCAAAAATTACCCTCTAAATAAGTTGGAAAATTACCAAACTGCTCTTGGAAAGGCCGAACGATATCATTGTTCAACCGGCTTAATTTTTTACCTACTCCCTGAAAGGTAATGCCAAAATCAACGCCTTTATAACCTAAATTTATATTACCGCCGTATTGGTAACGCGGCAACGAGCCTCCTAACAATACCCTATCATCAGCATTAATGATTCCATTGCCATCTATATCTTTATAGCCAATATCGCCAGCAGTTACTGCTGCACTGGTTTTTGCGGTACCTGCTGCTGGGGCAGTCTGGTAAATACCTGTACTCAGATAGCCATACCATTCGTTAAACTGGCTTCCCTCCATGTTAACTAATGTGCTGCCACTTTCCTGGCGTGTACCACTCATGTTTTTTATTTTACTTTTAGCATCAGAAATGTTAAAACCAGCGCTATAGGTAAAATCGTTAATTTTATCTTTCCAGTTTAAACCTAACTCCCAACCACTTACATCAAGTATTCCGGCATTTTGTTGGGGTTTACTATAACCCATATTTAACGGGATGTCTAACTGCAATAAAATATCTTTTGTGCTTTTTTTGAAATAATCAGCAGTAACATTTAGCCTGTTGTTTAAAAATGTGGCATCCAAACCTACATCTGTAGAACGGGTTGATTCCCATCTGATATTGCTTACAGCATAAACGGATTGGCTTCCAGAACTTAAAGGAACTAATACACCATTTTGGTAGAATAAAACATTTCGAAGATCGATATTGGCCTGATAAGGATAATAAACCTGTGCATTATTGTTATTTCGATCAATTATCCGCTGGTTACCAACCTCGCCATACGACGCCCTCAATTTTAAGAAATTAACCCATTTTACCTCTTTCATAAAATTTTCTTCTGAAAGCACCCAGCCAGCTGAGAACGAAGGGTAAGTTGCACTTCTAAAACCTGGTGCAAATCTTGAAGATTGATCCAGCCTTAAATTTGCCTGAAAAAGATACTTGCCCATATAATCGTAAGCAACCCGGCCAAACACCGAATGTAAACTTTCTTCGGTTGCGCCACCGGCATTATCGCGTAATGCAGTTGAACCGACCGTTAAATAAGGAAAATCTAATAACGGGAAACCATCTCTGCCTGCGCTAAGCGATTCGGCATTGGAGTAAATGCTTTCATAACCTGCCAAAGCACTAAAATGATGTTTGCTGTTAAAGGTTTTGGTATAATTAGCCAAAAACTGCCCGGTGATTTGATAAATTTCATCCCGGGTCTCATCTAATGTGGTAAGCGATGTATTGCTTGCGGCACTTGGGCTACCATCGGGGTTCGTAAAGGCAATTTTCTTTGAAAATGCTTTGCTCTTGTTAAAATCGAAAGTTGGTGCAACAACCGCAGTTAATGTTAAATCGTTAATGGGTTTAAAGTTTAATGCTAATCTAGCCTGAAGCTGGTTAGATTTTGAAGTAGTGGTGCCTCCCTCATTTAATTGTGCCAACGGATTTCTTCCATCTTTGGCAAGGGCATAAGCGCCATTTGTGTAATAAGCCGCATATATTGGGGGCATTACCCTGGCTTCGTAAATAGGGGTTTGTCCACTAAAAGGGTTATCCACCGGAGCAAGGTTGTTTAATCGGCGAAAGGCCAAATCTGCAGTTGCAGTGAATTTATTACTGATTTTAATGTCGTTATTTACCCTGAACTGATAACGTTCGTAATTGTAATTGTCGTAAAATGCCCCTACATCCTGATAGCCCAACGAAACTTTTGTTTTTAACTTTTCGGTTCCCGAAGTAAACACCAAATCATGTTGTTTTCTTGGTGCATACTTATTGGTCATAATTAAGTCCTGCCAATCCGTATCCGCAAAGGGAAATTTATCCGGAGTAGCCAATTTGTTCTTTTCGAAATTGTCAATCGCATCCTGCGCATATGGGCCTGTTGCAGCACCATCATTAACGGCCTGCTCGTTAAAGTAGCGCATATATTTGGGCGAATTTACATATTCAGGCAGGGCCGTTGGCTTTTGCAAGGCATACTCAAAATTGTAATCTATATTGGACGCCCCGTTAGCGCCACGTTTGGTTGTGATTAAAATTACCCCTGCCGCACCCCTGGAGCCATAAATTGCGGCCGAAGCGGCATCTTTTAATACACTTAATGATTCAATGTCATTTGGGTTAACCAAATCCATACTGCTCACAGGTATTCCATCAACAACCACTAAAGGCCCATTGGTATTAAGGGTAGTTACCCCTCTAATTTGTACCGTAGCGCCTGCCCCCGGTGCCGAACTGCTACGGGTAACACTTACACCAGGAACTGCACCCTGCAAAGCTTCTGATACCTGCAAGGTTTGACGGTTTGTAATGTCTTGCCCGCTAACTGTAGCTATTGCCCCGGTTAAATCTTTCTTTTTCTGTGTACCATAACCTACAACCACCACATCATTCAGGGTTTTGGTGTCGGCGGCTAAGCTAATCACAAGGTTTGTTCCGCTAATCGAAACAGTTTGTTCCTGATAGCCGATATAGCTAACCAACAGTTTATTGGTACCAGCCGGAACATTTAAACTGAACTGGCCGTTAGCATCGGTTGTAGTACCTGTTTTCGTACCGGGAATGCTTAGGGTTACCCCGATCAGACTTTCTTTTGTACCTGCATCAATTACTTTTCCGGTAATCGGTTTGGTTTGTGCCTTAAGTGCATAGTAAGTACACAAAAAGAACACCATTAAGAGTAGTTTTTTTTTCATTAAATTTGGCTAGTTTTATAGAAATTAGTTTGTTTTGCAAGCGGTGATATTTCTTCACTTATTTGCTAACCTAAACTTAGACAATGATCCAGATCCCCAAACGATAACCATTTATACAAATGTTTACCAATATTATTGACAAGACAACAAACTAATAATCACCCACTTAAACCGAATGAATAGTGAATTTGTACAGGCCGAAAACTCTGTGTTTTTTAAACAGCTGGATATCTGTTGTAAAAAAGTAGCAGATCAGGTTGGTGAAAAAAGCATTTCGGAATGGAAAAACAGCGATTACATTAAACTTAGTGGATTATTATATCGGAAAACGAAGGTTCATTTAAGTGAAAATACACTCAAACGGGTTTTCGGTAAGCTTAAAAAACCTACCCGTTATTATCCTCAAAAAGCAACGAGGGATGCGCTTGCACAATTTATTGGTTTTAGGGATTGGTACGAATTTGAACTTTTACATCCCCTTACCGAAAAAGCAGATTTAACTGCCACGCCAGTTAAGGTAGATTCGAAACCAAAAGAAACTAGCAATAAGAAAAAGAACTATATCTATTTTGCGTTATCGGTAATTATAATGACTGTTATCGGGATCTGCTTTTTTATTAATCATAAAGACGAGGTTATCAATGTTAAATTAACCTGTTTAAATCCTGAAGGGAAAAGTCCACACTCAGCAATTTTTAAACTTAAAGTTAATGGAAAGCTTACAGATGACCGGGCTAATTTTACGGTAGACTTTGCGGATAACAAACCAAAGCGATCTAACTTTAGCGATACCATTGTTAACCATTATTATGAAACACCTGGAAGATATTTTCCTATACTTTATTATAAAAATACCATTATAGATACCGCTTACGTATACCTGAAGAGTAAAGGCTGGGATATTATTGCAACAATGCAACACGATACTACGAGGGTATATCCAATATTAAGAAAGCATACGAATACGTTAGATTCGCATGTAACAACGAGCGCGCTATTGGATGCAGGAATTGATACCAGTAAAACATTCTTTGTCTCTTTTGCCAACGTAAAACCGACACACATCAGTGCCGATAATTTTGAATTTTATGCTGACATTACTACCTCGGCAGAACGCCCGGGTGTACGTTGCTCTCAGGTTGATATCGTTGTATTCGGAGAAAACGACAGCCATTATCTAAGTATTATTAAACCTGAATGCACGGCCTGGGTTTCTTATAAATTTTCGGAAATAGCTAAAAGTGGAGCAAAAGATGATTTGAGAAAGTTTGGTGATGATCTTACAGGCGGAGGTAGGGTCAAATTACGAATCGAAAATCAGCATGTGATTGTTTTTATCGACAATAAGGAAATATTTAAAACCAAATACCATACACCGATTGGAAAATTGATGGGCTTTAAAATTGTTTTCGCAGGAATCGGCTCGTTCAAAAATTTTAACCTTTCTGATTTAAAAACAGGTGAAAAGTTTTAACCCGGATCTACCTTAAAGTACACCTGCTATCCTTTTGAAAAAAGAAATCTTCAAAAGAATAGATGATTAAGCAAGCTGTAAAAATGGTTATATTAGCGGCACTAATCATAATGAACAATTTTAAAAACGCTTATCCGAACAAAGTATTCTCGTTTCTTTTAAAAAAGGAATGTGTCATTGCCATTTACCTTATACTGGCCATAGTATCGGGTTTTAAGCAATATCACCATCATACCTACAACAATTACCTTATTTTTAAATATGTATATTGGCATACTACGGATCTGCAAAATTTGTATAACAATTATCCAGAATATTTAGACAGCAATCATTACGGACCTGTATTTTCAGTTTTTATTGCACCTTTTGCCTTATTGCCCGATGGATTGGGCAGTATTCTCTGGAACATTGCCAATGTGTGCGTACTGCTTTGGGGTATTTACAGCCTGCCCATATCGCTTAATAAAAGAACCATTATTGCCTGGATTTGTGCGCATGAGGCGCTAACTGCACTTTTCAGTTTCCAGTTTAATATTGCGTTAACGGGAATCATATTACTCAGTTTTTCTTACCTGATTAAGAAAAAAGAGGTACAGTCGGCTTTTTTTATCGCTTTTGGTACCTTAGTAAAACTTTACGGAATTGTTGGGCTGGCCTTTTTCTTTTTTACCAAAAACAAAGTAAAATTCATTCTTGGCTGCTTTATCGCATTCGCACTGTTATTTGCGTTGCCTATGGTGATTTCCTCTCCGGCATTTGTGATCCAGTCTTACAGTGATTGGTACCACTCTTTGGCACATAAAAATGACCTGAATGCCTCATTAACATCTTTTCAGGATATTTCTTTAATGGGAATTGTACGAAGGGCTACAGGCAATATTAACATTCCGAACATGCCATTTTTATTGGGTGGTTTAATATTGTTCGGTTTGCCTTATACCCGCATCAACCAATACAAACATCTAGGGTTTAGGCTTATGCTGCTGGCCTCTACACTTATTTTTACGGTAATATTTAGCAGTGGATCAGAATCGCCAACCTACATCATTGCTTTTGCAGGGGTGGCCATCTGGTTTATAGTGCAGCAAAACCCTAAAAAAGGGTGGATAATTGCTTTATTTATTTTCGCTTTTATACTCACCAGCTTATCACCAACCGACATTTTCCCAAGGGCTGTTAAAGAATTTATTCGTCTATATTCGCTTAAAGCCCTACCTTGCGTAATCATTTGGCTAACCATAATTTATCAAATGATGAAAGAAGATTTTGAATCTTATTTGATTGCCGATTAATGAATAAACTAGTTTCTATAGTAATACCTGCCTACAATGAAGCCGATAATGTTTTCGTAATTGCCGAAAGCATTAAGCATGTTTTTTCTACGATCGATTACCGTTACGAAATTATCCTGGTTGATGATGGAAGTGCCGATCATACCCTTGAAAAAATAAAAGATTATGCGGCAAAAGCTGATAACATTTTCTTTCTCGAGTTTTCTAAAAATTTTGGGCATCAACTGGCTGTAAAAGCAGGTATGGACCATGCTTTTGGAGACTGCGTAATTTCCATGGATTGCGATATGCAACACCCGCCAGAATTGATCCCCGAAATGCTACAGAAATGGCAGGAAGGATTTGAAGTGGTTTATACCATACGGGAAGAAGATAAAAACCTGTCAAAGGGTAAAAGAAGCTCATCAAACTTATTTTATAAAACCCTAAACTGGTTATCTGATATCGATTTAGAGCCAGGAGCAGCCGATTTTCGTTTGCTTGACCAGAAAGTAGTGAGTGTTTTCAGGAATTTCCACGAAAACGAACCTTTTTTGCGTGGTTTGGTGAAATGGCTTGGTTTTAAACAGTTTGCCATCCGGTACAATCCTGCTGCACGTTTTTCGGGACAAAGCAAATACACCTTTAAAAAAATGCTGAGGCTTGCCTTGCATGGTGTTACCTCTTTTAGTATAAAACCACTGTATTCTGCTGTTTATCTTGGTTTCATCCTCTCATTTGCATCGGTACTTTATATACCTTACATTATTTATGCATTTGTAAACCACGTAGAGGTTTCTGGCTGGGCATCGGTAATTATGACTATTGTCTTTTTTGGAGGCCTACAGCTTATTATTTTAGGCATTATAGGTATTTATGTGGGTAAAATGTTCATGCAGTCTAAAAACCGTCCTAATTACATCATCCGTTCAACCAATATTCAACCTCAATAAAAATGGTACTGTTAAGTTTTGATATCGAAGAATTTGATATGCCTTTTGAATATGGAAAAATTATTTCTTTTGAAGATCAGATTGCCATATCGAGGGCTGGTACCATTGCTATTTTAGATCTTCTGGATAAATACCAGGTAAAAGCTACGTTTTTTTGTACTGTAACTTTTGCCGAAAATATCCCTGATCTGATTAAACGCATTACAGAAACCGGTCACGAACTGGCCTCACATGGTTATTATCATTCTGATTTTAAACCCGAGCATTTACGCCAATCGAAGCTCAAACTCGAAGAGCTATCGGGCAAAGAAATTACCGGTTACCGCATGGCGAGGATGATGCCTGTGGATGAAAAAGAAATAGAAAAAGCTGGATATACTTATAATACCTCGATTAACCCAACCTATTTACCCGGTAGGTATAATAATTTTAACATCTCCAGAACGCATTTTATTAAAGACAATGTTTTGCAGATTCCCGCATCGGTAAGTCCACTCGTAAGGTTTCCATTATTTTGGCTATCGTTCCATAATTTACCGTTAAGTATTTATAAAACACTGGCCAGCTGGACATATAAAAAAGATAAATACCTGAATATTTATTTCCACCCATGGGAATTTACTGACCTGAACGATTTTGAGCGTTTTGGTTTCCCTGGTTATATTAGAAAAAATACCGGAATCAAAATGATCGAACGTATGGAAGCACTTGTGTGGTGGATGAAAGCTAAAAACTATCCCTTCGGTACCTTTCAGCAGTTTATAAAAAACCTAGCTTAGTGGTTTTTTATAAATATATTTTACTCTTCTCATTCAGGGCACTTACCGGAGTGCTTAGCCCCGGGCGAAGCGACATCCCCGAAAGCGCAGCAAAGGGATACAGCGAAGCAAGGGAACAAACTTAAATAGCTGTAGTAACCATGTGCTTCTAAAAAGCTCTTATTTATATGTTTCTGCCAGTTTAAGTGCATTGTAGGTATTAACAATGCCGCCACTCACACATATTTCGCTAAAAGGCACACGGACATTCCCGCCCTTATCATCTTTATACTTAATTTTATGTACAACTTTTGAAACTGATTTCATGATAACTTCTCTCACCTGAGCGGGCGTTAATTCAGGATAATAGCTTAAAACTAAAGCGGCTAAACCTGCAACAACCGGCGAAGCCATACTTGTACCATCAGCTTCTTCATATTTATTATCGGGAACGGTAGATTTGATTAAAAATCCAGGTGCAAAAACATCTACACTATACTTACCGTAATTAGAAAAATCTGCTTTCAGGTTATCATCATCTTTATAAGCACTTGCGCCAACTTCGATCCAGTTGGTGGCATGTGGAAGATTAAATTTAGCAGAATCTATCACTAAAGATTTAACTAAAGTAGAGCGCTCAAAAGGAGGGCGCATCCCCATTCCATTATTCTGTCCAATGGGGCGAGGTGGTGTAAAATCAGGTTTGGCGGGTTTTTTATTGGCTTCTTTATAAGCCTCAGCTTCCTTACTATCGTAATATTTATTGGGATAATTTTCCTCTAAATCATTGTTCTGGTTGTCATTCCCTGCTGCATGGACCAATAATACACCTTTAAGTTCTGCATATTTAACTGCAGAATCAACAGCTTTTTTATTCCATTTGTAGCTCTTTCCAAAGCTCATATTGATCACTTTAGCACCATTATCAACTGCATAGCGAATGCCATTGGCTACATCCTTATCACGTTCATCACCGGTAGGAACCACACGAATGGCCATAATACTTACGTTGTTGGCCACGCCTAAAACACCTAAAGCATTTGTACGGTTTGCTCCTATGATACCCGATACGTGCGTACCATGGAAAGGATCTGGTCCCTTCACATCATTATTCCCGTAATTCTTTTCGTAAGCGTTGTTATAATCGTCGCCGACTAACTCCCCACGCATATCGTATTTAGGATTTAAGTTGTACTTCAACATGGCATCATATTGCTTGTACCCCTCTTTTATATTTTTATAAAATTTATCAAAACCACCATCTTCTTTCGAACCTTTCCTGATAATCGTTTTTACTTGTTCTTCTGTTTCATCGTCGGCTTTATAACGGTCGATATCTTCTAAAGCAGGTATTTGCTTTTTATTTATTTTCGCTACAGAATCTAAAACTTTGTTAATGGCAATTAGAACAGAAAATGTGTTACTTGCATCTTCGTATTTCTTACCGAAATCCCCAACCATTTTTTTATAAAGCCTGAATTCTTCTTTTTGTGTACTATCTAATGGGGTTAGATTGGTTGTCGATTGATATTTTGGGGTATAAATTCTTAATAACCTAACCAGTTCCAGGTTATCAAATTCGAGGTTTCCCTTTTTAGAACCTATAAAATTCCATCCATGGATATCATCGATATAACCATTACCATCATCATCAATCCCATTTCCGGGAATTTCCTTTTTATTGGTCCATAAAACACTTTGCAGATCCTGATGATTGATATCCACCCCTCCATCGATTACGGCTACAATAATATTCTGTTTAGGTTTTTTATCTTTCAGAAGTTCGCGGTAAGCTTTCTCTGTACTGATTCCAAAATATCCATTCTCGAGTAAATCTAAATTAAACCAATTGGCAGGGAGCTGTACGTTTTTACTCTGGGCAAAAGCGCTAAAGTTTAGGCACAGAATAATAGTAAGAAAGATTAATTTCTTCAGGTTAGCGTTCATCATAGTATTATCTACGTATTACTACAATAATACGGTTTTATTGCTTTGAGGATGAAAGATTTTACATTTTTTAACAAGAGGGATAATCATTTTTAGTGTACTTTTTACGTGTAATAGAGGATGGAAAATGGATAATCGAAAATGTAAACAGGCCCAGATGCTAAAGTATTATATTTTCTTGGAGCGCAGTTTTTGTGCTTATAGGTTGGCTCCTATCCTGCTGTACGCTACCCGATGAAAAATCGGGACCGCTGCCATCAGGGCTAGTTCCGTCATGATGGAAGATGTAAAACGGATGATGGAACTACTTCTACGCAAATCAGTGCCATCTGGTGGAGAAAACCAATGTACGCCCTTAATAAATTTAATCAATGTATCCTGTGCTTTTAATGGTTCTGAGAAACTAGAACGGTTATAAACGAAGAAAACC